>NZ_JBFTNK010000003.1:0-740639 GCF_056397445.1 Neorhizobium sp. 05N33 | reverse complement strand
CCGGCGCCACACTTCAACCATGAAGGGTTACGTCTACATTCTCGCCTCTAAACGCAATGGTACGCTGTATATCGGCGTGACGCGCGATCTCCCCGGCCGCCTTTACGAACACCAGAACGAACTCACACCCGGCTTCACGTCGAAATACGCGGTCAAGACGCTCGTCTGGTTCGAGGAATACGACCTCCTTGTCGACGCGATCACCCGCGAGAAGACGATGAAGAAATGGCCGCGGAAATGGAAACTCAATCTGATCGAGGAACGCAATCCGGATTGGGAGGACATCGCCTCGCATCTGCATTCGTTATGAAGTCGTTGGGGCAGAGTCCCCGCCGCGCAGACGCGCGGCTGCTGGATTCCTGTGACAAGCACAGGAATGAGGGTGGTTTAGGCCCAAGCCTTCACTCCAAATCCGATGTGTCTTCGGAAGCTAGTTTCGAGGTTCCTTTTGCAAAGAGGAACCCAGGTCTGAGGCGTTGCAGATAATCGCGGACAGCTCCCCTATCTCCCTCATTCCTGTGCATGTCACAGGAATCCAGCCGCGCTGCGTCAGCGGCGCGAAAGACTCTTTTTGCGCGTCTCCCCTGCTCGAAACCGGTGACGATTCCCCTGCCCATGAAAAAAGCCTCAACCGCATCAATACCTTGCGGACATCCACGTCCCCGTCCGTCCTCGCTTATCCAAAACCATCCCATAATCAACCTGTCATCGGATGGGAAACCGGGTTCGCGAACCGGCACTCTCCTCCAAGGTTTTCGGACCCCGGTTTCCGGTGATGGTTGCCAAGGCGGGTGACGAGGGCTCGGAAATCCTCTGAAGACCGCAAAGAAGCAGCCGGGGCAGGCACAAATCGCCTACCTCCCACATACTCGATACCGCCTGCCCCAATCCCAGACCAAAACCGCGCCGGAGTGACGTCCGGCGCGGCCCAAAATGCTGTTCTAAAAACCTGCGGACGAAATCAATACGGCCGGTCGGCCGCGATCTCGCCGGCTTCGGCTTCGCGCTCAAGGTAATGCTGGTCGATGGTCGGCAGCGGCTGGTCGTCGATCGCCGCTTCGAAAGCCTTGAGGCGCTTGTGGATGGAGAGCAGTTCGATGATCGTCGTCCAGGATGTGACGAGGTACTGGAACGAGTTGCTCACCTGGCCGAAGGCGGTGGCGATCTGCTGGTAGATACCATAGGTTATCTTGCCCGCGACGATGGTCGGCACCAGCATCAGCAGCAGGAAGACGGCGTCGGCCTGGATGTAGAAATAACGCGCCACGTTGAAATAGAGGTAATGGAAGTACATGCGGAAATAGTTCCTCCGCACGTTGCTGTAGAGCTCGTTGATGGTCGCCGGCCGTGCGCGGTCGGCATGGTCCTCGCCATAGACCAGTTCCTTGCGATAGGCCGCCTCGACGCGCTGGTTGCGGAAATTCAGCCCCGGCAGCTTGATGCCGACCGTCGCCAGAAGAACGGTGCCGAACGCCGACCAGAAGATGGCGAGCCAGAACAGCGCATGCGGCACCTCGCCGATGAACGGAAGCTCGGAGACGTAACCGGACAGCGCGAACAGGATCGGCAGGAAGACGACCAGCGTCATCACCGCATTGATCAGGTTGATGCCGAGGCCCTCGAGCGTTGCGGAAAACCGCATCGTATCTTCCTGGACGCGCTGGGAGGCGCCTTCGATGTGGCGCAGCTTTTCCCATTTCGACATGTAGAAGTCGTTCATCGCCGTGCGCCAGCGGAAGATGTAGTGGCTGGTGAAAAAGTCCGTCAGGATCGAGACCGCCATGCTGAGGAAGACGATCTGGGCGAAGACGATCTGAAGATCGTAGAAATTCCAGGCGGTAATGCCGGGCTGTTTCGAAAGGGCATTCTGCAGCAGATCGCCGAACGGCCGGCGCCAATTGTTGATCACCACCGAAACCTGCACCCCGAAATAGGTCACCGCGATGATCAGCAGCGAGCCCCAGACCGACCAGCGCTTCCAGGGATGGTCATGGGCAATCACGCTCCAGGTGCCCCCGAACAGCAATAGGCAGACTGCGAAATACGCATAGAACCAAAGGTTCGCAGGCACCAGGAAATAGGAAAGATCGTAAGGTTCCCGCTCCGGCATCACATATCCGAAGGATGCGCCAAGACCGTCGAAGACGAAATACCAGGCCAGGATGGTAACAATGGCCCAAACGACGCCCGAAAGTGCGAACAGTTTCGGCCGGGGAAAGAAGGAGTGGAACACGGAGCTTTGGCTTTCCTGAGTTCGAGTCGGCGGGATGTCGGAAAAGACTGTTGAGCCGGAAACTAAGGCAGTTCCAAGGGAGCGGCAATGGCCCCGTCATTTTGTTACGCAATTGTAACCACGGGATTATTAGGAAGCGCTGCGCGCAACCGGGAGTGCGAGCAGGACGCACACGACAAGGGCCGCCGCCGCAAGAAGCGTCGGGGCGACGAAACTGCCGCTCCCTTGAGCGATCCAGCCGGCGACCAGCGGGCCGATGATCTGGCCGGTGCCGAAGGCGGCGGTGGCGGAGGCGAGTGCCCGGCGCGGGCTTTCCGGCGAGAGCTTCCGGCCGATCTGCAGCCCGTAGGCGGTGATCACCATGAAGGTGACGCCGAGCAGCAGCCCGCCGACAAGCGCACCCGCCGTCGGCGGCAGCATGACCGAACCGAGCACCCCGACCATCTGCAGGCCGAGCGCCGTGGCATAGGTTTTGCCGAGCCCGAAGCGGTTGACCACCGGCCGCCAGAGCAGGAGTGAAACGGCGGCCGCCGAGCCGGTCAGGAACCAGGCGAGGAATTCGACGACCGGGCCGGCATTCCCCATCCGCGCGATGGTGACGAGGAAGGTCGCGGTGATCACGTAGCCGAAGCCGAACAGTCCATAGGAGGCAGTGAGCAGCACGAGCGGCCTGCGCCATTTAAGCGGCGGTTCGACCGCCGCGCCGGTGCCGATCGCCTGTTTCGGCAGGATCCACGCGACAACGGCGAGCACGACGAGCACGATCGCCGCGCCGGCGAGCCAGTTCGTCCGCCAGCCGTGCGCGCCATCGCCGACCATCGTATTGACGACGAAGACCAGCGCCGAAGAGAGCGCGATGCCAAGCCCGACGCCGCCGAAATGCAGGACGTTCACATTGTCGCGGCCGACCGCATAGGGCAGCACGATCGACGAGGTGAAGATCATCGCAAGCGCGCTCGCAAGGCCTGCCAGAAACCGGATGACGATAAAGGCGACGACGGAGTCGGTCGCGGCCATGGCGGCAAGCAGGATCGCGGTCGCCAGAAGCCCGCCGAGCGCCACATTGCGCTCGCGCCCCGCCGCCCAGCCATAGGCGGAGAGAATGGCGCCGGCGAGATAACCGGCGAAATTGCCCGCCGCGATATACCCCGCATCGGCCGCCGAAAGCGGAATGCCGGTCATCATGCCGGGCAGGATCGGCGTGTAGAAGAAACGCCCGAAACCCATCGCCGCCGCCATGGCGATGGCGCCGGCAAAGCCGATCAACAGGGGGCGGTGCGAATAACTCGTATTGATCTGCAGCATGGCACGGTTATCGCAGCCGCGCCCGGTCGCGGCAAATAAGGAATTTTCATTGCAGCGATGCACCGGAGTGATGGATCGGTACACAAGCGATCGTGCATGTGCCGCGACGATTTGGTGCAGTGCATGACCGAAACCGTCTTGCTGCTGACATGAAAGCAAGCCAATCTCTGAGCCATCGCCATCGGGGCGCGGAGGCATGCGCATGGAACATGACCTGACCCTATCCGAAGTGCTTGTCGATCCGTTGATCGCCCAGCTTCGCCAGGCCGACGCTGTCGGTTACGCCGCTTTCGCGCAATTGCTGCAGAGTGCGTCCCGCGTCTATGCGCGCCAGATGCTGGGAAACCTTCAGACGGAGCGTACCGACGCCTTCTATCGTCGCGTCGATGCCGTGTCGGGCGCCAACAAGCACAACTGACCGACCTGCCGCGACGGCAGGTCTTCCCTCAATCTGCAAGCGTCAGGATCAGCGGTCCGTTACGGGTCGCGACGATCGTATGCTCATATTGCACGGTGGGTGCCTTGGGGTCGCTGTAGAGCGTCCAGGGATCGCCATTGCTGCCGTCCTCGGCCCAGTTGGCGCCGAGTGACAGGAACGGCTCGATGGTAAACACCAGCCCGTCTTCCATCGAGCGCGTCTCGTGGCGATCCGGCCAGGTGGGGATTTCCTTCGGCTCGTCATGCAGCGTCAGGCCGATGCCGTGGCTCGAAAGATTGGTGATCAGCGTATAGCGGTTCTTCTTGGCGAAGTTTCCGATTGCATTGCCGATACCGGAAAGCGGCTTGCCGGCCTTGACCTGCTGCAGCCCGGTCCATAGCGCCCGGCGGCCGTCGCGGCAGAGTTTTTCGATCTCGCGCTTCACCGGCGGCACGGCGTAGGAGGAGCCCGTATCGCCGAAAAAACCGTCCTTGACCGCCGACACGTCGATATTGACGAGGTCGCCCGCCTGGATCACCCGGTCGCCCGGAATGCCATGGGCGACTTCCTCGTTGACGCTGATGCAGGTGGCGCCCGGAAACTGGTAGCAGGTCTCCGGCGCCGATTGTGCACCATTGTCCTCCAGGAACTTGCGGCCGATCGCGTCGAGTTCGCGGGTAGTGATGCCCGGTTCCAGCGCCTTTGCCATGGTCTCCATCGCCTGCGCGCAAAGCCTGCCGATATCCTTCAGCTTGGCCAGTTCGTCTTCGGTGGAAATAACCATGGTCTGCTTTACGTCCCAATACGTTCAAACTCGGCGCCGGTTTCGCGCCATCGGCCGAGCCCGTCAATTCTTTTCTGACGACCCCAGTTCTTTTCTGACCAGCGGGGCGACTTTCGTGCCGTAGAGCTCGATGCCGCGCATCACCTGGGCGTGCGGCATCGGACCGATCGCCATCTGCAGCAGGAACCGATCCATGCCGAACACCTTGTGGGCGGCGATGATCTTTTCGGCCACCAGCTCCGGCTCCCCGAGGAAGAGATTGCCCAGCGTCGAGCGCGCCTCGTCGAAATGCGCCCGGTTGGTCGGCCCCCAGCCGCGTTCGCGGCCGATGCGGTTCATCACCTCCGCCTGCGGGCCGTAGAACTGGTCGGCAGCGGCCTCGGTCGTATCGGCGATGAAACCATGCACGTTGATGCTGGTCTTCAGCTTGACCGGATCCTGACCGGCGCGGCGGGCGGCCTCCCGGTAGAGGTTGAAGAAGGGGGCGAAGCGCGGATATTCGCCGCCAATGATGGCGACCGCGAGCGGCAGGCCCATGGCCCCTGCCCGCGCCACTGATTGCGGCGTGCCGCCGACGGCGATCCAGATCGGCAGTTCCTTCTGCAGCGGGCGTGGATAGACGCCGCGGCCGTTGATCGGCGCGCGCTTCTCACCCTGCCAGGTGACGATCTCCTGATCGCGGATGGCGAGCAGCAGGTCGAGCTTTTCGGAAAACAGCTCGTCATAGTCGCCGAGGTCGTAGCCGAACAGCGGATAGGATTCGATGAACGAGCCGCGGCCCGCCATGATCTCCGCCCGCCCATTCGAAATGAGATCGACGGTCGAAAACTGCTGGAAGACCCGCACCGGATCGTCGGACGAGAGCACCGAGACGGCGCTGGTCAGCCGGATATTCTTGGTGATCGCGGCGGCCGCGGCAAGCACGGTCGAGGGCGACGAGATTACGTAGTCCGGGCGATGGTGTTCGCCCAGCCCGAACACGTCGAGCCCCACCTGATCGGCAAGCGCGATCTCCTCCAGCAGATCCTTGGTCCGCCTTGCGCCTTCCGCGCCCTTGTCCAGTGCTGCGGCATCGACATCGCCAAAGGTATGAAGTCCGAGTTCCATCTTGAAGAAATCCATTCGTTGATGCCCGTCAGATAGTTATCAGGCACCTTTGACGCAAATGCTATTCTTTCGAAGGCATCGTTCGATGGAATGGATAGGTGCCGGGGCCGACCGGCGTCGCCGGCCCCATGACTTGGCAACCGAAACGGGACTACGAGATTTTGGACGCAAACATAGGTTTAGATTCTAAGAGAATGGTAATCCATCGGGCATATTCTCCCCGGCCAACAGGAACAGCGTTTAGGTAAATCGAATGAATGACGGCACCGGAAATCGGCCGGACTCGGACGTTCCGAACCTGCAATCGTCGAATGACATCCTTATCGTCGAGGATTCCGCCGCCCTTTCGGCATTGCTGCGACAGCGGCTCGAGCGGGAGACGGCCGGCAGGACCTTTTGCTGTGCGAGCCTGGCTCAAGCTCGCATGCTGCTGGCGGGGCAGAAATTCACCCTGGCCGTGACCGGCCTCAACCTGCCCGATGCGCCAAACGGCGAGATCCTTGCCCTGCTGGCCGAATACGCGGTTCCGACAATCGTCTTCACGGCAACCTCCGAGACGGAGGGCACCATCCGCTACACCGAGCGGAAGATCATCGACTATATCGTCAAGAGCGACAACAGAACGGTCGATACGGTCGTCAGGACCGTGAACCGCATCCTGACCAACAACGCCTTTTCCGTACTCGTCGTCGATGACGCGAGATGGGCCCGTTCCGGTCTGGTCGAGATCATGCAGCGGCAGAACTTCCGTGTCCTCGAAGCCCTTTCCGGCAAGGAGGCCCTGGATATGCTTGCCGACAATCCATCGATCGAACTGGTGATCACCGACTACAACATGCCCGACATGGACGGACACGAGCTGACGAGGCGCATTCGCGCAACCCGGCCATCGGACGAGCTGCGCATTATCGGGGTTTCGTCTTCGACCGACCGCGGCCTCTCCGCAAGCTTCCTGAAAGCCGGAGCGTCGGATTTCATCTACCGTCCCTTCGTCCCGGAAGAGCTGCAATGCCGCATCGACAACAATGTCGAAACGCTGACCCAGCTGAAGCGGCTGCGTTATCTGGCGGAACGAGACCATCTGACGGGTCTCGCAAACCGCCGCTTCTTCTTCGAAAAGAACCCGCCCCTGGAGCCTGCACCGCCAAACGACGCGGTTGCCATCCTCGACATCGACCATTTCAAGTCGGTCAACGACACCTACGGCCACGAGGCCGGCGACCAGGTGCTGAAGCGTCTTGCCAGCACCCTCAGGGAGATGACCATCGACAAGCGATACCTCGCTGCCCGCCTCGGCGGCGAAGAGTTCGCAATCTACATGAAGGACACCAACGCCTTCCAGGCTCATTCCTTCTGCGAACAGGTACGCAGCCGCGTCCAAACCACCACCATCCCGCTGCAGGACAAGGACATATCGGTGACCATCTCCATCGGCGTCATGGAAATGGAGGAGCGCGAGACCTTCGGCAACCAGCTCAACGCCGCCGATCAGCTTCTCTACATGGCAAAAAAGAACGGCCGCAACCGCGTCTATTCGAGCCTGACGATACCGGAAGCGCTGATCCCCCAGGCGCAGGAACCGGAGGAACCCCGTACCCGAGTGACCCGGCGCCCCGGCACCCGGTGAATTGCCAAACGAAGTTCGAATCCGTTTTCAAAGACTTACGGCAGCCTTCTGAATCAATCCCGAAAGCGCCTTGAGACCGGCGAAGCCGCCCGAGCCTCACCCGGGCGGCAACTCGTGCTTCAGAACGTCTTGGCGATCTCTTCGAGCTGTCTGGCAACGATACCCCAGCCTTCCTCGAAGCCCATCTGCTGATGGGCATTCTTGTCTTCCTCCGTCCAGTGATAGGCCGTCGCGATATATTTCGTGCGGCCGTTGCCGAGGTCCTCGAATTCGACGACCGCGGTCATGAACGGCTTTTCCGACGGCACCCAGGCGCTGGTATAGGCGTCGGTGAAGACCAGTTTCTTGTTCGGCACCACTTCCAGATAGATCCCATAATTGGGGATCTTCTCACCGTTCGGCCCTTCCATCAGGATGAAGCTCGATCCGCCTGCACGGACGTCCATCCGGGCTTCGGTTACTTTCCACGGCTGCGGGCAGAACCATTCGCCCATGCGTTCCGGCGTGGTCCAGGCCTTGTAGAGCTTGTCGGCCGGCACGTTCATCTCGCGGACGATCTGCAAGGCGTGCTTGTCGGTATTGGCGGTCATCGTCTGTCTCCCTCGAGTTTCACGAAACATCTCATCCGATGTTGAACCTAGGACGTGTTACGAGAACGATATCCGACAAGTGTCATGGAATTTTTTAAGGGTCTGCAGCAAATATTTTCGGAACCGGGTGACAGGCATCGGGAGGGGCAATGGTCCAGTTCATATTTGAGGCGACGGTCATCCACTGGCGCGGCCCGTCACCTTTCTTCTTCGCACCGCTCCCACTGAACCATGCGGAGGAGATCAGGCGGCTATCGAAACTCGTGAGCTACGGCTGGGGCGTAATCCCGGTCGACGCCACCATAGCGGGGGTCTCGTTCTGCACGTCGCTCTTCCCGAAGGACGAGACCTATCTCCTGCCTTTGAAGGACGCAGTGCGGAAAAAGACCGGAATTACCGCAGGCGACACGATTGCCGTGGAGATGACGTTACGGCAGCCGAGGCGGTAGCGGGGGCATTGTATCTGCGGTTGCCCCTCACCCTAACCCTCTCCCCGTAAAAACGGGGAGAGGGGACTTGCCCCATTCGTCGCCGATGATCGAGGCAGGCCGGCGCGTCTTGCGTCCTTCTCCCCGCGCGCGGGGAGAAGGTGGCGGCAGCCGGATGAGGGGCAGCCCTGCCTGCGATTGCCCGCCCTACTCCACCAGCGGCGTCACCGCTCCCAGCTTATCGATCTGCTGGCGGATATGGGCGCATTCGGCGGCGGAATTGGCAAGCGCGATCGCCCGGTCGAAGGCCACGCGGGCTTCGCGCCGTTGGCCGGCCTGCATCATCAGCCCGCCCTTGACACCGTGGAAATAGAAATAGCCGTCGAGCTTGTCGGCAAGCGGTGCGATCATGTCGAGCGCCGCCTCCGGCCCTTCGAGCTTCGAGACCGCGACAGCCTTGTTGAGGGTGACGACCGGCGACGGCTGGATGCGCTCCAGGAGACCGTAGAGCATGGTGATCTCCTTCCAGTCCGTATCCTTCGGCGTCGCGGCGCGAGCATGCAGCGCCGAGATCGCCGCCTGCACCTGGTAGGGGCCGGGCTTGCGGTGCCGGATCGCCTTGTCGAGCAGCGCCAGGGCCTCGTTGATCAGCTTGCTGTCCCAGCGGCTGCGGTCCTGGTCCTCGAGAAGCACGATCTGGCCGTCCTTGTCGATGCGCGTTCTGGCACGCGAATGCTGCAGCAGCATCAGCGCCAATAGGCCCATGATCTCCGGCTCTGCCGGGAAGATCCGCAGCAGGAGGCGCGCAAGCCGGATCGCCTCGTCGCAGAATGCAGCGCTGTCGGCGTTGGTGATGCCGGCCGAATATCCCTCGTTGAAGACCAGATAGATCATCGACGAGACGATACCGAGCCGCTCTGTCCGTTCCGAAGGCCCTGGCGTCTCGAACGGCACGCCGGCCTTGGCGACGCGCGCCTTGGCGCGGGTGATGCGCTGCTCCATGGCGCTGTCGCCGACGAGGAAGGCGCGGGCGATCTGGGCGACGCTGAGGCCGGAAACGATCCTGAGCGCCAGCGCGATCTGCTGGGTCGCCGGCAGGTCCGGATGACAGCAGATGAACATCAGCCGCAGGATATCGTCGCGGTAATGGGAATTGTCGAGCCGATCGGCCATGTCACCTTCGGCATCGGACAGATCGGAGAAGGCTTCCTCCTCCGGCAATGGATCGTTCTTGGAGCGCTTGCGGACCACGTCGATGCCGCTGTTGCGGCCAACGAAGATCAGCCAGGCGGCCGGATCGCGCGGCGGGCCCTTGTCCGGCCAGGTCTTGATGGCGCGCAGGCACGCCTCCTGGAAGGCCTCTTCCGCGATGTCCAGATCGCGGAAGTAGCGAAGGAGCGCGCCGAGCGCCTGCGGCCGGGCGGCCGTCAGGGCAAGATCGATCCAGGCAATATCTGTCATGTCTTGGTCTCGCTATTTTTGATTTCGCCGGGATGGAAGACGTAGAAGGGCCGGATTTCGTAGGAACTGGATCCGGGATTGACGACCGAAAGCGCCTTCGAAAAGGCGACCGCCTCTTCCAGCGTCTCGACATCAAGCGTGTAGAAACCGAGCAGCACTTCCTTGGTTTCCGCAAACGGCCCGTCGAGCACCAGCGGTTCTTCCTTGCCTTTTCGCACGGTCGTCGCAGCGGTCGTGGGCATCAGCCGTCCGACCG
The DNA here is from genome assembly GCF_056397445.1 of Neorhizobium sp. 05N33. Classification (NCBI taxonomy): domain Bacteria; kingdom Pseudomonadati; phylum Pseudomonadota; class Alphaproteobacteria; order Hyphomicrobiales; family Rhizobiaceae; genus Neorhizobium; species Neorhizobium sp. 05N33. Next base: position 730,430 of record NZ_JBFTNK010000003.1, on the reverse strand, counting down.
GGCCGAGCTTGCCGGCCTGCGCGTAAGGCGCCTGCACCTCGATGAGCCTCGCCATGACGGCATCCTCTTCCTCCTTGGACCAGGCGAAGACGGTTTCCTCATGGGCGTAGCAAAGGATGGCGTAAAGCATGCGTAGCTCCTTCTCTCAATGAAGACGAAGGATTAGCGCGGCTGCCGACAGGGTGCAGCAATTTTTTGATGGATCAGGGCCGACCGGTCGGACTGGTGCCGAAAGTCTCGCGGAAACGGCGGGAGAAATGCGACCGCGAGGCATAACCGGCCGCCTCCGCTGCAGCGATGCTGGAGGCGCCCGAGGATATGGCGTTCTGCCCTGCCTTCAGCCGCTCCCGCCGAAGGATGGCCCGGAACGAGGCACCCTCCAGGGAAAGGCGACGCCGCAGCGTCGAGGCCCCGATGCCGATCTGTTCGGCGACCTCGGTTATGCTCCACTGTTCGGAAGGGGCAGTGGCGATAAGCCAGGCGATCTCGTCCGAAAGGCTCTGGCGGAACAGCAGCCGCGCTTCCGGCAACGGGCGGAGCAATGCCAGCACCTCGGCCATCCGCAGCCGCTTGATCGTTTCGCCGATGGCCCCGTCGGCAATCGTGGTGGCCGCATGACAGAGCGCCTCCACCAGACCTTCGCTGAGCGGCACGCCGAAATTGCCCAACTCGCCGCCCTTCAGCCGCTCCGCCCTCGAGAGCGGCGGTATCCCTTCCGGCAGCGACGGAACGTCGAGGCGCAGTGCGACGTAGAACCCGGTCGTCTCGTCGGGAATGTTGACGACATCCATCGGCACCTTGCGCGGCAGGACGAAGACGGAGCCCGGCGGGAAGGCATGCGTCCGGTCGCCGAACCAGATTTCCTTCTGTCCGTAGAGCACGATGCCGATCATCGGATCTTCGAGCTCCAGCGCCTTCACCTTCTCCCGGTCGAAACAGCAATAGATGAACAGCTGCTCGGCATAGGCGTTCATGCCGGGCTTGAGACGCCCCGCCACCATCGGGCGCAGACGGTCGAGCAGGCGGCGGGAAAGATCGGGAAGACGCTGGGTGACGATCAGGTTCATGGCCGCAGTATAGCGCAGGACCGACGATGAAAAACACTTCAGGTGAGCGTTTCGGGCTCAAGCGGTTAAAAATCCGGCCCTGACGGGATGTCGAAAGCAGGCAGAAGGCGTGGCTTCAACGCAGGAGACTTTTGATGAAGACCTTAGCCACCCTTTCCACCCTTGGCGCTTCCGTTCTGGCCGCGGGCGTCGCCCTCTTCACCCTGTCGGGCTCCGCTCGCGCCGCAGCCGATCTCGAACTGTGGCGGCTCGATTGCGGCTCGATCGTGGTCAAGGACCTGTCGAGCTTTTCCGATACGTTCGCTTATAAAGGCGAAAGCCGCACCCTGACCGACAGCTGCTATGCGATCCGCCACGGTGCAGATTACCTGCTCTGGGATACCGGCCTGCCGGCGGCCCTGATCGGCAAGGCGCCGGACCTCGGCCAGCCGCTCGCGCCATCGCTTTCCGTCGACATCCCGACCCAGCTCGCAAAGATCGGCATCAAGCCGGATCAGATCGGCATCGTCGGCATCAGCCACAACCATTTCGACCATCTCGGCCAGGCCTCGACCTTTGCAAAGGCGACGCTGATGATCGGCGCCGGCGACTGGGAAAGCCTGCACGAAAATCCCCTGCCTTTCGGGGTCATGCCGGTGCTCGTCCAGCCCTGGATGGACGGCAAGGCAAAGATCGACCCGGTTTCCGGCGATCGCGACGTGTTCGGCGACGGTTCCGTCACGATGCTCGCCATGCCTGGCCACACCAAGGGCGAGACGGCGCTGCTCGTCAAACTGCCGCAGAGCGGACCGGTCCTGCTCTCCGGTGACGTCGTGCATTTCGAAGAGCAGATCGGAAACAACGGCGTGCCGCCCTTCAACATCGACCGGGCCGAAAGCCTCGCCTCGATGGAGCGCATGAACCGGATCGCCAAGCAGCTGAACGCAAAGCTGGTCGTCCAGCACGACGCAGACGATATCGGCAAGCTGCCGGCTTTCCCGGCCAGCGCCCGCTGACTTCGATGAGATCGCCACTGGCGCATCGCGCGCCGGTGGCTATATTCCGCGGGAACAAAAACTCTGCCTCCCAAGGAACCCCGATATGGCCGACCTTTCCGCCTTCCCGATCACCTCCAGATGGCCCGCCCAGAACCCGGACGTTCTGCAGCTCTATTCGACGCCGACGCCGAACGGCGTGAAGGTTTCGATCATGCTCGAAGAAATCGGCCTGCCCTACGAGCCGCATTTCATCAATATCGGCGCCGATGAGACCTGGGGGCCGGAATATCTGTCGCTCAACCCGAACGGAAAGATCCCGGCGATCCTCGATCCCAACGGCCCCGGCGGCAAGCCGCTGGCGTTGTTCGAGTCGGGGGCGATCCTCCTCTACCTGGCGGAAAAGACCGGCAAGCTGATGTCCCCGGATCCGGCCAGGCGCTACGAGACCATCGAGTGGGTGATGTTCCAGATGGCTGGCGTCGGGCCGATGTTCGGCCAGCTCGGCTTCTTCCACAAGTTTGCCGGCAAGGACATCGAGGACAAGCGCCCGCGCGACCGTTATGCCAAGGAATCGCACCGCATCATCCGCGTGCTGGAGACCCGTCTCGAGGGCCGCGATTGGGTGATGGGCGACGAATATTCGATCGCCGACATCGCCATGCTCGGCTGGGTACGCAACCTGATCGGCTTCTACGGCGCCGGCGAATTCGTGGAATACGATCAGCTGAAACGCGTGCCGGAATGGCTGGAGCGCGCGCTGGCAAGACCAGCGGTCCAGCGGGGCCTGGATATCCCGAAACGCCCGGCGTGATCAAATGCCGTAGCCGCCCCGTTGCGTTGACAAAATGGAGATACAAACATGCCCAAACCCACTCTTCCCATGGAAGGCGGATGCCGCTGCGGGCAGGTGCGGCTAAAAATCAGCGCGCCGCCGATCCTGACCATGGCCTGCCATTGCACCGGCTGCCAGAAGATGAGCGCCAGCGCCTTTTCGCTGTCTGCCGCGATCCCGTCCGAAGGGTTCGAGGTGACGCAAGGTGCGCCGGTGATCGGCGGCCTGCATGGCGACGACGCCCACCACTATCACTGCCCGCATTGCAAGAGCTGGATGTTTACGAGGCCGGTCGGCATGGACTGGTTCGTCAACCTCCGCCCGACCATGCTCGACGACCCGCAATGGTTCGTGCCCTTCATCGAGACCTATACGTCCGAAAAGCTGCCCTGGGCGACGACACCGGCCGTGCATTCCTACGAAACCTTCCCGCCGATGGAGGACTATGAGGGCCTGGTGAAGGAATTTGCGGGACGGGTTTGAAGTTCGAAATCGCTTGTAAAAATCCCTGACTGCTTTCATCATTGGAGGGAAGGAGCTGTCGATGGACATCCATGTTTCGCTGACGGACGATCTGGCCGAGTTTGTCAAATCCAAGGTCGAATCGGGACACTATCGCTCTTCGAGCGAAGTCGTCGAGGAGGCCTTGCGCCTGCTGGAGGAACAGGACCACGCAGCCGATAATCTGACGCGCCTGAAAATAGCGTGGAGCGAAGGTGTCGAGAGCGGCGATTATCGCCCTCTGGATTTGAAAGCGATCAAGGCCGAAGGCCGCAGCAGACGTGCGGGCAAGCCTTGATCCATGGCCAAGATGGTCGTTTATTCCAGCCGGGCTCGTGACGACATGTTGGACATCTGGTCCTGGATCGCCGACAAAAGCGGAGTGGCCATGGCCGATGCGGTTGCCGAGCGCCTGGAGGCCCGCATATCGCGATTATCGGATCATCCCGAGATGGGACCGGGGCGGCCCGATATTGCGCAATCCGCCCGCATGCTTCTGGTGGAAAGGTGGCTCGCCCTCTACGCGATCGCCGACGACACGGTTCGCGTTGTCCGCATCGTCGATGGTGCCGCCGATCTTCGGCGGGTCAAATGGGACACCTAACTCCATCCGGCGAAACTGCGTAAAAAAATCGCCGCCCCATGTCGGCGTCTCCTTCTCTCGTTCGTCCTTGTATTGTCCGGCATGGACGAGAACGACCCGAACAGGAGGGAAAATCATGGATACGAGTGCCCAGACGAACGACAATCAGGTAGCTTCGCCCGTCCGCGGCGGCGTGGTCGCCTATCTTCAGCTCGACGGGGCGATGAAGGCTGCCGAATATTACAAAAACGCCCTCGGCGCGGAGATCGAATCCTTTCATCCGGTGGATGACCAGGGCCATACGATGCACATCCATCTCTATATCAACGGCAGTTCGGTGATGCTCGGCGACCCCTATCCGGATTACGGCCACCCGCTCGAAAAGCCGCAGGCCTTCACCATGATGCTGCCAGTCGACGACATCGATTTCTGGTGGAAACGCGCCGTCGACGCCGGCATGACGGTGGAGACCGAGCTGCAGGTGATGTTCTGGGGCGACCGCTACGGCCAGGTCCGCGACCCCTTCGGCGTCGCCTGGGCGATGAACGCGCCGGTCAAGGGCTGAGATCCGTCGGGGAAGCAACGCGCCGCCGGTGATCCGGCGGCGCGTTTTATCCGTTTATCGTACCACGAAACAGGTGATCGCCTTGGCCTGCAGGACCGAGCAGGCGCGCGTGGCGGCATCGCCGTCGGCAAAACCGACGAAGCGAGCGCGGAAGATTTCCTTGCCGCTATCGGCATAACTTTCGACGCTCGGCGCGACGCGGCCATACCCTTGGGTGAGCAGCGGCATTGCCTTTTCGAGCAGCGCGGATGCCTGGTCGCGGCTGGCGGCGGCGGCGATCTGGATGCGCCAGAGCGACCCGACCGGCTGCGGGGACGTCATTGTCTGAGACGACGCCATCCGGGATGGGGCCGTCGGGACTGGCGCGGTCTGGACTGGCGTGGTCTGGGGAACGGCGTTCGGAGGCGCGGCATAGAGATTGGCGAGCGCGGTCTTGGGCGCAACGCCAAGCGCGATCTCCTTGCGCGGCGAAGGCGTCGCGAAGGCGAGCGGCGCGGTGTCTTCGGCCGGCCGCTTCTGCGCTTGGAATGCCACGAGACCGCCGGGTGCCGCAGTGTTGCCAGGCACGTAGCGGTCGAGCAGCGCTGCCATCTGGTCGTCGCGCTTGCGGGCGCTCTTGCCGCCCATGACGACGCCGATCACCCGGCGGCCGTCGATATTGACGGCGCTGGCGATATTGTAGCCGGAAGCGTTGATAAAGCCGGTCTTGACGCCGTCCATGCCGGGATAGCGATACATCAGGTTGTTGTGGCCGCGCAGGCGCTTGCCGCGGAACTCCATGTTCTTCAAAGAAAAGAGCTGATATTCCTTGGGAAAGTCGCGGATCAGCGCCAGCGCCAGCTGGGCCATGTCGCGCGCCGTCGTCACCTGTTCGTCGTCCGGCAGGCCGGACGCATTGCGGAACACGGTGCGGCTCATGCCGAGCGCCCGCGCCTTCTTGGTCATCATCACCCCGAAACGGTCTTCCGAGCCGCCGAGATAATCACCCATCGTCGCGGCGGCATCATTGGCGGAGCGCACGACCATGCCAAGCACGGCCTCGCGTACTGTGATCGTTCGACCCGCCAGCACGCCGAGCTTGGAGGGAATTTTCGACGCCGCATTCGGCGTCACGACGATATCCTGGTCCCACTTGAGGCGGCCCTCGCGCAGCGCCTCGAAGGTCATGTAGAGCGTCATCATCTTGGTAAGCGATGCCGGGTGGTTGATCTCGTCGGCATTTTCCGACGCCAGAACCTTGCCGCTCTTCGCGTCATAGATGAAGTGGGAATAACCGGCCTCTGCCGAACGGCTGATGGCCAGAGAGGCGCCAAGCACCAACAGGAATGCCAAAATCTGCGGAATTCGATACATGCCTACCCTCTTACCGTCCTCAATGAGGATAAGGCAACGAACATGGTGCGAAAATGACGCGTTTCGCATTTGATTCTAATTCTCGATAAATGGTTAATTGAAAATAAGTACTTACGCATTTGTTAATGTTCTCCTGACGGCATCCTTCCAGCCGCGGATTTTCGCAGAACGGGTCTTTTCATCCATCTGCGGCTCGAATCGCCGCTGCCGCGCCCAGCTTTTTGCGAAGGCTTTTTGGTCCGGCCAGACGCCCGCCTTGGAGCCGGCGAGCCAGGCGGCTCCAAGCGCCGTCGTCTCCAGAATGGTCGGCCGGTCGACCGGCGCGTCGATCAGATCCGAGAGCCGCTGCATCGTCCAGTCCGACGCAACCATCCCGCCATCGACGCGCAGGACCGTGCTGCCGTTGGCATTGCGCCAGTCCTTCTGCATCGCGTCGTAGAGGTCGCGGGTCTGGTAGCAGACCGCCTCCAACGCGGCGCGGGAGATTTCCGCAGGACCGGTCGCACGCGTCAGGCCGAACATGGCGCCGCGCGCTTCCGCATCCCAATAGGGCGCGCCGAGGCCGGTAAAGGCGGGTACCAGGTAGACTTCCTGTTGAGGATCAGCTTCTTGCGCCAACTCCCCGGATTGGGAAGCTCTTTCGATGATGCCGAGCCCGTCGCGCAGCCATTGCACGGCAGCGCCGGCGATGAAGATCGAGCCTTCCAGCGCATAGGTCGTTTCGCCATTCAGGCGATAGGCGATGGTGGTGAGCAGCCGGTTCTTGGAGCGCACCATGTCGGCGCCGGTATTCAGCACCGCGAAGCAGCCGGTGCCGTAGGTGGATTTCATCATGCCCGGCTCGAAACAGGCCTGGCCGATGACCGCCGCCTGCTGGTCGCCGGCGACGCCGAGGATCGGGATCGCCGCACCGAACAGGCTTTCGTCGGTGATGCCGAATTCGTCGGCGCAATCCTTGACCTCCGGTAGCATGGCGGCCGGGATGCGCAGGATTTCGAGGAGGTCCTCGTCCCAATGGTTATCGGCGATGTTGTAGATCAGCGTGCGCGAGGCATTGGTCGCATCGGTGACGAAGCTTTTTCCACCGGTCAGGCGCCAGATCAGGAAGGTGTCGATCGTGCCGAAGCAGAGTTCGCCCTTGGCCGCCCTCGCCCGCGCACCCTTCACGTTGGCGAGCATCCAGGAAAGCTTGGTGCCTGAAAAATAGGGGTCGAGCAGCAGGCCGGTGCGGCGGGTGAACAGCTTTTCGAGGTCCTGGCGTTTCAGCTTTTCGCAATAGCTGGCGGTGCGGCGGTCCTGCCAGACGATGGCATTGTGGATCGGTTTGCCGCTCTCGCGCTCCCAGACGACGACCGTCTCGCGCTGGTTGGTGATGCCGATCGCGGCAATCTCGGAGGCCTTCAGCTTGGCTTCCTTCAGAGCCTGCTTGATCGCCCAGAGCACGGTTTCCCAGATCTCTTCCGGATCATGCTCGACCCAGCCGGATTTCGGGAAGATCTGGGTGAATTCCTTCTGGCCGATGCCGGCAATCCGCATGTCGCCGTCGAACACGATCGCCCGCGTCGATGTCGTCCCCTGATCGATCGCCAGAACATAACCACCCAATGCCGTCCCTCCCAGTTCATGCAATGCTTTGGAACTGGTTTGAACAGAAACGGCAAAAGCCTGTCAAACGGAAAAGGAAGGGCGCGACGCGCCTTTCCCTGTCCGTCGGCATCCAATCAGCCTGCAGCCTTGAGTGCCGTGTTGCACAGGCTCCAGTAACCGCCGCCCTTCTGGATCCATTTCAGATCGTTGAGCGTGCCGGCATCCTTGTTGGCATGGTAGGCGTCGACGCAGGTGTGCAGACGTCCCTTGGCAGGCGTCTCGGTTGCGTATTTCTTGTCTACCGCCTTGGGGAACTTGGTGCCCTTCGGAGCAACCATGGTCGGCTTTTCCGGCTCCTTCTCGGCGGTTTTTGCGACTTCGTCCTCGTCGGCCTTGTCCGCGACGGCGGCTTCAGCGCCGCAGAACTTGGCGCGGTAGTCGTTCCACTTCATCGTGGCGGCGGAGCCGTCAGCCTTTGCGGCCTGATATTTCGTGCTGCACTCCTTCATCGTCAGCGCACTGGCGGGCGATGAGAATGTCAGGGCAGCAAGGATCGTACCGGCAGCAGCAAGAATCAATTTCCCAGACATGATCTTTCCTACATTTCTGATTTAAGGAGAAAGTTTACGGAGCCCCCGTCAGGACGGGAGAACCCCGTTCGGGCTCGCCTTGTCGACTGCCGTCGGCAAGTGATCTGCAAGAAGCTGGGGCAGTTGATCGACATTGATGCCGAAGGCATTTGCCAGGCCGCGCACCTGCTCGAAAGAAAGCGCCGACCTGATCTGGTCGGCGGAAACCGGAATATTGGAGCCGGTACCGATCCACGAAGACACCTGCTCGCCAAGCCCCGCCTGGTTGAGCTGGGCAATGATCCCGTTGAAGCCGCCGGCATTTTGAAAGATGTTTTCGGCGACCGCCAGTATATTGACCGGCTTGCCGCCCAGGGCATCGCTGATCACGCTCCCAAGACCATCAAACAGTCCCATGTGACCCTCCCAGGTCTTTCGCTACGCCTTCCGGAACTCATAGCAGTTCGAAGTTTTGGTGTCATCACCAATGTGCCTTGTCCGGCGCGCTACTCCGGCGGTGTTCAGCCTGCTGCGCCACCGCCATCCATGGTCGGCAACGGCCAGCATCCCCCCGACGACCAGGATCGGCGATCCCGATTGCCATCGCACGGAATTTGGGCATAACCTGCCCGGATCGTCGCGGCGCAACAGAACGCCGCCCGGAAGGCTGGATCGCAGGGAGATTTGGGCATGAGCAGAACCGTCGTCGTCACCGGCTCCACGAGCGGCATCGGGCTCGGTGTTGCAAAGGCATTTGCGGCCGAGGGCGCCAATGTGGTGATCAACGGTTTCGGACCGGCTGACGCGATCGAGGCTACCCGCCGCGAACTCGATGCGCTTGGGCCCGGCACGGTGCTTTATCACGGCGCCGACATGACCAGGCCCGCCGAGATCGAGGACCTGATCGCCACCGCGGTCAAGTCCTTCGGCACGGTCGACGTCCTCGTCAACAATGCCGGCATTCAGCACGTCGCGAAGATCGAGGAATTCCCGCCGGAAAAGTGGGATCAGCTGATCGCCATCCTGCTGACCTCGGCCTTCCACGCGATGCGCCATAGCATTCCCTTGATGAAGGCGACCGGCAAGGGTCGCATCATCAACGTGGCGTCGGCCCACGCGCTGGTCGCCTCGCCGTTCAAATCCGCCTATGTGGCTGCCAAACATGGTATTTTAGGACTAACCAAAACAGCGGCCTTGGAACTTGCGGAATTCGGTATTACCGTGAATGCGATATGCCCGGGCTATGTGCTGACGCCGCTGGTCGAAAGGCAGATCCCCGATACCGCCCGCGAGCGCGGTATTTCGGAAGCCGAGGTGAAGAGCGAAGTGATGCTGAGGCTGCAGGCGACCAAGGAATTCGTGGCGATCGACGAGGTCGCGCAGGCCGCGATCTATCTCGCGAGCGATGCGGCGAAGAGCATTACCGGCACGCATATCTCGATAGACGGCGGCTGGACCGCCCAATAACTGAACAAAGCAGTAACCGGACCGACCGGTAACGGAATACAAGAGCCGGCAACGGCGGACGAAGGAGAGACATGAGCGAAGCCATCCGCTTCATCGTGAATGGAGAAGAGATAACCCTTGGAGATTTTGGTCCGACGGAAACCCTTCTCGATTATCTTCGCCTGAGGCGGCGGCTGACAGGTACCAAGGAAGGCTGTGCGGAAGGCGACTGCGGCGCCTGCACGGTGCTGATCGGGCGGTTGACGGAACACGGCCTGCGCTACGAAAGCGTCAATGCCTGCATCCGGTTCCTAGGCTCCCTGCACGGCACGCATGTGGTGACCGTCGAGCACCTGGCCGGCCGTGACGGCGCGCTGCATCCGGTGCAGCAGGCGATGGTCGATTTCCACGGCTCGCAATGCGGCTTCTGCACTCCCGGCTTCATCATGTCCCTTTACGGCCTGTGGCTCTCCAACGGCACGCCGACACGCGCCGATATCGAAAGCGCGCTGCAGGGCAATCTCTGTCGCTGCACCGGCTATGAGCCGATCGTCAAGGCGGCCGAACACATCTCCGTCAATCGGCCGAGTTCGCTCTTCGATCCGCTGGAGCGCGACCGTATCCAGATCATGGCGAAACTCTGGGGCATCCATTCGGGCAACGACACGATCACCATCACCAAGGATGGCGCCCGCTCGATCGTGCCGGCCTCCGTCGCCGCCTTTGCCGATATCCTCGCCGACGAACCCGAGGCGACGATCGTCGCCGGGGCGACCGATGTCGGCCTGTGGGTCACCAAGCAGATGCGGCTCCTCGACCCGGTTATCTTCATCAACCACCTGACCGAACTGCAGTCGATAAGCGCGGACGAGACCGGCATCACTATCGGCGCCGGCGTCAGTTACACCCAGGCTTTCGACGTACTGTCTGACGAAATCCCCTCGCTTGGCCGGCTGATCGACCGGATCGGCGGCCAACAGGTGCGCAACATGGGTACGATCGGCGGCAATATCGCCAACGGCTCGCCGATCGGCGACACTCCGCCGCCTCTGATCGCGCTCGGTGCCGAGTTGACGCTGCGCTCCCATTCCGGCCGCCGCACGATCGCGCTCGAGGATTATTTCCTGAGCTACGGCAAGCAGGACCGGCTGCCGACCGAATTCGTCGAGAAGGTTTTCGTCCCCCGCCCGGCCGAGGGCAGCCATTTCGCCGTCTACAAGATTTCCAAGCGCCGCGATGAGGACATCTCGGCGCTCTGCGGCGCCTTCCATCTCGTGCTTGATGCCGACGGCAAGGTCGAGACCATCCGCATCGCCTTCGGCGGCATGGCCGCGACCCCGAAACGGGCGAAACACGTCGAGGACGCACTCCTCGGCGAGGTCTGGAGCTGGGGTGCCATCTCGGCCGTGCGCGACGCGTTCGAGCAGGACTACCAGCCCCTCACCGACTGGCGGGCGAGCGCGGAATACCGCAGCCTCACCGCTCGCAACCTGCTCACCCGCTTCTTCCTGGAAACCGCCGGAGCGCCTGCGGAACTCCGCAGGTTCGAGCTGGAGGAGGTGTGATGGTGGGTAGAGCAATGAACACCTTCTCTGGCCTGACGCCCGACATGCATGCGGAAACGAGACGGCTCGGCACACTCCCTATGATCTCCCCCCTTGAGGGGGAGATGTCACCGAAGGTGACAGAGGGGGGTAGCGACCTCTCGGCGCGTCAAACCGCACCCGTAGCATTCCGGGCCACCCCCCTCTGCCCTGCCGGGCATCTCCCCCTCAAGGGGGGAGATCGGTATGCCGCAACGGTCGGAGGCCTCCTCTGATGGACAAGACCACGTTTAACACCAAACCGATCATCAACGGCCGCATGCATGTGTCGCTGAAACATGATTCGGCACATAAGCACGTCACCGGAACCGCCGAATATATCGACGATATTCCCGAACCCTCGGGTACCCTGCACGGCGGCCTCGGGCTTGCCGACCGGGCGCATGCGGAAATCGTCTCGGTCGATCTTTCAGCGGTCAAGAGCGCACCCGGCGTCGTCTGGGTGATCACCGCGGAGGACATTCCGGGCTTCAACGACGTAGCCTCGACCGGCCAGCACGACGAACCGCTGCTTGCGACCACCAACGTGCAGTTCCACGGCCAGATCATCTTCGCGGTTATCGCCGAGACCCGCGACCAGGCCCGCCGTGCCGCAAAGCTCGCAAAGATCGAATATCGCGACCTGCCGCACTGGACCGATATCGACAGCGCCCGCGAAAACGACGCGCCTTATGTCATCGACCCGATGACGCTGAAGCGCGGCGAGCCGGAAACCGAGATCGATAAAGCACCCCTGCGGGTCCAGAACCACATGTATATCGGCGGTCAGGAGCACTTTTACCTGGAGAGCCACATCGCACTCGCCATCCCTGGCGAGGACGACGAGGTGATCGTCTGGTCCTCCACCCAGCATCCGAGCGAGGTGCAGCACATGGTGGCGCACGTGCTCGGCGTCGCCAACAACGCGGTGACCGTCCAGACCCGGCGCATGGGCGGCGGTTTCGGCGGCAAGGAAACGCAGGGCAACCAGTTCGCGGCGCTCGCGGCAATCGCCGCCAAGAAGCTGAAGCGGGCGGTGAAGTTCCGGCCCGACCGCGACGAGGATATGTCGATCACCGGCAAGCGGCACGATTTCCGCGTCGACTACGACGTCGCCTTCGATGAGGAAGGCCGCATCCACGCGGTCGATGCGATCTATGCGGCGCGCTGCGGTTTTTCCGCCGACCTCTCCGGCCCGGTCACCGACCGCGCCCTCTTCCATGCGGATTCCAGCTATTTCTACCCGCATGTGCGCCTGACCTCACAGCCGCTGAAGACCCATACGGTCTCCAACACCGCCTTCCGCGGTTTCGGCGGGCCGCAGGGCATGCTCGGCGGCGAACGGATCATCGAGGAGATCGCCTATGCGGTCGGCAAGGACCCGCTCGAGATCCGCAAGCTGAACTTTTACGGCCAGCGCGGTTCGAACCGGACGATGACGCCCTATCATCAGGACGTCGAGGACAACATCATCGCGAGGATTGTCGACGAACTGGAAACCTCGTCGGACTATCAGGCCCGCCGGCAGGCGATCCTGGAGTTCAACTCGCACAGCCCGGTGATCCGCAAGGGCATCGCCCTGACACCGGTGAAGTTCGGCATCTCGTTCACCATGACCGCCTACAACCAGGCGGGCGCGCTAGTGCATATCTACAATGACGGTTCGATCCACCTGAACCACGGCGGCACCGAAATGGGCCAGGGCCTCTATACCAAGGTGGCGCAGGTGGTGGCCGATACGTTCCAGGTCGATATCGACCGGGTGAAGATCACCGCGACGACGACCGGCAAGGTGCCGAACACCTCGGCGACCGCCGCCTCGTCCGGCACCGACCTCAACGGCATGGCCGCTTATGATGCCGCCCGCCAGATCAAGGAACGGTTGATCGATTTCGCCATGCGCCAATGGAAGGTCGGCCGCGACAAGGTCGAGTTCCTGCCGAACCGGCTGCGGATCGGCGGCGAGATCATACCCTTCGACACGTTCATCCGGGCCGCCTATTACGACCGCGTGCAATTGTCGGCCGCCGGTTTCTACAAGACGCCGCGCATCCACTGGGACCGCAAGGCGGGCCGCGGCCGGCCGTTCTACTACTTCGCCTATGGCGCCGCGGTGTCGGAAGTCTCGATCGATACCCTGACCGGCGAATACATGGTCGAGCGCACCGACATCCTCCACGACGTCGGCAAGTCGCTGAACCCCGCGATCGACATCGGCCAGGTGGAAGGCGCTTTCGTGCAGGGCATGGGCTGGCTGACCACCGAGGAACTCTGGTGGGACGACAAAGGCCGGCTGCGCACCCACGCGCCCTCCACCTACAAGATCCCGCTTGCCTCCGACCGGCCGAAGATTTTTAACGTGCAACTCGCCGAATGGGCGGAAAATGCCGAACCGACCATCGGCCGCTCCAAGGCCGTCGGCGAGCCGCCCTTCATGCTGGCGATCTCGGTGCTCGAAGCCCTGTCGATGGCGGTAGCGAGTGTGGCAGATTATTCCGCCTGCCCGAGACTCGACGCGCCGGCGACGCCGGAACGGGTGCTGATGGCGGTCGAGCGGCTGAAGGCGATGTGATGGCTGCGGCCGCGGCATACCCCCCTCTGCCCTGCCGGGCATCTCCCCCACAAGGGGGGAGATTGGATGTGGCCAACTCCCACTCCCTCTCAAAGGGACGGGCTTACGTCGCGGACAAGGCTGAGACTGGGGCGGGACAGCACGTCCTGCCGATCTCCCCCCTTGTGGGGGAGATGTCCGGCAGGACAGAGGGGGGTGCCTAATGCGCGACCTTACCCTTGCTGGCTTCATCACCACCCATCCAAAATCTGTCCTCGTCGAAATCCGCGAGGCCAAGGGCTCCACGCCCCGCGAAGCCGGCACCTTCATGCTTGTCGCCGATAAGGCGATCTGGGGGACGATCGGCGGGGGGCAGTTCGAATATATGGCGATCGACAATGCCCGGGCGATGCTGGCTGGCGGCGGCGAGGCGGTGATGGACATTCCGCTCGGACCGGAGATCGGCCAGTGCTGCGGCGGCCATACCCGGCTTGCGTTCCGGCCGCTGACACCTGAACTCGCCGAGATGCTGGAAAGGCGCCTGCGCGACGAGGAGGACGACCGGCCGGCAGTGACGCTGTTCGGATCGGGCCATGTGGGCCAGGCGCTTGCAAGGGCGCTGGTTCCCCTGCCCTTCGCGGTGACCGTCGTCGAAACCCGTGCCGAGGCGCTGGAGGATCTGCCGGCCGAAACGGAAAAACACCTGACCGCCATGCCGGAAGCGTTTGTGGACAAGATCCCGGCTGGCGGCGCGGCGATCATCCTCACCCACGACCATGCGCTGGATTTCCTGATCGCCCAGCGCGCGTTGGCACGCGCCGATCTTGCCTATGTCGGCATGATCGGCTCGCGAACCAAACGTGCCACCTTCGCCAACTGGCTGAAGCGCGAGGGCGGCGGTGATGGCTTGCTCTCCCGCCTCGTGCTGCCGATCGGCGGCACGGTGGTCAGGGACAAGCGCCCGGCCGTGATCGCAGCACTTGTCGCGGCCGAACTGCTGGAAATCTATGCCGCCCGGCAGGCACAGACCTCAAAGCGGCAGATCCCGACCGCCTGAGCGCCGTTTTCCGTCCCAGAATGCCGCCTCGCGGCTTTGCGGCCCGGCTTCCGGGAGCGCGACATCGCCGCGCAGATCATCCGGCAGCTCCGGGATGCTCAGGCCCGAGGGCTGCAGGAGCCTGCGGAAAAAGCAGCGAAGCTGCCGCCAGGCGGACAGCGGGCGGGAGGATTTCAAAGGCAAGGCATGGGCGTTTGCGGACGGCATGGTTGCTCCACATCGACAAGAATGGCTTGATTGGTTGCGACCATGAATGGAGCCGATTGCCGGGAAATTCCAATTCAAATACAGTCGGTCGCGATCAAGAGAACTTATCGATGAAATTATCACGCCGGTTTCCGCTGAATGCACTTCGGGTCTTCGAGGCCGTCGCGCGCCTGGAAAATTTCACCCGCGCCGCGGAAGAACTCGGCATGACCCAGACGGCGGTGACCTATCAGATCAAGCTCTTGGAGGATTTTCTCGGCGACACCGTTTTCCTGCGCCGCCCACGGGCACTGAAACTCACCGAAGCGGGTGAAAAGCTGCTTCCGAAGGTGGCGGAGGCTTTCACGCTGCTGACCGAGGCGGTGCAATCGACGCGGAACGGCATCGAGGAAACGCTGGAAATCCATTCGCCGCCATCGTTTGCCGCGCAATGGCTGTCGCCGCATCTCCACATTTTCAAGGCCCTGCACCCGCAAATCGAGGTCCGCCTGCTGCGCCAGCTGGATAACAACGACCACCGCCATAGCTCGGCCGATATCACGATCTGTATCAGCGCCCGGCCATCCGACGGGTTGATCAGCCATCCTCTCTTTCGGCTCAACTATGCGCCCATGCTGTCTCCGCGACTGGCGGAAAGCGTGGGTGGCATACGGCAGCCTTCCGATCTTTTGAAACTACCCTGGATTACCGACACCCGTGACGGGTGGCACGAATGGTTCGAGGCGGCCCACATCGACCCGCATCAGATCCGGCACACCAGCCTCAACGCCCTTGGCGCGCTCGATCTGGAGGCAAGGGCTGCGATATCCGGCCATGGCGTGGCGATGCTGAGCCCCTTCCTCTTTCAGGAAGATCTGGCATCCGGCCGCCTCCTGCAGCCCTTCGATATCTGCGTCGGCGAGGGCAAGACCTATTGGCTGTGTTACGCGCCGGCGCGGCGAAGTGCGGCGAAGGTCACGGCCTTTGCGACCTGGATCCAGGCGGCGCTCGCCGATGACCTTGCGGCCATAGGCACGAATCGCAGCGAGGCGGCCGCTCAATAGGGGCAGCCCGTCAAGCAGACCAGCCCTCCCGCCAACTGCGCAATCAAAAGCTCCGATGCGAATAGAGAAGCCTCGCTGCACGGAAGGCGCCTTCGTCCCGGGGGTCGCGCTTATCGCGGCCGTCGAGCAGGCCGAGATCGCGTTGCCAGGATTGCGGCATTTCCTCGAGGTCGAGACTGTTGCGGCGAACAGCCAGGCGGCGGCGAATGGCGGCGGCGATGCCGAGCTTCGGGAAAAACTGCTCGAACGGCCGGTTGAGGATCGAAACCATCTCTTGCCTCCAACGGGATACCCCGTTTTCATTTGATCTTTCGGAGGGTAGATTGCGCGCCAAAGCGTCGGTTATCCAATCGAATTACCGTCTGCACGGATCAAGAGATCTTATCCATGAAGATGTCGAAACAGTTTCCGCTGAATGCGCTTCGGGTGTTCGAGGCCGCCGCGCGGCTGATGAGCTTCACCCGGGCCGGAGAGGAGCTCGGCCTGACCCAGACGGCCGTGAGCTACCAGATCAAGCTGCTCGAGGACACCATCGGTGAACAGCTCTTCCTGCGCCGGCCCCGGCAGGTTTCGTTGACGGAGGCAGGCGAGCGGCTGGCGCCGAGGATCGCGGAAGCCTTCGCGATCATGGGCGATGCGCTTTCGACTCTGCACGACGCATCGGAGGGCACGCTGATCATCCATTCGACGGCGACCTTCGCCTCGCGCTGGCTGGCGCGCCATCTCGGCACCTTCCAGCTCGAAAATCCCGGCATTGCCGTCAGGCTGGAGACATCGCAGGAGATGATCGATTTTTCGCGCTCCCAGGCGGACATCGCGATCCGCAGCGGCAAGGGCGAATGGCCGGGCTTGCGCCGGCATTTTCTGATGCGAAATCATTTCACGCCGATGCTGAGCCCGGATCTGGCCGCCACGATCGGCGGCGTAAAGACGCCTGAAGACATCCTGAAGCTCAGGATCATCGATCCCGGCGATCCATGGTGGCCGTTCTGGTTTGCCGCAGCCGGGGTGCCGGATGTCGACCTCAGCGGCCGGCCGGTGAGCAGAATGGGCGCGCAGGCCTTCGAAGCCGCCGCCGCGATCGCCAGCCAGGGGGTCGGAATTCTGCAGCCGGAATTTTATGCGGACGACATCGCGCTCGGGCGGCTGGTCCAGCCATTCGACATCCTCGGCTATGACAAGAGCGACTATTGGCTGGTCTATCCGGAGGCTCGCAGGAATTCCAAGAAAATCCGTGCCTTCCGCGACTTCATGCGGAAAACCATGCCGACATTCAGGGACTAGGGTCAGGACCCTTCAGTCGGTTTTCTATCCGCCGCTTTGCTGGACGGAAAACCGGCTGGACATGTTACTTCTGGCCGCTGGCGGCCTCTAGTAGCTCATATCCGGCGCGTAGAAGCAGCGCAGCGTATCTTCGGTCGGATAGAGACAGAGATGGTATTCCTCGTCCTGGCTTCTCCTCGCCTGGCTCTGCGGCAGTTTGAAATCATGCGGGCGCGTGATCAGCCGATGATCGCCCGGACCCAGAATGATCTCGTAGCCGCCATCGATGATCTTGACGTTCTTGGTCGCGATCATCTGGCAGTCGCCTGTATGGTTGTCGCCGTTGCAGCAGAAACCGTCATATTTCCAGGTCACGCCGGTCGAACTGTGCGCCTCGTGGGCACTGGCCGAACCGATCTGGATGCAGGACGCGTACGCAATCATCACACCTGTCAGAATACCACGCATGAGCTTAGTCTCCGTTGATGAATGCCCCCATCACCGGCTCGAACCGCACGCATTACCAAGCTTTCGCCGGCTGACTTGCAACTGTCACAATACGTGAGTCGATCTGACCAATTAACCCTTACTTATCGCGATGCACAATTAAGAACATTCTACTATTGCCAATCCGGGGATCGCGCGAAGGGAACTCGAAGCTGCCGGTCCCGGTTCCGTGGCGGAACAAAAAGTGTTCGCCGCAGCGCCCTCTTCCCTTGGCCAGGTTTTTTCCCCAAAGTGACGAGTCGGGGGGCAAAAAGGGGAAGTCTGAATGTATGAATATGCCGTCGCCTGGGAATGGCTGAGTTTCGCCGCCCGCTGGTTCCATGTCATCACGGCGATCGCCTGGATCGGCTCGTCGTTCTATTTCATCGCGCTCGATCTGGGGCTGACGAAGCGCCCGAACATGCCCGCCGGCGTCTATGGCGAGGAATGGCAGGTGCATGGCGGCGGTTTCTACCACGTCCAGAAATACCTGGTGGCGCCGGCACAGATGCCCGAACACCTGACCTGGTTCAAATACGAGAGCTATTTCACCTGGCTCTCCGGTTTCCTGATGCTCTGCATCGTCTATTACGGCGGCGCCGACCTGTTCCTGATCGATCGCACGGTGATGGCTCTCGCCCCCTGGCAGGCAATCCTGTTGTCGCTCGCATCGCTGTCGATCGGCTGGATCATCTACGACCTGCTCTGCAAGTCACCGCTCGGAAAGAACACCTGGGGGCTGATGGTGCTGCTCTTCCTGGTGCTGATCGCCATGGCCTGGGGGTATACGCAGATATTCTCCGGCCGCGCCGCCTTCCTGCATCTCGGCGCGTTCACCGCGACGATCATGTCCGCCAACGTCTTCTTCATCATCATCCCCAACCAGAAGATCGTCGTCGCCGACCTGATCGCGGCGCGCACGCCCGACCCGAAATACGGCATGATCGCCAAGCAGCGTTCGCTGCACAACAACTACCTGACGCTGCCCGTCATCTTCTTCATGCTCTCCAACCACTATCCGCTGGCGTTTGCGACCCATTTCAACTGGGTGATCGCCGCACTCGTCTTCCTGATGGGCGTGACGATCAGGCACTGGTTCAACACCACCCACGCCCGCAAGGGCAAGCCGACCTGGACCTGGCTGGTGACGGTTCTGCTCTTCATCGTCATCATGTGGCTCTCGACCGTGCCGAAGGTTCTGACCGGCGAGACCGAGACCTCGATGACCCCGGTCGCCCAGAAATTCGCGGCCAATGCCCATTTCGGTGCAGCGAGGGATGTCGTGCAGGCGCGCTGTTCCATGTGCCACGCGGCTGAACCCGTTTATGAAGGCGTCAATTTCACCCCGAAATCCGTCAGACTGGAGACTGACGCAGAGATTGCCGCCCACGCGCGGGAGATCTATATCCAGGCGGGCCGCAGTCACGCCATGCCGCCCGGCAATGTCACCGCCATCTCGCCGGACGAACGCCGGCTGCTGACGGCCTGGTACGAAAGCACGATATCCCAATGACCCAGATGCTGATCCGCGGACGGCTGCTCTCCTTCAAGCGCGCTCCGCACTCGCTGACCGACACGGACAGTTACGCCTATGAGAGCGACGGCGCGCTGCTGATCGACGGGAACACGATTTCGGTTGCCGGCAGCTACGGAACGGTCAAGGCGATTGCGCCGGAGGGCGTCGAGGAGATCGACCACCGCCCGCATCTGATCCTGCCCGGCTTCATCGACATGCATCTGCATTTCCCGCAGATGCAGGTGATCGCCTCCTACGCCGCCAATCTGCTCGAATGGCTGAACACCTACACCTTCCCGGAGGAATGCCGGTTCGTCGAAAGCGAGCATGCGGCCCGCATCGCCACACATTTCTACGACGAATTACTGCGCCACGGCACCACCACGGCGGTCGCCTACTGCTCCGTGCACAAGACTTCGGCCGATGCCTTCTTTGCCGAAGCCCTGAAGCGCGGCATGTGCATGGTCGGCGGCAAGGTGATGATGGACCGCAACGCCCCGCAGGGTCTGCTCGACACGCCGCAGATGGGTTATGACGAAACCCGCGGGGTAATTGCCGACTGGCACGGCAAGGGCCGCTGCCACGTCGCCATCACCCCGCGCTTCGCGATCACGTCGACGCCCGCCCAGATGAAGGCTGCCCAGGCGCTGGCGCAGGAGTTTCCCGACCTGCATATCCAGACGCACCTTTCCGAAAACCACGAGGAGATCCGCTATACGGGCGAGCTTTATCCGGACGCCAGGGACTATACCGACATCTACGCCCATTACGGCCTTCTCGGGCCCAAGACCTTGCTCGGCCACGCGATCCATCTTTCCGACCGCGAAGCCGATATGTTGTCGGAGGCAGGCGCCGTCGCCGTCCACTGCCCGACCTCCAACCTCTTCCTCGGTTCCGGCCTGTTCCCGGTGAAATCGCTGATGCGGCGGGAAAAACCGGTCAGGGTGGCGGTCGCCACCGATATCGGCGGCGGATCGAGCTATTCGATGCTGAGGACCCTGGACGAGGCCTACAAGATCCAGCAACTCCTCGGCGAGCGTCTGAACCCGCTTGAAAGCTTCTACCTGATGACCAGAGGCAATGCCGAGGCGCTGTCGATGGCGGAACGTATCGGCACCCTGGAGCCCGGCACCGATGCCGACCTCGTGGTGCTGAACGCCGCCTCGACGCCGGCCATGCGGCTACGGATGGAAACGGTGAAGACGCTGGGGGAAGAACTCTTCCTTCTTCAGACCATGGGCGACGACCGCGCCGTGGTCGAGACCTATGTGGCGGGCAAGGCAATGAAGAGCGAGCTCGACGTAAGCCAGGTCAGGACCTAGCCGCCCGCCTTCCGCCGAGCGCCCTCCTTGATCGCGTCCATGACAGCGCGGACAATCGGCACGTCGCGGATATCCGAATGGACGACGAGCCAGATGTCGCGCGTCACGGGTTCGTCCTCCACCAGCGCGACGGCGAGCCCGTCGCCGGCGCTGACGAAGAAATCGGGCAGGATGGCGACCCCGCCGCCCGCCCGGGCCATTGCGCGCTGGAATTCCAGCGTCGAGGCCCTCAGGCCGACACGCCGTCCTCTCGCGATATCGAGAAGCCGCCGATGCTGCGGCGAAGTCTCCATGTCCTCGCCGTAAGCGATAAAGCTCCATTCCTCTTGTGGCGTCTCGGCAAGGTAGGACGGCGACGCATAGAAATCGAACCGAACGCTGCCGATCCGCGTGACTGTAAGATCCCCCTGTTCGGGACGGGCCAGACGCACCGCAATGTCCGCCTCTCGACGGTTGAGGGAAGCGTAGCGCTTTTCGCCGGCAACGACGATCTCGATCTCGGGGTGACGTCGGCGAAGCTTAGCGATTGGCTCCGGCAACAGCAGGTCCGAAAGGGCCGGAGGTGCGCTGATGCGCACCGTGCCGGCCAGCCGATCCTGTTTGAGCCTCGCCTGATCGGTGGCGAGAGCCTGTTCCTCCATCCGCCGTGCCAGTTCGGCAATGCGTTCGCCCTCGATAGTCAGTGTGACCTTCCGGCCGCGGCGATCGACCAATCTTGCCTGCAACTGCTCCTCCAGAAGCGCCACGCGGCGGCTGACGGTCGCGTGTTCCACGCCGAGTATCCGGGCGGCGCCGAGCAACGTTCCGCTGTCCGAGAGCGCCAGAAAGTAACGGAGGTTTTCCCAGTCGACCATTGTCAAATTTTTCCCATCGATTGTCCATGAATAGGGAATTTTCAAACAATAAGCAAAGGCCCATCCTGACCCCGCCTCAAACATGGAGAATGACGATGGCGAATATCCTGGTGAGCCTGACCTCCCCCGGCGGGTTGGAAAACCTGCAGATTCTGGAACAGCCTCAACTAACGCCCAAGGAGGACGAAATTATCGTGCGGCACGACGCGATCGGCATGAACTTCGTCGATATCTATCACCGCAGGGGGATCTACGCGCTGCCATCCTATCCCGCCGTAATCGGTGTCGAGGCGGCCGGCACGGTGGAAGCCGTCGGCTCCGCGATCGCCGGTCTGAAGATCGGCGATCGGATCGCCTATTGTGGCGTCCCGGCCGGAGCCTATGCGACGCGCCGGGCGCTGGCGGCACAGCGGGCCATCCTTCTTCCGCCGCAGATCGACGCGGCGACGGCGGCCTCCTCGCTGCTGAAAGCGATGACGGCCTATATGCTGCTTTACAAGACTTATCCGGTCGGCACCGGCACCACCGTCCTGGTTCACGCGGCCGCGGGCGGTCTCGGTGCGATCCTGGTCAAATGGGCCAAGGAACTCGGTGCGACGGTGATCGGAACCGTAAGCTCGGAGGAAAAGGCGGAACTGGCCCGCAGCTACGGCGCCGATCACTTGATCGTCGGGCGCGATGCGGATCTGGTAGGTGAGGTCAAGTCCTGGACGAACGGGCGCGGCGTCGATGTCGGCTATGACGGAATTGGCGGTTCCATGCTTGCCAAGACGATCGACAGCGTCCGGCCGTTCGGCACCGCTGTGACCATAGGCCAAGCCGCCGGCCCGATCCCGCCGGTCAGCGTCGATCAGCTAAGGCCGGGCAAGGCCCTGTCGCATCCCAGCATCCTTGCCTTCATCATCGATCAGGCCAATTATCGCGAGGCGGCGAACGCGGCGATTGCCGCAATGGAGAACGGCATCACCGCGGTCGTCGCGGGAGAGTATCCGCTAGAAGAGGCAGCCAGGGCGCAGGAATTCTTGGAAAGCGGCCGTGCAGCCGGCAGCCTGCTGCTTATCCCCGAGTGACGGCAGGCGATATCGCGCAGGACCCCACGCCCAGGAGATAAACTGGGGAGAAACAGCGCGCGATATCGCTCCACATTCCTCTGGCAGTGCGGCGAAGATATGCTACTCGTCTGCTAGCATCCGGAGGAAGAATATCGATGTCCAAACCGCTGACCATCGCAGACCTGAAAAACCTTGCCCGCCGTCGGGTGCCAAAGATGTTCTTCGATTATGCCGACAGCGGCGCCTGGACCGAGGGAACTTATCGGGCGAACGAGGAAGACTATTCCAAAATCAAGCTGCGCCAGCGTGTTCTGGTCGATATGACCAACCGCACGCTCGAAACCACGATGATCGGCGAAAAGGCGGCGATGCCCGTGGCGCTGGCGCCGACCGGCATGACCGGCATGCAGCATGCCGACGGCGAAATGTTGGCCGCCAAGGCGGCGGAAGAATTCGGCGTGCCCTTCACGCTCTCGACCATGAGCATCTGCTCGATCGAGGACGTCGCCTCGGTGACCACCAAACCCTTCTGGTTCCAGCTCTACGTGATGAAGGATCGCGGCTTCGTCGAACGGCTGATCGGCCGCGCCAAGGCGGCGAAATGTTCGGCGCTCGTCGTCACCGCCGACCTGCAGATCCTCGGCCAGCGCCACAAGGACCTGCGCAATGGCCTCGCCGCTCCGCCGAAGCCGACGCTCAACGCGGCCCTGCAGCTCGTGACGCGCCCGAGATGGTGCCTGGAAATGCTTCAGACCAAGCGCCGCGGCTTCGGCAATATCGTCGGCCATGCAAGCAATGTTTCCGACCTCTCCTCGCTCGGTGCCTGGACCGCGGAACAGTTCGACCCACGGCTGTCCTGGGACGATATCCGCTGGATCAAGGACCTCTGGGGCGGCAAGATGATCATCAAGGGGATCCTCGACGAAGAGGACGCACGCGCCGCCGCCGACACCGGCGCGGATGCGATCATCGTCTCCAACCACGGCGGCCGCCAGCTCGACGGCGCCCCCTCATCGATCAGCATGCTGCCGAAAATCGTCGAGGCGGTCGGCGACCGGATCGAAGTGCATGTGGACGGCGGCATTCGGTCGGGCCAGGACGTGCTTAAGGCCGTGGCGCTCGGCGCCCGCGGCACCTATATCGGCCGGCCTTTCCTCTACGGCCTCGGCGCCATGGGCAAGGAGGGCGTCACCACGACGCTCGAGATCATCCGTAAGGAACTCGACATCACCATGGCGCTTTGCGGCAAGCGGGATATCCAGCATATCGACCGCAACATCCTCGCCAACATGCCGTTCTGACGACCGGGGGCGAAGACGGTAGGAGCTGCTATCTCAGCACCAACCGCCCTTGCCGACGCCCGGCCGCTTGGCCAGGCCCTCGTTGACGAGGACATCGGCGAGAGAGCGGCCATTGCGGGTGACTTCGCGCAGCTTGTGGCCTTCGACCTCGTCCTCGTTTCCCTGCCAGGTGACGAGTTCGAACGGACCGGAATCGAGGAAAGCCCTCACCCGCAGCTCCGCATCGCTCGCCTTGATCCGCTCCGCCTCGCAGCGCGGCTTCTTGATGTCGGGCACCTCGATGCCGACGAGGCGGATCTTCTGGCCGTGGAATACGAAACGGTCGGCCGCAGTGACGCAGTCGTCCTGCTTGGCCGATCCGCACAGATAGAATTTCGCCTCATAGGCGCCGGCAAGGTTCTCGTTGCTCTTCGGCGCCTCGGCAGCCTTGATCTCCTCGAGAATCGGCTTGCCGATTGGCGCCGGCGGGATGATCGCGGCAGTGTGGCTCTGGTCGGGAGCGACCGCAGGCTTTGGCGTGACCGGTCGGTGCGACGGGCCGGAACTTGCCTCGACGGATTTCGCCGGCACAGGTTTTGCCGCGACCTGGAGCGGTTTTCCCGAAGTCAGGCCAGCAACAAAACGCCTCGTTGCCGCGGAATTCTCGTAAAGCGCAATCCCGCCGGCCACCAGCGCTAGCACTCCGAGCCAAGGCCAGAGCGACGAACCGGAGCTCGACGACCGCTTGGGCGCGCTCCTGCGCCGAGAACCGGATTTGCCGCGCGTTTGAGCCATGACGATCTCTCCTGTCGAATCGGAGAAAGTATCGTGGGGAAGGATTGCCGAAAGGTTTCGGAAAGAGCGGTCAGTAGTGGAAACGGCATTGGAGGATGATCAGCCGTGGCTGATCGCTGCTGTTCTCCACTCGGTAAACGAGGCGGTGTTCCTGAGTAATCCGGCGCGACCACTGCCCTTTGAGCTGATTGCGCAAAGGCTCAGGCTTACCGATGCCCTCGAAGGGGTGACGCAATGTGTTTCTGATCAACTCGTTGATCCGACCGACCATTTTGGGATCGGTCTCCTGCCAGGAAACATACTCGCGCCAGCCCTCCGGCTCCCAGACGAGCAGGTAGGCTTTCCCTGGAGGCATCAATCGGCCTTCTTGTTGGGAATATAGTCTTCAGGTTCAATCAAGTCGTGCGCGATCAGCTTGGAGCCGTCGTTGACGTTGGCGATCGCCTCCATCAGCCGCGTCGCATTGGCGGGCGTCGACATCAGATGCAGCGTCTCCAGCATCCCCTCGTATTCGTCCTTATCGATCAGGATGGCCGATGGCTTGTCACGGCGCATGATTTCGATCGGAGCACGGTCGTTCGAGACCTCGTCGAGGAGGCTAGCAAGCTCTTGGCGGGCTTGGGAAAACATGACGGTGCGCATGAATGGCTCCTCAATTACTTGTACAACAAATAGTACATGTCCCAGTCGAAGTCAATTTGAGCTACCCCGCCCGGCCCGTCGCCAGTGCCACCGCCCAGTCGGCGCGGCCGTTTTCGGCGGCGAGGCGCGACATTGCCAGGTGGTCGTAGGTCACGTTGCGGAATTGCGGTATCCAGCCGGCGGAGGTCTTTTCCAGGATCGCGTAGGATGCCATGGCGTGGCCCGCTTCCACCTTGTGGAAATGCGGCGTGTCGTCGTCATAGGCCGGACAGCCGACGCTGCCGGGATTGACGATCAGCCGGCCATCGGACAGTTGCACCGCCCGCGGAATATGGCTGTGGCCGCAGAGGATCAGCGGCTGCTCGATGCCATCAGCCAGCACCTCGATCTCCTCCAGCGGCTTCAGGAAAACATGGCCTTGGCTCGATACCTGCTCCAGCCAGTAAACGTTGTCCGACTGCGGCGTCGCGTGGCAAAGATAGGCCTCGTCCCGATAGACGGCGCTGAACGGCAGCTTGCGCAGCCATTGCAGGTGGCGCGGCGCCAATTGCGAAAAGGCGTGCACTTCCCAGGAAGGCATCGCATCCGCCGGGTTTTCGATCAGGTAGCGATCGTGATTGCCGCGCACGGTCAGCGTCGCCATCGTATCGAGAAGGAGCAGCAGGTCGGCGGTGCGCCCGGCTTCGAGGGGGCCGCTTAGACAATCGCCGAGATTGACGATCTCGGTGATGCCTTGCCCGTGAATATCGGCAAGCACCGCTTCGAGCGCTGCGCAATTCCCGTGGATGTCGGCGATCGCGGCAAAGCGCATCAGCTCCCCCGATAGGTGGAATAGCCGTAGGGCGAAAGCAGCAGCGGCACGTGATAGTGCGCCGTCGTGTCGGAAATGCCGAAACGGATCGGGATCACGTCGAGAAAGGGCGGCTCGGTCAAGGCAACGCCGCAGGCTCGAAGGTAGGCGCCGGCATGGAAAACCAGTTCGTATTCGCCGGCAAGAAAGGTCTCGCGGATCAGGATCGGCCCGCCATCGACGCGGCCGTCGCTATTGGTGACTACAGTCTGCAGTTTTTCGCGAGCCTCACCGTTCAGCCGGTAGAGATCGATCGAAAGCCCCTCCGCAGGCGTACCGCTGGCGGTGTCGAGCACATGGGTGGTGAGGCCCGTCATAGGCTTGGCTCCGCGATGAGATACGGGGTCTCGAAGAACGCTTCCTCGTAGTTCGCGGAGGTATTATCCCTGTCCACCACCAGGAAATCGCTGACGACGCCGATCGCCATCAGCGGATGATGCCACGAATTGGGGAAATAATTGACGCCCTGATGTGGCTGCACGAGGAAAACCTGCGGTTTGCCCGGCCGACCGCCTTCATCATCCGAAACAGCGATCAGGAACGGCTGGCCGGAGATCGGCGAAAAGCTCTGGCTGGCGAAAGGATGCCGCTCCATCATTGTGATCGCGTAAGGGAACTGCCGCGGCTTGCTGCGGAAGATACTGAAGATCAGCCGCTCCGGCTCGCCGATCACGACTGGCTCGGCGAGCGCATGATAGCGTTCGGTCGTCCCGCCGTTGATCAGCCGCATGGTCGCCGGATCGGCCTCGATGACATCGCCGAAAGGCGCGAAGGCTTGCTTGGTAAGGGGCAGGATTTCCAGATATTCGGTCAATTCATTCGCCTTCGATCATTCTGCTTCAGTCATTCACCCTGAGCACGCCAGTTGCGCAGGGAGTCGAGCTGGGAGAGAAGTTCCGGGATCATCCGATCGACGGTCAACCAGACCGTGCCGATATCCAGGTGAAAATACTGATGTGCGATGCGGTTGCGCATGTCGCGGATGTCTCTCCACGGGATCTCCGGATGCTCGACGACGAAATCCGGAAAACGCTCCATGATCTTGGTCGCGCATTCCCCGATCGCCATGATGTTGGCGATCACCGCATCCTGCTTGATTTCATCAAGCCGAAAGGCCTCGCGATCCAGGCCAGAGACATATCTGACGGCCTTGTTTCCAGTGACGACCATCCGATCAAGATAGGCTTCGAGACGCTCTGCACTCATATCGCCAACGCTTCCGCGACGATGCGTTCGCGGATCTTGGGCGGAAAATCCCCCGGAACCTTGACATCCACCGGAACGCCCAACGCTTCTTCGAGATCTCCCTGAAGTCCGCCGAGCGTGAATAGGGACGTGGTCGGCGACGGGTCGACCAGGATATCGAGATCGCTGTCGGGTCGGTCTTCGCCGCGCAGCACTGAGCCATAGACGCGAGGATTGGAGACCTGCCGGCGGGCAACGATCTCCCGGATGACATCCCGGTTCTTCTCCAGCACTTCCGACGGTCTCATGGCGTCACTCCTGATATCGCCAATATAAGCGACGGAAAGGATCGAGGAAAGCAGCGTCCGGGACCTCAATGCCCTGGAAGCAGCGATTGCAGACGCAGGAGCGCGATCTTTTCCACCTGGGTGGTGGCGGTGTCGAACTCCTCTTCGGCCGAGTTGTGAATGCGCTTCTCGAAGGCCGCAAGGATATCGTCCTTCGTGAGGCCCTTGACCGCGATGATGAAAGGGAAGCCGAATTTTTGCGTATAGGCGGTATTGAGCTCGGTAAACCGGGCGTGTTCGGCAGCGCTCAGGCGGTCCAGCCCGGCGCCGGCCTGTTCTTTTTTGCTGTCCTCGGTCAGTTCGCCGGCGATCGCCAGCTTGCCCGCAAGGTCGGGATGGGCGCGCAGCACGCCGAGGCGTTCCTCGCGGCTTGCCCGGCGGAAGATCGAGTTCAGCGCGTCATGCACGCTCTTGGACGTCAGCGGCACCAGCATCAGACCGGCGTCATAGGCGCGTTCGGCGATGAAGGGCGAATGTTCGAACACGCCGCCGAACATCTGGATGAAATCGCCGCGGGCGGTCATAGCGTGCCCGCCGGCTTGTGATGCTCGTGCCAGTGCCTGGCAATCTCGATGCGCTGCGGGATCCAGACCTTGTCGTGGCTGAGCACATATTCGATGAAACGCTTCAACGCGGCGGCGCGGCCGGGCCGCCCGACGAGGCGGCAGTGGAGGCCGACCGACATCATCTTCGGCGCGCCTTCCCTGCCCTCCTGGTAAAGCACGTCGAAGGCATCCTTGAGATAGGTGAAGAACTGGTCGCCGGTGTTGAACCCCTGCGGCGTCGCAAACCGCATGTCGTTGGTTTCCAGCGTATAGGGGATGATCAGGAAGGGCTTCTGGTCGAGCCCGTTGACCCAGTAAGGCAGATCGTCTGCGTAACTGTCGGAGGAATAGAGAAAACCGCCCTCTTCCATGACCAGTTTCAGCGTGTTGTCGGAGGGCTTGCCCTGGTACATGCCGTAGGGCCGCTCGCCGACGAGTTCGGTGTGCAGCCGCACAGCCTCGAGGAGGTGCTCGCGCTCCTTTGCCTCCGGGAAATCCTTATATTCCAGCCAGCGGTAGCCGTGGCTGGCGATCTCCCAGCCGGCTTCCTTCATGGCGGAGACCGCTTCCAGATTGCGGGCCATGGCGAGCGTCACGCCGTAGACGGTGGTCTGCACCTTGAGTTCGGTAAACATCCGAAACAGCCGCCAGAAGCCGGCGCGCGAGCCGTATTCGTAGATCGATTCCATGTTGAGGTTGCGCTGGCCCGGCCAGGGCGCGGCACCGACGATTTCCGACAGCAGGTTCTCCGAGGCCGGATCGCCGTCCATGATCGAGCTCTCGCCACCCTCCTCGTAATTGATCACGAACTGCACGGCGACGTGAGCGCCGCCTGGCCATTTCGGATCGGGGGTGGAACGGCCGTAGCCGACGAGTTCGCGCGGATAGTCTTTTGCCTGCATGGATCACCTTCGACGAATGAGGCCGGACGGTAGCGCACCCTTTCCGGCCATGTCGAGATGGAAATGACGCTTAGAGGCCGAGCGCCCGAAGGATCGCGACTGAGGCGACCCCGAGTGCCACGGAAACGAGCATCGGCAGGCGAAGTGCCGCAAAAGCAGTCACGGCGCAGGCCAAGGTTTCGGCAATCCCGGTCGCAAAAGCGGTCGGCGCGACGACAGCCATCAGAACTGCCGGCGGGATCGATTCGATCGCCTTGCGGCGGCCGCCTTCGAGCGAGACGTGGCGGATGAGCACGAGGCCGCTCAACCGGGTAAGTGCGGTCGCAGCCGCCATGGCGAGGATGGCAATGAGCGTGGCGAGATCAACAGTCATGGCGTCACCTCGATATCCCGGGACTTGCCGGTCACCAGGGCGGCGGCAAGGCCGGCGATAGCACCGGCAGCGATATACCAGACGCCCGGCACGAAATGTTGGGTGGCGACGGCGGCCGCGCCGCTCGCGAGCAGCACGGCGCCGGTTTCCGGTCCCTTCCAGAAGCCCATGACCAGCACGATGAAGACGGCTGGAAAGGCAAAGTCGAGCCCGAGCACCACCGGGTCGCCGAGAAAGGCACCGAGGGCGGCACCAGCCAGCCCCGAGAGTACCCAGGCGAGATAGAAGGGCATGGCGAGGCCGGCGAACCAGGCGGGCGTCAGCCGCGCCACCTTGGCCCGGAACTCCGCCATCGCCCAAATCTCGTCGGCGAGGAACAGCATCGAGAGATGGCGCGCCGGTTGGCCGAAACCATCCATTCTGATACCGAGCGAGGCGCTCATCAGCACGTGGCGGATATTAACCAACAGCGCCGCAAAACCGACCCCGGTCCAGGAGGCCGGATGGGTCCAGATATCCATCGCTACGAACTGCGACCCACCGGCGAATACCAGCGCGCTCATCAACCCCGCCTCGGCCGGCGACAGGCCTTTCGTGGCAGCAACCGCGCCAAAAACGAGACCGATCGGGATGACTGCGGCGATCAGCGGCGAGATCGCCCGCATGCCGCCGAGGAAGTCTTGCAGTTTTGCATTGCTGTTCATCCAATAACCTTGATCTATATCGGCGTACGTCGCCCCCTCACCCGGCCTCCGCTCCGCTCAGCCACCCTCTCCCCGAGGGGTAGAGGAGGATTCGAGACGCTGCGGCATATATCTTCTCCCCTCGGGGAGAAGGTGCCGGCAGGCGGATGAGGGGGAGGCTTAAAGCGCGCAGCATCTACCGTCTTGAACGAAAGTGATCAGCGAGCCCGGTATTGCCCCGGCGTCAGCCCGGTGCGGGCCTTGAAGTGGCGGGTGAAATGGGCCTGGTCGGCAAAACCGCATTCGAGCGCGATCTCGGCCGGCTGGCCGCCTTCCCTCAAGCGCTTGCGGGCCGCTCGGATGCGGATGTCGGTGAGGAAGGAATGCGGCGTGATGTGGAATTCCTTGCGGAACGCGCGGATAAGGTGAGCGCGGCTGAGACCCGCGACGGTCGCAAGTTCCTCCAGCCCGACATCGCAAGCAAAATTCTCGGTGAGGTAGTCGCGGGCCTGGCGCACGGCGGTGCGCTCCGTCGTATCGGCCGGTACGATGATCGAACTGCCGTGACGGCGGAACATCGCGTCGAGCACCAGGAACATCGCCTGGCTGGTTTCGAGCGCGCCGGAGCCTTCTTCCAGCGTCCGGTGCGCCTGGTGGAAAGCGTCGGCGAGCGCCTGGTCGTGGAGGAGCTGGATGCCGAAGGCGGGCGTGCCCTGGAAGGGTTTGCCGGTGACGTCTTCGAGGATCTCGCGGAGCAGTGCGACATCCGGATAGATCATCCGGTAGCGATACCCGCCGCCCCGCGGCGCACCGTCATGTGTCTCGCCCGGATTGATCAGGTAGAGCCCGCCCGGCCCGGCGCTCTCCCGGCTGCCCTTGATGGTGCAGACCTGCATGCCCTGCTCGATCGCACCGATGCTGAACGTGTCATGCGCATGCGGCGCGAATTCGTGGGTGAGGAACGTCGCGCGCAGGCATTCCATGCCGCCGAAGCGATCGTCTCGCCAGAAACGGGTCACCTCTGCCGGCATCAGCGGCATGTGGTCGGTAGCCTGTTCCTGCGAGATATTCTCCATGGAAAAAGTATAGCAGATCGGCGACCATCGCTCTTGAACAAAAGTGACGCCGGAAGCCAGGCGGCACTTGAACGTCAGGCGGTCTTGCGCGCCGCCACGCGGCCCATCGGATGCAGCGAATGCACGAGGAAAGGCGCGCCGGGCTCCTCCTCGATGAACAGCGCCAGATTGGCGATCTCGACCGGCTTTTTCAGGTAGGGTTCGAAATAATCGCGCAGCGCCAGGTCGAAACGCGGCATCTCGACCAGCGACAGCGGACCGGTCAGGGTCATGTGGAAACGGAATTCGTCCATCACATAAGGGTGGCCCCAGCGATGCAGGTTGGCGAATTGCGGTGCCGATAGATCGCCCGAATCGCTGCGCTCCAGCTCGGCTTCCGACAATGGCGTACGGAAATTGTCGAACTCCTGGACCACGGAAGCAGCCAGAAACCGGACGGTATCGCAAGGAACGACCGGCGCCAGGCCGAAGAAATTGCCGAGCCGCACGACTTCGAGCTTCGGCAGTTCGAAGGGGCTGTGGGTGCCGGCAAACCGCATCAGATGGCGCAGCAGCATCGGTTCGGTGACGTCGGGTGCCAACCGGAACGGCGCCTTCAGCGTCGCGTGGAAACCGTAGCGGCGTGGCAGCGCGGTGTTGAAAGCAATGTCGTGAATGCCGATGCCACGGATTGCCGGCGGCTCCGTCGCTTCGCCTGAAAAGGCGTTGCGGCCGAGCCACTGGGCGGCAGCGACCGTTAGCGGATCATGCGCCGGAGGCGTGAAATGAATGGCATAGCGCATGCGTCACCTTCTGAACGTCCTTTTCAGCAACCCCGTGTTTTACGCATTGCTCAACAATCCCTGCCGTGGGGGTTAAGTGATTTGCATGACAGAATAACGACGCGGAGGACCGAAAACTCGCGTTTAACGCGAGGCGACGGCAAGATGACTGGTGAGCGTAAATGACGCCGGAAGCCGCATTTCCCGGCCATTCACGGCATTGAGCGCCGCATCCGCCAACCTATGCGCGATACCGAAACTCACCTTAAAACCACCTGTGAGCGCGATCACTCGGGCGTGATCGGGATGCGCGCCGACCATCGGATCGCGGCCGATCGCCTTCGGCCGCAATCCCGCCCAGCGCTCGACGACGGGGGCCTGCGCCAGGGCCGGCACGAGCGACCGGGCGCGCAAGACGAGGTCGTCGAGCTGCCTGTCGGTCGACGACGGGTCTTCGAACACATCCTCGCTGGTGCTGCCGACCGCCACGTGACCGCCCTCATGGGCGACCAGATAGAGGCCGTTCAGGAAGATCACCGGCAGAGACGGATCGATATTGGCCTTGAGCAGCGCCGCCTGCCCCTTGACCGGCTGGCCGATCGGATGTTTCAGCGGCGGCGAGACGCCTTGAAGCAGAGAAAAGGATCGGTGGCCGGCCGAGACGATGCAGTGTCCGAAGGCGACGCTTTCGCCGCCGCGGAATATAATCCTATTAGCGGCTGGATCTACCGTTTCGGCCTCCAGGCCTTCGACGATTCGGACATTGCCGGCCCTACGCAGGAAGGCCGCGAGAGCCGATACGAGACCCCGCGGCGAAACCCGGGCGGCAAACGTGTCATGCACCAGTCCGGCAGCTGCGAAGGAGGCATCCGGCCAGCCTTTTTGCGGCGGGCGGTCGAGCACATGCCAATGGAAACGACGGTCACCGCGCCGCCAGCAGGCTTCCGCATCGGCGGAGTGCCCGAGCGCGATCTTGCGTAAGTGCGGCTTCGGCAGCGGAATCAGCCGGCCGGAGCGGCGGTAGCCACAGGCCATGCCCGTCTCGGCTTCGAGCTCAGCGATTTCGTCTTCCAACGATAGGAGCGCGTCGAACTGGAACTGCTTCTTGTCGTCCCACTTATCGGGCATATACGGCATCAGGGCGCCCAAGAGCCCGCCGCTTGCCGCCTGCCCCAACGAGCCGGCATCGACAAGCAGGGTGCGGATGCCCAGTCGCTCGGCCTTGACCGCCGCCCAGAGGCCCATGATGCCGCCGCCCAGGATGACGAGATCGGCGGATGCGGGAAGGACATGAGATTGACCGCCGAAGCCGGCAGGATTATCCGCATCTCCCATGAGCGACCGTGATCCTGAAATTCGTGTGACCGAAAGCCAGACGCTGGACTGGCATGACGGCGATATGCCCTATTCGCAAAAGTTTGGCGATCACTTTTATTGCCGCACCGACGGCCGGCTGGAGTGTGGCCACACGTTTCTGGCCGGCAATGGCCTGCCGGGGCGCTGGGGCCTGCCGGAGCGCTGGGAAAGGCACCGGACTTTCCGGATCGGCGAACTCGGTTTCGGCACCGGCCTGAATTTCTGCGAGACCTGGCGGCAATGGAAGCTTTTTCGCCCCGCAGGCGCGAAGCTTCATTTCACCTCTTTCGAACTCTATCCGATGCAGCGCGACGAAATCGACCGGGCGCTCACCCGCTGGCCGGAGATCGCGGCGGAACGGCAGGCAGTGGTCAAAGCTTGGCCGGACGAGCCCGTCGGGAATGTCGTGATCGACTCTGACGCCCAGACACGTCTGACGGTCGTCTGCGGCCCGGCGCTCGAAAGCGTCTCCGCGGCCAGCGCGGATTTCGACGCCTGGTTCCTCGACGGCTTTGCTCCGTCGCGCAATCCGGACATGTGGTCGCCGGATATCATGCAGGCGATCTATGACAAGACCTTACCCGGCGGCACGTTCGGCACCTATGCGGCCGCCGGCTTCGTACGGCGAAACCTGCAGGCCGCCGGTTTTACCGTCGAACGGCGGCCGGGATTTGCGGGCAAACGCGAGATGTTGTGCGGCATCAAACCGGCGCCCTGACCCAAGGTCGCCCCAAGACCGCCCAACATAAAACAGCCGGCCCTGAGACCGGCTGCCATCCATCACATCGCATGCCACCTACTGGCAGACGCGCAGGCTTTCCATGTGCCATCCGCCGTCATAGGCGTTGCGGACGCGGCGGTCCTCGAACCAGCAGCGCGGCCGCGGCGGCGGTGGCGGATCGATGTAACGCGGCCCGCTGTCACTGGCGAGAGCCCCGCCGATCAGGCCGCCGATGACGCCCGCGGCCAAACCTCCGGCAATCAGCGCGCCATCGTTGTTATGATGCCTGCGCGGCGGGTCACGGCGATCGTATCGATCATATCGATCGTATCGGTCGTAGTGTCTGTCCCACTGCTGGGCCGAGGCTTCACCAGCCGGCAACAGGACGCTGGTGCAGGTAGCGGCCAGAATCAGCGCCGAGACAATCATCTTCTTCATCACAAGCGTCTCCGTTTCCACCGAGCTGCGCCTGAAAGCGGCAAAAGGGGCTCGGGTATTGCCGGACAATGCCGGTGCCGAGCTTAACGGTCCCTGAACGGAAAACCTGTCGCTCGCACCCTGCCGAAATTACGAAAACCGTATAAGACCGTATTTCTCGCCACTCATTGTTGGTCCCTCCCGCGCGCGTCCCGCTTTCATACTTTTGCGGGAAAATAATTTTCACATACACGGGATCAGAGCATCAGATGAACTTCACGGGCTCCCACCATATCCATATCATTGGCGGCCAATATGCGGTGTCGGCCGATCCCGATACCGTGCTGATGACCGTTCTCGGATCCTGCGTCTCGGCCTGCATCTACGACACCACCACCAACATCGGGGGGATGAACCATTTCATCCTGCCTGCGAGCGGCGGACTGGAGATCACCCAGCACCCGGAACGCTACGGCGATCTGGCCATGCGTGCGCTTGTCGATGACCTGTGCAGGCTCGGCGCGGAACGCCGGAACCTTCGGGCCAAGCTGTTTGGCGGCCGCACGCGCAAATGCAGCGGCTACGATCCCGGATTGCTGAACGCCGCGTTCGCCAGGCGCTTCCTTCAGGCGGAAGGCATCAAGCTTGTCGATTCCAGCCTCGGCGATGACCTGGCGCGCTGGATCGCGTTTCACCCGACGACAGGCAGCGTACAGATGCGGATCACTGCGGCCACGGTGCCCGCTCCGTCAACTTCCCGCATCGCCGACGCAACCGCCAGGGCAGCGCGATACTGACCGCCCGCTACGTTCTGCCGCCGCGTCAGCAGTATTGCCAGTTCTTCGGAGCAGGGATGTGCGCCGACATTGCCGAGGTGAGAGCGTTGAGAGCCGGAAACGCCGGCTCAGTTCGACACCGAGCTCACGATCGCACCGCCAAGCCAGTTGCGGACTTTGGTTTCCAATGCCTCCGGACTGATCGGCTTGGAGAGGTAATCGTCCATGCCGACCTGGAAGCAGAGTTCGCGGTCGCTTTCGAGCGCATGCGCCGTGACGCCGATGATCGGCGTATGGGTGCCGGTCTCCTGTTCGAGCTCGCGGATTTTCTGGGTCGCCTGATGGCCGTTCATGACCGGCATCGAAACGTCCATGATGATGACCGCCGGATCGTGCTTTTTCCACGCTTCGACCGCTTCCGCACCGTTCTTGACGATCTGGAACAGCCAGCCGGTGGTCTGCAGGATCTGGGTAAAGACGATCTGGTTGACCTCGTTGTCCTCGGCGACCAGCACGTCGAGCGTCGGCGCCGCCTGCATGGGCGGGGTGGAGACCGGGACCACCGGCTGTTCGGCAATCGCGGGCGTCGAAGCAACCAGCTTGGGTGCGGCAACCGGCGCCAGGGGCCGCACGGTCGTCTGAGGGCGACCGGCCGCTTGCTCCGCTTCGACTGCCCTGCGCTTGGTGCGGATCGAGCGGACGACATCGATGATCGTGCTGCGCAGCAGGTTGGCGCGCGCCGGCTTCATCAGATGCGCCTGGATGTTGAGAGCCGCGAACATGCTGTCGTCGCCGGCCATGTCCATCGAGGTCAGGAAAACCACGCCGGTTCCGTCGAAGCGCGGATCACGCCGGAGCTGCTTGGCGAAATCCAGGCCGTTCATCTCCGGCATGTGGTAGTCGAGCACGATAGCATCGACAGTGACGCCGATACGGGCGGCCTCGCTGAGGATCGCCAGACCCTCGGCGCCGCCGTCGGCTGCAACCGTGTCGAACCCCCACATGGTGAGCTGTTCGGTGAGGATGCGGCGGTTGACGGCATTGTCGTCGACAACGAGGATGCGTGCGCCGCTGGTGTTGATCGGCAAGGTCGTCAGGACGTTGCGCTCGCTGACCACCTGGAACGGCAGATGCACGGTGAAGACGGAGCCGCGACCGACTTCGCTCGTCACGTCGATATAGCCGCCGAACAGTTCGGTGAGGCCGGCGGTAATCGCCAACCCCAGGCCGGTGCCTTCGTGGCGGCGCGTCGAGGACGTGTCGACCTGCGAGAATTTCTCGAACACCGATTTCAGTTTCTCTTCGGGAATGCCGAGCCCGGTATCCTCGATGCGGATCGACAGCATCATCTCGCCGGGGCCTTTTGCCTCCGACCTCAGGTCGATGAAGACATGCCCCTTTTCGGTGAATTTTACCGCGTTGCCGACGAGATTGGTGATGATCTGGCGGAAACGCCCCGCGTCGCCCATCACCGTCTCGCGGATCGAGACGTCGCCGCGCACGATGAGTTCGATATCCTTCTCGGCAGCGGACGAGGACAAAAGCGTCGCCACGTCCTCGATCGCCTCGACCGGGTCGAACGGCGCCTTGCGCAGCGTCATCTGCCCGGCATCGATCTTGGAAAAGTCGAGGATGTCGTTGATGATCGTCAGAAGCGCATTGCCCGATTTGACGATGATGTCGATGAAGGTCTTCTGGCGGGTGTCGAGATTGGACTTGGCCAGCAGTTCGGCCATGCCGAGCACGCCGTTCATCGGCGTGCGGATCTCGTGGCTCATATTGGCGAGGAATTCCGACTTCGCCCGGTCGGCGGCCTCGGCGCGCTGCAGGAGGCGGGTCAGTTCCTCCTCGCGGCTCTTCATCTCCGTGACGTCTGTGAAGACGGCCAGCCAATGGTCGCTGCCGGTCAGCTTTGC
Source organism: Neorhizobium sp. 05N33 (assembly GCF_056397445.1). NCBI lineage: Bacteria > Pseudomonadati > Pseudomonadota > Alphaproteobacteria > Hyphomicrobiales > Rhizobiaceae > Neorhizobium > Neorhizobium sp. 05N33. The sequence goes on along the minus strand of NZ_JBFTNK010000003.1, from coordinate 693,391 downwards.
CTCGACCTGGATCCACTTGCGGCCCTCGACGCGGAAGGCGGCAAACACCGGCTTGCCGGCTGCGACATTGTCTTCCCAGGCCTGGAGCGTCGCCGCCGCTTCCTCGGACGTGCCGAGATCGCCGCGCTCGACGCAATAGCGGAAGAGATCGCGCCACAGGCCTCCGGCGCCCACCATCTCGGCCGGCATGTCGAGCATGGCTGGCAGCGCATCATTGGAGAAGATGATCTCGCCGTCATGCAGGATGAGCAGCCCTTGCGACATGGCGCTCGTCGCGTCGCGCATCAGCGCGCCGTGGGTTTCGAGCGCCGCACGGGCCTCCTGGATCTCCTGCTCGCGCTTGCGGACAGCCGTGATGTCCATGTAGCTCAGCAGGATCTTGCCGCCGGAAAGCTGAGTGCCGGAAATGACGATCACCAGGCCGCTGCGGCTTTTCACCTCGATCGGCGGCCGCTCCTGACCGTCGGTCAAGGCGGCAATGCGCTCCCGGTAGATCTCCTCGAAGCTTTGCGGCGAGCCGCTATAGATGCCGTGGTCGAAATTGACCTTGAGGAAATCCCGATAGGAACGCCCAGGCAGATCGAACTGCTCACCGGCATCCCAGAAGGAATAGAAGGCCGGGTTGGCGTATTCGAACAGGAACTGCTCGTCGAGGATCGCCACGCCGACGGGCATGGTGTGCAGGATCGTCTGCAGATCCTTGCCCATCTTCTCCGCCTTGTTCTGCGCCTCCTTGATGCGGGAGACGTCCATGCGCGAACCGACGAGGTTGTGCGCGCCGTCATTGGTAGTCACCCGGCGCAGATGCGTGATGACCGGGACAACCGATCCGTCGGGAAAGGTAATATCCTCCGATTTCTCGATGTCCTCGCCTGTCATTACCTGGTCGTTTTCAATCCGGAAGCGATCGGCCGCGTCAGGGAACATTTCCGTTTCGGTCTTGCCGAGGAAATGGCTTCTCGGCTTGCCGAGCATCGCCTCGTAGGCGGCATTGGCATAGGTGAGCTGGCGGTCGCTGTTGCGCACGAACACGGGCACCGGCAGGTCTTCGAGGACGGCGCGGAACAGGTCCGTCTCCGAGACATGGGTGCGCAGGAGCATTTCCTGCTCCTTGAAATCGGTCACGTCGTGACGGATGGCGATCAGCAGGCCGTTTTCGAGACGCTTGTTGATGCTCCGCAGCCAGCGTCCGTCGGAAAGCTGGTCGATGCTTTCGGAATAGGGAAGATCGAACGGTTTCATCCGCTCGGCTATCCAAGCGTCCTTGTTCGGCACATCGGAACCAAAGCTCGCCGGCGACACGCGCTGACGGCGATCATAGGCAAATCCGAGAATATCGTTGAGCGTGATCCCCGGCTGGATATCGATCGAGATCGATGAAAAATGATTGATGAGCTGTGAATTGCAGTAGAGCAGAACGTTGTGCTTGTCATAGATGCCGATACCCATTTCGAGCATGTCGAGGGCATCGTCGAGAAGCGCGTTGTTGAAAGGCGAAAACGGCGCGATCGGCTTTGCAGCGTTGGCCGTAGCACCACTGGCCGGGGCACCGGGGGGCGGGACGACGGCGCGTGATGCAACGGCAAGCGGGGCAACGTTGTTCGGCTCTGAAATGGCGGCAACGCCCGGTACCGCCGCAAACGTGCCGAACAGATAGGTATGGTCGTCTTCCGTCAGGAAACGCTCGATATGAATTTCATGGCAGACGACGCCGGAGCGGTCGAAACAGAGCGCCGTCTCGTCGGTACCGAAAACGATCGCCCGGCATTCCTTTTCCTTGCGGTCGGCATCGTCCAGCGCGCCTGCAAGGCCACGGCTGGTATTGCCGGCGAATTCGCTCGGATGCATGCCGAAAAGGCGTGCATAGGCAGCATTCACCGCCACGTAGCTAAGGGCGCTGTCCTTGATGAACGCGGGTTCGGCAAGATCGTTGATCCGCTCGCACGCCGTTTTCAAGAGTTCGCTTTCCGTGTCCACCTTCCCCGCTCCTCGTGCCGGCCGATATCCGGCTCGATTCGTTTGTCTCCCAATCGACTGATAACACCATAGCGAGTGTTAACATCGTGTTGTTGAAACAGTACGACTTATCATTTCTGGCATTTGTCAACCGGAAGCGCCTATATATGGGCGCCAATACAGCCTGTGATTGATCGTGACGGGCATCGACATCCGCAGACATCCAACCGCATGGCGTAAGTGATCCGAGCTAATCCGAAAGCAACCCGGAGAAGGCCCAATTTCCGCCGCCAAATCTTCTCCATGTTATAGCCACGATCCGGCCACAATCGACATTGGCAATTGCTGAGGCTTGATAAAAATCAACCGCAGGCGGCATGAAGCTGAACGTCCGTTCAGACTATCGAGGAATCGTCTTCATCAATCCGCCGCCTTTGGGCGCGACCATTTCTTCACCCCTTGAGGACAAAAAGGGAAAGGAAAAGAACATGTCGGCACTGAAAAAGACGATCTCACTCGGCCTCGCCGCACTGTCCGTAGCGGGCGCCCTGACGGCGACGGCTCCGGCGGCAGAAGCCCGCGACCGCCATCGCAATGTCTGGCCGGGCGTGGCCGCAGGCCTTGCCGGCGGCATCATCGGCGGCGCAATCATCGCAGGATCGCAGCGGCCGGCTTATGCCGAGCCCGAATATGTGGAGCCGGAATACGACTACGCTCCCCCGCCCCCGCCGCCTGTCTATTACCGCCGCGCCTATTATCGCGATTACCCACCGGTCTGCGAACTCGAATGGCGCCGCAACCGCTATGGCGAGCCCTATCGCGTCGAAGTCTGCTCGCGCTGATCGGCAGAGCAATCGCATTGAGGAGCCTGTTTCCGCCGCCGGCGGATGCAGGCTTTTTGCTGTCCTGCAGACGCACCGAGCGCCGTTATGGACACCGCTGGGAAGCCACGCCATTTCGCGAGTGCGAAACATCTGCTTGACTTTTGCCCGGAAAACCACCAAATGCGCTTCAGCTTTCACCTTCCGGCCGCCGCGTGAGTTGGCCCCGCGTCATTAAAGACACCGCGAAGAAGGAACAAGGCGCAAAGATAGATCGCCCTCGATCCCGGAGGGTTTAAGCGCTGGAGAGCAATTTCCAACTTGCAAGTTCCCACTTCACGCGGGGTTCTTGACGCCAAAGGCAGACCGGACGGCATGGTGCCAGTCCGGCGATACGCTTTTGGCGCCCCGAAAAGGTATTCGACTTGACGAATTTCCACGAGCTTGGTCTGTCCAAGCAGACCGTAGCCACTCTTTTTGCGCTCGGTTACGAAACGCCGACCCCGATCCAGGCTCAGGCGATCCCCCAGCTTCTCGAAGGCCGCGACATGATCGGCCTTGCCCAGACCGGCACCGGCAAGACCGCTGCATTCGGTCTTCCGATCATCGAAATGCTTGCCAAGGACCCGAAGCGTCCTGACAACCGCACCACCCGTACGCTCATCCTCGCTCCGACCCGCGAACTGGTCAACCAGATTGCGGCCAGCCTGAAGAGCTACGTGCGCGGTACCCCGATGAAGATCAACGCCGTTGTCGGCGGCGCCTCGATCAACAAGCAGCAGCTGCAGCTCGAGAAGGGCACCGACATTCTCGTCGCGACCCCGGGCCGCCTGCTCGACCTGATCGCCCGCCGTGCCATCGGCCTGACCGCAGTTCGCTACCTCGTTCTCGACGAAGCCGACCAGATGCTCGATCTCGGCTTCATCCACGATCTGCGCAAGATTTCCAAAATGGTGCCGAACAGGCGTCAGACCCTGCTCTTCTCGGCCACCATGCCGAAGGCGATCGCCGATCTTGCCTCCGACTTCCTCAAGGATCCGGTCCAGGTTTCGGTCACGCCTCCGGGCAAGGCCGCCGACAAGGTCGAACAGTTCGTCCACTTCGTGGTCGGCAAGAACGACAAGACGGACCTTCTCAAGAAGTCGCTCGAAGAAAACCCGACCGGCCGCGCCATGGTTTTCCTGCGCACCAAGCACGGCGCCGAGAAGCTCTCCAAGCATCTCGAGCATATCGGCTTCAAGGTCGCTTCGATCCACGGCAACAAGAGCCAGGGCCAGCGCGAACGCGCCCTCAAGGCCTTCCGTGACAACGAGATCCGTGTTCTGGTCGCCACCGACGTTGCTGCCCGCGGCATCGACATCCCTGGCGTCACCCACGTCTTCAACTACGACCTGCCGGAAGTACCGGACGCCTACGTTCACCGCATCGGCCGCACCGCGCGTGCCGGCCGCGACGGCATTGCGATCGCCTTCTGCGCCCCCGATGAAGCCCGCCTGCTGCGCGACATCGAGCGCCTGATGAACATCGAAATCACCACCGCATCCGGCGAACGCCCCGAAGGCGGCCGCCAGCCACGCGGCGGTGCCGGCAACAACAACCGTGGCGGCGCTGCCAATCGCGGCCGTGGCGGCAACGGCAACGGCCAGGCACGCGGCAACGGCGAAGGCCGTCCCGAGCGCCGCGAACGTCCGGCCCGCAAGCCGTTCTTCGCAGCGGAAGGCGCCGAGGGCGGTGATCGTCCCCAGCGTCCGGCCCGCGCCAATGGCGATCGTCCCCATGGTGACCGCCCACAGCGCGACAATCGTCGCAACGACGATTTCCGCGGCCAGCGTCGCGGCGAGAACACTCCGCGCCCGGACGTCGACAACGACCTCTCGACCACGTCGGATTTCCGCCCGGCCAAAAAGCAGTTCGGTCCCCAGGATGGGATGAAGAACGGCGAAGGCCGTCCGGCGCGCACCGAGCCCCGCAAGGAACACCGCAAGGGCGGCAACGGGGCTCCGAACCCGCATGCTGCACACGGCGCCCATGAACCCGCTGCCCAGCGCAACAACCGCGGCCCGCGCGTCGAAGCCGCCCGGCCCGCCGCTGGCGGCAACGCAGGTCCGGTCAAGTTCGGCAACGACAACCGCTCCGGCCAGCAGGGCCGTACACGCCGCCCGGCGTAAGGACGCCCTGCGTAAGAAAACAAAGCCAAGAGGCCGCTCACGCGGCCTCTTTTTTTGTCATTTGACCGCAGCGTTCCCGCCGTCCGCATAAAGCGCAGACCCTGCCACGAAGCTCGCCATCGGGCTCGCCAGGAAAAGTGCGGCCCGGGCGATTTCCTCGGGCTGGGCGATCCGCTTGAGGGCATGCAGGCCTGCCGCCCATTCCTTTTGCGCCGCGTCGCCGGCCATAGGAGTGTCCGTGCCGCCCGGCAGCAGCGCATTGGCGCGAATGCCGCGCGCTCCGTAATCGGCGGTAATCCCTTTCACCAGACCCATGATCCCGGCCTTGGATGCGCCATAGGCCCCCATGCCGGGGATGCCGACGCTGGTGCCGACGAAGGTGGAGGTGAAGATGATCGATCCGCCGCCGCGTTCGAGCATCGCCGGGATTTGCGAGCGGGCGCCGAGGAAGGCGCTCGTGAGGTTCATGGCCAGGGTATGCTGCCATTCCTCCAGCATCACCTCGCCGAGCGGCTTGTAAGGTCCGACCGTGCCGGCGTTGTTCAAGGCGATGTCGAGACCGCCGAATCGGCCAAGCGCTACTTCGAGCAATGCCCGGTGGGTCTCCTCCTCCGCGACATCGCCTGCCACGGCAACCGCACGGCCGCCGGCCGCCTCGATCTCGGAAATGAGTTTTTGCAATTCCGCCTCGCCTCGCGCGTTGGCAACAACGGCAGCCCCTTCCCGGGCGAAGAGAAGGGCAGCGGCCCGGCCGATGCCGCTTGATGCGCCGGTGACGATGGCAACTTTGTCGGTTAGCATGATGTACCTCCTGTTGGTTACATCCGCTGTCTAAGGCTGCCCGTTTCGCGTCGACACCCGATTCCTGACCGAATGAAAAACTCCATCAGGCCTTGCGGTTCACCATATAGACACCCGCAACCACGATCACCGTACCGACAATCATCGGCAGGGTCAGGGGCTCGCCGAACAGGATCGCCGCCTCGATCGCCACGACCGGCGGCATCAGATAGATGAGCGAGGCGGCGCGCGACACCTGGCCGCGGCGGATAAGATAGAGCAGCAAGCCGACCGCGCCCATGGACAGGCCGAGGACAGACCAGGCCATTGCGAAGATCGCCTCATGCGTCCAATCGAAGCGCAGGCTTTCAAGGCTGAGCGCCAACGGGATGGTGACGATCAGCGCGCCGACGAATTGCAGCGTGGCGATCGAGAACAGGTCGCCCTCCTGCAGGTGCCGCTTCTGGTAGAGCGTGCCGTAGGTGACCGACGCCATGGCGACGAGGTTGATCAGCACCGGAACCGCGAGTCCCGCCAGCCCGCGCTCGAAGAGGTCGAGAAGCTGCGGCGAGATCGCGATCAGAATGCCGGCAAAACCAAGCGCCAGGCCGACCTTCTGCAAGGGCTTGAGGCGCTCTCCGAGGAAGAGCGGCGCGACGAGCGCGGTCAGCAGCGGCTGCAGCCCGGCGATAATACCCGAAAGACCGGCCGGCACGCCCTGCCCGATCGCGTACCAGACACCCGCAAGATAAAGTCCATGCAGGAAGACGCCCGAGAACATCGCATGGCCGACCTGGGCGCGGCTCTTCGGCCATTTTGCCTTGGTGACCAGGCAGACCACGAAAAACGCCGCGGCGGCGAGCGCGTGTCGTCCGGCCAGAAACGTCAGGGGATCGGCATGTTTCGCCGCGTATTTCGCGACGATCCAGCCCGTGGACCAGAGAAGGACAAAAAGGGCCGGAGCCAGGCGGTCGAGCATGATGGGGATGTCCGGCGGAAATTTCGGCTGCGGCCGCTTTCATGGAAACCGCCTGCTTATTCCCACCTCGTTTCATCGTCAAAGCAGAAAAACTGATGATTGCGATGAACGCCGATTGAGAGAAGGGAGATCCTCACGCGGCAAGCGGATCCTGCCCCATCAGCCCATGCCCGATGAAGGCCGACTCTCGCACCACGCCGAAACCGTAACTGGCCATCTCCCGCTCGTAGGCAGTAAGCGCCAGGGCAAGGCCGACCTCGCCGCGTTCCACGGCAATAATTGCGTGTCCGAGCAGCGCCGCATCGCGCATCGCGACGTTGGCCCCACGTCCGAGCGTCGGCGTCATCGCATGGATGGCGTCGCCGAGAAGCGTCACCCGAAAAGTCTCTCCGAGATCGCAGGGAACGCTCGTATGCATCTCGATCGAGAAAAAGGAGGAAGGGTCTCCCTGAGCCGGAATGGCCCCGGCAGCCGCCGGCCACTCCTCCAGCATCCTGATCGCAAGGGCCTGAAGCGCCGGGCCGCCGGCCTGTCGCAGCATCGCATCCTCGCCGGGGAAATATTCACGGCGGCCGCCGACGATGCAGACGACATAGTCGTCCTGGCCGAAAAGCCCTGCCTCCGGCGCGATCCTGTCGGAAGCGGCGTCCGGACGGGTCGGAAAAATCACCGGTCCCAGTCCGAGGAACACCCGCCGGTCGTCGGAGGCGACGGTGAAGACGTCGGCAAGAACGTGTTCGGGCAGGTGGTGGCGAGCCTTTTCGATCGGAATACGGCCGTAGATGGCGCGCACTCCGGTATCCATAATGCGCGCCTCGGGCAGTCGCTGCCGGCGCACCGCGGAGCGGATCCCGTCGGCACCGACCAGAATGTCGCCTCGTGCGGTGCTGCCGTCGGCAAACACCGCGGTTACCCCTTCGGCATCCGTTTCATAGCGCAGCATTCGGGCGCCGAATCGGCAGAAATCCTGCAGGCCGGTCAGAAGGATATGCCGCAAGGTGGCGCGATTGACGTTGATATGCTGCGGACCGCCATCAGCAAGCCAATGCCGCGGCGTCCTGTCGTGCCCGCCGCTCGGTATCCGCCGCAATTCCTTGAGGGTCGTATCGACAATCGTGGTGTACGGCAGTGGCCGCATCGCGGTCGCTTCGAAAAGCCGATACAGATTTGCAGGCAGGACTTCCCTGAGGGCGTTTACCCCATCCCGGTCGATATGCAGGCGATAGCCCTGAGGGCGATCCCAGGGCCCAGAATCGCTTTCGAAGATTTCCACCTCGACATCGGCGCGACGCAGTATTTGCGCAAGGCAAAGCCCGCCGAGACCGGCACCGGCAATAATAACTTTAAGCTTAGACATAGGACGCTCCTCTTCCGTGATCGGAAAAGGACGTACAGGATGTGCCCGCTCCCCATGAGCGAACCCTTATACGAACGCAAAGCGTCACCCGGACTACCGACCGGGCCGTGACTTTTGCACGTCCGGCTTCCTTATGCGAAATGGCCGAAACTCTGTCAACCGGCAGAATTGGGGGAAACCGACCTCGCGATCACTCGCAAACTTGAGCTCAATCGACGCAAGCTGGACAGCATTTGATCAGCGCTTAGGCAGCTGATGTTTTTCAAGGCAGGAGATTTATTCACCTCCTTCTAAAGTAGGGAGCTTGCCGAGCACCGGAATCAGCGCATTTACTGGTCGGGGAGCATCGAAACTGTATTTTTCTGATGCGCGGAATTCTTTTCCCGCCAATTGCGCACAGTTCTTGCATTGCCCTCACCGTTGTATTCTTATGGCCAAAAAAGGGGAATGCGCCTTTGGCATTTGATGAAATGTTGACTGCGGAAAACCTTCCGCGACCGCCATACAAGACCTATCACGAATGGTATGCCAGTCAGGATGCTGCACACCTGATCCGCAAGACCCAGGATGCGGAAAACATATTCAGGAGGACGGGCATCACATTCGCGGTCTACGGACACGCGGACAGTTCCGAAAAGCTCATCCCCTTCGACATCATTCCCCGCATCATCTCCGCCCGTGAATGGCGCAAGCTGGCTCAGGGCATCGAGCAGCGGGTTCTGGCGCTCAACGCCTTCCTCGACGACATCTACCACAAGCAGGAGATCATCAAGGCCGGCCGCATTCCCCGCGCGCTGATCGAGAGGAACGTCACCTTCCTCCCCGAAATGATCGGCTTCAAGCCGCCCGGCGGCGTCTACACCCACATCGTCGGCACCGATATCGTGCGTACCGGCGAGGACCAGTTCTACGTGTTGGAGGACAATGCCCGCACGCCGTCCGGGGTTTCCTACATGCTGGAAAACCGGGAAACCATGATGCAGATGTTCCCTGAACTGTTTGCGCTGAACAAGGTGCAGCGGGTCGAGGACTATCCGCGGCTGCTGCGCCAGTCGCTCGCCTCGCTTGCCCCTCCCGGCTGCAACGGCCGGCCCCGCGTCGCGGTACTGACGCCCGGCATCTTCAACTCGGCCTATTACGAACACTCGTTCCTTGCCGACCAGATGGGCGTCGAACTCGTCGAGGGCGGCGACCTGCGCGTCATCGACGGCCGCGTCAAGATGCGCACGACAAGGGGTTACGAGGCAATCGACGTGCTCTACCGCCGCGTCGACGACGACTTCCTCGATCCGATGACCTTCCGCGCCGATTCGGCGCTCGGCATTCCCGGCATCATGGACGTCTATCGCGCCGGCAACATCACCATCGCCAACGCCCCCGGCACCGGCATCTGCGACGACAAGGCGATCTATTCCTACATGCCCGAGATCGTCGAATTCTATACGGGCCGCAAGGCGCTGCTCGAAAACGTGCCGACCTGGCGCTGTTCCGAGCCCGACAGCCTCAGATACGTGCTGGAGCACATCGAGGAACTGGTCATCAAGGAGGTGCACGGGTCCGGCGGATACGGCATGCTCGTCGGCCCGACGGCAAGCAAGAAGGAGCGCACCGACTTTGCAGAGAAGCTGGCGGCCAGGCCCGATAACTACATCGCCCAGCCGACGCTGGCGCTGTCCACCGTGCCGATCTTCGTCAACAAGGGGATTGCTCCCCGCCACGTCGACCTGCGTCCCTATGTGCTCGTTTCCGACAAGGTGAAGATCATCCCCGGCGGCTTGACCCGCGTGGCCCTGAAACAGGGGTCGCTGGTGGTCAATTCCAGCCAGGGCGGCGGCACCAAGGACACCTGGGTACTGGAAGATTGAGGTCGTAGAGACATGCTCGGAAGAACTGCAAACGGCCTTTACTGGATGTTCCGTTACATCGAGCGGGCAGAAAATATCGCCCGCCTCGTCGATGCCGGCCTGCGCGTGTCGCTGACCCGCGCCGGCTCCTCCGACGAGGACTGGCACGGCGTGCTCGAAAGTGCGGGCGTGCGCGAAGCCTATTCGGAAGTGCACACCGAACTGACGGCGGCCGACGCCATCGATTACCTGCTGCGCGACCAGGCCAACCCGTCGAGCGTCATGTCCTGCATCGAATTCGGACGCAACAATGCCCGCATGGTGCGCACGGCGCTGACCCGCGAGACCTGGGAGGCGACCAACGAATGCTGGATCGACCTCAAAGCCCGGCTCGCCCGCAAGCAGAAGGCGACCGACCTGCCCGAACTGATCGATGTCATCAAGCACCGCTGCGGCCTGATCCGCGGCGCCTTCCACGGTTCGATGCTGAGAAACGACCTCTACAATTTCTCGCGCATCGGCACCTTCATCGAACGCGCCGACAACACCAGCCGCATCCTCGACGTGAAATATTACGTGCTGCTGCCGGCGATCAGCCAGGTCGGCTCGAAGCTCGACAACTACCAATGGGAATCGATACTGCGCTCGGTCTCGGCCCACCGTTCCTACGGCTGGGTCTATGACGGCGAATATCAATCTGCCAACATCGCCGATTTCCTGATCCTGAAAGTCCAGATGCCGCGCTCGCTGGCTTACTGCTACGAGAAGATCACCAACAATCTCGATTATCTGGCGCAAACCTACGATGAACGACTGAAGGCGCATGAGACCGCGGCGGCGATCCGCTCGACGCTGAAGCGCGGCTCCATTTCCGACATCATGGACCAGGGCCTGCACGAATTCCTGGAGGATTTCGTCAGCCGCAACAACCAGCTCAGCGCCGAAATCTCCGACGGCTACCGCTTTTACCAGTAAAGCCAACAGGCACAGGATTTACCGCACATGCGGCTGAAGATTTCCCATACGACCGAATATCTCTACGACGAGCCGGTACCCTATTCGCTGCAGCGGCTCAGGCTGACCCCAACCGACGGCCCCGGCCAGAAAGTCATCAACTGGTCGATCACAGTCGACGGCGCCAAGATCGAGGCTGGTTATGCCGACCAGTTCGGCAACCGCGTCGAACTGGTCTCCACCGAAGGCACCGAGCACACGATCCGCATCACCGCGTCCGGCGAGGTGGAGACTCAGGACCGCGCCGGCGTCTTCGGTCCGCACCAGGGTTTCTGTCCGCTCTGGCTGTTCCTGCGCGAGACGGCGCTGACCAAACCTGGCAAGCTCATCCACGAGCTTACCAAAAGCCTCGAGGGCGACAGCGAGCTTGCCAGGATGCACACGCTGATGGAGAAGATCCACGAGACCGTTGCCTATGTTCCGGGCGCGACCGGCACCGAGACGACCGCCGAACAGGCTCTGGAGGCAAGGACCGGCGTCTGCCAGGACCACACTCATATATTCATCGCTGCCGCCCGGCTGCTGGATATCCCGGCGCGCTACATTTCCGGCTACCTGCTGATGGAAGGCGAGACCGAACAGGCCGCTACCCATGCGTGGGCGGAAGTGCATCTGCCGGGCCTCGGCTGGGTCGGTTTCGACACGTCGAACAAGATCTGCCCGAACGACAGCTACGTGCGGGTCGCCTCCGGCCTCTGCTACCGCGACTGCGCACCTGTCTCCGGCATGCGCCTCGGTCCGGCCAGCGAAAACCTCAAGGTTTCGCTGACGGTGGCGCAAAGCCAAAGCCAGCAGGGCCAGACGCAGTCCCAGGAGTGACAAACGCGCCAAGCCGAGGACGCCGTCCGGTATGGCAGGCGTTCTCGGCAGGCCGTAAGATCATCGATTCAGCCCGTCCTGCGGCACAACGGTTTGTTAACCGTGGACGGCGTTCCCGATTTCACAAGCAGTTCAAGGGTTGAAGATCCGGAAGGCGGCAATCTATGCTGCATTGCGGCATGGACTATTGATGCCTACATTGCGCGGGGCTGCGGGTTACCGAAACGCATGGCAATGCCATGCCTGAATGAGGATACCAGATGCTTGAGACGTCCAAAACCAAGCCGCAGGATCTCGAATCCATCGCGCGCCATGGCGGTACTTTCCGGCGAATGGCCGCACGCCTGCCCACCTATTTCACCGACCTGCGGGAAAACCCGGCTTGGCTTCCCATGTTCCTTTTGGCCCGGACAATTCCGTTCAGGCGAGCCCATTGGCTAACGGCCCGGCGCGTCTCGAAATCTGCGCCGGTGGCAACATCGATGTTCGGCGATATCGAAGCCGATAAGGTTGCGGACGAACTCAGACGGAACGGGATCTTCACCGGCCTCATCCTTCCCGATCCGATTCGGCAGGAGATCGCCCGTTTTGCATCCGAAACCCCTTGCTTCGGCAACTTCGAGCGGAAACTCGAATTCCGGGCGGACGAACACGCGGAAGCGGAACGCCGATTCGGTCGAGCGATCCTGAGCGGCCACCATTTCGAAAGGATCGCCAGTTGCGAGGCGGCGGTCGCGGTGCAGCAGGACCCTCTTCTTCTGGATATTGCACGGCACTACCTGGGCGGTGAAGCCAAGCTGATCACCACGCGGACGTGGTGGAGCTTTCCCACTCAATCCGCTTCGGAGGCCGACCTCAGCCGTGCGTCGTTCAAGTTTCATTTCGATCTCGACGACTGGCGGATGCTGAAATTCTTTTTCTATCTGTCGAATGTCGATGAGGATGCGGGACCGCATGTCTATATGCGCGGCAGCCACAACAAGCGGCGTCTCAAGCATCAGTTGACCCTGCTCGTTGGACATCCGGCGGAAGAAGTGCTCGAATTTTACGGAGAGGAGAGCGCCGTCACCCTGACCGGCAAGGCGGGCTACGGGTTCGTCGAAGATCCCTTCGGCTTCCACATGGGGACGGTCGCAAAATATCACCCTCGGCTCATGATGGAAGTCGGGTTCGGCGTATCGAAACCCTCGAAGCGCAGATATCACGGCGAACCCGTCGTGCGCTGAGCGACCCTTCCGGCTCGATGAGCCCCGACGGGGCTCATCCCATCACACATCAATATGGCCGCAAGCTCGACGCCATCTCCGCATGGTCTAGTCCCGCCCCATAAAAGAGGTGGCGCATGCTGTTTGGGCAATCGGTCTTCCAGTCGGTGCTGACGCGGCTGAAGCAGGAGCACGGCGAAGACGACAGCGAAGAGGCAGGCACGGGCTTCCGCATCAAGGGGCTCGGCATGGGTTTCGTCGCGCCGACGGATGACGGTCCAGTGGCGACAGCAACCGGGACCGAAGCCTATTTCGCCTTCCTTCCCGATGTCGCCGAGATCGAAATCGAATCGATGCGGGCGGAAGATGAACCGCAAGAGCAGCCGGCGCCGCCGATCATTCCCGCCCATCTGCTGCGGCTGACGACCGAGGAGATCGCTGCGGAGCTTGCCATCACGGCTGCCGATACCGAGGCGACGCTTGCCGAGAAACGGCGGCATTTCGCCAAGGCCAACCATCCAGATGCCGTCGCCCCGGAATTCCGGGAGAATGCCAATACCCGCATGAAGACCGCCAACTTCCTGATCGACACCGCGATCAAGGGGCTCTTCTGGCGCTAGGAAAAAAGCTTAGTCCTGCGGGTCGTCGGCGGGTTTCTCGACCGGCGGCTTTCTCTTTTCGATGAACAGCTTGTAGCCGGCGTAAGCGCCCATGGCGCCGACGATGATCGCCCAGAAGGGTTCTCCGGCGACCAGTTCGAAAATCGCCCAGGCGGCACAGACCGCCGGGATCAATACCCGGCGCCAAAGCGGCTCGTAAAAGGGATGGTTCGGATCGATCATGGTCTTCACTCCCGGCCAGTCGTTTTGCCACCAGTCACTCGCAATCGGTCATTCCCCGGCGGCCTGCATGCTCTGGCGCGAACCGATGATATCCTGGTCGACGATCGAAAATGCAAGATTGAGATGCCCCTCGAACACCAGCGAGGGTTCGTCCGGCACGATGGTCAGGCCCGGCATGCCGCCGAGCCGCACCACATGCGTCTGCGCCAGTCCCTCCTCTATGCCCGCCTGCAGCAGATCCTGGTAGCGGGTGCCCGGACCGGTGATGAAGACCGGCATATGGCCATGCAGGCTGAGCAGCCGCGAGAGACCGTAGCCCAACGCGGCACCCGCATTGCGGAAGGCGAGCTGCGCCATGCGATTGCCTTGCCGGGCGCGGACGGCGATCTTGTCGATTTCGCTGACGGGCACGAATTTCGCAGGGATCGTATCCACCGGCACCTCGAAGGCGGCGCGCAGGATGGCGTAGAAACCGGCATAGGCCTCGACGCAGCCGCGCGCACCGCAGCGACAAAGCCCGCCGTTCGGCATGTGCAGCATGTGCCCGAAATTGGGCGCCGAGATTTCCGGAACCCCGCCGGCGACGCGGCGTGCGATCCCGAGCCCGATGCTGTGCCCGAGCGAAAGCGCCGCGAGAACCGGCTCACCGCCGCCTTGCGTCTTCACCTGGCGTTCGAGCAGTGCACTCGCCACCAGCAGCGTCTCGTTGTTGAGAATGACCTTGGCCTGCCAACCGTCTTTGAGCGCCGCAGCAAAATCGACGGGCTGGGAACCGAAGACGGGCGACCAGACAAGCACCGGATCGCTCGGATGCGCCAGTCCCTTGCTGCTGACCGAAACGAGCAGAACGCTGCCGCGATCGATGCGGGAGCGTTCGACGGCCCGTTCGAGCCCCGCCGAGATGGCCGCGAGAAAGGCCGCCGTGCCGCCCTCCCCGCGCGGTTCGCTGAACCGGTCGAGCAACGTTCCGGCATAATCGACCAGCGAATACTGGATCATGTCCGACGAGATGATGACGGTGATGAGATAGCCGCAATTGCGCCGCTGGCTGAACAGCACGCGCGGCCGCCCACGGCCGACAGTCGCCTGCTGCTCGCTCTTTTCGATGATGCGGGCGCGTTCCAGATCGGCGGTGATCGAGGAGATCGTCGCCGACGCCAGCCCGGTGGCATCCGAGATTTCCGTGTGCGCGAGCCGGCCGTGGCGACGCAGCGCAGACAGCACGAGCGCGCTGTTCTGCTGCCGGACCAGTTCCGTGCTCGATTTCGCCAGCATTCCGCCTGCCGCCTCCCTCACTCCATCTGTCGATACGGCAGTGCCTCGCCCTCCACAAGTGCCGATTGACAGCCCACGGAATCTCTGACATCTAATTTCTCGACTGTCGAGAAAAAAGCTTGGACGCTTTCTCCGGCAGATTATCTGGCGGGGGGAGAGCACGGAGGCTAGCGCCCATCCGCCGTCACTCGGGAGGACATTATGAGATCATTCGTAAAGCTGATGGCCGGCGCGGCCATCCTCGTTTCCATGCATTCCGCCACCATGGCGGCCAATCTCGTCGTCGGCGTTTCTTGGTCGAACTTCCAGGAAGAACGCTGGAAGACCGACGAAGCCGCGATCAAGAAGGCTCTTGAAGCCGCCGGCGCAAAATACATCTCGGCCGACGCCCAGTCGTCTGCCGCAAAGCAGCTTACCGACGTTGAATCGCTGATCTCCCAGGGTGCCAATGCCCTGATCGTTCTGGCGCAGGATTCGAGCGCCATCGGCCCTGCCGTCGAAAAGGCTGCAGCCGAAGGCATTCCGGTCGTCGGTTACGACCGCCTGATCGAAAATCCGGCCGCGTTCTACATCACCTTCGACAACAAGGAAGTCGGCCGCCTGCAGGCGCAGGGCGTCTTCAAGGCAAAGCCTGAAGGCAACTACGTCTTCATCAAGGGCTCCTCTTCCGATCCGAACGCCGACTTCCTGTTCGCCGGCCAGATGGAAGTGCTGAAGGCTGCAGTCGACGGCGGCAAGATCAAGAATGTCGGCGAAGCCTATACCGACGGCTGGAAGCCCGAAAACGCCCAGAAGAACATGGAACAGTTCCTGACCAAGAACAACAACAAGGTCGACGCGGTCGTCGCATCCAACGACGGCACTGCCGGCGGTGCGATCGCGGCGCTCGACGCCCAGGGCTTGGCAGGTTCGGTTCCGGTTTCCGGCCAGGACGCCGACAAGGCGGCTCTGAACCGCGTGGCTCTCGGCACCCAGACGGTATCCGTCTGGAAGGACAGCCGAGAACTCGGCAAGAACGCCGCTGAAATCGCTCTGGCGCTTGCCGGTGGCAAGAAGCTGACCGAGATCAAGGGCGTCCAGACCTTCGAAGGCGGTCCGAAGAAGGTGAAGATGCAGTCGGTCTTCCTGAAGCCGCAGGCTATCACCAAGGACAACCTCAACGTCGTCATCGAAGCAGGCTGGATCAGCAAGGCTGAAGCCTGCCAGGGCGTCAAGGCCGGCGCAGTGGCTGCCTGCAAGTAACGCATGGCTGTCCGCAGACGATAAACTCACCGACGCCGCAGCACTTCTGCCGCGGCGTCGGTTTTCGGCGTAAGATGGCGCGGCCGCACGAAGGATTACCCGGCGGCTGAACGTCGCGCAGGCGCGGTCCGGCTCGATTTTTTCGAACCGCAGCGCCTCGCAAAAGTGGGGAACGGCAAAAAATGGCCGAGACGATACAGTCCACAACGAATTCCAAGACATCGGGAGCGGCAGGACAGGCGGAAGGCAGTTTCGTTGCCCGCTTCTTCCGCGCGACCGAGATCGACACACGCATGCTCGGCATGATTGGCGCGCTGCTGATCATCTGGGTCGGGTTCCACATCCTGACGGGCGGCCTTTTCCTGACGCCGCGCAATCTCTGGAACCTCTCGGTGCAGACCGCCTCGGTCGCCGTCATGGCGACCGGCATGGTGCTTGTCATCGTCACCCGCAACATCGACCTTTCGGTCGGCTCGATCCTCGGTTTCACCGGCATGGTCATGGGGGTGCTGCAGGCAAGGCTTCTGCCGGAGCTGTTCGGCTTCAACCACCCGGCGATCTGGATCATCACCCTGGCCGGCGGCATCGCCATCGGAGCGCTGATCGGTACGCTGCAGGGCTCCATCATCGCCTTTCTCGGCGTGCCCTCGTTCATCGTGACGCTCGGCGGCCTGCTCATCTGGCGTGGCGCCACCTGGTTCGTGACGAGCGGCCAGACCGTTGCGCCGATGGACGTCAACTTCCGCCTGATGGGCGGCGGCACGGAAGGCTCGATCGGCGCCACCTGGAGCTGGATCGTCGGCATCATTGCCTGTCTCGCCATCATCGCGGCGATCATCAACGCCCGCCGCCAGCGCAAGCGCTTCTCCTTCCCGCGCCGGCCGATCTGGGCCGAATACGTGCTGGTCGGGCTCGGCTGCATCGTCGTGCTCGGCGCAGTCTCGATCGCCAATGATTATTACTGGCCGATCGCCATCGCCCGCCGTTACGCCGAGGCAAACAACATTGCCTGGCCGGAAGGCGGCCTGCTGATCTCCCAAGGGATCGCCATCCCGGTTCTGATGGCAATCGCGGTCGGCATCGTCATGACCTTCATCGCCACCCGCCTGCGCTTCGGCCGCTATGTCTTCGCGATCGGCGGCAATCCCGAAGCCGCGGAACTCGCGGGCATCAAGACCCGCTGGGTGACGGTCAAGATCTTCGCACTGATGGGTGTGCTCTGCGCCATCGCCGCGGCGATCTCCACCGCCCGCCTCAACGCCGCAACCAATGCGCAAGGGGAACTCGACGAGCTCTACACGATCGCCGCAGCCGTGATCGGCGGCACCTCGCTTGCCGGTGGCATGGGCTCGATCGCCGGCGCCATGCTCGGCGCGCTCGTCATGCAGTCGCTTCAATCCGGCATGGTGCTGCTCGGTATCGACTCGCCGTTCCAGCGCATCGTCGTCGGCATGGTGCTCGTCACCGCCGTCTGGCTCGACACCGTCTATCGCTCTCGCGCCAAATAACAGGAGTTTTCATCGTGACGGAACAAACCACTCCGCTCGTGGAAATGAAGAACATTTCCATCTCCTTCGGCGGGATCCATGCAGTCGAGAATGCCTCGGTCGATCTTTTCCCCGGCGAGGTCGTGGCCCTGCTCGGCCATAACGGCGCCGGCAAGTCGACGCTGATCAAGATCCTGTCGGGCGCCTACAAGCGCGACAACGGCGACATCATGATCAACGGCGAGACCGTTGACATCCGCAACCCGCGCGACGCCAAGAAATACGGCATCGAGACGATCTACCAGACGCTCGCCGTCGCCGACAATGTCGATGCCGCCGCCAACCTCTATCTCGGCCGCGAGCTGCAGACAAAATGGGGCACGCTCGACGACGTCGCCATGGAGGCCAGCGCCCGCGAGGTGATGGGCCGCCTCAACCCCAATTTCAAGCGGTTCAAGGAGCCTGTGAAGGCGCTTTCCGGCGGCCAACGGCAATCGGTGGCGATCGCCCGCGCGATCCTGTTCGACGCCCGCATCCTGATCATGGACGAGCCGACTGCAGCGCTCGGACCCCAGGAGACCGCGCAGGTGGGCGACCTCATCAAGCAGCTGAAGCGGGAAGGCATCGGCATCTTCCTGATCAGCCACGACATCCATGATGTCTTCGACCTCGCCGACCGCGTCTTCGTGATGAAGAACGGCAAGGTGGTCGGCCATGCCCGCACCGGGGACGTCACCAAGGACGAGGTGCTCGGGATGATCATCCTCGGCAAGGTGCCGCCCGGCGCCACGCCCGGCCCCGGCGCCATGAAGGTGGTGTGACTGCCAGGCGGAATTGCGCCTGCCCTTTGAAGCCCGCCGCTGATCAAGGGTGGCGCAGAGGCGGAACCGGGCTCTCTCCCGGTTCCGCCTTATCTCCTTCAAAAACAGATCGCGTCGCATCGATCGGCAGGCAGTCGACAGCCCTCTCCCCTGGAACTCCTCTCCTCCCCTAACGTTGGCTTTTGAAACCCCAACGTCGGAGGATCAAAAATGGCAGAAGAGCGCACTGCACAGGAAATTATCGAACATAGAGAAAGGCCGGCGAAGACAGCCAAACATCCGCCGGCCAGGCCGCATGACAAGGAACACCTGATCGACAGGGAGAAGACGCCCGGTACCGGCTCGCTGCCTGAGCCCAACTCGAAAGAGGTGGATACCGGGTCGGAGTGACCGGCTGCATTTTCAGGCAGATCGCGCCGCTGCGCACCCCGCTGGATCCCGAGACACCCTGTTCTGCGACGCCTTGGCGCTTGCCCGCTGCGGTACGGATCGCTAACACCGCTTGAGACGATCAGAGCGAGCGAGCCGAGCGGGCATGGCGGACGAAACCATCACACTTTATGACGCGATCGGCGGCGACGCGACGGTGCGGGCGCTGGTGAAGCGCTTCTACGAACTGATGGACACGCTGCCGGAGGCCGCCCATTGCCGAGCCGTTCATCCGCCGAGCCTCGAAGGCAGCGAAGCGAAACTTTACGATTATCTGACCGGCTATCTCGGCGGCCCGCCGGTCTATGTGGAAAAACACGGCCACCCGCGGCTGCGCTCGCGCCATTTCGGCGCAGCGATCGGGCCTCTCGAACGCGATGAATGGATGATCTGCTTCCGCCGCGCCATGGACGAGACGATCGAAAATCCGAAACTGCGCGAGATCATCTGGCCTCCGATCGAGCGGCTTGCCTTCCATATGCAGAACAAGGAATAGGCCGTTGCAAAGACTCGACAATATCAGGCCGTTGATTCTGTTTGTGAGCGGCCTGATGGGCGCGGCCGGCGTGGCGCTGGCGGCAGCCGCAAGCCACGGCGGCGACACGGCTTTCCTCGGCTCCGCCTCGACCATGTGTCTGGCGCATGCGCCGGTCCTGCTCGGGCTCTATCTCGGCCACCGGCATTTTCGCACAGCAACGCTCGGCGCGCTGGTGCTCGGTCTCGGCACGATCATATTTGCGGGCGACCTCGTCTCGCGGCACTACCTCGGCGACCGGCTGTTTCCGATGGCCGCGCCAGTGGGCGGATCGGGGATGATGTTGGGCTGGCTGATCGTGGCGGCCGGGGCGTTTTTCAGGGTGCGGGAGGTTTAAGGTTTCTCGGTCTCTTCTCCACAGAGAGAAGAAAAGAGGTGGAACGCCAATTGAGCCTACCGCTTAAACGTCAGGACCTTTGCGCCCTCGATCTCGACAATATCCACTGAGCGCGTCCGATCGACTTTCGGCAGCACCACCACATTGGTCATGTCCGCAGCCGCTTCGGCTCGCCTCGTCAGCAGCGCGTAAAGTTCCGGCACCAGCCCGTCGCCGTTCTGTTCGGCGAGCTTGTGGAGGCCGATGAAAAGGCTGGCGTCACGAGGTTCTTCGTTCATCATTGCGTTCCTTCATGGTCTGGAGCGCCCGCTCCAGACTGGATTTGGAGCCGTTGCGAAGCGGCACGAAGGCGACACCGAATTTCTTGCAGCCGGTCTTCACCCTCAGACACGCATCGTGGCTGATACAGTCGATGGGGCAGAAGACGCAGTCGACCGAGGGCAGCACGGTGTCGATGCGGGAAACCGCCTCACGCAAACCGCCGTCGTGGTGGATCAGTTCCGCGCCGAAGTTGCTGGCGATCTCCCGCAGGTGCGCCACCTGACAATCACGGCCGCCGACATAGAGAAAGCTGCGGACGTCGGCGACAGCCGGCCCCCGCGTTTCGGCGCCTTTCGGTGCCGCGCCGGAATTGCCGTGTCTGTGCTTCTGCTTCTTGGCCATATGCCCCTCGCCGCCGATTCTGCTGAACCGCAGTTCCTCGATGGCCGGCACCATATTAAAGTTGATTTTCAGAGTAAAGATTAGAGTGGACTCTTTTTATCATGATATATCGGGCGCCCTGATATGGGCCCGCCATTTCAAAAATTTACCGTTTGATAAATTTTTACGCTGTGGTACCTTTTGCCCAATAGTTGTCCATGAATCCATAAAAGAGGGAACTTAGGATGGAACGACTGGGAAACGGTCCGAAGGCCGGAATCGAGGCTGGCCGCCTCGCCGCTGCCGACTATGAGGCGAATTTCGCCGATCTCCACCCGCGTCTCGACAGGCACGAGGCGCTGGTCGAATCCGATCGCTGTTATTTCTGCTACGACGCGCCGTGCATGACGGCCTGTCCCACCTCCATCGATATCCCGCTGTTCATCAGGCAGATACAGACAGGCAATCCGATCGGTTCGGCCAAGACCATCTTCGACCAGAATATTCTGGGCGGCATGTGCGCCCGCGTCTGTCCCACCGAAACGCTCTGCGAGCAGGCCTGCGTGCGCAACACGGCCGAGGACAAGCCGGTCGAGATCGGCAAGCTGCAGCGTTATTCCACCGACATCGCCATGGAACAGGGCCGACAGTTCTATAGCCGCAAGGCTCCGACCGGCAAGACGATCGCGGTCGTCGGCGCCGGTCCGGCAGGGCTCGCCGCCGCACATCGCCTGGCCATGCACGGCCATTCCGTCACCATTCTCGAAGCCCGCGAAAAGGCCGGCGGTCTCAACGAATACGGCATCGCCACCTATAAGGCTGTCGATGATTTCGCCGCCCGCGAAGTCGATTACGTCACTGCGATCGGCGGCATTGAGATTGTCAATGGCCAAGCGCTCGGCCGGGATTTCTCGCTGTCCGACCTCTCCGCCAAATATGACGCAGTCTTCCTCGGCATGGGCCTTGCCGGCGTCAACGGCCTCGGTATCGAGGGCGAGGCGCTCGCGGGCGTCGAGGACGCGGTCGATTTCATCGCCGCGCTTCGCCAGGCAAAGGACAAGAGCGTGCTGCCGATCGGCCGGCGCGTCGTCGTCCTCGGCGGCGGCATGACCGCCATCGACGCCGCCATCCAGTCGAAGCTGCTCGGCGCCGAAGAGGTGACGATCTGCTATCGCCGCGGCAAGGACAATATGAACGCCTCCCCTTACGAACAGGATCTTGCGACCGCCAACGGCGTCATCATCCGCCATTGGCTGGCACCAAAATCGATCATCGGCAAGGACGGCAAGGTTGCCGGCATCGAGGTGGAATATACCGCGATGCGCGACGGCAAGCTGATCGGCACCGGCGAGACCGGCGTCATCGCCGCCGACCAGATTTTCAAGGCGATCGGCCAGACCTTCTCCGCCTCGGGCCTCGGCGCGCTGCAGTTCGAAAAGGGCAAGATCGTCGTCGATCCGGAAGGCCGCACCTCGATCGAGGGCGTCTGGGCCGGCGGCGATTGCATCGGCACCGGCGAGGACCTGACCGTCTCGGCGGTCGCGCAGGGGCGCGACGCCGCAGAAAGCATCGCAAAAGCCCTGGCTGCCGCAGCGCAGCCGGCAACCGCAGTGGCTTGAGGGAGAACTACAATGGCTGATATCCGCAACAATTTCGTCGGCATCAAATCCCCCAACCCGTTCTGGCTGGCGTCCGCGCCGCCGACCGACAAAGCCTACAATGTCGAGCGCGCCTTCAAGGCAGGTTGGGGCGGCGTGGTGTGGAAGACGCTCGGCGAGGAAGGTCCGCCGGTCGTCAACGTCAACGGCCCGCGCTATGGTGCCATCTGGGGCGCCGATCGCCGCCTGCTCGGCCTGAACAATATCGAACTGATCACCGACCGCGACCTCTACACCAACCTTCGTGAAATGAAGGAAGTGAAGAAGAACTGGCCGGACCGGGCGATTGTCGCCTCGATCATGGTTCCTTGCGAGGAACAGGCCTGGAAGGCGATCCTGCCGCTGGTGGAAGAGACTGAAGTGGACGGCATCGAGCTCAATTTCGGCTGTCCGCACGGCATGTCCGAGCGCGGCATGGGCTCCGCGGTCGGCCAGGTGCCGGAATATATCGAAATGGTAGTGCGCTGGTGCAAGCAGTATACCCGCATGCCAGTCATCACCAAGTTGACGCCCAATATCAGCGATATCCGCCACCCTGCCCGCGCCGCCAAGCGCGGCGGCACGGACGCGGTGTCGCTGATCAACACGATCTCGTCGATCATCTCCGTCGATCTCGACACCTTCTCGCCCAACCCGTCGGTCGGCGGCAAGGGCAGCCATGGCGGTTATTGCGGCCCGGCGGTCAAGCCGATCGCGCTCAACATGGTCGCCGAAATCGCCCGCGATCCGGAGACCTACGGCCTGCCGATCTCCGGCATCGGCGGCATCACCACCTGGCGGGACGCGGCGGAGTTTCTGGCGCTCGGGGCCGGCAATGTGCAGGTCTGCACCGCGGCGATGACCTACGGCTTCAAGATCGTCGAGGAAATGATCACCGGCCTTTCCGACTGGATGGACGAGAAGGGCCACCAGTCGCTTGACGACATCATCTGTCGCGCGGTCCCCAACGTCACCGACTGGCAGTATCTCAACCTCAACTACATCGCCAAGGCGCATATCGACCAGGACGCCTGCATCAAGTGCGGCCGCTGCCACATCGCCTGCGAGGACACCTCCCACCAGGCGATCACCAGCATGGTCGACGGCGTGCGCCATTTCGAGGTGATGGAAGAGGAATGCGTCGGCTGCAATCTCTGCGTCAACGTCTGTCCCGTCGAGAACTGCATCACCATGGAAGCCCTGCCCGCCGGCGATCTCGACAAGCGCACCGGCAAGGTGGTCGATCCGACTTACGCCAACTGGACGCAGCATCCCAACAACCCGATGGCAAGGCAGGCCGCGGAGTAAAATGGCAGGGAGACAGGAGGGCGGCCCGGCCGCCTTCCCTTTTACGCCACTTCTGAAAACTGATCCCAGGCGCGCAACGTGTCGGCTGCATACATCAGCGCGGGCCTGCCGCCCATATAGGCGCCCATCGCCGCCACCTCGGCAATCTCCTGCCGCGTAGCACCGAGTCCGTGTAACGCCTTGGTATGGAAGCCGATACAGCCATCGCACCGCTGGGTGATACCGATCGCGAGCGCAATCAGTTCCTTCGTCTTCCTGTCCAGCGCGCCATCAGCGCCGGCCCCCTTCGACAAAGCGTAAAACCCTTGCATCGCGTCGGGCGTCAGCTTCCGCATCTCGGCGGCGTAAGCGGATATGTCCCTGGTGATCTGGCGATAGTCTTTCGTCATTCAGGTCTCCTGCAATCTTTACAATTCATATTTTTATGATATAAGAAAAACATGAACTGTAAAGGCCACCCATGGACCTGACTGACGAAATGCCCGTGAAGGCCGAGGAGGTGGCGAACTTCCTCAAGGGCCTGGCCAATTCCCACCGGCTGCTGGTGCTCTGTGCGCTGGCGGAGGGCGAGCGCAATGTCGCTCAGCTGATCGAGGCGACCGGCATCGCGCCAACCTCGATGTCGCAGCATCTGGCCAAGCTGAAGGAAGAAGGCATCGTCGACTTCCGGCGGGAACACCGCACGCTTTTCTATTTCATAGTCCATCCGGCCGTCAGCGAACTGATGGGCGTCCTCTACCGGCATTTCTGCAAGGGAAAATAAGATGAGCACCGAAACCACGAGGACCGTATCCGCAACGCAGGCCGCCGAGTGGCTTGCCGCGGGCGATGCGATCCTGATCGACGTACGCGAGCCGGACGAGTTCCGGGCCGAGCATATCGCCGCTGCCGCCTCGCTGCCTCTTGGTACCGTGGGCGACCTGCGGCAGAACCTGAAGGTCCCGGAAAACCGAAGGATCGTTGTGCATTGCCTGAAGGGCGGACGCGGCGAACAGGCCTGCCGTAAACTCGAAGATATCTTGCCGGCTCACCGGATCTACAATCTCGAAGGCGGCATCACCGCATGGAAACAGGCAGGTTTGCCCGTCGTCGGGCTCGCAGGTAAAGGTGGGCCATCGATCTTTCGCCAGGTGCAGATGATCGTCGGCAGCCTCGTGCTGCTTTCCGTGGCTCTCGGCTTTCTTGGCCTGACCCCTGCCTTTGCGCTGGCCGGATTTTTCGGCTTCATGCTTGCCTTTGCGGGCTTCAGCGGCTGGTGCGGCCTCGCTCTCCTGCTTCAGCGCATGCCTTGGAACCGGACGGCTTAACGCGAACCGGGAAGAGGCGGGGTGCTTCTCGGCGTTCTGGTTCTGGCGCTCCTGATCAGCAAGGCCATGCGATCGCGCGCCAGGGCGGCCTTGTCCAGTTTGAGGTGCTCGCTGAATTCCACCGGGCCATGTTCCGGCGTCTTCAGAAGGCAGCGGTAGTGCATGCCTCCCTCGCCGTCGCTTTCCGCGTCGATGGTCGGAGCCGGCAGGCGATCGGGATCGATGCGCTCCTCGTCATGGGTCCAGGGCCAGCGGCGAATGACGATCCAGCTGCCGTCGCTCTTCTGCCGGACCGAGACGACCGGCCGTGTGAGTGCTCCGAATGCCAGCCAGCAGCCGAGGCCCCAGAAAAAAGCGATAGTGAGAGCCCTGAACGGTTCCTGGGAGATGCCGCTGTCACGAAGGAAAACCCAGGTCATCAGCACAAGAATAGCAAACCAGGCGACAATGAAGAGCCAGCCATACAGTGGTCGCAGGTTCCTAAAAAGCAGTCTCTCCATGGGTTTCACCTCCCAAGACTTCTTTCGGTCCACAATTATAACACAACGCCTGCAATATGCGAATTATCTAAAGAATAAGTATGGAAACAAAGAGGCCCGGCGGGTTGGCCGGGCCTTCTTCGCACTGGATGCCTGCAATGAGTTCAGGGGCGATCAGTTCGGGCGGTTTGCGCCGTCGAAATAGTCGCCACTGTTGACGTCGGCCTGAACGTTGGCCTTCCGGGCTTCGGCCTTCTGGCCGATGCTGCCGGTCTGGACCTGGTCGACGGTTGCGGAAGCCTTGGAAACGCCTTCGTAATAGTCGCCTTCAGCGAGAGCGACAGAAGCGAAGGAGGCCGAAGCAATAAGAGCTGCGGCGATAGCGGAAGTGATCCTGGTCATTGTGGTAGTCCCTTCAGAGTGTTCCGCGGCTCACGAGTTTGCGACCTGGCCTGCGGATTGTTTGTTTCGGTATCTTGAGTGAGCTGCAGTTAGTTCGGGCGGTTGGCGCCGTCGAAATAGTCGCCGTTGTTGATGTCGGCCTGGAGCTTGTCGTTCCGGCCGATGCTGCCGGTGCTGATGCGGTCAATGGTAGCGGCGGGAGCGTTCTTCTGGACGCCCTGGTAATAGTCACCTTCGGCAAGAGCGGCAGAAGCGAACGAAGCCGAAGCGATCAGGGCTGCGGCGATGGCGGCGGAAATTTTGGTCATTGTCTTCTTCCTTGCTGTGTGGGGCCGAGTTTCTCGAAGCCCCTCTCCGTGTTTGATCTTGTCTTTCGAAGCTCGTTGCCGCGCTTCTGATGCTCAAGATGGTGCAAGTCGGCCGCCGGGAATAGACAGCAAGTTGCAGACGTATTGTTCGCAAATACTGAACGATTTAAATTTTATCGTTCACACAAAGCGCGCACTTACGTGGGGGATCTGGCCGGGGATCAGCGGGAGCTGCCTTCAGCCGGCTCGTTCAATAGGTCGAGCATGGCGCGCAGCGCCCGGGTGACGTGCCGCTCGCCATGGAAGATCGCCGAGAACTGACGGAGCGGCATCGGGAAATCGGCGACGTGGAGCCGGCCCGAAAAGGAGTGGGACGATGCTGCCCGGCTTGAAAGCACCGTCGCGCTCAACCCCGCCTCCACCGCCGCCATCGCCGCCTCGTTCGACGGCATTTCAAGAACAACGGACAATGACTGCGGCTCGATGCCGAGATTGAAGAGCTGCGCCTCGAAGGCCGAGCGCGTGCCGGATCCCTGTTCGCGCATGATCCAGTTGGTTTCGAGAAGATCGCTCGAGCGGATCTTGCGACCGTCCGCCCAGGGGTGGCGGCTGCCGACCACCAGGACCAGCCGGTCCTCCGCCACCTTGCGGCGTTTGAGCCCCGCCAGAAACACCTCGCCTTCAACGACGGCAAGTTCCGCCGCCCCGGTCAGCACGGCTTCGGCCGCACTCTGGGTGTTGCCGACGGTAAGCCTCACGTCAACGCGCGGGAACCGCTCGTGATAACTGACGAGGCGAGCCGGCAGCCAGTAGCTCGCCACCGTCTGGCTGGCATGCACACGCAGGATGCCCGAGGCCGACCCGCCGAGATCGGCAAGCACGTGCTCGGCAGTCTGCGCCCGCTCCAAAACGGCGCGCGCCTCCGGCACGAACAGTTTTCCCGCTTCGGTGAGTTCGATCCGCCGCCCGACCCGGTTGAACAGGATCACGGCATGCCGCGCCTCCAGCGCCGAGATCGCCGCACTCACCGCCGACTGCGTGAGGTTCAGCACCTCCGCCGCACGGGTCACATGTTCGCGCGTAGCGACTTCCAGAAAAATTCGAAGCTGATCGAGGGTCATCGTCCAAAACCATTCGTTTTATCGAACGATATCAGAAAACTTATCAATTGGATTTGTGTTTCTACAGAAGAGAGAATGATTTTCGACGAATAGAGACTCTCGTGGAAAAATCATGAAGCCGATTCAGCCGACTGCGGAACAGCGCGCCCTTCCCGCCTCGCCCCACTGGCCGGCATTTCTCCAGCTTCTTCCCGGACTTCTTCTAACCGCCGCGATCGCCACGGCCGCCCTCACCGTCCGCAATCTGACCGGATGGATGGCGCTGAGCCCGCTCATCCTGTCGATCGTTTTCGGCATGCTGATCCGCAATCTGGCCCCTGTCCCGGTGGCCGTCGAGCCCGGCATCGGCTTTTCGCTAAAGCGGATCCTGCGCTTCGGCATCGTGCTGCTCGGCCTGCAGGTGACGGCCGGCCAGATCCTCTCTCTCGGCGGCGCCAGCCTTGCCATGGTGGCCCTGACGCTGGTGACCACCTTCGTTGCGATCCGGCTGGTCGGGCGGGCCATGGGTGTCGACCGGTCGCTGACCGACCTGATCGCCGCCGGGACTTCGGTCTGCGGCGCCTCGGCCGTCATCGCCGCCAATACGGTAGTGCGTGGCAAGCAGGAACATGTCGCCTATGCGATCGCCTGCGTCACGCTGTTCGGGTCGCTGTCGATGCTTGTCTATCCACTGCTCGCCGCCCCGCTCGGGCTCGACGCCCGCGGTTATGGCCTGTGGACCGGCTCGACCATCCACGAAGTCGCGCAGGTGGTGGCCGCCGCCTTCCAGGGCGGCGATGTCGCCGGGCAGTTCGGCACCATTTCCAAGCTCGCCCGCGTCGTCATGCTGGCGCCGCTGATCATGACGCTGGCGCTCGCCATGCGCTCCGGCGCGGAAGGCCCCTCGAAGGCTTCGGCGCCGATGCCGTGGTTCGTCCTCGGTTTTATCGGGATGATGCTCTTCAACAGCGCAGTCGCCATTCCGGCAAGCGTGAGCCAGACGCTCGTGACCTCGACGAGCTTCCTTTTGTCCATGGCGCTGGCGGCCATGGGACTGCAGACCGATATCCGCAAGCTGAAGGCGGAAGGCTGGCGGCCGCTCGCGCTCGGCGCGTTCGGCTGGCTGTTCATCGCGGTTTTCGGCTACGCAATGCTGAAGCTGTTCGCGTTCTAAGAAAATCAGATCGAAGGGATAGGGGCCGCGTCATCCAATGGCGCGGCCTTTTCGTCATCTAGGGGTCAGCAGGGCTTCGGCTGGTCGTTCTTGGGCTCGGAATCCCGCACCGCTTCGTCGTGATACCAGCAATTGGTATCGACAACACTCAACGCAACCTCATGGATCCCGGTCGGCACGGTCCGGCCATCCTCCAGCCGCCGTCTTGGGCGGACCGGAAACTGATAGATCGTTGCTGACTCACGATGGATGTGAATTGCCATCCTATCGTCTCCTAACTTTAAAAGTGCATCCAAACACGCACAGAGCACAAATCTGCACATTTTTTGTGCTTATTGCATGATTTTATATCATTTTTCCGACTCGCGCTAGGCGCTAATTTAGCGGCAGCGCGGTTCCGGCGATCTATTTTGCTCGCAGCAACCTCCAGCGGGGAAACGTGTGCCAACCGACCCCGGTTCCGGGCAATCTTGATAGAACCTTTAAAACTCGGAGATTTCATGAGACCGTGCTGATCTACCGGACCTTTAGCCCCTCTCAGCGCTCCGCCTGCGACCCTTCGTTCACACTTTTTTAATCCAAAACCGTCGCTCCGATGCAAACTGGCACGGGAAATGCGTTCTTCTGGTTACCCCGGAGGCGCGGTATCGTCGCGATGCCGCTTCCTCAGGATGGCTCAACCATGAACGTCACGGCCTGAGAGATAAAATATGACCAAGTATAAGCTCGAGTACATCTGGCTCGACGGGTACACCCCGGTACCGAACCTGCGTGGCAAGACGCAGATCAAGGAATTCGACACCTTCCCGACGCTCGAACAGCTGCCGCTGTGGGGCTTCGACGGTTCGTCGACCATGCAGGCCGAAGGCCGCTCGTCCGATTGCGTGTTGAAGCCGGTTGCGCTTTATCCCGATCCGGCCCGCACCAACGGCGCGCTCGTCATGTGCGAAGTGATGATGCCGGACGGCGTCACGCCGCATGCGACCAATGCCCGCGCAACCATTCTCGACGACGAGGATGCCTGGTTCGGCTTCGAGCAGGAATACTTCTTCTACCAGAACGGCCGCCCGCTCGGTTTCCCGGAACAGGGTTACCCGGCTCCGCAGGGTCCGTATTACACCGGCGTCGGTTACTCGAACGTTGGTGACGTCGCCCGCGAAATCGTCGAAGAACATCTCGACCTCTGCCTGGAAGCCGGCATCAACCACGAAGGCATCAATGCCGAAGTGGCCAAGGGCCAGTGGGAATTCCAGGTTTTCGGCAAGGGCTCCAAGAAGGCCGCCGACCAGATCTGGATGGCACGCTACCTGCTGCAGCGCCTGACTGAAAAGTACGGCATCGACATCGAATACCACTGCAAGCCGCTCGGCGACACCGACTGGAACGGCTCGGGCATGCATTGCAACTTCTCGACCAAGTACATGCGCGAAGTCGGCGGCAAGGACTATTTCGAAGCGCTCATGGCTGCTTTCGACAAGAACCTGATGGACCACATCGCCGTCTACGGTCCGGACAACGACAAGCGCCTGACCGGCAAGCACGAAACGGCTCCGTGGAACAAGTTCTCCTACGGCGTTGCCGACCGCGGCGCCTCGATCCGCGTGCCGCACTCGTTCGTCAAGAACGACTACAAGGGCTATCTGGAAGACCGCCGTCCGAACTCCCAGGGCGACCCCTACCAGATCGCTTCCCAGGTTCTGAAGACGATCGCCGAAGTCCCGACCAACCGGGCTTCCGCCGCCGCCTGATACCAGGCTCGGCAATCGGTAAATAAGAAGACGCCGGCCTCAGCGCCGGCGTTTTTCGTTTTCGGATTTGGGAAGAGGCTCAGGCGCGCGCCCGCAGCCCGTCGATGAAGAGCTGTTCCAAGAACCGAGCCGCATCCTCGAAACGCCCCTCGCCCGCATAGTCCTGGCCGAGCACGGCGCGCACCTGCACGTCGAAGTCGGCATAATGCTGGGTCGTCGACCAGATCGAGAAGATCAGGTGGTAGGGATCGCATTTGGCGATCTTGCCGGATCGCGCCCAGGCCCGGATCACCTCCGCTTTTTCATCGACCAGAG
Source organism: Neorhizobium sp. 05N33 (assembly GCF_056397445.1). Lineage (NCBI taxonomy): Bacteria > Pseudomonadati > Pseudomonadota > Alphaproteobacteria > Hyphomicrobiales > Rhizobiaceae > Neorhizobium > Neorhizobium sp. 05N33. Next base: position 663,060 of record NZ_JBFTNK010000003.1, on the reverse strand, counting down.
CCTTCAAAGGCCCTTTCAGCTCGTCCTCGATATGCGGCGCGCCCTGCAGCACCTCGTTGGCGAAGAGCCGGCTCTCGCGCGGGAAATCGCGGGCCATCTCGAGCTTGCGGCGGATATAGGAACGGATTTCCGATTCCGGATTGCCCTCCGCGTCGAAGGCGCGCAGCGGCTCCAGCCAGGTGAACAGGACCCGGTCGATGAGGTGGCGGTGGATCGCCTCCTTGGTGCGGAAATAATAGAGCAGATTGGGTTTAGACATGCCGGCGGCCTCGGCGATCTGATCGATCGTGGCGCCGCGGAAACCGTTCTGGGAAAATACGTCGAGCGCCGCTTCGAGGATACGCTCCTCCTTCTCTTCCTGGATGCGGGTGCGTCTCTGCGTTTTCGCCGCCCTCGGGATGGCCATGCGTGTCCCTGCCCTCTTCCGCGTCCGTTTGCGCTTTAGAAATTCCGTGGATTTTTCTTGATTTTCGTCTTGAGTGGCGCGGCGGAAATAGTAATGTTTTACCAAGCGGTCAAATTATCAGCGACAAGCGGAATAAACGCAATGCCGATCTTCAAGTGCTATGGCGCGCGAAGGACCGACGGGAACGAAAAGCATGCCGCCCGCTCCGGGTGGACGTAAAACAGGCGAGGACTAAAAAATGGTGGCAGCACCCGGCGAGAACTTGCGCATCAACGGCGATCGTCTCTGGGACATGCTCATGGACATGGCGAAGATCGGCCCCGGCATTGCCGGCGGCAACAATCGCCAGACGCTGACCGATGCCGACGGCGAAGGCCGCCATCTCTTCAAGCGGTGGTGCGAAGCCGAGGGGATGACGGTCGGCGTCGACAGGATGGGCACGATGTTTGCCACCCGCGCCGGCACCGACCCGGATGCGCTGCCGGTCTATGTCGGCAGCCATCTCGACACCCAGCCGACCGGCGGCAAATATGACGGCGTTCTCGGCGTGCTCGGCGCGCTGGAAGTGGTCCGCACCATGAATGACCTCGGGATCAGGACGAAACATCCGATCGTCGTCACCAACTGGGCGAACGAGGAAGGCGCGCGTTTCGCCCCCGCCATGCTGGCGTCGGGCGTCTTTGCCGGCGTTCACTCGATCGATTACGCCTACGGCCGCAAGGATCCGGACGGCAAGACCTACGGCGACGAGTTGAAGCGCATCGGCTGGCTCGGCGAAGAAGAGGTCGGCGCCAGAAAGATGCATGCCTATTTCGAATATCATATCGAACAGGGGCCTATCCTCGAGGCGGAGAACAGGCAGATCGGCGTCGTCACCCACTGTCAGGGCCTGTGGTGGCTGGAATTCACGCTGACCGGCCGCGAAGCGCATACGGGCTCGACGCCGATGAACCTGCGCGTCAATGCCGGGCTCGCCTTCGGCCGCATCCTCGAAATGGTGCAGGCGGTGGCGATGTCCGAACAGCCGGGCGCCGTCGGCGGCGTCGGCCAGGTGTTCTTCTCGCCGAACTCCCGCAACGTTTTGCCGGGCAAAGTGGTCTTCACCGTCGACATCCGCACGCCGTCCCAGGAAAAGCTGGACCGCATGCGGGCGGCGATCGAGAAACAGGCGGCCGAAATCTGCGAGCCGCTCGGCGTCGGCTGTTCTGTCGAGGCGGTTGGCCATTTCGACCCGGTGACCTTCGATCCGGTTCTGGTCGGCCGTGTCCGAGAAGCGGCAGAAAAGCTCGGCTACAGCCACATGAACATCATCTCCGGCGCCGGCCACGACGCGTGCTGGGCCGCCAAGGTGGCGCCCGCGACGATGATCATGTGCCCCTGCGTCGGCGGGCTTTCGCACAACGAGGCGGAAGAGATTTCCAAGGAATGGGCGGCAGCCGGCGCGGATGTCCTGTTCCATGCCGTGCTGGAGACGGCGGAGATTGTGGAGTAGCATCGCAACCGCCAACCTTGAGACAGGAAACGGACAATGGGACGACCGAGGGAAATATCACCCGAAGAACGGGCCGAACTGATCCGCCAGGGATACCGGCCGATTGAGATCTGGGTGCCGGACCTCACCCACGAAGCCTTCCGCCGACAGGCGGAGGAAGAAATGCGCCGGATCGCAGAAGCGGATGCGAAAGAAGACATTGAGGACTGGATCGAAGCCGTTGGCCCAACGGATTGGGACAAGCCGTGAAGCTGAGCCGAGGAGACGTCGTGATCGCGGTTTTTCCCGGTGAACTTGGCAAACCTCGGCCCGCCGTCATTCTTCAGGCTGACGAGTTTCTCGTGACCTATACGACGGCTCTTGCCTGCCCTTTGACGACCCATCTGCTTGAGGCACCGCTTCTTCGGCCGATCATCGAGCCCAGTGCTCAGAACGGACTTCAATATCCGTCGCAGGTCATGGTCGAAAAGATCACGCCGGTCAGAAAAGAGGTCATCGGCCAGCGGATCGGCCGATTGGCCGACAGCGACATGAGGCAGATCGAAGTTGCGCTCGTCCACGTCACTGGCTTGACGCACACCATCGCGCCCGTAAGGGAACCGACAAGAACAGAGGAACAACAATGACCACAGTCATCAAGGGTGGAACCATCGTCACGGCCGACCTGACCTACAAGGCGGACGTGAAGATCGACGGCGGCCGGATCATCGAGATCGGCCCGAACCTTTTCGGCGATACCACGCTCGACGCCGCCGGCTGTTATGTCATGCCGGGGGGCATCGATCCGCATGTGCATCTCGAAATGCCGTTCATGGGCACCTATTCCGCCGACGACTTCGAGAGCGGCACGCGGGCAGCACTTGCCGGCGGCACCACCATGGTCGTCGATTTCTGCCTGCCCGAGCCCGGCCAGTCGCTGCTCGACGCGCTGAAACGCTGGGACAACAAGGCGACCCGCGCCAATTGCGACTATTCCTTCCACATGTCGGTCACCTGGTGGGGCGAGCAGGTCTTCAACGAGATGAAGGCGGTCGTCGCCCATCACGGCATCAACACCTTCAAGCATTTCATGGCTTATAAGGGCGCACTGATGGTGAACGACGACGAGATGTTCGCCTCGTTCTCGCGCTGCGCCGAACTCGGCGCCCTGCCGCTGGTCCATGCTGAAAATGGCGACGTGGTCGCCGCCATGCAGACCAAGCTGATGGACGAGGGCAATAACGGCCCCGAGGCACACGCCTATTCCCGTCCCGCCTCCGTCGAGGGCGAGGCGACCAACCGCGCTATCATCATCGCCGATATGGCCGGCGTGCCCCTCTATGTCGTGCACACATCCTGCGAACAGGCCCATGAAGCGATCCGCCGCGCCCGACAGAACGGCATGCGCGTTTATGGCGAACCGCTGATCCAGCACCTGACGCTCGACGAGAGCGAATATTTCAACAAGGACTGGGACCATTCGGCCCGCCGGGTAATGTCGCCGCCGTTCCGCAGCAAGCAGCATCAAGACAGCCTCTGGGCGGGCCTTGCCTCCGGTTCGCTGCAGGTGGTAGCGACCGATCACTGCGCGTTCACGACCGACCAGAAGCGCACTGGTCTCGGCGATTTCAGAAAGATCCCGAATGGCACCGGCGGTCTCGAAGACCGCCTGCCGATGCTGTGGACGCATGGCGTCGCAACCGGCCGCATCACCATGAACGAGTTCGTGGCGGTCACCTCCACCAACATCGCGAAAATCCTCAATATCTATCCAAGGAAGGGCGCCATCCTGGTCGGAGCCGACGCGGATATCGTCGTTCTCGATCCGAACAAGTCGAAGACGATCTCGGCCAAGACCCAGCAGTCGGCGATCGACTACAACGTCTTCGAGGGCAAAGAAGTGACCGGTCTGCCGCGTTACACGTTGACCCGCGGCGTGGTCGCAATCGAGGACGGGGCGATCAAGACGCAGGAAGGCCACGGCCAGTTCGTCAAGCGCGAGCCTTATCCTGCGGTGAACAAGGCGCTGTCGACCTGGAAGGAGCTGACCTCGCCGCGCAAGGTGGAACGCACAGGCATTCCGGCAAGCGGGGTTTGATATGTGCGATGGCAACGCTCTGTGCCAATGGTCACTCTCTGCCCTACCGCATGTCGCGAGCGTTGCTAACATCATCGCTTCAATCGCGGTATGGGTAACCGCCGCATTCGTCTGGCGACAGGTGTCGCTGCAGACAAGAACACTGTCAACGGATTCTCGTCGCTTCGCTCGCGAGTCTGCCAGTCACATTTTCGCATCCCTCCAAAGTGAATCTTTTAGAGGCGCAAGGAGCAATATGCTCGAGGCCCTCAACAAGGGAGTAAAAATTCCGAAGGATAAAGAGACTATAAATTGCTTCAGAAGCGTTCTTAATACATACGAAATGCTTGGATTGACGGTAAAATATGGAGCGATCGACGAACACGTATGGGAGGGATACTGGAAAAAAGCGCTTATAAGAGATTGGGATAGACTTAGCGATTTCATCCAACGTGAACGGGAAACCTTTGATCACGCGACATTGTTCGAAGACGCCGAAGCAATCGTGAAAAAATGGAGAGGTTGAATGCACTCTCGGTGGGGAGACGAGCATATCGAATTGCTGCAAGCGACAGCCAAAACCCACGGCCTGCGGAAGCATTGCAATGCCGGTAGTACGACCACTTACATAGTTGGAAAGAATTCACCCCTTCACCAGCCGGTCCAGTTCGGGCAGCAGCACGACGCTTTCCTGTTCGTTCGGGTCGGTGCGGGCGATCACCGCCGAACAGGGCGCATCGGAAATGTTCGCCGGCAGGTGCGGTACGCCGGCGGGGATATACATCATCTCGCCGGCCGAAAGTTCGGCGCATTCCTCCAGCCGATCGCCATACCAGGTGACGGCCGAGCCGGAGAGTACGTAGATGGCGGTCTCGTGGGTTTCATGCAGATGGGCCTTCGCCCGTGCGCCCGGCGGAATGGTGAGGAGGTGCATGCAAATGCCCTTGGAGCCGACCGTTTCCGCCGCGATCCCCTCGAAATAGCTCAGGCCCTGCTTGCCGTCGTAGGCCGCACCGGGTTTGACGACACGGCAGGTGGGCTTTGATGCATTGTCCATTGTCAATTTCCTCTGTCGAACGGGATCTACCGCCAGCATATCATGACGGTTCGGGAGCGGGAGCCAACGAAAAGAAGATCAGCACACCGCAATGATCGATATCCTGCGCAACGATGGCGTCTATACTGTACGCTTCGCAGACGGATTTGAATGGGGGCCTTTCGAGACATGTCATTGAATAACATCCGCTTCACCATCGCATTCGCGATGCTTGCCGCAATCTCGGTTGCCGTTCCCGCTAGCGCCGCGACCTTCCTTGACGGCGCATATGGCAGCAAGGAAGGCTGCACTTACGCCGAGACCGGAGAATCGTCCGGCGCCGACGACTTCCTGCTGCTCAACGACGAAGGCGTGACGACATCCGTTTCCGCCTGCGAATTCAAGGGCGCTCCCAAGAAGACGGCAAACGGTTTTACCATCAAGGCACAATGCGATGTCGAAGGGGAAGTCGGGCCGGAAGATGTTGCGACGCTCACCAAATCCGCCAAAGGCTACACCGTCAGCTTCCCGGGCGGCACCAAACTGGGACCCATGCCGAAATGCCGATGAACAATGCTCCATCCTCCGTCGTCTCGGCCAGCAAGCTCGGCCTCACCTTCGAGACCGGCGACGGCCCGGTTCACGCGCTGTCGAATGTCGATCTCACTGTGAACAAGGGCGATTTCGTCTCCTTCATCGGCCCGTCAGGCTGCGGCAAGACTACCTTCCTGCGGGTTATCGCCGATCTCGAAAAGGCGACGGCCGGCGAGATCACCGTCAACGGCATGACGCCGGAAGCGGCGCGCAAGTCGCGCTCCTACGGTTATGTCTTCCAGGCGCCGGCGCTTTATCCCTGGCGGACGATCGAGAAGAACATCGCTTTGCCGCTGGAAATCATGGGCTATTCGTCAGCGGATCGCAAAGCGCGCATCGAGCGCACCCTCGACCTCGTCAATCTTTCCGGCTTCGGCAACAAATACCCCTGGCAGCTGTCCGGCGGCATGCAGCAGCGCGCCTCGATCGCCCGCGCACTCGCCTTCGACGCCGACCTGCTGTTGATGGACGAACCCTTCGGCGCGCTCGACGAGATCGTCCGCGATCACCTGAACGAACAGCTGCTGAAACTGTGGGCGCGCACCGAAAAGACCATCTGTTTCGTCACCCACTCGATACCGGAGGCGGTCTACCTCTCGACCCGCATCGTCGTCATGTCGCCGCGGCCGGGCCGGGTGACGGACGTGATCGAATCGACCTTGCCCAAGGAACGCCCGCTCGAAATCCGCGAGACGCCGGAGTTCCTGGAGATTGCCCATCGGGTGCGCGAGGGGTTGAGAGCTGGGCATAGTTATGAGGAGTGACGCGTTGTTTTCCGGGGATACCCCCCTCTGTCCTGCCGGACATCTCCCCCTCAAGGGGGGAGATCGGAGAGTAGCGCAGTCTCGCCCTCAATTCGCTTTGGAGATTGCCGTAGCGGTGATGCTCAATGCTTTGCAACGCGGTCACGTCTGGTCGATCTCCCCCCTTGAGGGGGAGATGTCCGGCAGGACAGAGGGGGGTGGCTCCGGGCCGATATGTGAGAGGTCCGCGGCATGAAACCCGACTCCCTCAAATCCCGCATCATCCCCGTCCTTGCTATCCTCATCGCCATTGTCGCCCTCTGGTACGTCGCCGCTTATTTCATGAACGCGCCGTTTCAGCGGGATCTCGATCGGCGCGCCAACGTCACCTCCACGACGATGGAGTTCATCGGCAAGACCATGGCGCAGCCGAAGCCTATTCTGCCGGCGCCGCATCAGGTGGTGAGCAACGTCTTCGAGAACACGTTTCTGCGCAGCGTCACGTCGAACCGCAGCCTCGTCTACCATTCCTGGGTGACGCTCTCCTCAACGGTCCTCGGCTTCACCATGGGCACGCTGACCGGCATCCTGATCGCGGTCGGCATCGTGCATCTGAAGGCACTCGACCGTAGCCTGATGCCGTGGATCATCGCCTCACAGACCGTGCCGATCCTGGCTGTCGCGCCGATGGTGATCGTCGTGCTCGGGGCCCTCAACATCACCGGCCTTCTCCCCAAGGCGCTGATCTCGACATATCTCTCCTTCTTCCCCGTCGCGGTCGGCATGGTGAAGGGTCTGCGCTCGCCCGAAATCATTCAGCTCGACCTGATGCGCACCTATTATGCCAGCGGCGCCCAGACCTTCTGGAAACTCCGGGTACCGGCGTCCATTCCCTTCCTGTTCACCTCGATGAAGGTGGCGATCGCCGCGAGCCTGGTTGGCGCGATCGTCGGCGAACTTCCGACCGGTGCCGTCGCCGGCATCGGCTCGAAACTGCTCGCCGGGGCCTATTACAGCCAGACGATCGACATCTGGGCCGCACTGATTGCCGGCTCGGTACTGGCGGCGTTTCTCGTTGCCATCGTCGGGATCATCGCCAAGATCGTCGATCGCTCCATGGGCGGGAGGCCGGCATGACCGCGGTTCTTCGTTCCTGGCAGGGCACCTTTGCCCTGCTCCTCTGTCTCGCCGCCCTCACCTCGCTGCCGCTGATGGCGCTCGACGCCCCCTCGCCGTTCGGCACCGGCAGCGTCACCGTCATCTTCCTCCTCGTCATCGGTGCGGCGCTCGCCTCGTTCACCAGGCTTTCTCCGCCTCTCCTTGCAATGGCCCTGTTCGTCGCCCCCCATCTCGCAGTCTGGCTGCTGCTCGCGGGCATTGCCGGCAACGAGGGTAAGGCGACGTTTGCCTTCTTCCTGATGGTCGCGGCCTGCTGGCTGATTGCCTGGCGCTGCGTCACGGTCCTCGCCGGTATCCGCGCCAAATCCAAAACCGGAGATACGTTCCTGCGCCTTTTGATCCCCGCGATCTTCGGCGCCTGGATCCTGATCCTCTGGGAGGCGGCGACACGTGGCGCCGGCATTCCCTTCATCATCCTGCCGCCGCCATCCTCGATCGGCGCAAGGCTCGCAAGCTCGGTGCCGATCCTCTGGGCCGATGTGCAGCAGACGATCTTCAAGGCGGTGCTCTTCGGATATGTGGTCGGCTGCGCCTCCGGCTTCGTCGTCGCCATCCTTGCCGACCGCATCGCCTTCCTGCGCCGCGGGCTGCTGCCGATCGGCAACATGGTCTCGGCGCTGCCGATCATCGGCGTCGCGCCGATCATGGTCATGTGGTTCGGTTTCGACTGGCAGTCGAAGGCCGCCGTCGTCATCATCATGACCTTCTTTCCGATGCTGGTGAACACTGTGGCAGGGCTTGGGGCTTCGGGCGCCATGGAGCGCGACCTGATGCGCTCCTACGCTTCCGATTACTGGCAGACGCTGATGAAACTGCGCCTGCCAGCCGCCATGCCGTTCATCTTCAATGCGCTGAAGATCAACTCGACGCTCGCGCTGATCGGCGCGATCGTCGCGGAATTCTTCGGCACGCCGATCGTCGGCATGGGCTTCCGGATCTCGACCGAGATCGGCCGCATGAATGTCGACATGGTCTGGGCCGAAATCGCTGTTGCAGCGCTGATCGGTTCGGTTTTTTATGGCGTCGTGGCGCTTGGCGAAAGAGCGACGACGTTCTGGCATCCGTCTAACCGCGGTGGTTAGGCGCTTAAAATCCGGCCCGTTTCGGCGGAACCGGCAAACCTCAGAGGGAAGGATAAAAAACATGAGAAAAATTCTCGTTGCGCTGATGGCGGGCGCCATGTCGCTCGCAGCAGCCCAGGCGGCGATGGCCGCCGACAAGGTGACCCTGCAGCTGAAATGGGTCGCTCAAGGCCAGTTCGGCGGTTACTACGTCGCCAAGGACAAGGGCTTCTACAAGGAAGAAGGCCTCGACGTCACGATCAAGCCGGGCGGCCCGGACATCGCCCCCGAACAGGTGATCGCCGGCGGCGGCGCCGACGTGATCGTCGACTGGATGGGTGGAGCGCTGGTCGCCCGTGAAAAGGGCGTGCCGCTCACCAACATCGCCCAGCCCTATCAGAAATCCGGCCTGCAGATGATCTGCCCGAAGGACGGCCCGATCAAGACCGAAGCCGACTTCAAGGGCCACACGCTCGGCGTCTGGTTCTTCGGCAACGAATATCCGTTCTTCGCCTGGATGAACAAGCTCGGTCTCAAGACCGACGGCGGCAAGGACGGCGTCACGGTGCTGAAGCAGAGCTTTGACGTGCAGCCGCTCATCCAGAAGCAGGCGGACTGCATTTCGGTCATGACCTATAACGAATATTGGCAGGCGATCGATGCCGGCTTCAAGCCGGACCAGCTCGTCGTCTTCAACTTCTCTGCCATGGGCAACGACCTGCTCGAGGACGGCCTCTACGTGATGGACACCAAGCTCAAGGATCCGAAGTTCAAGGAGACCATGGTGAAGTTCGTCCGTGCGTCGATGAAGGGCTGGAAATACGCCATCGCCAATCCTGCCGAAGCAGCCGGGATCGTCATGGACAATGGCGGCCAGGACGAGAACCACCAGAAGCGGATGATGGGCGAAGTGGCAAAGTTGATCGGCACCGGTACCGGCAAGCTTGACACCGCCACCTACGACCGCACGGTCAAGGCGCTGCTCGACCAGAAGATCATCACCAAGAAGCCGGAAGGCGCCTATACGAGCGAGATCACCGACGCGGCATTGAAATAATAATCGCCAGTCGCCCGGTGAGGGAGAACGCGCGGCTATCGGTTGCGCGTTTTCTAAATTTTTCTCACTCAAATCATAACTAAAACTCATTCGTCTCATAACGGCAGCGGATTGATTTGTGCAACGCAAACACGTAGAAGTGGGGCGCTGATGAATCTTTCGCTGCCGGTCTTGTAACTGTTTTATGCGGTTACCACCTTGATCCGGGTTGCTGAGCGCTGAGGGGGCGTAAGGTGGCCGGAGCGGTTCCCAGCGGAATATTTGCCCCTTACCTTCAATTTGAAAGTAGTCGCATGTTTCGCAAGTTCACCCAGTCTGCCGGGAACCCGGCTCTCAAGCTTGCCCTCGGCGCAAGCATCGCCCTTGCCGCAACCTCTGCACTGAGTCCCAGTTCCGCGTTTGCGCAGGAAGCGGCGGCCAAGCCCGCCCCGGCGCAGACGGAAATCAAGCTGCCTTCCATCGTCGTAACCGAGGCAATCGAGAAGCCGCTGGTTGACCGCGTCATTGCCACCGGCACGGTCAGGCCCGTCGAGGAAGTCTATGTCCAGCCGCTCGTCGACGCCCTGTCGATCAAGACGCTGAATGCCGACGTCGGCGACGAAGTGAAGGCCGACAGCGTGCTTGCGATGCTGAACGACGACGCGCTGCTTCTCCAGAAGAGCCAGCTCCAGGCCAATAAGGCGAAGGCCCAGGCTGCTGTCGCGCAATATCAGGCCCAGGTTATCGAGGCTCAGGCCAACGTCGCCGACACGACGCGCCAGCGCGACCGCCTCCAGAAGCTCAGCCAGAGCGGCACCGGCACGGTGTCGCAGCTCGAACAGGCATCCGCCGCCGTCGAGGTCGCCCAGGCGCGGCTGAATGCTGCCAAGCAGGCGGTGGCCGTCGGCGAATCCGAGACCAAGGTAGTGGACGCCCAGATCGAGGATATCAACCTGAAGCTCGCCCGCACGGGCGTGAAGGCACCGGTGGCCGGCGTCATTTCCGCCCGCACCGCCAAGGTCGGAGCGATCGCCAGCGGCACCGGAAATCCGCTCTTCACGATCATCAAGGACGGCGCGATCGAACTCGTCGCCGACTTGTCCGAGACCGATATCCAGAAGATCAAGGCCGGCCAGAAGGCGATCGTCACGGTCGCCGGCGGCAAGGTGAAGATCGAGGGCAAGGTTCGGCTCGTCTCCCCGACGGTCGATGCGGTCACCCGCCTCGGCGCCGTGCATATCGTCATCGATGATGAAACCGGCGCACGCTCGGGCATGTATGGCAGCGCCGAGATCGTCATTACCGAGACCAATGCCCTGGCCCTGCCGCTCTCGGCCGTCACCACCGGGCGGAATGGTTCCACCGCCCGCAAGGTCGAGGACAATGTGGTCAAGCAGGTGAAGATTGAAACCGGCATCCAGGATGGCGGTTTCGTGCAGGTCGTCAGCGGTCTTACGGCCGGTGACATTGTCGTTGCGAAGGCCGGCGCCTTCGTCCGGGACGGCGACAAGATCGCTCCGGTCCCGGCCGAACCCGCCGCTATTGCGAACTGAGGTTGAGCCGCATGAACTTCTCTGCTTGGTCGATCCGCAATCCGATAGCGCCGATGCTCGGTTTTGCCCTGCTGCTTATTGTCGGCATTCAGTCGTTTTACGCGCTGCCGATCACCCGTTTCCCGAACATCGACGTCCCGGTCGTGTCGATCACCGTCACCCAGAGCGGCGCCGCCCCTGCCGAACTGGAAATGCAGGTGACGAAGGAAATCGAGGACGCTGTCGCCTCGATCAGCGGCATCGATGAAATCCAGTCGACGGTGACCGACGGCCAGTCGCAGACGGTCGTCGTCTTCCGCATCGAAAAGCCGACGGCCGAAGCCGTGCAGGATACCAAGGACGCGATCGACAAGATCCGCAGCGACCTTCCCGCCGGCATCGAGGAGCCTGTCGTCACCAAGGTCGACGTCGAAGGCCAGGCGATCCAGACATTCGCCGTCTCCTCCCCGAACATGACGCTCGAAGAACTCTCCTGGTTCGTCGACGACACGGTCAAGCGCGCCCTGCAGGGCCAGCCCGGCGTCGGCCGTATCGACCGTTACGGCGGCTCCGACCGTGAAGTCCGGGTGTCGCTGAACCCTGCCAAGCTCGACGCCTATGGCATTACCGCCGCCGATGTCAGCACCCAGATGCGCGGCACCAACGTCGATCTCGGCTCCGGCCGCGGCCAGGTGGCCGGCAACGAACAGACGATCCGCACGCTCGGCGATGCCCGCAGCGTCGCCCAGCTTGCCGATACGACGATCACCCTGCCCAATGGTCAGTTCGTCAAGCTGGCCGAGCTCGGCACCATCACCGACACCTACGAAGAGCCGAAATCCTTCTCGCGCTTCAACGGCACGCCATCCGTCACTTTCGCCGTGTTCCGCGCCAAGGGCGCAAGCGAGGTCTCGGTCGCCGAAACCGTCGCCACCAGCCTCGATGGAGTGCGCAAGACCAATCCGAACGTCGCGATCGAAATGGTCGACGACTCCGTCTACTTCACCTACGGCAATTACGAAGCTGCCCTCCATACGCTGGTGGAAGGCTCGGTCCTCGCCGTCATCGTGGTCTTCCTGTTCCTGAGGAACTGGCGCGCCACCCTGATCGCGGCAGTCGCCCTGCCGCTTTCGGCGGTGCCGACCTTCTGGATCATGGATCTCATGGGGTTCTCGCTGAACCTCGTCAGTTTCCTGGCGCTGACGCTTGCGACCGGTATTCTCGTCGACGACGCGATCGTCGAGATCGAAAATATCGCGCGGCATATCAAGATGGGCAAGACGCCCTATCGAGCGGCGCTCGAGGCGGCGGACGAAATCGGTCTCGCCGTCATCGCCACCAGCTTCACGATCATCGCCGTGTTCGTGCCTGTATCGTTCATGCCGGGCGTCCCGGGCCAATACTTTATCCAGTTCGGCCTGACCGTCGCTTTCTCGGTATTCTTCTCGCTTGCGGTGGCGCGACTGATCACGCCGCTGATGGCTGCCTATCTGATGAGCCCCGAAGACGGGATGGAAGATCATCACGACAACGACGGCTGGATCATGAAGGCCTATACGCGCCTCGTCACCGGCACGACCCGCCGCTGGTACTGGCGATATACGACGATGCTGGCCGCGATCGGCTTCCTGATCGGCTCGGTCATGCTGCTCTCCCAGGTTCCCGGCAGCTTCCTGCCGCCGGACGACTCTTCGCGCGTCGTATTGTCGGTGGAACTCCCGCCGAACGCGACCCTCGAGGAAACGGCCGCCAGCACCGACGTCGTCTATGATGCGATACGCCACATCGACGGCGTCGAGAGCGTCTTCATTCTCGGCGGAGCTTCGCCGAAGGGCGACCTCGAACTGCGGCGCGCCACCGTGCGCGTCATCCTCCAGAACATCGACCATTCGCTGGTAAAGACCCTGGTCAACAAGGGCTTGGGATCGATCCCCCTCATCCGCGACTTTGTCCCGAAGATCAAGGAAAACGGCCGCACGCGTCCGCAATGGGATGTCGAAAAGGATATCTTTGCAGCTGTCCGATCCATTCCGGATGTGCGGATCTCCAAGGTCAACGATCGCGCAGAGCGTGACCTTTCGTTCAACTTCCTCTCCACCAGCGAGGCGGACCTGACCGAAGCCGTCAGCATGCTGGAATCGAAGCTGCGGGCCTCGCCGGTCCTCGCCAACGTTTCTTCGGAAGGCGCCCTGCCCCGTCCGGAACTGCAGATCCGGCCGCGCATGGCGGAGGCCTCGCGCCTCGGCATCACGCCGCAGCAGATCGCCCAGACCGTCCGCGTCGCGACGATCGGCGATGTCGATGCCAACCTTGCCAAGATCTCGCTCGACGACCGGCAGATCCCGATCCGCGTCCAGGCCTCGCTCGACGTCCGCCGCGATCTGGCCTCCATCCGTGCCTTGAAGATCAAGACCGCGGCCGGTGCCAGCGTGCCGCTCTACAGCGTCGCCGACATCGACTATTCGGAAGGCCCGAGCTCGATCAAGCGCAACGACCGCAACCGCGTGGTCGCAATCGGCTCCGACGTGCCCTTTGGCACGGCGCTCGATACCGCATCGGCCGAGTTCAAGCGCATCGTCGCCGAGACCGAATTGCCGAAGACGGTTCGTCTGGCCGAAAGCGGCGATGCGAAGGTGCAGGCAGAAATGCAGCAGAGCTTCGGCAATGCCATGCTGATGGGCCTGATGCTAGTGCTCGTGGTGCTGATCCTGCTCTTCAAGGACGTCATCCAGCCCTTCACCATCCTGTTCTCGCTGCCGCTTGCGATCGGTGGCGTGGCGGTGGCGCTGATCATCACCCAGAACGCGCTGTCGATGCCGGTCCTGATCGGTATCCTGATGCTGATGGGTATCGTCACCAAGAACGCCATCCTTCTGGTGGACTTCGCGATCGAGATGAAGCGTCAGGGTCTGGAACGGGTGCATGCCATGGTGGAAGCCGGCCGCAAGCGCGCGCGTCCGATCATCATGACTTCGATTGCCATGTCGGCAGGCATGCTTCCCTCGGCGCTCGGCGTCGGCGAAGGCGGCTCCTTCCGTGCACCGATGGCAATCGCCGTGATGGGGGGCATTATCGTCTCGACGGTGCTCTCGCTTCTCGTCGTGCCGTCCTTCTTCCTGATCATGGACGACCTGTCGCGCCTGCTCGGCAAGATCTTCGGCCGCATGGTCGGCAAGAAGGAACAGGAGGACTTCGGTCTCTCCAACGAGGAACTCAGCCAGGAGGCACGCAAATACGCTCAGTCGATCGCGGCCCTGGAAGAACGCCTCAACCAGATGGAACGGCAGACGAGCGCCAACGACGATCGTTCTCCCGGCGCCCAAGCCAGCAGCAAGGTGCTACGCCTGCCGCCTCTGGCCGCGGAATAAGCATCATCTCCAGACTGTATTTCGGCGACGCCGGGCCTGTTGGCCCGGCGTTTTTCGTTGGAAATAACCGGCTCGCTGAGATTGCAGAAAAATTGCACGGATTTGATCGATGTCAAAATCAGATTTCATGAACCTGTTATTTTAGCAGTATCGGGAATGCGCGGCGGTTCGGGTTATGGAAGAGACGACGGATATGATGAACAGCAATTTGAAGCTCAACAACAGGGATCGGGCCGTCCTCATGAAGACGCCTTTCCTGACCAGCCTGAGCGGCAATTCGCTCGTCCGGATGATGTCGGCCATGAGCGTCGTCAGCCTGACGAACCGCAAATCGATCTTCCGCGAAGGCGAGAATGCTGACGCTTTTTTCTGCGTTCTCAGCGGCTATGTGCGACTTTACCAGCTCAATCGGGACGGCCGCGAGGCGGATATCCGGATCTGCAGCCCGGGCGACACGTTCGCTGAATGTCTTCTTTATGGCGGTACGAAATACCGCTACCACGCCCAGACGGCCGAAGCCACGACGCTTGCCCGTTTCGACATGCAGGCGGTACGGGATCTGGCCGAACAAGAGCGGGATATCGCCAAGGCGGTGATCACCTCGCTGTCGAAACACCTCATCACCACGATGGACTGCGTCGCCAACGACAGGTTGCATACGGCGCCGCAGCGGGTCGCCGACTACATACTGAAAAGATGCCCTGTGGATGGCGGCCCGGCCTCCATCCGCCTGCCTTTCCAGAAGAACCTGCTCGCGGGCATGTTGGGATTGGCTCCCGAGGCGCTCTCCCGCGCATTCTCCACTCTCCGGCGGACCGGAGTGACGGTGCGCGGGCGAGTGATCCAGGTCGTCGACGTGCAGGCCCTGCGCGAAATCTGAAGTTCAAGCGAAGCGAGACCGGGCGGGCGGGTCCGGGCTCTCTTTGGATGCATGTTGCGACACGGGCGGCGGGACCGTGACATGCAGATAAGGCCGGTGGCTTCGAGGGGCCGCCGGCCTCAATCTTTTCAAAGCCCGCCCTGCTCCTTCAGGAAACGGACCACATGGTCCACGCCGACGCCGCGCTTCAGATCGGTGAACAGATGCGGCTTGGCCTCGCGCATGCGGTACGCGTCGCGGTCCATCACGTCGAGATCGACGTCGACATAGGGAGCCAGATCCTTCTTGTTGATGATCAGCAGGTCGGAGCGGGTAATCCCCGGACCGCCCTTGCGCGGGATTTCCTCGCCCTGGCAGGTGGAGATCACATAGATGGTGATGTCGGCAAGATCGGGCGAAAAGGTCGCCGCGAGATTGTCGCCGCCCGATTCGATGAACACCACGTCGAGATCCGGGAAACGCTCGTTCAAACCCGCGATCGCCTGCAGATTGATCGTCGCGTCCTCGCGGATGGCGGTATGCGGGCAGCCGCCGGTCTCGACGCCGACGATGCGGTCCGAGGACAGCGCTTGGCAGCGCACCAGCGCTTCGGCATCCTCCTTGGTATAGATATCGTTGGTGACGACCGCGACGGAATAATCCTCCCGCATCGCCTTGCAGAGCTTTTCGGTCAGTGCCGTCTTGCCGGAGCCGACAGGCCCGCCGATACCGACGCGCAAAGGTCCGTTCGCCGATTTCATGTGTCGTCCTTTCATTCTTCCAGACTTCAGCTTAGGCCCGCTTTCAGGAGCGGAAAAGCCGCGAATGTTGCGTTTCATGCCGAAGCGAAGCTATTTCCGCCTGCACTGCCGCACCGCCGAGATCGTCAAGCGTGGCAAGGCTTGCCTTCTCGGCAATCTGGCTGATCAGGTCCTCGATCTCGGCGAGGATGGCCACCCCTTCCACCTGCCCGGAAACCCCAAGCCTGATACCGGCAGACACCGATTGCGAGACGGCCGCATGCAGATAGGCTGCCAACGCCTGCGCTGCCGCTACGCCATGCGCCGCCGCAACCGCGCCGACTGCGACCGGGAAGGGCACAGCCGGCGGCAGGCGATCGAGGACAGGATGCGGCCAGGCGGAGGCGGCTGAAGCGAACGCCTGGCCAAGCGACAATGTCTCCACGTGGCGCTCTGCGGAGCCTGCAAGCGCCAGCCCCAGTTCGGCCACCTCCTTCAACGCGGCCTCGTCCTCGAATTGCCGCCAGGCTTCGCCGAACAGCACGGAGTCATTCCACAAGGCGCCTTGCCGCAGCAGGCTCGTCAGCCAGGCGGTCAGGCTTGCCGCATCCTTGACGAGGCCATCGTGCACCGCCCGTTCGAGCCCGCCCGAATAGGCGAAACCGCCGATCGGAAAGGCCGGCGAAAGCCAGGCCATCAGCTTCAGAAGCACCTTGGTGTCGAGGTTGGTCACGAAGGCTCAATGTCCATGATGGTCGTGGCCGTGGGAACCATGCGAATGGTAGGCGCCACGGGCCGGCTGGAACCCTTCCTCGACCTCGGCAACCCTCGCACCCAGCCCTTCCAGCATGGCACGGATCACATGGTCGCGCAGGATGAGGATACGCCCCTCCTCGATCTGCGCCGGCAGATGCCGGTTGCCGAGATGCCAGGCGAGTTCGATCAGGTGCAGCGTATCTCGACCCTTGATCTCGAAGAGTTTTTCCGGGGCCGCGTGTACTTCGATCGTATCGCCGTTCTCAAGCACCAGCCGATCGCCGTGATGGAAAAGCACAGCCTCCTTGAGGTCGAGCATCACCATCTCGCCATCGGAGAGATGCAGCAGCTTGCGGCGCAGATGCCGCAGGTCATGTGGCAGCGTGACGATATCGATCGGCGGATCTGTGACCACGCCGGCCGGATGATAGGAATGGACGTGCTGCATGGAATGCTCCGAGGTCAATTGAAAAGCTTGAGTGAGAGGGTAAGCGTCTGCGGCAGCGGATTCCAGAGGCCGGTTCGTATTCCGGCTGTGCGAAGTGCGGCGGCGGTCCAGGTATTGCAGCCAACAAATGCGTTGAAATAGCCGTTTGCCTCGAAGAACCGGTCATTATCGCCATAGCCCGCCTCCGGCACCACAGCCACCTCGCCTGCCTGACGGATGAAACTCGTCTGGATGAACGCCAAAAGCCGCTGGAATTCCGCCGCCTCCAGGTCGAGCGGCATCACCGCCGGATGGCTTTCGTCGATCCCGCCGGCAACGTCCACATGCATGACCGAACTGTCGATCGTCAGTGCGCGCAACACCGGAAGCGGCTTCAACTCTGCCCAGGTCGGCGTTTCAAGATAGAAGGCCCGCCCACCCCAACCGAGCACCAGCCATTCCGCACCGGGGTCGGCAACCGGGATTCCGGACCGCTCCAGAAAAGCGAAGGCGGTGCGGGTGTCCTCAGCCAGCGGAATGGCAATGTCCGTGTGGATCGGGTTGGACAGAACCAAGATGCGCCTTTGCGCCGCCGGTTCCGCCGCTCGGCTCGGCGCAAACAACGGTCGCGGGATGAACGTCCCGACGGCCACCGCGACAACCACGAACAGAACCGCAGCGAGGAGCCAGCGCAAAAACGTCTTCATTCAGGGGCTCCGAGGTGCCAGCGCCTCAGAACAGGAAATAGCGCTGCGCCATCGGCAGCACCGTCGCGGGCTCGCAGGTCAGCAGCTCGCCGTCGGCGCGCACCTCGTAGGTCTCCGAGTTGACCTCCACATGCGGCGTCAGCGAATTGTGGATCATCGAGGCCTTGGAGATGCCGCCGCGGGTGTTCTTGACTGCCACCAGCCTCTTGGCGACCCCGAGGCGCTGGGCAAGACCGCCATCCAGCGAAGCCTGGCTGACGAAGGTGACGGAGGAATTGGTGCGCAGCTTGCCGTAGGCCGCAAACATCGGCCGGTAATGCATCGGCTGCGGCGTAGGGATCGAGGCGTTCGGATCGCCCATCGGTGCGGCCGCAATCGAGCCGCCGAGCAGCACCATTTCCGGCTTCACGCCGAAGAAGGCCGGGCTCCAGAGCACGAGATCCGCTCGCTTGCCGACTTCGACCGAACCGATCTCATGGGAAACGCCCTGGGCGATTGCCGGATTGATCGTGTATTTGGCGATGTAGCGCTTGACGCGGAAATTGTCGTTATTGCCGGTTTCTTCCTTCAGGCTGCCGCGCTGGCGCTTCATCTTGTCGGCGGTCTGCCAGGTGCGGATCGCCACTTCCCCGACGCGGCCCATGGCCTGGCTGTCGGAGGAGATGATCGAGAAGGCGCCGAGATCGTGGAGGATATCTTCGGCAGCGATGGTTTCCTTGCGGATGCGGCTTTCGGCAAAGGCGATGTCTTCCGGGATCGACGGCGACAGGTGATGGCAGACCATCAGCATGTCGAGATGTTCGGCAAGCGTATTGATCGTGTAGGGCCGGGTCGGGTTGGTCGAAGACGGGATGACGTTCGGGTTGCCGCAGATCTTGATGATGTCGGGCGCGTGGCCGCCGCCGGCACCTTCCGTATGGAAGGCGTGGATGGTGCGGCCCTTGATAGCCGCGACCGTATCCTCGACGAAACCGCTTTCGTTCAGCGTGTCGGTGTGGATCATCACCTGCACGTCGAAGGCATCGGCGACCGTCAGGCAGTTGTCGATCGCCGCCGGCGTCGTGCCCCAGTCCTCGTGAAGCTTCAGCGACGAGGCACCGGCGAGGATCATTTCCTCCAGCGGTGCGGGAAGCGACGCATTGCCCTTGCCAGCGAGCGCGAGGTTCATCGGGAAGGCGTCGAAGCTCTCGATCATCCGCTCGATATGCCAGGCGCCGGTGCAGGTGGTGGCAAGCGTGCCATGTGCCGGGCCTGAGCCGCCGCCGAGCATGGTCGTGACGCCGCTCATCAGCGCCTCCTCGATCTGCTGCGGGCAGATGAAATGGATATGCGCATCCATGCCGCCGGCCGTCAGGATCTTGCCCTCGCCGGCGATCGCCTCGGTGGACGGGCCGACGATGATCGTCACGCCCGGCTGGGTATCCGGATTGCCGGCTTTGCCGATCGCGTGGATGCGGCCGTTCTTCAAACCGACGTCGGCCTTGTAGATGCCCGAATGATCGACGATCAGCGCGTTGGTGATGACCGTATCGACGGCGCCTTCCGCCCGCGTCGCCTGGCTCTGCCCCATGCCATCACGAATGACCTTGCCGCCGCCGAACTTCACCTCTTCGCCATAGACGGTGAAATCCTTCTCCACCTCGATGAACAATTCGGTATCGGCAAGCCGCACCCTGTCGCCCGTGGTCGGACCGAACATGCTGGCATAGGAGGCGCGGGACATCTTGTGGGGCATGGACGGTCTACCTTGTAAGCTCGGTAAAATGGGAGGATTTCGATGCGGCTTTGTCGAACGTCATTGTGGTGCGGCAACCGTTGCGGCTGTTGATTTCTCCAATCAAATGATCGGAGAAGTCGCCGGGAAACTCGGAATAGGCTTGAAGCGCAGCGCTCAATATGTCTCGGTCCTTCACGACCGCATTTTCCAAATTCAGCAGACCCCAGATGATCTCGGCGATCTGGGTCTTTGGTAGGCGGGCGCGCTGTTTCAGGACCCAGGCAATTTCGACGACAACAATCTCGTTGATGAAGAATGCTTCCTCGCTCTTATCGAAGAGCGCAGACAGCGCCTCACTCTGCGCCAATGCCGGCTCCCCGATCAGCTGATCGCGCACGAGCCAACGAAGGAGGACATTCGTGTCGATCCCGATCATAGGTCGTTGCCGCCTTCAGGAATCCGGCCACGTGCTTCGGCAACCCATTCATCCAGTTCGCCCGCGGTAATCGGCCTATCCAGCTTTACGATCCCTTTCAGGTCCGCGAATGTCCAACGTTTCGGCCGGATCTCCAGATGGCCGTCCTGACTCGGTACGATATCCACTTGGTCTCCGGCCTTGACGCCAAGCAAAGCGAGCGCTTCGGCAGATAGGGTTATCTGGTTTTCAGGGCTGATCTTGACTGTTTCGGTCATGTCGCTCTCCTTCCCGCTCCCATAACTACCACGAACACGCTCAACGTTCAGTTCCCCATCGCCTCGGTCAGCTCTTTGAGCTCCGCAATGCGCTTGCGTGTCAGGTCCGCCTGGCATCCGGAAATCAGCATCGGCTCCATCGAGCCGCCATGGGCCTGGAAGCCGGAGGAGATGCATTGCGCGTCGCGATAGGCGACCCAGGCCCGTTGCGCCTTGACGAGCGCATCCTCGGCGCCTTTGAGATCCGCGGAACTATCCGCATCCCATTTTTTCATCGCCTTGCGGGTCGTCTGGTACTGGGCATTAAGCGCCTTGTCGGCGGCTTCGTAGTCGCGCTGCGAGCAGATGTTCATCTCCAGCTGCGTCTGCGGGTTCTTGCAATTTGCCTTCGGCTCCTGCCCCGCCGCCGGCAGGGCAAGAAGCGGCATGAACGCGGCGGAAAACGCCAATGCGGGCTTCACAGCGCACCCATGATCTTCTGCTGGAAACCATAGACTTCGCGCTTGCCCGAAAGCGGGATCAGCGTCACTTCCCGCATCTGGCCGGGTTCGAAACGGACGGCCGTACCGGCCGGGATATCGAGCCGCATGCCGCGCGCCTTGTCCCGGTCGAAGGAGAGCCCGTTATTGGTCTCGAAGAAATGGTAGTGGCTGCCCACCTGCACCGGTCGGTCGCCGGTGTTGGCGACCTTTATGGTCACCGTCGGAAGACCTGCGTTGAGCTCGATTTCGCCTTCTGCGGCAATCACTTCACCGGGAATCATGGCATTCTCCTTCAAGCCGCCTTGGGCGCGCAGCCCTCGGCCTTCAGTACGCGTTTGGTGGAGGCCGGATGGCGGGCGAGCGCGGCCGCCGGACGCACGGGCCGGCACACCAGTTCGCCGGCGCAATTGGGGCAGATGCCCTTCAGCACGTCGGAGGCGCAGGTGGCGCAGAACGTGCACTCGAAAGTGCAGATCATCGCCTCCCGGCTTTCCGGTACAAGGTCCTTGTCGCAGCACTCGCAATTCGGGCGCAGTTCCAGCATTGCAGGCCTCCTCAGCGGATCGGTTCGTGGACGGTGACAAGTTTGGTGCCGTCCGGAAAAGTCGCCTCCACCTGCACGTCGTGGATCATCTCGGCAATGCCGTCCATCACTTGGTCGCGGGTGACGACATGAGCTCCGGCCTCCATCAGGTCGGAGACCGCGCGGCCGTCGCGCGCACCTTCCACCACGTAATCGGTAATCAGGGCGATCGCTTCCGGATAGTTGAGCTTGACCCCGCGATCCAACCGGCGTCGGGCGACGATCGCCGCCATGGAAATCAGCAGTTTGTCTTTTTCTCGTGGGCTCAGGTTCATGGGAATCCCGCTGTAAGATCAGATGTTCCAGACTTTCGGCACTGGCGCGCCGTTACGCAATACGGAAATTGCCGGTGTCAGGATTTTTCTCAAGTCGAAGCCGGTCGGGGCCACCAGCCGGGCGATCAGCTTGCCGTTCCAGTGACTGGCTCCGCCGCTCCACAGGCTGGCTCCGCCAGGCGTGCCGTCGACAATCTGGCGGAGTTTCGGGAAGAGCATTTCGGCGAGCGGGCCGGTGTAAAACAGCGTCGCGAAGGCGACCTGGCCGGAGAGCACGGCAGCAGCTTGAGAGAGCTGTTCGATCTCGCCCTCGAACTTCATCTCTTCCGCATGGATCAGCTGACCTGACCGGCGCACCCGCCAGCGGTCGCGGAAGAAACCATTCGCGACCGCTTCGCCCATCGCCTTGCGGCCGAGCAGGACCGCCTCGACGGCCAGAAATTCGGACCTTTCGGAAAGATCGACGTCAAGCCGGCGGGTCAGCGAGGACTGGTCGAAAAGGATGGTTTCCTGGGGAAGCCAGTGGACCGATGCGTCCTCGCCGACGGTGACATGGGTGGAGACGGAGGCCGTGCCGGACGAGGCCTTGTAGATCTTCTCATTCGCCTGGGTGGTGACCGACAGTCTTGTGGAAGCGGCAGCGGCGACGGACCATTCGATCACGTCGCCGCCCGTCAGTCCCCCCGACGTATTGATTAAAATCGCCTCCATTTCAGGCGAAAATGTTTCCGGGAGGCGAATTTTTGCGCAGCCTTCCTGGTAGAATTCGGCGAGCCGTGTCCGCCCGCCGAAAGCCTTGGTTACAAGGCGTCCTGCACCCCTTGCCCGCTGCGGCGCATATCGATCGGCTGGTTGCTGTTGCACGTCGTCCCCTGAAGATCGGCTTCGGTTCCGCAACCCGATGCAACGCCCGTGCCAGACTTGGCCGTCGAACCGATCTTGGCCGGCGTTGCAGTGGCGATCACGTCGGTGCTGTCGGCCTTGCCGAAGAACTCCCACATCCGCGAAGCCGGATCAACATTGGCGTCGAATGCCGGCTTGGAGACGGTCACCGCAGCCACCTTGGTGACGCTCGCTGCCCCGTCCTTGGCGGCGGCGATCACGGCTTCCGTAGCGGCAACCGGCTTCGGCCAATCATGCGTGCCGTTGGCGAAGACGTAGGATGCGACGCGTGCACCGTTCTTGCAGGTGCCGTAGAGACTGAAGGTCACACCGTCGACGGTCTTTACGTCGCCATTGCCCTTGCAGCCGTCGAGTTCCGTCCAGCGTTGGATCGCGGTCTTGAAGCCGTATTGCCAATAGGCGCTGCCGCCGCCAGCGTAAGGATTTGCCGCATCCTTGACGCCGGCAAAGGCCATGATCGAGATGGGCCTGGCCGGATTGCAGCCCTGCGCATCGGGGCCCCATTTCCCGTCGGCCTCGACCGGACGTCCGGCGCGCAGCGAATGCACGAAGCCGGCGGCCGCGAAATCRTCATGACCCGAGCAGAGATAAGCCGACAACATGCGGCCGCCACCCGAATAACCCGAGGCATAGATGCGGGCCGGATCGACACAGAATTGCTGCTTGGCGGTCGCGATAGCCTGCCGGATATAGGCGATCTCGTCGAGGCCGCCCTGCTGCACGGTGACGAAAGGCACGTTCCAGGCATAGGTCCCCGCGGAGCTTCCGGGCAGGCTCCCCTGCAGCGCCAAAACGATGAAGCCGTTTTTCTCGGCAACCTTGTCCCAGGAGCTTCTGTTCAGCTGCCCTTCAGGGTTGCTGTGGCTGCCATGGAGATCGAAAACCAGCGGAACCTTGTCCTTGCCGGTATAGGACGAGGGAATGAAATAGACTGCCGAACGGGCGATACCGTCGGTTTCGATGGTGATTGGGTGGCGACCCGCTTCCATCGGCTGGCCGCAGCCTGCGGCAAGGGCGCTGCCGGTCATCGACCCCAGGAAGGTCGTGGCGCCCAAAAAAACCGCTCCTACCGTAACCATGCGTGTAAGAGCGGAACGAGAGAAGAAACCGGCAACGCGTGCAAAGACCATCAGCGCCTCATCATGGGGTGCGGGGGTTGTCAACAATTATGCGGAATGCCCTGAAAACGCAGTGTTGTTAACATATATTAGCGGCCTTTGAAACGCACGAAGTGCTGCGAAACGATACAAACATTCACCAGTAAAAATACCAGTCTCAGACGGTCAGATGCCGCCTTGCTTCTGCCGTATCCAGAGTCTCTGCCGCCCCTTCGTGCACAATCTCGCCACGATCCATGATGTAGACCTGGTCGGCAAGCTCCCGGCAGAAGTCCAGATACTGTTCCACTAGGAGAATGGCCATGCCAGTTGAATCGCGCAGGTAGCGGATCGCCCGTCCGATATCCTTGATGATCGACGGCTGGATGCCTTCGGTCGGCTCGTCGAGGACGAGGATCTTCGGACGGGTAACCATGGCACGGCCGATTGCAAGCTGCTGCTGCTGACCGCCGGAGAGATCGCCGCCGCGCCGGCCGAGCATCGATTTCAGCACCGGAAACAGCGAAAATATCTCGTCGGGAATGAACTTGTCCTTGCGGGCGAGCGGCGCGTAACCGCTTTCGAGATTTTCCTGAACTGTCAGGAGCGGAAAGATTTCCCGGCCCTGCGGCACGTAGCCGATGCCGTGCTTGGCGCGGTTATAGGGCGCGAGACCGTTCAGCACTTCCCCCTGAAAGCTGATCGTGCCGGCGCTGACCGGATGCTGGCCGGTGACGGCGCGGAGAAGAGAACTCTTCCCCACGCCGTTCCGCCCCAGCACGCAAGTGATCTTGCCCATATCCGCGTGAATGGAGACGCCGCGCAGCGCCTGCGCTGCGCCGTAGTGAAGGTTGACGTTGTTGACTGTCAGCATGTTAGCGCCCCAGATAATTCTCGATCACCTTGGGATCGTTCGAAACGAAATCGATCGAGCCTTCAGCAAGTACCGAACCTTCCGCAAGGCAGGTTACCTTGACGCCGAGTTCGCGGATGAAACCCATGTCGTGCTCGACGACGACCACCGACCTGGTCTTGGCGATTTCCTTGAGCAGCACCGCCGTCTCCGCCGTTTCCGCGTCCGTCATGCCGGCGACGGGTTCGTCGACCAGCAGAAGTTTCGGCTCCTGGGCGAGCAGCATGCCGATTTCCAGCCACTGTTTCTGGCCGTGGCTGAGATTGGCGGCATACTCGTTCTTGCGATGCGTCATGCGGATCGTCTCGAGGATCTCCTCGATGCGGGCCTTGTCCTCCGCT
This sequence comes from Neorhizobium sp. 05N33, assembly GCF_056397445.1. Taxonomy (NCBI): domain Bacteria; kingdom Pseudomonadati; phylum Pseudomonadota; class Alphaproteobacteria; order Hyphomicrobiales; family Rhizobiaceae; genus Neorhizobium; species Neorhizobium sp. 05N33. The sequence goes on along the minus strand of NZ_JBFTNK010000003.1, from coordinate 638,064 downwards.
GAAAGCGTATAGAACAAGGTGGCGAACACGCCGCGCGACCGGTTGAGCGCCAGTTCCAAATTGTCCCACACGGTGTGGCTTTCGAACACCGTCGGCTTCTGGAATTTCCGGCCGATGCCGAGCTGGGCGATATCAGCCTCGTCCTTTTTGGTGAGGTCGATCGTATCCTCGAACAGCACCGTGCCGGTATCGGGCCTTGTCTTGCCGGTGATGATATCCATCATCGTCGTCTTGCCGGCGCCGTTCGGGCCGATGATCGCCCTCAGTTCCCCGGGCTCAACGACGAAGGACAGCGAGTTGAGCGCCTTGAAGCCGTCGAAGGAGACCGAGACGTTTTCGAGATAGAGCAGGCTTTTCTGTCGTGTTTCGGAAATCATGTTCATGGTTGCGTGCCCCTATTCCGCCGCCTGGGCTTGCGCCACCGTGGTGGCGTCACCCCTGCCCTTTTCGGCATCCGCCGCCGCCTTCAACGCATGCCGAGCCTTCAAGCCGTGCTGGATCGTTCCGACGATGCCCTTCGGCAGGAAGAGCGTCACGGCGATGAACAGACCACCGAGCGCAAACAGCCATATTTCCGGGAAGGCGCCGGTGAAGAAGCTCTTGCCGCCATTGACCAGGATCGCGCCGATGATCGGGCCGATCAGCGTGCCGCGCCCGCCGACCGCCGTCCAGACGACCACTTCGATCGAGTTGGCGGGCGCGAATTCGCCCGGATTGATGATGCCGACCTGCGGCACGAACAGCGCGCCGGCAATCCCCGCCATCATGGCGGAAACGACGAAGGTGAAGAGCTTGATGTTCTCGACCCGGAAGCCGAGGAAGCGCACCCGGCTTTCCGCATCACGCACCCCGACCAGCACCTTGCCGAACTTCGAGCGGACGATGGCCGAGGCAAGGATCAGGCAGAGCGACAGCATCAGCGCCGACATGAAGAACAGGACCGCACGCGTGCCGTCCGCCTGAACAGAAAAGCCGAGAATGTCCTTGAAGTCGGTGAGGCCGTTATTGCCGCCGAAGCCCATGTCGTTGCGGAAGAAGGCAAGCAGCAAAGCGTAGGTCATCGCCTGAGTGATGATCGACAGATAGACGCCGTTGACGCGGGAGCGGAAGGCGAACCAGCCGAAGATGAAGGCGAGCAGGCCGGGCACGACGATCACCATCGCCATGGCGAAGATGAACCAGTCGAAGCCGTGCCAGAACCACGGCAGTTCCTTGTAGTTCAGGAACACCATGAAGTCCGGCAGGATCGGGTTGCCGTAGACGCCGCGCGGGCCGATCTGGCGCATCAGGTACATGCCCATCGCATAACCGCCGAGCGCGAAGAAGGCGCCATGGCCAAGCGAGAGGATGCCGCAATAGCCCCAGACGAGATCGAGCGCCAGCGCCAGCAGCGCATAGCAGAGATACTTGCCGAACAGCGCCATGGCGTAGGTCGGGATATGGATGGCGCTGTCGGGCGGGGTCAGAAGGTTGAGTGCCGGCACCAGGATGCCGATGCCGAGAAGGATGCCGACGGCAGCGACAATGCGGCCCTTGAGGGCGCGGAAGACAAAGCCGGAAATCATGCTTCCACCGCCCTTCCCTTGAGCGCGAAGAGACCGCGCGGACGTTTCTGGATGAACAGGATGATCAGCACCAGAACCAGGATCTTGCCGAGCACGGCGCCGACCGATGGTTCGAGGAACTTGTTGAGCACCCCGAGCGACAGCGCGCCGACCAGCGTGCCCCAGAGATTGCCGACGCCGCCGAACACCACGACCATGAAACTGTCGATGATGTAGCTCTGGCCGAGATTCGGCGAGACGTTGTCGATCTGGGAGAGTGCGACACCGGCAATGCCGGCGATGCCGGAGCCGAGGGCGAAGGTGAAAGCGTCGACCCAGGGCGTCTTGATGCCCATTGACGAGGCCATGCGGCGGTTCTGGGTGACGGCGCGCATGTTGAGGCCGAAGGAGGATTTTTTCATCACCACCAGCAGCGCCACGAAGATCGACAGCGAGAAGGCGATGATCCACATGCGGTTCCAGGTGATCGTCATGCCGCCGACCGGGAAGGAACCGGACATCCACGACGGATTGCCGACTTCCTGGTTGGTGGGGCCGAAGATCGAGCGGATCGTCTGCTGCAGGATCAGCGAGACGCCCCAGGTGGCCAGCAGCGTTTCGAGCGGCCGGCCGTAGAGGAAGCGGATGACGCCGCGTTCGACGACCAGGCCGACGGCGCCGGTGACGAGGAAGGCAACCGGAAGCGCGATCGCCAGCGACCAGTCGAACAGGCCGGGCGCATGGTCGCGGATGACCTGCTGCACCACGAAGGTGGAATAGGCGCCGAGCATGACCATTTCGCCATGCGCCATGTTGATGATGCCCATGACGCCGAATGTGATCGCGAGCCCGATCGCCGCCAGAAGCAGGACCGAGCCGAGCGAAACGCCGTACCAGACGTTCTGGCCGATATCCCAGAGCCTCTGGCCGCTTTCGATACTGGCGATGGCCGCATCGACATCGCCCTTGAGGCTCGGATCGAGCCCCGCGGACGCACCCATCAGGATGCCGATCGCGTTGCGGCCGCCATAGTTCTTGATCGTCTGGATCGCGGTGCGCTTTTCATCGATGGAGCGATCGGAGGAGAGCAGCGACACGGCGCGCGCCTCTACCATGCGGGCCTTGACCTCGCCGTCCGTCTCCTTGGAGATTGCGGTTTCGAGGAGTTCGAGGTTTTCGGCGCTCGGCGAGCGGAGCACCGCATCGGCCGCCTGCAGCCGGACCTCGCGATCCGGGCTCATCAGCGTCAGGCCGCCCATGGCCGAGCGGATGACACGGCGAAGGCTGTTGTTGATCTTGATCTTCGTGACGGCGTTCTTGGCGGCCTGGCCGGCAGAGGCGCCGGTGACCGGATCAGTCAGTTCGTAGCTGGAGCCGACCGCCTTGCCGATGAACACCAGGTTGTCCGACTTGCGGAAATAGAGATCGCCCTCGGAAAAGGCGTTCAGCGCCGGCACGAGCCGCGCATCGCCTGTGGCGGCGAGCTGGCCGATCAGCTTTTCAGCTTCGCCGAAATCCGCCTTGGAGAGCGCGTCGATCAGCGGCTTGGGATCGGTCTGCTGCGCGAACGACGGCGCGGCGAGAGAAAAGATCAGGCAGAGCAGAAGACCAAGGCTCTGCAGAACGCGGAAAGCAACTTTGCTCGTCATTGGAACCCCCTTGCGAGATCGCGGGCGACTGAACGCCGCCCGCGATGATGTCGATGAACATCTAGAAGGCAATCGGATCAGCTGCCCTTGCCGCCGCACTTGCCGGAAGCAACGTTGAAGTTGCCGCAGGACATCGGCTTGCGCCAATCGGAGATCAGGTTCTTGCTGTCCGGCAGGTAATCGGACCACTCGTCGCCGACCACAGGCGCAGTTTCCTGAACGATGTCGAACTGGCCGTCAGCCTGGATTTCACCAATCAGCACCGGCTTGGTGATGTGGTGGTTTGGCATGACGGTGGACGTGCCACCCGACAGGTTCGGAACGGAGACGCCGATGATGCTGTCCAGCACGGCATCGGTGTTGGTGGTGCCGGCGGCTTCGACGGCCTTTACCCAGGCGTTGAAGCCGATATAGGCGGCTTCCATCGGGTCGTTGGTGACGCGCTTGTCGTTCTTGGTGAACGCATGCCATTCCTTGATGAATTCGGCATTGACGTCCGCATCGACGGACTGGAAGTAGTTCCAGGCGGCCAGATGCCCGACCAGCGGCTTGGTGTCGAGACCGGCGAGTTCTTCTTCGCCGACCGAGAACGCGACGACCGGGATGTCTTCAGCCTTGATGCCCTGGTTGCCGAGTTCCTTGTAGAACGGCACGTTGGCATCGCCGTTGATGGTCGAGACGACGGCGGTCTTCTTGCCGGCCGAGCCGAACTTCTTGATGTCCGAGACGATCGTCTGCCAGTCGGAATGACCGAACGGCGTGTAGTTGACCATGATGTCGGATTCGGCAACGCCCTTCGACATCAGATAGGCCTTGAGGATCTTGTTGGTCGTCTGCGGATAGACGTAGTCGGTACCGGCGAGAACCCAGCGCTTGACGCCTTCTTTCTTCGCCAGATAATCGACGGCCGGAATGGCCTGCTGGTTGGGGGCAGCGCCTGTGTAGAAGATGTTGCGCGAGGATTCTTCACCCTCGTACTGGACCGGGTAGAACAGGATCGAGTTCAGCTCTTCGAAGACCGGCAGGACCGACTTGCGCGAAGAGGAGGTCCAGCAACCGAAAACAGCCGCCACCTTGTCCTGCGAAATCAGCTGGCGGGCCTTTTCGGCAAACAGCGGCCAGTCGGACGCCGGGTCGACGACGACGGCTTCGAGCTTCTTGCCGAGCACGCCGCCCTTCTTGTTCTGCTCGGCGACGAGCATCAGCATGACATCCTTGAGGGTGGTCTCAGAGATGGCCATGGTGCCCGAAAGCGAGTGCAGAACACCGATCTTGATGGTGTCGTCAGCGGCGAAAGCACCCTGCAGCGCCGTCGCTGACATTACGGCAGCGAGCAGCGCGCCACCCAGTTTGGATTTGCCCGATTTGGACTTGAATGTCATTGGTTCGAACCCCTCTTCTCGTTCGTCCGCAACGAAGAACTTAACCGTTGCTTAAGCGACTATCGGTTGCTGCATCGCAAAACCGTATACGTCGAATGACGTACCGGTGGGGGAGAAGGGGGAAGAGGGATGCCGGGGGTAGAAATCCCACGCCCAGCTGGCATCTTCAGCCAAGCAGGTCGGCGTGGCCACCATCGAGCGTACTTATTGATATATTAACCATATTTGGATTTTATGATCCGACGCTCATGTAGGGCGGGGGGAGTTGGTTCGGTGTAGATCCCATGAGTAGCATCCTCACGAATGCTGGAGCTGCCTCCGCGCTCCAAATGCTTCGCTCCCTCGACAGCCAGATGTTTGGCACGCAACGGCAGGTCTCGACCGGCTTGCGTATCGAACAGGCCTCCGACAATCCCGCTTACTGGTCGATCGCCACCACCATGCGGTCGGACAATGGTGCCCTCTCGACCGTGCGCGACGCCCTTGGCCTCGGAGCCGCAAAAGTCGATACGGCCTATGAAGGCATGGCTGCGACGACCGATATCCTGGCGGCGTTCATGGCCAAGGTCGTTTCCGCCCAGCAGGACGGAATAGACAAGAAGAAGATCCAGGAAGAACTGGAGCAGTTGAAGCAGCAGATCGTCTCGATATCCAACTCCGCGACTTTCGCCGGTCAGAACTGGTTGCGGTCGGACATGAAGGGCGAGGCTAGCGAAACAGGCGCCAAGACTTCTGTCGTATCGTCATTCGATCGCAGCGAGGACGGAACCGTCGCCGTTAAGACCATCGACGTCGACCTGTCGAAACTCGTACTGTTCAAGAATGGCGGCGGCGGGATTCTGCAGAAAGAACCTGATCCGGATCTGGGTTATGGCCTCGGCACGATCGGTGGATTGCTCGGATTTTCGACATCCGGTTATGGCGACGTACCGGGTCCGGTATTCGACCAACCCTTCACGATTACGAAATTCGACGTCGTCACGGTCCCCTTCTCAGTGGGTACGTCCAACGATACGTTCGTCATCACCAAGAATGTCGTCGATCAGGCCCTCGGGGGCCAGATCGGATACGGCTTCGATGGAGATATTGAAAACACGGCCGATTGGGCGAAAGTCCTCCAGCAGGCAACGTTTCTCAACAAGGCGCCCTCCGACGCCTTGTTGACGGCTCAGGGCGGGACGCCGAATATCTTCTTCCGCGCCATCATTCCTCTCGCCGCGGAGCTGATCACGGTACAGCCGCCAGTTCACACCCGGACGCTGCCGCCGGAGGGTATCGATATTCTCGATATCGACGTCACCGATCCCAACATCGACTTTCCGACGATTACCTTGGTTCTCGACGAGATGCAGCAGAAGGCTATATCGGCCGGCGCCTACCTTGGCTCGCTCAGGTCGAGGATCGAGATGCAGGAAGCATTTGGAAACAGTCTCGCCGACAGTCTCGACAGAGGCATTGGGCGCCTCGTCGATGCCAATATGACCGAGGCGTCGAGCAGGCTCAAGGCACTGCAAGTCCAGCAGCAACTCGCGACCCAGTCGCTTTCCATCGCCAATTCGGACGCGCAAAACATCCTGTCTCTCTTCCGGTAACGAGACCGTCATCCTTGATGGGCAGGCGCGCATTGCGCGTGCGATATATGACCTCCGAGGTAATCGACCCGGCGACGGATGGCATCTATCCCACTATCCAGCTTTGCAGCGCGAAAGGATCGGCCCGATGCCCGTCACCTATGTCATTCGTTTCGATATCCTCCCAGGTCAGCGCGACCGCTTCCTGACGCTTCTGAACGGCGTGCTCGATGCCATGCGGCACGAGCCGATGTTCCACAATGCCATGCTGCATGCCGATCCCGAGAATGAGAACCACATGATGCTTTATGAGACCTGGGAGGATCACGCCGATGTGCTGGACGTCCAGTTGAAACGCCCCTATCGCGAGGCCTGGCACGCGGCCCTGCCGGACCTGCTCGCCAGCCCGCGCGACATTTCAGTCTGGCAGCCGGTGCGGGTAGACCGCGCCGCGTAAATTCTTGGGGCCTGGCGGTTCCCTCTCGGGAACATTTCCCGGCCTCATGCGCTTGCCTCCCCGGATCCGCCAACCATCCGAGGAGCTGCCCCGTGATCAACGACCTCTGGTACAAGAACGCCATCGTCTACTGCCTTTCCGTGGAAACCTTCATGGATGCCAATGGCGACGGGATCGGCGATTTCCAGGGGCTGCAGCGGCGGCTCGATTATCTCTCGGGCCTCGGCGTCAGCGCCATATGGCTGATGCCGTTCCAGACCTCGCCAGGTAGAGACGACGGTTACGACGTCTCCGACTATTACAATGTCGACCCGCGCTACGGCACGCTCGGCGATTTCGTCGAATTCACTCACGGAGCCCGGCAGCGCGGCATCCGGGTGCTGATCGATCTCGTGGTCAACCACACCTCCAACCAGCATCCCTGGTTCCAGGACGCCCGAAGCAACCCGGACTCCCGCTATCGCGACTGGTATATCTGGTCCGGCAAGAAGCCGGCGAACGCCGACGAGGGCATGGTGTTCCCGGGCGTGCAGAAGACTACCTGGACCTATGACGAAAAGGCCAAGCAGTATTACTTTCACCGCTTCTATGAATTCCAGCCGGATCTCAACACCTCCAATCCGCATGTGCAGGCGGAAATCCTCAAAATAATGGGGTTCTGGATCCAGCTCGGTGTTTCCGGCTTTCGCATGGACGCGGTGCCCTTCGTGATCGCCGAAAAGGGTGCCGAGGTGAAAAAGCCGAAGGAGCAGTTCGACATGCTCCGGGTTTTCCGCGAATTCCTGCAATGGCGGCTCGGAGATTCGATTATCCTTGCCGAAGCCAATGTCGTGCCGAAGGAAAATCTCGCCTATTTTGGCGATGACGGCGACCGCATGCAGATGATGTTCAACTTTCACGTCAACCAGGCACTGTTTTATGCGCTCGCCTCCGGCGACGCCGGTCCGCTCGCAAAAGCGATCGTCAATACCAGCGATCGGCCTGAAACGGGACAATGGGGCATGTTCCTGCGCAATCACGATGAGCTCGATCTCGGTCGGCTGAGCGAAAAACAGCGCCAGAAAGTGTTCTCGGAATTCGGGCCGGACAAGAATATGCAGCTCTACAACCGCGGCATCCGACGGCGGCTGGCGCCAATGCTGGAGAACGACCGGAGGCGCCTTGAACTCGCCTATAGCCTGCTGTTTTCGTTGCCCGGCACGCCGGTCCTGCGTTACGGCGACGAGATTGGCATGGGCGACGACCTGTCGCTGCCGGAGCGCAACTGCGCCCGCACACCGATGCAATGGTCGACCGAGCCGCATGGAGGCTTCACCAAGAACGAAAAGCCGGTCCTGCCGGTCATCAGCGGCGGTCTGTTCGGTTTTGAGCACATCAACGTCGCGGAGCAGCGGCGCGACCCGAACTCGATGTTGAACTGGACGGAGCGCCTGATTCGGATGCGCAAGGAAGCCCCGGAGATCGGCTGGGGGGCCTGTACAACCCTCAACACCGGGGACAACGGCGTGCTGGCGCTCCGCTATGACTGGCGCGACAATTCCGTGCTGGTAGTCCACAATCTGAATTCGAAGCCGGTCGAAGTAACGTTCGTGGTCGGTATCGGAGAGCACGGCGATCTTCTCATCGATATCGCAGACGGCGGTAACAGCGAGGCGGACGCCAACGGCCGGCACCGTCTCCTGCTCGACGCCTATGCCTATCGCTGGTTCCGGGTCGGCGGTCTCGATTACCTGCTGCGGCGCAGGGAAGTCTAGCCTAACCGCCCGCCCTCACCTCGCGCACGCCGCGGCCAGTCTTTTGCCGCAACAATGCCCGTAGCGTAACGCCATCCGCATAACCGACGAGTCCGGCGATTTCGTTGGGGCTCTTGTCGCTGGTCTTCAGGAGATGCACCGCACGCTCGACACGCAGATCCTGGAAATAGGAGAGCGGCGACTTGCCGAGCACCTGCTGCATGCGCCGGGCCAGCGTTCGCTTGCTGGCGCCGACCGCATCGGCCGCGTTGTCCAGCGAAAACCCCTCCCCGAGACGGCTGCGTGCCCAGCGCTCGAAACGCTGCACCAGGGGATCGGCATGCGAAAGATGGTCGGTGATTACGTAAGCCGACTGCGACGGCCGGTTGTCGACGATGAGGTAGCGCGCCACAAGGCCGGCAAGCTCCGGGCTCACCTGCCGTACCAGCCAGAGCGCCATGTCCATGTGACCGAGTGCGGCGCCCGCCGTCACCAGAGAGCCGGATTTCACCAGCATCTGACCGTCCTCCAACTGCACGGAGGGATAGCGCTGGCGGAAGAGCGGCGCGAGCCACCAACTGGTCGTCGATTTCTCCCCGTCGAGAAGGCCGGATTCGGCGAGCACGAACGTGCCGATACAGGCGGCGGCGATATTCATGCCCGCCGCGTTGGCCTCGCGCAACACCGCCCCCGCATCGCGGATGTCGGGACGGTCGAGGGCGGGCACCAGCACGTCCGGCATCTTGCAGGCAATCGCCGGCACGATCAGCCAGCCGCCGGCCTTCGGATCGAAACTTCCGGAGATCGGCACCGCAAGCCCATGCGCCGTCTTCACCTGTTTGCGCACGCCGACGACCAACACATCGAAGGCCGGCACATCGAGCGACAGCATCGCCGCAAGCTCGTTTGCCATGGTGAACACGTCGAGCATGGTCGACAGGCCGGTATCGAAAACGGGATCGAGGGCAAGGATCTGTAGCTTCATGGCAAGAACACTATCAAAAATGTCAATATTGACAATAGGCAAACGGGCCGGCGTGGCGGAATATCGGGCTTGAAAGAGGTCGCCTGACGAGCCCGTTGCGATAGGAAGAGAAGCATGAGCATGGACGTCACCACGATCGGCTTCACCAAGACGACCGCCGAAGATTTCTTCGGCCGCATCAAGGCGGCGGGCGTCAAGCGGGTCCTGGACGTGCGCCTCCACAACACCTCGCAGCTTGCGGGGTTTGCCAAATCGGACGACCTCGCCTTCTTCCTGAAGACGATCTGCGGTGCCGGCTATGTGCACGAACCGCTGCTGGCGCCGACCGAGGAGATCATGACTGCCTTCAAGAAGGAGAAAGGCGACTGGAATGTTTTCCAGAATGATTTCCTTGGCTTGATGGCTGAACGCAAGGTGGAAGATCATTTCAAGGCAGAAGAGTTCGATGGCTCCTGTCTGCTCTGCTCGGAAGACAAGCCGCACCATTGCCATCGCCGGCTCGTCTGTGACTACCTGAATGGCAAATGGGGCGGCAAGCTCGGCATCCGCCACCTCTAGAATCCCGCCACCCGGAATCTCGATTGAACAACCAGACGCCCTAACGCCGCCGGGAGCAACCTCCCCGCGTGGGAGACCCTTTGCCATGGCCCTTGAAACCATTCTTGCAATCGCCCTTTTTTCGCTTGTCGGCTCGGTTTCGCCGGGGCCGAGCAATTTCATGCTGCTTGCCTCGGGCACCAATTTCGGCTTCCGGCGCACCGTGCCGCAGATCCTCGGCATCACCATCGGCCTTTCATCGGTGCTCCTGGCGGTCGGCTTCGGCCTCGGCGCCCTGCTGACGGCTTATCCGCCGCTCGCATTGGCATTGAAGATCRCCGGCGGCGCCTACCTGCTCTACCTTGCCTGGCGGATCGCCATGTCCCGCTCCGTCCCCAACAGCGACGCGAGCGCCGCCCGGCCGCTCACCTTCCTCGAATCCGCCGCCTTCCAGTGGGTCAACCCGAAAGCCTGGGTCGCCGCGCTCACCGCCATGGCGGCCTATGCCAGCGCCGAAAACCCCTTCGTGTCAGTCATGCTGATCACCCTCGTCGTCGCCATCGTCAACCTGCCGAGCGTCGCCGTCTGGGCCGGCTTCGGCGTAGCGCTTCGGCAGTTCCTGTCCGATCCGGCCCGACTTAAATGGTTCAACATCGTCATGGCGCTGCTGCTGGTCGCAACGCTCTGGCCGCTTTTGAAATAGCCGCAGATGCAGGCTCGGACGATCGTGCAAGAACTGCGGAGGACCTTGATACCGGTCGGCCGCGCATCCGGCGCATAGATCCCGTGCCTGCAGCGGCATGCCGCCGCTGCCTCGCACAGAGGATCAGCAACATGACTCAAATCACTGAAAAAGTGATTCTTATCAGCGGCGCCAGCAGCGGTATCGGCGAAGGTACGGCGCGCACCCTCGCCGCTGCCGGCGCCAAGGTCGTGCTCGGCGCCCGCCGCACCGACCGGCTGGAAGCGCTGGCCGAAGAGATCGCCGCGGCCGGCGGCACCGTCCGCATCCGCCGGCTCGACGTCACCGATCGGCAGGACTTTCAGGCCTTCGCCGAATTCGTGCTGGCCGAATTCGGCCGCATCGACGTCATCATCAACAATGCCGGCCTGATGCCGTTGTCGCTGATGTCATCGCTGAAGGTCGAGGAATGGGATCGGATGATCGACGTGAACATCCGCGGCGTGCTCTACGGCATCGCCTCGGTTCTGTCGATCATGAACGGCCAGGGGTACGGCCAGATCATCAACATTTCGTCGATAGGCGGCCTCGGCGTGGTGCCGACCGCAGCGATCTATTGCGCCACCAAATACGCGGTGCGGGCAATTTCCGATGGACTGCGCCAGGAGAACGACAAGATCCGCGTCACCTGCGTCTATCCGGGCGTCGTGGAATCCGAGCTTGCCGGCACGATCACTGACCCGGTCGCGGCGGATGCGATAAAGACCTATCGCAGCGTCGCCCTGACGCCCGATGCGATCGGCCGCGCCATCCTGCATGTGATCGAACAGCCGGAAGACGTGGATACCAACGAGATCGTCGTGCGCCCGACACGCACAATGTAAGTGGTCCCAAGATGCGGTGGGGATTTGCCGCACCGCATCATACTTTGCTTGCAAAACGCCGCGCCTCAGCCGAAAGTGCACAATTGACGGTCTCTCCTCAAAAGGTGCTAGAAATTAGGCATGGCAGCGCGGCAACGCATCATTCCCGTCCGGCGTGAATACAATCGTTGGGTCGCCAACCAGACGCTGGAGGACTACGCCCTCCGTTTCACCGCCAAGAGCGCCCGCCGGTTTTCCTCCAGCCGTATTTCCCAGACCGCCATCGGCGCCATCTCCTTCCTGGCGCTGGAGGCGATCGGCGGCACGATCACCCTCTCCTACGGCACCACCAACGCAATTTTCGCGATCGTCGCGGCCGCTATAGCCATGTTGGCGATCGGCTGGCCGATCAGCCGTTACGCGATCCGCCACGGCGTCGATATCGACCTCCTGACCCGCGGCGCCAGCTTCGGTTATATCGGCTCGACCATCACCTCGCTGATCTATGCGAGCTTCACGTTCATGCTGTTTGCGATCGAGGCGTCGATCATGACCGGCGCGCTGGATCTCGCCTTCGGCATTCCGCCCTGGATCGGCTACATCATCAGCGCCGTGGTGGTCATCCCGCTGGTCATCTACGGCGTGCAGCTGATCTCCCGCTTTCAGCTGATCACCCAGCCATTCTGGATCGTGCTCAACATCCTCCCCTTCGTGTTCATCGCCTTCATGGATTGGGAGAAGTTCGATCTCTGGCGTGCCTTTGCCGGTATCGGCCATTCGAACGCCCAGGTCGGCGGACCAGCCCCGTTCAACCTGGTCGAGTTCGGCGCGGCCTCCGCAGTCATCCTCGCTTTGATGCCGCAGATCGGCGAGCAGGTCGACTTCCTGCGCTTTCTGCCGCCGGAGGGCCTCGACAAGTGGCGTCACCGGTTCGCCGTCTTCCTCGCCGGCCCCGGCTGGGTGGTGGTCGGCGTGCCGAAGCTCCTGGCAGGCTCGTTCCTCGCTGTCCTGACGCTCTCGACCGCCGTGCCGATCCGCGAGGCGGCAGACCCGGCGCATATGTATTTTGCGGCCTTCGGCTACATGATCCCCAACGATACGGCCGCGCTGCTGCTGATGGCAGCCTTCGTGGTCGTCTCGCAGTTGAAGATCAACGTGATGAACGCCTATGCGGGCTCGCTCGCCTGGTCGAACTTCTTCTCGCGCCTCACCCACAGCCATCCAGGCCGTGTCGTCTGGCTGGTGTTCAACGTGGTGATCGCGCTGCTTTTGATGGAGCTCGGCATCTACCGGCTGCTCGAAGCGACGCTCGGCATCTTCTCGATCATCGCCATGGCCTGGCTCTGCACCATCTCGGCCGATCTCATGATCAACAAGCCGCTGGGCCTGTCGCCCGAAGGCATCGAGTTCAAGCGCGCCCATCTCTACGATATCAACCCGGTGGGCTTGGGCTCGATGTTCGGCTCGGCGGCGATAGCGCTCGCCGCCCATTTCGGCCTGTTCGGCCCGTTGATGACCTCGCTCGCCACCTATGTGACGCTGATCGCCTTCCTGATTTCGCCGGCGCTCGCCTTTGCGACCAAGGGCAAATTTTACCTCGCCCGAAAACCGCGCCAGAGCTGGAAGACGGTCGGCTCGATCACCTGTTCCATCTGCGAACACCCGTTCGAGCACGAGGACATGGCGTGGTGCCCCGCCTATGCCGCGCCGATCTGCTCGCTCTGCTGCTCGCTCGATAGTCGCTGTCACGACATGTGCAAGCCGCATGCGCGGCTGAACACCCAGGTTGGCGCGGTCGCTCGCTCCTTCCTGCCGGAAAGCGTCATCACCCGGCTGACGACGCGCCTCGGGCGTTATGCCACCACGGCGGTATTTTCGATCTCGATGATCGGCGCGATCCTCGGCATGATCGCCTACCAGGTCAGCCATGCAACCCCCGTCAACGCCGAGGTCATCTATGGCACGGTGCTGATCGTCTTTTTCGTCTTCGCGATCATCGCCGGCATCGTTTCCTGGTTCTATGTGCTCGCCCATGACAGCCGGGTGGTGGCGGAAGAGGAATCCTCCCGCCAAAACACGCTGCTCTTGAAGGAAATCGCCGCCCACAAGAAGACCGACGCGGCACTCCAGGATGCCAAGGAGACCGCCGAGGCCGCCAACCGCGCCAAAAGCCGCTATGTCGTCGGCCTTTCCCATGAGCTGCGAACGCCGCTCAACGCCGTGCTCGGTTACGCCCAGATCCTCGAGCGCGACGAGACGATCCCCGCACCGCGGCAGTCGGCGATCAAGGTCATCAAGCGCTCCGCCGACCATCTGTCGGGCCTGATCGACGGGCTGCTCGACATTTCCAAGATCGAGGCGGGCCGGCTGCAGGTCTATTCCAACGAGATCAACATCCAGGATTTTCTCGACCAGATCGTCGAGATGTTCGGCCTGCAGGCACAGGCCAAGGGCCTAGCCTTCGAGCACGAGCGCGCCCGCGCCCTGCCGCAATATGTCCGCACCGACGAGAAGCGGCTGCGCCAGATCCTCGTCAATCTTCTCTCGAACGCGATTAAGTTTACCGACGAAGGCACGGTGAAATTCGACATCGCCTATCGCAGCCAGGTCGCTACCTTCACCGTCTCAGATACCGGTCGGGGCATCGCCGAAAAGGATCTCGGCCGCATCTACGAACCCTTCCAGCGCGGCGAGGCGGAAAGCATCAGGCCGATGCCCGGCCTCGGTCTCGGCCTCACCATCACCCAGTTGCTGACCAATACGCTCGGCGGCGAGATCGCGGTCGCCAGCACCAGGGGCGAAGGCTCGATCTTCAAGGTGCGACTGATGCTGTCCGCCATCGAGCGGCCCAACACGACACCGGCGGCGGAAAAGAAGATCGTCTCCTATACCGGCCCGCGCCGCACAATCGTGATCGTCGACGACAACGAGGACCATCGTGACCTGATGCGCGAGGTGCTGGTGCCGATGGATTTCGTTGTGCTGACCGCCAATAGCGGGCCGGATTGCCTGACATTGATCGAGGGCGTGACGCCGGACCTGTTCCTGGTCGATATCTCCATGCCCGGCATGAGCGGCTGGCAGCTCGTTTCGCGGCTGCGCGAGATCGGCCAGGTGGCGCCGATCGTCATGCTCTCGGCCAATATCGGCGACGGTATCGCGACGCATTCCGGCGACGAGGGCCATAACGACGCGATCGCCAAACCGGTCGACATCCGCAGGCTTGCCGACAAACTCGCCGCCCATCTCGGCCTCGTCTGGGTCTACGAGAACGAAACGGTGGTTCCGGCGGTCGTTGGCCCGAAAAAGCCGATCAAAAGTCCGGGGACGAACCATGTCCAGGACCTTTTGCGGCTCGGCGAAATCGGCTACGTCCGCGGTATCGAAGCGAAACTCGCCGATCTCGCCCGGGAGGAGGAACACCGCCCCTTCACGGAAGAACTCGGCGCCTACGTGCAGGCCTTCGACCTTGCCGGTTATATGAAATTCCTGAGCCGACTTGAGGCAGAAAGGACGAGTGATGGCTGAAACTGCTCTGCCGCGCGATATCGTCCTTCTCGTGGACGACAGTCCCGAAACGCTGGGCTTCCTCACCGAGGCGCTGGAAAAATCCGGCTTTTCGGTGCTGATCGCCACCGCCGGCCAGTCGGCGCTCAACATCGTCGAGCGCATCACCCCGGACCTCATCCTGCTCGACGCCGTGATGCCCGGCATGGACGGTTTCGAGACCTGCCGCAAGCTGAAGACCAATGGCGCCGTTGCGCAAGTACCGGTCATCTTCATGACGGGCCTCACCGAGACCGAACATGTGGTCAACGCGCTCGATTCCGGCGGCGTCGACTATCTGACCAAACCGATCAACATCGACGAACTGCGCGCCCGCATCCGGGTGCACCTTTCCAATGCCCGTTCGGCCCAGAGCGCCCGTGTGGCGCTCGACGCCGCGGGCCGCCACCTGCTGGCGGTCAAGGCGAGTGGCGCCATCCACTGGTCGACCCCCCAGGCGACACGGCTGATCAACGCGGCCACCAACAGCGACGATGGGCTCGACATCGTTTCCCGCCGGATTTCCACCTGGATGGCCGAGCGTGACAAGCCCGGTTTTGCCCGCGACGTCGCCTTCGCCCTCGTCCAGAACGGCCGGGCGAGCCTGCAGTTCTCCTTCCTCGGCGCGATCGGTGCCGACGAACATCTTTTCCGCCTGACGGCCGCCAACAAACGCCCCGACGACGAAGTGCTGCGCCAGCATTTCCCGGTGACCCAGCGCGAATCCGAAGTGCTGCTGTGGATCGCCAAGGGCAAATCGAACCGCGACATCGGCGACATCCTCGGCCTCTCGGCACGCACGGTGAACAAGCATCTGGAACAGATCTATGTGAAGCTCGGCGTCGAAAACCGCGCATCGGCCGCCGTCAAGGCCGCGCATGTGCTGCATGGCGAGGAGCGGTCAGCGTAGCCGACAACGATCCGGCGAACCGTTTCGAGCGACGAACAAGCTTCTCTGCGTGGCGACGACAGACGCTTCGCTGCAGTCAGGCTTTTTTGAAAAACTTGTTGATGACCAGACCAACGACGATCTGAACAACAAGCCCGGAAATACCGCCCCCGACCAGCTGACCAGCGAGCGCCGCAAAATCGACGCCTCCAGCCGCCGCGCCGCCGGCTCCAAGAAGCGAGCCGAGGATTGAACCACCGCCAACTCCACCGACCGCGCCGGCTATGATATTTCCGATCTGACCGAGATCGGCATCCTTCAGGATTTTCCCACCCGCGGCCCCGCCGACGGCACCGCCAATGACCTGGGCAATAATGGCACTCAGATCCATAACATCACCTCTCCTCAAATTGGATTATCCAGGCTTAGGACCTGTTGAATTCATCCAATCCAAGTGACGGATTTCGTACCCGGTTAGGAGGGGAAATGCAGGAAATGCTCGCACATTTTCAAATCTTCCCGACGCAGTCCAGGCGCGAAACCCGTCTCGTCCTTCGGGTTCGGCTGAATTTAACAGGCCCTGACCCTTGATATGCCAGATAGTGGAGATTTCCAAGTCCGGAATTCAGCTGCCGGTTTAGTGAGACTCCGGCGTGCCGCCTATAAGTGCTCCCAAACGCAAAGAAGCCCGGCTTTTGACCGGGCTCCCTTCTAAGATACGGTTGCCGATAACGGCTCAGCCCTGCGGGAAGTAGCTGTACTTGCCGTCCGGACCCTTCTTCCATTCGTACATGATATAGCCCGGAATCTTCGGGTCGCCCTTTGCGTCGAAGGCAATGTCGCCGAGAACGGTCTTGAACGGACCCTTTGCATGCAGCGTCTTGGCAACGGCTTCGGCGTCGTCGGCCTTGCCGGTTGCCTTGATGCCGGCAGCGATGACCTGCACGGCTGCGTAGGAATACAGCGTGTAGGCTTCCGGGTTGAAGCCGGCTGCCTTGAACTTGGCAACCAGGTCCTTGTTGGCCGGGTTCAGCGTCGGATCGGGGCCGAAGGTGTTGAGCGTGCCTGCGACGGCGTCGCCGGCGATCGAAGCCAGTTCGTTGGAGACGATACCGTCACCCGAAACGAGCGTGGCCTTGAGGCCCTGGTCCTTGGCCTGGCGGATGATCAGGCCGGCTTCGGTGTGGAGACCGCCCCAGTAGATGATCGAGACGCCGGCTTCCTTCATCTTGGAGATGAGAGCCGAGAAGTCCTTGTCGCCGACGTTGACGCCTTCGCGGATGACTTCCTTGAGGCCCTTGGCGTTCATTGCCTTCTTGGTTTCTTCGGCAAGGCCCTGACCGTAAGGCGTCTTGTCGTCGATGATGGCGATCTTCGCGCCCTTAAACTTGTCGGCGAGATAAGCGCCGGCAACACCGCCCTGCTGGTCGTCACGACCGCAGGTACGGAAGACGTTCCACAGGCCACGCTCGGTGAAGACCGGGTTGGTCGCAGCCGGGGTGATTTCCAGCATGCCGTTTTCGGCATAGACTTCCTTGGAAGCCGGAATGGACACGCCGGAGTTGAAGTGGCCAACCACGTATTTGACGCCGTCGGATGCAAACTTGTTGGCAACCGAGATGCCCTGCTTGGGGTCCGATACGTCGTCGCCGAGGACGATCTTGATCTTTTCGCCGTTGATGCCGCCGGCGGCATTGATGTCGGCTGCTGCCTGTTCGGCACCCTTCTGGAGCTGCGCACCGAAGGCGGCGTTCGGACCCGTGAGCGGACCGCCGACGCCAATAACGATGTCGGCCCATGCGCTACCGCTGAAGGCGACCATGGCCGTCAGCGCAACCGCGGAAAGAAGAGACTTCTTCATCGAGTTACTCCCAATTTTTTAGGTGAGCTGATTTTTCGAGACCGGACGCAATACCCACCATCACTGCGCCGGAAATGTTCCACTCTAGGTTACTTATGATTTCAACCCGAGCTAATCTGAGGACAGAAAAGTGCGGCTGTCAATCTTTCTTCTTGAAGGAGAAAGCCGAAGTCGGCTCGTAGAGCCAATAGTAATTCTGCACCATCTGGCGTGTCCGGCGAATGCGGAATCCGGCGCCCGAAAAGACGAGCAGGACGATCACGTCGAGGACGTAGTAGAACGGGCTGATGAACGGCCCCTGGAACAGCGCATAGTGCAGAAAACGCATCGCCACGCCGAGTAGCAGCGTATAGACCACCACCGTCGGATAGCCGTTCCAGCCCTCGGCGGCGGCCTTGCCCGACCGCCAGGCAGTCCAGAAACCGATCATCAGCACGAGGAAACGCAAGAGGTAACGCACGCCGCTGTCGCTTTCGAAAAACAGTCCCTGCATCCTAAATTCCTCCGGTCGTCAAAAGTACAACCTTTGCGATCAATGCCGTCCACCTTCAAGGTAAGCGGCGCGCACTTCCGGATTGGCGAGAAGTTCTTTTCCGGAACCGCTCATCGTCACCTTGCCGTTGACCATCACATAACCGCGGTCGGAGAGCTTCAAAGCCGCGAACGCGTTCTGCTCGACGAGGAAGACGGTCAGGCCCTCTTCCTTGTTCAGCTTCTTGATCGCCTCGAAAATGCCTTTGACGATCAGCGGCGCCAGGCCCAGCGAAGGTTCATCGAGCAGGAGCAGCTTCGGCCGGGCCATCAGCGCGCGCCCGATCGACAGCATCTGCTGTTCACCGCCCGAAAGCGTGCCTCCGCGCTGGCTCTGGCGTTCCTTGAGGCGCGGGAAGAGCGTGAAGATCTTCTCGACGTCCTCGTTGAAATATTTGAGGTTGTCGAGGCCGGCCCCCATCTGCAGGTTCTCGTAGACGGTCATGCGCGGAAAGATGCGCCGGCCTTCGGGAGACTGGGCGATGCGGCGCCGCGCGATCAGATGCGTCGGCAGCTTGGTGATGTCCTCGCCGTCGAAGATGATCGAGCCGGCTCGGGCCTGCGGGCTGCCGCAGATGGTCATCATCAGCGTCGACTTGCCGGCACCGTTGGCACCGATCAGGCTGACGATCTCGCCCTTGTTGACTTCGACATCGACGCCTGCGAGCGCACGGATATTGCCGTAATAAGTCTCGACAGCCTCGACTTTCAGAAGGTTCTCGGCCGCCATCAGTGATTGCCCCCCTCGAGTTCTACCGCAATCACCTCTTCCACCTCGTCATCCTCGACGCCGAGATACGCGGCGATCACTCGTGGGTCGTTCTTCACATGGTCCGGCGAGCCGTCGGAAATCTTCTGCCCATATTCCAGCACCACGACATGGTCGGAAATCTCCATGACCACCGACATGTCGTGCTCGATCAGCAGGATCGAAGCGCCCTCGTCACGGATCTGATGCAGGAGCGTGTTGAGAGCCGCCGATTCGCGCGGGTTGAGGCCGGCCGCCGGCTCGTCGAGGCATAGCAGTTCCGGATTGGTGCACATCGCGCGAGCGATTTCCAGCCGCCGCTGGGCGCCATAGGGAAGATCGCCGGCGGGATCGTCGGCGCGATCGGTCAGATCGGCCTTGTCGAGCCAGTACTTCGCCTTTTCGATCGAGGCATCGACGGCCCTGCTATAGGCCGGCAGGCCGAGAAGCCCGAGGATCGTGTAGCCCGATGCCTTCATCAAGGCATTGTGCTGCGCGACCAGCAGGTTTTCGAGCACCGTCAGGCCCGAGAACAGGCGGATGTTCTGGAACGTGCGGGCGACGCCGGCCAGTTTGGGGATCTCGAAGTCGCGCAGGCGTTCCAGCAGGTATTCCTTGCCGTCCCTGCGCTGCAGGGTGAGCATGCCCATGGTCGGTTTGTAGAAGCCGGTGATGCAGTTGAACACCGTCGTCTTGCCGGCGCCGTTCGGGCCGATCAGCGCGGTGATCTCGCCGCGCCGCACTTCCAGCGACAGATCGTTGATGGCCATCAGGCCGCCGAACTTCATCGACAGATGCTCGACCTTGAGGATCGTATCGCCAGCAATGCCACTCGTCATAGTCGTCGTTCCGGGAGCCATCAGCCGTGGCCCTCCTTGGTAAAGCTTCCTGAAACCGCCCGGCGCTCCTTGAGGAAGGCCGTCGGTTCTCGCGATCCGACGAAGCCGCGCGGCTTGAACAGCATGACGATGATCATCGCCAGACCGAAAAGCAGCATGCGGTAGAGTTCAGGGGTGAAGTCCGGTCCAAACACGGCCTTGAGGAAGGACATTTCGCGCAGCACTTCGGTACCGCCCACCATCACCACCGCGGCGATGGCAATGCCGGTCAGCGAGCCCATGCCGCCGAGAACGACGATTGCCAGGATCACGGCCGATTCCAGGAAGACGAAGCTTTCCGGCGACACGAAGCCCTGGCGGGTGGCGAAGAAGGAGCCAGCCACCCCTCCGAACATCGCGCCGGTCGCAAAGGCGGTCAGCTTGGTGGTGACGGTATTGATGCCGAGCGAACGGCAGGCGATCTCGTCCTCGCGCAACGCTTCCCAGGCCCGGCCGATCGGCATGCGCCGAAGCCGGATGGTGACGTAGGCGGTGAGCATGCAGAGCGCCAGGATGATGTAGAACAGGAATATCTTGTAATAGACCGAGGAAGCCGACAGGCCCCAGGCCTTGACGAAACTGTTCGCGCTGCCGGTATCGAAGGACCAGATGCCGAAGAACGAAGCCTTGGCGATACCCGAAATCCCGAATGTTCCCTTGGTCACGTCGGTCCAATTGATCAGCACCAGGCGGATGATTTCACCGAAGGCGAGCGTCACGATGGCGAGATAGTCGCCCCTCAGCCTCAGAACCGGGAAGCCGAGAATGATCCCCCAGAGTGCTGCAAGAATGCCCGACATCGGCAAGAGCAGCCAGAAGGACAGGCCGAAATAGGAGGACAGCAGCGCATAGGAATAGGCGCCGACCGCATAGAAGGCGACATAACCGAGGTCGAGCAGTCCGGCAAGGCCGACGACGATGTTCAGGCCCCAGGCGAGCATTACGTAGATGAGGATCTGGATGCCGAAATTGTCGACATATTTCAGCGAGCCCTGCTTGCCGACGATCAGCAGCGACAGGAAGGGATAGACCAGCAGGAAAACCAGCGCGATCTTGAGGAAATGCCGGTGGAAGAAGCTCTTGTTCTCGGAAATCTCGAGAACTCCACTCTTTGCCTTGGCGAGTTTGCGACGGTCGACATGCGGTTTGATGAAGCCGACAGTCAGGAAGCGGCCGACCGCAGCAACAGCCACGAAGATCGCCAGCAGACCCCAGCGGGTGCGCCAGACGAGCGCGTTGTTGATGTCCTGATAGGTCTCGATGCCGACGAACAGCAGGAACATGAAAAAGGCGATGACGCCGGCGAACAGTCCTTCCCGTACCGCCTTGGCAAGCACGTTCGGGTGACCGGTTTCGGTGGAAGCTGTCATGTTACACCTTCTCCACTTCCGGCCGGCCGAGAATGCCGGTCGGCTTGAAGATCAGCACGAAAGCGAGGATCGCAAACGTGGCGACGTCCTTGTAGGCGATGGAGAAATAGGCCGACCACAGCGACTCGATGAGGCCGATCAGAAGCCCGCCGAGAACAGCACCCGGCAACGACCCGATGCCGCCGAGAACCGCTGCGGTGAACGCCTTGACGCCTGGGATGAAGCCGTCGTTGAACGAGGCGACGCCATAATACATCAGATACATGCCACCGGCGACCGCCGCGAGCGCTGCACCCATGATGAAGGTGATCGAGATCGTCCGGTCGACATCAACGCCGAGCAGCGCCGCCATCTTGCGGTCCTGCTCGGTCGCCCGCTGGGCGCGGCCGAGCGGCGTCTTGTTGACGATGTACCAGAAGGCGAACAGCAGCACCGCCGTGATGATGACGATGAGCACCTGCTTCAGCGAGATGGTGATGCCGCCGATATGGAAGACGTCGGTCACCATCGGCGGGATCGGCTTGTTGCGCGGGCCCTGCGTCACCTGGATGAAGTTGGACAGCACGATCGACATGCCGATCGCGGTGATCAGCGGCGCAAGCCGGAATGAACCGCGCAACGGCCGGTAAGCGACCCGCTCGATCGTCCAGTTCCACAACCCCGTCATCAGCATGCCGACGAGTAACATCAGCAGCAGAAGCAACGCCACCGGAATGCCGGCGAAGAAGGAGGTTGCGATCAGGAAGACGATGAGAGCGGCAAAGCCGCCAAGCATGAAAATATCGCCATGGGCGAAGTTGATCATGCCGATGATGCCATAAACCATCGTATAGCCGATTGCGACAAGGCCATAGATGGATCCAAGAGTCAGCCCGTTGATGAGCTGCTGGATAAAATACTCCATATATTTTCCCCTGGATGCGATCCCGGAAGGGTCACATCTCGTTTATTTGCCCCTTGCGGGTTCTTACGTTCTTTGGCGCATTCCATAACGTTTTCGTAAGGAATGGGAAGACAAAAAGCCGCGAGACCGACAAAATCGCAGCACTTCTCAACAATCTGGCAACACAAAGATCAGAAATTCCAAAAAACCGGCAGCTTCTGTCGAAAAATTAGCCAAGGCGTCCGGTTTTCGAAATTAAAGATCGTCCCGCGGTTAACGTTAAATTCAGATTCGACCCTCGCCCTGCAGGCTCGGCGCTCAGTCCACGAAGCCGCGGGTCAGTGCATGCTCGCGGCCCATCTCCATCAGCTCCTCGAAAACCGATCCGGCAAGCGAGCGCGGCACGATGATCTCGAACGTGTCGGCACCGGTGCGCGCGACATTTACCTCAGCGTGGCAGCACAACATCGCGGCGGAATGCCCCTCCTCGAACACCTCCGGATGCAGATCGATCGCTACGCATTTGGCCAGTATCTTTCGCACGCTCGGGCCGGAGATTTCCATCAAGACCCGGCCGTCGCTCTGGTCGACCACGGATGCGCCCGCGATTTCGGACAGCATGCCGGCGACCGTCTCGGCCCCGACCGTCCGCGACACGGCAAGCCATTCGGACGGGCTGCAGAAGCGCGGCGCCACATCCGGAGCATTCCACAGGGCCTCGGCGACGGCGGCCTCCTGGCCTGTATGGGCGAGAACGGTGAAGATCACCGGCCGGCGAATGATGGCGAGATGGTTCGGATTGGGATCCGTCTCGAAACCGGAAATATGATCATCGAGGACATGCCGGTGGAGAAGGTTGATCGACATCAGGCAGCCCTCATAGATGCAGTTTGCTGTTTTCGGGATCGACGAAGACCGGCGGACAGACTTGCGCGAGCACTTCCGAACCGCGCAACCCGTCCCAGACCATGATCCGTTCGCCGATCCGCTCGCGCCCGGATTTCAGCATGGCGAGCGCGATGAAATGCCCGAGCGTTGGCGAAAAACAAGCCGAAGAAACAAAGCCCTGGTCGTTGGCGAGGGAGGGCTTTGCACCATCCTTCAGGAGATGCGCACCGGCCTTGATATCCTTGTCTGCCTCGATCGGCTTCAATCCGACGAGCTGCAGCCGGTCGGCGGCCGTCAATCCGAATCGGGTCGAGAGCCGCTTGCCGATGAAATCCGGCTTCTGCATCGCCATCATCCGGCCGAGCCCGACATCGTCCGCGGTAGTGCGGCCGTCGAGTTCGCTGTGGGTGACATGCCCCTTCTCGACGCGCAGCACGTTGAGCGCCTCGACACCATAGGCGCAGATGCCCTCCTCGCGGCCCGCGTTCATGATCGCGTCGGCGACGGCCTCGCCGTAACCGGCCGGAACCGCGAGCTCGTAGGCGAGTTCGCCCGAGAAGGAAATGCGGAACAGCCGCGCCTTCAGCCCGTCGCGCAGCATCACCTCCCTGGCGGCGAGGAAGGGTAAGGCAGCATCGGAAATATCGTCCTGCACGACGCGGCTCATGATGATTCGCGCCTTCGGACCGGCGAGGGACATCTGCGCCCATTGATCCGTCGAGGAGACGAAGCGCACGTCGAGCTCCGGCCAGAAGGTCTGCGCCGAGAATTCCAGATGCGCGAGTACGTCCGCGGCAAAAGCCGTCGTCGTGGTCATGACATAGTGGTTTTCGGAAAGCCTGCTCACCGTTCCGTCGTCGAAGACGATACCGTCCTCGCGCAGCATCAGCCCGTAGCGCGCCCTTCCGACCGGCAGCTTGAGAAAGCCGTTCGAATAGATGCGATCCAGGAATTCCGCCGCACCTGCGCCAAATATCTCGAGCTTGCCGAGCGTGGAGACGTCGCAGAGCCCCGCATTGGAGCGGACGCTGAGGACCTCGCGATCGACGCTTTCTCGCCAGGTCTTTTCACCCTCCCGCGGGAACCAGGCGGAACGGTACCAGAGGCCTGAGTCCACGAAGGTCGCACCATTCTTCCGCGCCCAGTTATGCAGCGGCGAGGTGCGCACCGGAGCCGCATGTTCGGCCCGCGCAGTGCCGGCGAGAGCGCCGAACGAGACCGGTGTGTAGAACGGCCGGAATGTGGTGGTGCCGATCTCGGCAGGCGACACCCCGCGCATGCCGGCGACGATTCCGGCCGCGTTGACGTTGCCGAGCTTGCCCTGGTCGGTCGCCATGCCGGCGGTCGTGTAACGCTTGGTGTGCTCGATATGGCGAAAACCTTCCCGCTGGGCGAGGCCGAGATCGCCGACATGCACATCGTTCTGGAAATCGACGAAGGCCTTGTCCCGGGCACCCGGCACGTACCAGAGCGGCACGAAGGACGGATCGTATTCGCCCTCGACCTCGGGCGTTTCAAGCGCGCCCACCAGCCTGCCCAACGCGTCGAGTGCAGCATGCGCCTTGGCCGAACCATCCTTCAGGCAATCCCCGATCGACGCATGGCCGGCAGCCGAACCGGCCGCCACGAAAGCGCTGCCGACATCAGGCGCCAAGAATGCCTGTTTCTCGTCCGACCATACGGGCTTCGCGCCGCGCTGGCACATCAGATGCACGATCGGCGACCAGCCGCCCGACATCGCCAACGCATCGCAGCCGATCACCTCCTCGAAGCCGGAACGCTCGGCGATCAGCCCCTCGATCCGGTGGCGCCCCTTGGTGGCGATCACCGAGCCGTTGCGGATGACGCGAACACTCTCCGGCACCGGGTCGGCCGATTGCGGCCGCGCATCGATGATCGCTGTGACATCAATGCCCTGGGCAAGGAGATCTGCCGCGGTGCGGTACCCGGAACCGCCATTGGTGAAGACCGCGACCTTGCCGCCGACAGCGACGCCGTAGCGGTTGAGATAGGTGCGCGCAGCCCCGGCCGTCATCACGCCCGGCTTGTCGTTGCCGCCGAAGACCAGCGGCCTCTCTTCGGCACCAGTGGCAAGGATCGCCTGCTTGGCGACGACGCGCCACAGCCGCTCCATCGGCAGGTCCGGCGATGGCGAGGCCACGTGTTTCTGCACCCGCTCGACGGCGCCGAAGACCATGTCGTCATACCAGCCGAACACGGTCGTGCGCGGCATCAGCGTCACGTTGGGCAGCGACGCCAGTTCCCCGACGATTTCGGCCGCGAACTCCGCAGCCGGCTGGCCGCCGACCGTTGCGCTTTCCGACAGCAGCGAACCTCCGAACCTGAAGCCTTCGTCCACCAGAATGACCCGCGCCCCAGCCCGGCCGGCGGCGAGCGCCGCTATGAGACCGGTCGGCCCCGCGCCGATCACCAGCAGATCGCAATGCGCCCAGGATTTTTCGTAACGGTCCGGATCGGCCTGCATCGTCGCCTTGCCGAGCCCGGCGGCACGGCGGATCAGCGGCTCGTAGAGTTTTTCCCAGAGCACGCCCGGCCACATGAAGGTCTTGTAGTAGAAACCTGCACCGAGGAACGGCGACAAGAGATCATTCACGGCGCCAAAATCGTGTTTCAGCGATGGCCACCGGTTTTGGCCTGCAGCGGCAAGACCATTGTAGAGCTCGACCGTCGTTGCACGGGCGTTCGACTCGGCCCGCGCGCCGGACCCGATCGTCATCAGCGCGTTGGGCTCTGCGGATCCTGCCGTCATCACGCCGCGCGGGCGATGGTACTTGAAGCTGCGGGCGATCAGCATCTGATCGTTGGCAAGCAGCGCCGAGGCGAGCGTATCGCCCTCGAACCCCTTGTAGGTCTGGCCGTCGAAGGTGAAGCTGAGCGACTGGCCGCGATTGATCGCGCCGCCGGACCCGAGACGATAGGAGGTCATTCGGCAGCTCCCGCCCACTTGAATTCCGAAGCGTCGGTCACGCCGAAAACCTCATGGGTGAGGTTGTCGCGCTCGACCACCAGAAAACGGCGGCAGCCGGCGATATGGTGCCAATATTCCTGGTATCGGCCCTTCGGATTGTCCCTCACATAGACATAAGCGTGCCAGGCCTCGTCCTTGGCGGTCGGTGAAGGGCGTTTCGGCGCGGCGGCCCCGCGGATCGAAAACTCTTCCTTGGGTCTGGTGCCGCAATGCGGACAGGTGATCAGGCTTGCCATGGGGGATCTTGCTCAGTGGAGGTTCGGCTGAGGGCCGCGGCCCGCTTCGTCGATCGTGTAGCCGCGCTCGAACCGGTCGAGCCGCATGAAGCGGGTGACGTGATGCGTCTCGTTTTTGGCGATCAGGTGGGCAAAACAGAAACCGGAGGCCGGCGTCGCCTTAAAGCCGCCGTAACACCAGCCGCAGTTCAGATAGAGATTGTCGATCGGCGTGCGATCGATGATCGGCGATCCGTCCATCGACATGTCCATGACACCGCCCCAGCTTCTCAAGACCTTGGCGCGCGACAGGCCGGGGATCAGCGACACACCCTCCTCCATCGTGTGCTCGACGGTCTGCAGATTGCCGCGCTGCGCATAGGAGGAATAGAAATCGATCTCGGCGCCGAACACCAGCCCGCCCTTGTCCGATTGCGATATGTAGAAATGGCCGGCGCCATAGGTGATGACGTGGTCGACCACCGGCTTCAGTCCTTCCGACACGAAGGCCTGCAGCACATGCGACTCGATCGGCAGTTCGAGATCGGCCATCCGCCCGACGGTGGTCGTATTGCCGGCCGCTGCGAGCGCCAGTTTGTTGCAGCCGATGAAGCCCCTGGTCGTCTCGACACCGGTGACGAGACCGTTCTCGCGGCGGATGCCGGTCACCTCGCAATGCTGGATCAGGTCGACGCCGCGGGCGTCCGCTCCCCGACCATAACCCCAGGCGACCGCATCGTGCCGCACCGTGCCGGCGCGCTTCTGGTAGAGCGCGCCGATGATCGGGAAACGGGCGTGGTCGAAATTGAGATAGGGCGCTTTCCGGCGCACCTGCTCGCGGTCGAGCAGTTCGGCATCGACGCCATGGATGCGCATGCCGTTGCCCTTGCGGGCATAGGCGTCCCGCTGGCCGTCGGAATGGAAGAGGTTGAGCATGCCGCGCTGCGAGACCATGGCATTGTAGTTGAAATCCCGCTCCAGCCCTTCCCAGAGCTTCAGCGAAAATTCGTAGAACGGGTTGTTGCCTTCGAGCAGGTAGTTGGAGCGGATGATCGTCGTGTTGCGCCCGACATTGCCGGAGCCGAGATAGCCCTTTTCAAGCACCGCGACATTGGTGATGCCGAACTCCTTGGCGAGGTAATAGGCGGTCGCAAGCCCGTGCCCGCCGCCGCCGACGATGATCACGTCGTAATGCGGTTTCGGCTGCGGTTCGCGCCAGGCCGGCTTCCACATCCGGTTGCCGGACAGCGCTTCCTTGAAGATCGAATAGGCCGAATAACGCATGCTTTTCCCTGTCTCTCGCCGCGCTCACATTCGCATATGCGAGAGAAAGGACAAGCGCAATCGGGACATCCGGAAGCCTGCATGCGGCGAAACGACCATCCGTTGCTTCAAAGGCACGCCGCGTCGAAGCGGGTACGTTTCCGCAGGCCCCAGTCAGGCTTTTCAAAGGCTTGCCCTCTTCCGCCTCCCCGTCTCCGCCATTGGCCTTAGACTCCCGGGCGACAGAATGGAGACAGCCATGGCCGACACGACCGCGAACCTGAACATGCCTTTCATCCTGCCCTCGCAGGCCCAGAAACACGTGACGCACAACGAGTCGCTGCTGCGGCTCGACGCGCTGGTGCATCTGACGATCACCGAGGAACTCGAGAACCCGCCCGGCGCACCCGCCGAGGGCGCCTGTTATCTGGTCGCGACCGCGCCGACCGGCGCCTGGGCCGGCAAGACGGGACGCATTGCCTCCTGGCAGGATGGCTATTGGGCATTTTCAGAGCCACGTGTCGGCTGGCGCGCCTGGTTTGCCGCTTCCGAAAGGCTGAAAGTATTTTCCGGCACGCTCTGGCAGGACATCCCTCTGCCCGCGACCGGCCGCCTCGACGAACTCGGCATCAATGCGACGCCCGACAGCACCAACCGGCTCGTCCTCGCCTCGCCGGCAAGCCTGTTCAACCACGCCGGCAACGGTCACCAGATCAAGGTCAACAAGGCCGCCTCGACCGACACGGCTTCGCTGCTCTTCCAGTCGAACTGGACGGGTTATGCGGAAATGGGCCTGGCCGGCGACACCGAGTTCTCCGTCAAGGTCAGCGACGGGACGACATGGAAGACCGGGCTGTCGATCTCGCCCGGCGGCCATGTTTCGCAACCGAACCAGCCGGCCGCCCGCGCTTACCGCACCGGCACCAGTTTCGCTCCGACCGCCGGCCAGCAGAGCGGCTTCACCACCTTCGCCCTCGCACACGGCGGCCTTTCGCTGGGCACCGCGGTTGCCGGCGGCGGCAACCGGGTCGTCGTGCCAGCTGACGGCCTGTACCTCGTCGCCCTCAATGTCGCGGTCCTGTCGTCGTCCGGCCATGCGACCAGCCTGATGCAGAATGCAACGCAGCCGCTTATTCTGTTGAACGGCATCGCCGGTGGAGCACAAATGCAGTCCGCAACGGGAATCTTTTCCTTTTCCGCCGGAGATTACCTGACACTCGGGCATGCAGGAACCGCACAACTGGAATTGGGCGCCGGAAAAACAGAGCTATCCTTGGCAATGCTGTCATAACAGCAAATTCTAAAGTTCTTTTCATTCTTAACGCCAGGTTAACTTGGCTGATGACTCATCTCGGGAGGTGTTCTATTAAAGGCCACCGCTGCCTTCGAGGCTCGGGGGTAGAGCACGGGTGGCTGGTTTTGAGTGTTCCTGATCTGCATGACGACGCCGCCGACAGGTCGAGCGCCAGGCGGCGTGGCGAGCCGCCGCCAACTCGCATTTGGCAATCCATCGCACCACCTAAATCCTGCCCTGGATCCACCCGCCTTGCATCCAGCGGCAGCCGTCGGGTGCAACTCGCGGCAAAGCGCGCAATCGACATCGGCGTCTCGCTTTCGGCACTGGTCCTGCTCCTGCCGCTGATGCTGGTCGTCGCGCTGGCGATCCGCATCGACAGCGACGGCCCGGTGCTTTTCACACAGACGCGCTGGGGCAAGGACGGCTGCAGGTTCCGGGTCTACAAGTTCCGCTCCATGCGCACCGACCTCGGCGACGCGAAGGGGATTGCCCAGACAGTGCGCGACGATCCGCGCATCACCCGTGTCGGCGCTCTCATCCGCAAGGCCAATATCGACGAACTGCCCCAGCTTCTGAACGTCCTGAAAGGCGACATGTCGCTGGTCGGACCGCGTTGTCACGCGATCGACATGCTCGCTGCCGGCATTCCTTACGAGAACCTGGTTGCAGATTATCATCGCCGCCATTCGATGCGACCCGGCATGACCGGCCTGGCACAGATGCGCGGTCTTCGCGGACCGACGGATCGCCCCGGCAAGGCGCGCGCCCGTATCGCATGCGACCTCTATTACATCGACAATTTCTCTATTTTGCTCGACCTGCGTATCATATTCGGCACGCTGCTCGCCGAATTTCGTGGCGGCGAAGGCTTCTGATCGCCGCCTTCGCCGAGGCTGCCCAACCATCGAAACACCGCCTTTTCAGCGGCCGGAAAGCCTTTTTCGTCCTGCCTTGGGACACGCAATGCGATTGTTGCCACAGTGGGAACAAATGCTGCGGCCTGTTTAGTCAAATATTAAAACTGGGCGGCTAGGCTCACCGACGTGGTCTTGCGTTGTGTAGAGAGTCCAATGACCGAAATGATACGTCCCCGAGTAAAATATGTCATCGGCCCCGATGGCAGCCCCTTGACGATCGCCGATCTTCCGCCGGCCAATACGCGCCGCTGGGTCATCCGGCGAAAGGCAGAGGTGGTAGCCGCGGTTCGCGGCGGCCTGTTGAGCTTGGAAGAAGCCTGCGAGCGGTACACGCTCACCGTCGAGGAATTCCTGTCCTGGCAGTCCTCCATCAACGATCATGGCCTCGCCGGCCTGCGCACCACGCGCATTCAGCAATATCGTCACTGACGCCGAATTCGTGGGCGCCAAGCCCGCACCGGAAAACAAAAGGTGCCGCTGCAACGAATGCAACGGCACCTTTCGGTTTCTAAAATTCGGTCAGCTCTGCCCCGATCCGATCCGGGACAGTGACGGCAGCAGTCCGGCGATGATGGCCGAGGCGGCGTAGAACCAGAGGCCAGGCTGCGAGACCGCAACAGCCAGGCCGCTGCTCTTCGCGGCGAAGACGACGATCGCCACCAGCATCACGTCCATCATCGACCATTTCGAAAGATGCGGCATCGCGCGGCGGAAAAATCCCGCCTCCGCCGCCCGTCCGGACAGTTGCACCGTCAGCCCGACGAGCTTGACGATCGGAAAAACGATCGAAAACAGCCCGACCACCATCGACAGTGCCACATCTCCCTCCCGGAACAGCGCCGCGACGAGTTCCAGCAGAGACGGAGTCTCGGTGAAGAAATAGAGCCGCTCGAAACGGATGATCGGCAGGAAGAGCCCGAGCGCCAGGAAGATTGTGGCCAGCGCGAGAAGAAGCGGCCGCAGCCAGTTCATCGCTTTCTCCGTTGACGATGTGTCACCCTTGGGAGGCCGTTTAAGCTATTTCCCTCCGGCCCTCCCCGTATTACACCATTGGCGAACGGACAAAAGCGGGACAATCATGAATATCACCGATGAAGAGACGCGGTCGGGCGGGCGCTACGTAGCCGAGGTTGAAGGTCATTATGCGGAAATGACCTATTCGCGCGCCTCCCCGGAACTTATCATCGT
Source organism: Neorhizobium sp. 05N33 (assembly GCF_056397445.1). Taxonomy (NCBI): domain Bacteria; kingdom Pseudomonadati; phylum Pseudomonadota; class Alphaproteobacteria; order Hyphomicrobiales; family Rhizobiaceae; genus Neorhizobium; species Neorhizobium sp. 05N33. Next base: position 607,198 of record NZ_JBFTNK010000003.1, on the reverse strand, counting down.
CGATCATACCGGAGTTCCCGACGAGCTTCGCGGCAAAGGGGTCGGCCAGGCGCTGGCATTGCATGCGGTGGAAGAAGCCCGCAAGGGCGGCTGGAAGATCATCCCACTCTGCCCATTCTTCAAGGCCCAGACGGAACGCCATCCCGACTGGCAGGATATTCTTCGTTAACGCGGGATGCGGAGCCCGAATCACAAACGCTAACGGAAGACTAAAAACGGAAATGGGGCCCGGCACCGCGGCACCGCCCCAGATTATGACATTCCGTCGTTGATGCCGCCCGGCTTTTGTTAAGCGCGGGCGCGCATTCCGCCATCGCGCTCTTCGAGCGCCGAAGCCTTGGCAAATTCTGCTTCCGCTTCCTCGAGCGCCAGTTCGGCACTTTCCTCCTGGACCTTCAGTTCGCGAATCGAGACCTGAAGGTTGTCCGCGCGCTGGCGGGCTGCCTTTGCGAAGGTCGGATAAGCGAAGTGATTCCGGTCGGTAATCCCGGATTTCTTCTCTTCCAGAGTGATCTGATGCTCGAGTTCTTTAGACATTCTCTCGAATTCGGCCATCATCATCTGCAACTGCTGCAGTTGACGACGCTTTTCGGTGACCTGAAAACTTTTCAGGCGAACCAGGCTGTCACGCGACTTCATACGCAATACTCCGTGGATAGCGAGACCCAGGCCCGTGTATCCGGATTGGTACACTCCGGATCAAAAAATTCCCGCGACGTTAATAAATTAAGCTTCGCGTTAACCTTTCGTTTACGGGCATCATTAATGATAAACCGGATCGTTTAAGGGTCGGTAAATGCCAGGGCCTAAATTGGCCGCGACAATGTATGAGTCGAATGAATCACTTAGCGGAATTTCCTCATCCGCTGATTCAGTCCTGGTGATGACCAATCTTAAAGGGAAATCAGGTTGCTGCTAATTTTGCTTAACGAAATCATGAACCTTGCCAGGTTGAATCATAATTTGTTAACCATTTAGTGGCAGCTTCCAAATCAGGCTCAGTCTGGATCCGTATCGAGTAAGGGGGCAAAGATACCTTACGCGGCGGTAAAGGGGAAAAATATGCGGGTTCTACTCATCGAAGATGACAGCGCGACTGCCCAGAGCATCGAGCTGATGCTGAAATCGGAAAGCTTTAACGTCTATACGACCGACCTCGGTGAGGAAGGTGTCGATCTCGGCAAGCTTTACGACTATGATATCATTCTCCTCGACCTCAACCTGCCCGACATGTCGGGCTACGAAGTGCTTCGCACTCTGAGGCTTTCGAAGGTCAAAACACCGATCCTCATCCTGTCCGGCATGGCCGGCATCGAAGACAAGGTCCGTGGTCTCGGTTTCGGCGCCGATGACTATATGACCAAGCCCTTCCATAAGGATGAACTGGTCGCTCGCATCCACGCGATCGTCCGCCGTTCCAAGGGTCATGCACAGTCGATCATCATCACCGGCGAACTGATCGTCAATCTCGACGCCAAGACCGTCGAAGTCGGCGGCCAGCGCGTTCACCTGACGGGCAAGGAATACCAGATGCTGGAGCTCCTTTCGCTCCGCAAGGGTACCACGCTCACCAAGGAAATGTTCCTGAACCACCTTTACGGCGGCATGGACGAGCCGGAACTGAAGATCATCGACGTTTTCATCTGCAAGCTGCGCAAGAAGCTTGCCAATGCCGCCGGCGGCGCAAATTACATCGAAACCGTCTGGGGCCGTGGCTACGTGCTGCGTGAACCTGAGGCGGAATACGCCGAAACCGCCTGAGCTGCCTTGAAAATCCCCTTTCGAAACGTCCGCCTGGCTTGCCCGGCGGGCGTTTTGTTTTGAGCCTGCTTGCGGACCTCAAACGAAAAGCGGCGGCCATGTGGGCTGCCCTGGGTCGAGCGGATGTAGATGTATCGGCTTGTGGATCAGGCCGCCTGTGCCAGGGCCGAGAAGACCGACGTCAGGATCTTGCGATCGAAAGGCTTCAGCAGGAAATCGTCCGCACCGGCGCGCTTGCCGGCCATCATCTTCTTCAGGTCCGCCTCTATGACGCAATAGAAGATGCGGATGCTCTTGCCGTTCGGCATCGCCCGGATGGTGCCGATGAGTTCGAGCGCGCCCTCCAGGCCAGCGTCGACGATCAGGAAATTGGGAAGCTCGGCATTGCAGCGCGTCACCGCCGCGCGCGCGGTGTCGGCCTCGACGACGAGAAAGCCCAGTTCCGACAGGATCCGCTTGCCGACCGTCCGTACGATGTCCGATCCGTCGGCGATCATTAAACGCTGCATCGTGTCCCCCTGACGCTGAACCCGCTCTGGTTCCAAGCGTCTATCATTAGGAGGATGGCCCTAATGAATGGTTACCCTAGGGCAGCAATCAACCGGAGATCGTCTCAGGCAGCCACAGTTTCGGCGATGAAGACGATCTTGTCTTCCGAAACCACGTGCCTCAGCTCCATGCCGGACTCTTCCGCGAGCAGTACCGTGTAATAGGGCTGGATCGAATGGGCATCGATCGGCTCTTCAAGCGTGCCGCTGGCGATTTCGACGAACTTGGCCGGCACGCGCATCATCCGTCCCTTGATGGTGAGGATAAATTTCGCGTCGTATTCCGGATTTTCCAGCGTCACGTCCATCGAACCGCCGCGAGGAATGCCCGCATAGGCGACGAGGAAGAGGTTGAGGAGCAGCTTGACCCGGTTCTTGGCGATGATAGCCCGCGGGCCGTTCCAGGTGACCTCGGTCTTCTTCTCGGCGATCGCGAAATCCTTGGCAGCCTTTTCGGCCTCGCCGGTGTCGATCGAGGCGCCGACCGAGCCGGAAGCACCGAATGCGAGGCGGGCAAACTTGAGGCGCACAGAGGCGTTGAGGGCCGAGGTGCGGATGAGGTCGAGCGCGTCGCCGTCGGCGGCACCTTCGTCGAGAAGCTCAAGGCCGTTGTTGATCGCGCCGACCGGGGAGATCACGTCATGGCAGACACGGCTGCACAGAAGTGCCGCGAGATCTGGCCCGGCAAGGGTAAGATTCGGATTCTTCGGCATGTAGGTCTCCTGTTTGGGAAATGCTCCCCCCGCGTTCGCCTTGCCATCTGAAGGTTGCGCGGGGATGAAGCAATGTTCCTGGTCATAATGACACCATATTTGGTAAACCGATTGTTAAGATCATGGCCTCAAAATGGCTGGGCCTTAAGCATGATGCAAAAGGCATGCCCCTGGATGATACAATCATGGATCTGACAATGCGCATCCACACCCCTTCGGCCCTCGCACGTTTCGCAGCGACGGTGTTTGCCGTGATCGCGGTCTTCGCAGGCCCGGCATCAGCCCAGCAGGGCGCCAACCAATATTCTGCCCAGGAAATCGTCGATGCCGGCCACGGCTTCTTCGGCTCCACCAGCGGCGGGCTTGCCAAGGTCGTCGAGAAGGCCTTTTCGCAATACGGCCTGCCGAACGGCTATATCCTCGGCCAGGAAGGGTCGGGCGCCTTCATCGCCGGTCTGACCTATGGCGAAGGTGAACTCTACACCAAGAACGCCGGCCAGCACCCCGTGTTCTGGCAAGGGCCTTCGCTCGGCATCGATTACGGCGGCCAAGGCACACGAGCGATGATGCTCGTCTACGACCTTCCCTCGGTCAACAGCCTTTATGCGCGCTTCGGCGGCGTGTCCGGCTCCGCCTTTGTGGTCGCCGGCGTCGGCATGACGGTGCTGCGCAACAACAATGTGATCCTGGTACCGATTCGCACCGGCCTCGGCGCTCGCCTCGGCATCAACGTCGGTTATCTGAAGCTCACCCAGTCGCCGACCTGGAACCCTTTCTGAAATTTGCCATTATCCTCCCCGGACACCGGAGAGGATTTGATGTTTTTCACCGCAGCGCCCCATAATCCCGCCTTCTGCCTGAAGGGCGCTTGCCGGTTGAATACGGCCATGCTTAAACAGCCTGCGCATTTCCATCCAGACCGCGAAACGGCCGCATCGTGATTCAGTTTGCTCTTCTGTTCGGCTTGGGTTTCCTGAGCGCCGCACTTGCAGTGATGCTGATTGCCCCGGCGGTCCATAATCGCATCGTGCGCTACACCGAAAACCGTATCAAGGCGACGCTGCCGATCAGCCCGCAGGAAGTCCGCGCCCAGCGAGATATGGCCCGCGCCGTCTATGCCGCGGAGAACGCGCGTACCAAGCAGGAACTCGTCCAGGAAAGAGACAAGGCGGTCGCGCTGCAGATCAGGAGCGAAAGCCTTGCCGAGGAAACCAGGCAGCTGCTATCCGAAATCACCGACCTGCGCACCCAGATCGACACCATGGATGTCGAGGCCGCCGACGCCCGCTCGCGCCTGCGTCAGGAGGACAGCTATATCCAGCAGTTGAAGGCAGCGCTCGAAACCGCCGAGCAGAGCGTCGCCGCCAAGGATCAGGAGATCGAGAAGCTGCAGCAGCGCCAGCTTTTGATGATAGCCGACGCCGACAACTTCCGGATCGACCTTTCCACCCGCGACACCGAGGTGGAGAACCTGAAATTCCGGATCACCGCCTTGCGCGACGAACGGGACACGTTGCGCAACGACGTCCGGCTGCAGACCTCCCGCGCCAAGGACGCCGAGGCCCGGCTCGCCCAGGAAGAGCATCGCGTCCAGCGACTTGAGGACAAGCTTGCCAAGGAAATTGCCGACCGTGCCGACAGGGAGACGACGCTGGAGCGTCGGCTTGCAGAGATCGGTCGGTTGCGGGACAAGCTGAAAGGCGCCAATGCCGAAGCGCGGGATTCCAGTCGCGCCCTTCGCGATTCGGCCGTCGTCCGCCCGGTGATAAAGGCGGGGCCGAAAAAGAAGATTACTCCGGAGGACATCAACCTGCGTGAAATTCCGCATGCTCCGCCTCCGCGACAAGCCCGGATTTCCGGACAACCCGACGTCGATCCCGTCGTGGCCAGAATGGCTGAGGATGCCCGCAGTAGAGCAATGGCGCTCTCCGAGCGCCTGCAGAACGACAGCGGCAGCGACGAAGCGATTCGCCAGGAGCTCGCCGCGATCGCCGCCAGCATGGTGGCGATGACGGCGGCGTCCGAAGGTTCGTCCTCACCGATCCACAAGATCCTCTCCGGCAAATCCGGAAACGGCAACCGGGAAAGTCTGGCAGCGAAGTCGAAGAAGACGCTCGCTACCGCCCAGGACGCGAATACCTGAGACTTCTATAACCTGCCCTGAGCCATGGCGATCTCGTAGAGCGCGATCCCCGTCGCCGTCGCGGCATTGAGACTGTCGAGGCCTGGTGCCTGGGCGATGCGCGCCGATCGGATGCGGGCAAGCACCTCTGCCGGCAGCCCCTCGCCTTCCGTGCCGGTGATCAGCACCATCCGGTCCGACGCCGGCACCTCGCGGATCTCTACGAAGCCAGCGGGAGAAAGCCCCCAAACGGCAAAACCGTTCTCCATCAGCACCGCCAGGATATCGGACATCGTGCCGTGCCGCGTATAAGGCACCGAAAGCACCGACCCCACCGAGACGCGCAGCGCCTTGCGATAGAGCGGATCGCAGCAACTCTCATCGAGCAGCACTGCATCGGCGCCGAAAGCTGCAGCATTGCGAAAGATCGAGCCGATATTGTCGTGATTGGAGATGCCGAAGGCGGCGACTACCAATGCCTTCTCCGGCAGCCTCGCAATCAGTTCGGAAGCGCTCCTCTCCTGCCGGCGGCGGCCAAGCGCCAGCACCCCGCGATGGAGGTGGAAACCGGCGATCTGATCGAGCACGGCAGTGGACGCCACATAGACCGGAATATCTGCCGGAAAACCTTCAAGGATCTCGGAAAGCCCCGCAACCCGGTTTTCAAGCAGCAGGATCTTCTCGGTCAGAAAATCGCCACCCGAACCATGCGCGGCGGCGAGCATCCTGAGCACCACCGTGCCCTCGGCTATGAACCGCCCTTCGCGTCCGGTCAGGTCCCGCTCGCGGATCGACCGGAATTCGGCGATCCGCGGGTCGTCCGCGTCTTCGATGCGAACCGGCGCCATTATTGCGGAACGGCCACCGTCACATCGGCAACGATGCGGCCGGCGGCGATATCGTAGATGAAAATCTTCTGGTCGCCGGTCAGCAGGCCGTAGAACAGGATCTGGCTGCCGGAGAGCGATACGCCCTGCACCACGAAGCCGGCAGGCAGTTCCGCGGTGGCAGCAAGCGGCTGGCCGGCCGGCACCGAGAACCCGCCTGTCGAGGCGATCGTCTCTGGCTTGGCAGGCCGCTGCGCGACCTTGTAGACAATGGCGCCAAGGACCGCCATAAAGCAGACGAACAAGATCCCGCCCGAAACGAGTATCAGAAGCACCATTTTCCGGCGGATTCTCTCCATTGCCGGATCAAGCGGCTCTTCCTTTTCCTCGATCTCGGGTTGGGGCATGGGACGTCCTTGTTCTTGTCGAATGCTATCGGAATGATTGAATGAACGATCCCTTTAAAGAAGCCGAGCGCCCAAGGAAAGTCCTCACCGCCTCCGACGAGGCCGAAGGACGGCTGGACGCCTGGCTGACTTCGGTGCTCGAAGGCGAGTTTTCGCGAAACCGCATCAAGGCCCTGATCGAACAGGGCGCCGTCAGCCTGAACGGCAAACCGGTTCTCGAGCCGAAGAAGAAGATCAATGCCGGCGACACCGTCGAGATCGACCTTCCGGAACCCGAGGACCCGGAGCCCAAGGGCGAGGATATCCCGCTCGAAGTGCTCTACGAGGATGCCGACCTGATCGTCATCGCCAAGCCCGCCGGCCTCGTCGTGCATCCGGGCGCCGGCAACTGGACCGGCACGCTGGTCAATGCGCTGATCCATCATTGCGGCGCAAGCCTCTCCGGTATCGGCGGCGTCAAGCGTCCCGGCATCGTCCACCGGCTCGACAAGGATACGAGCGGCGTGATGGTCGCCGCCAAGAACGATATCGCCCATCGCCACCTCGCAGACCAGTTCGCCGACCATGGCCGCTCGGGTCCCCTGGAGCGCGCCTATCAGGCCGTCGTCTGGGGCCGTCCCCGTGGGCTGAAAGGCACGATCGACGCGCCGCTCGGACGCGCCGGAGACCGCACCAAGCGCGCCGTGCAGAAGGAAGACGCAAGCGACGCCCGCGAGGCCATCACCCATTACCAGGTGATCGAACGGTTCCACGAGAAGCCGGATGCGACCGCGCTCGCCGCGCTGATCGAGTGCCGGCTGGAAACCGGCCGCACCCATCAGATACGCGTGCACATGGCTCATATCGGCCATCCGCTGATCGGCGATCAGGATTACTCCGCCGGCTTCAAGACCAAGGCCAACCTGCTGCCGGATTTCGCCAAGAGCGTCGTCAACCGCTTTCCACGTCAGGCGCTGCACGCCTTTCTGCTCGCCTTCGAACACCCCCGCACCGGCGAGGTGATGGAATTCAAGGCACCGATGCCGGACGACATGGCTGAACTTATCGAGGCGCTGAAGGCATGAAACGGGTGGCCTGACGGGCTGCCGGAGAGTATATAGCTGACGACATCCACGAGGTATCCCAAGGTCCTCCATGAGCCAGCTCGCCGTCACAAAGCTCCTCGATACTGACCTGATCAAGGTCCGCGACGTCGTGTGTGGCGGTGAATGCCGGCACCGGAGCGGCGAGGAATGCTCGCATGCAACCAGCCTCGTCTTCCCCTATCGCGGCGTGTTCATGCGCCATGTCGGCCGCGACGACACCGTCGCCGAGGCCAACCAGGTGCTGTTCTTCAACTGCGACGAGGCCTACCAGATCAGCCATCCGGTCGAAGGCGGCGATTCCTGCCTCAGCATGGACGTGCCCGAGGCGATGCTGGAGGAACTGGTCCCGGCCGAGCACCGCAATCCCAAGGGATCGCGCGTTGTCTTCAACAAGCAGCGGCTCAGGATCGATGAGCGCGCCCAGGCGCTGGTGGCGTTGCTGCGTCACAGCCTGATGCGTGGCACCGCCGAGACGCTGGAAGCCGAAACGCTGGCCATGACGCTGGTGCGCCGCTCCGTCGGCGTGCGCACCGCCCGCGCCGCGACCGCCAGCGCCGGCCGCCAAAAGCTGGTGGATCGCGCCAAGCTCGCCCTCTCCTCCGATCTCGCCCGCCGCTGGACGCTTGCCGAGATCGCCCGGGAGGCCGGCGTCTCGCCAGTCTACCTGACCCAGGTTTTCCAGCAGGTTGAGGGCACGCCGCTCTACCGCTATCAGCTGCGTCTCCGGCTCGCCCGCGCACTCGACCTGCTCGGCACTTATGACGACCTGACGGAGCTCGGGCTGGACCTTGGCTTTTCGAGCCACAGCCACTTCTCCTCGGCTTTCCGGCAGGCCTATAGCCGGACGCCGGCAGAATTCCAGCGCTTTGCGGGCTTGAGATAACACGGCGCAAAGTCGCTAAAGATTCTGACAGCGCAAGACCGGCCAAAAGTGCTTTTCTTCTTCCCGTAAGGTCAACATCGGGAGATGCCATCATGAAAGAGAATACCTGCGCCGCCTGCGACTGCGAACTCGATGCAACGCGGATTGCGGTGAAGATCGGCGGCAAGACGGTCGAGGTCTGCTGCGAGGAATGCGCCGAAGCACTGCGCGAAGCGGAAGCTGCGACCCGCACGGCCCAGGCAGCCAGTAAGTAAATGACAGCCAACACGTAAACGACCGACATCGAGACGGGCGCCAGACGCCCGCCTCCCAAACACCGGCCGTGCATCGGCCACCCCATCTGGAGAAAGACCATGAAAAACGAGAACCGGGCGGTCTTCGACCGCGCATCGGAACGCTATCACCTTGTCTTGGAACTACCGCCCACAGCGGAGCACCAGCCGCCCGCAGCGGACGTTCCATCGGCCAAACCGTCGCTCCTGCACCGCTTGGTCGCCGTCATCGTCGGAACATTCCGCCGATACCGGAACCGGCTGGCGCTGCTCGAGTTGACCGATGATCAGCTGAAAGATATCGGCGTCTCCCGCAGCCAGGCTTATGGCGATATCAGCCGCTACCGCCGCAGCAGCGCGCACAGTCTGGAACGCAAATGCCTCTGACCCGGCAGAAATAGGTGAGGCAAAGAAACGCCAAAAACCCCGCTTCCCAGCGGGTCCAGCGGAGCGCCGTATATTACGACATTGTAATGATATAACGCTTCTGTGATGACTTGAATCACTGTTCTGCCGTACTTATCTGTCACTTGGGTCGGTGCGGGGTCGAAAATGACCTGCGCCGCTTGGCTCGCCTTCAGCATGTACAGCAAGATCAAAAAGGGAGCCGATACATAGATCGGAAAGGGGTGCTTTATGGCCCGCAATACTCTGCCTTCCATTACTGCCGGTGAAGCCGGCCTCAACCGCTATCTCGACGAAATCCGTAAGTTTCCCATGCTGGAACCCCAGCAGGAATACATGCTGGCAAAGCGGTATGCCGAACATGCCGACCGGGATGCGGCCCACAAGCTGGTCACCAGCCATCTTCGTCTCGTGGCAAAGATCGCCATGGGTTACCGCGGTTATGGCCTGCCGATCGGCGAAGTCGTTTCCGAGGGCAATGTCGGCCTGATGCAGGCCGTCAAGAAGTTCGACCCGGAACGCGGATTCCGCCTGGCAACATACGCAATGTGGTGGATCAAGGCCTCGATCCAGGAATATATCCTGCGGTCCTGGTCGCTCGTGAAAATGGGCACCACCGCCAACCAGAAGCGGCTGTTCTTCAACCTGCGCCGGTTGAAGGGCAAGATCCAGGCGATCGACGAAGGTGATCTGAAGCCCGACCAGGTGGCCGAAATCGCCACCAAGCTGAACGTCTCCGAGGAGGAGGTGGTTTCCATGAACCGCCGCCTGTCCGGCGACGCCTCGCTGAATGCGCCGATCCGCGCCACCGAAGGCGAATCCGGCCAGTGGCAGGATTGGCTGGTGGACGACCACGAAAGCCAGGAAGCCGTACTGATCGAGCAGGACGAACTCGACACGCGCCGCCGCATGCTGGCCAAGGCGCTGAGCGTGCTGAACGACCGCGAACGCCGCATCTTCGAAGCCCGTCGTCTTGCCGACGATCCGGTAACTCTTGAGGAACTGTCGGCCGAGTTCGACATCAGCCGCGAACGCGTCCGTCAGATCGAAGTCCGTGCCTTTGAAAAGGTGCAGGAAGCGGTTCAGAAGGAAGCGCTCGCCCAGGCGAACGCTCTGCGCGTCGTCGACGCGTAGTCCGCCGCGACGCTGACGATATGAAAGGGGCTGCTTCGGCGGCCCCTTTTCTTTATCTTGAGCATCCATCTACTGGAAAGGGAGAAGCAGGGATGGCATCGCGCATCACACTCAGAGAGCTTGCCGGCAGCTACGCCATTGCCAGGCTTGAAGCTGCCGACCATATTCCCGCATGGGCCGACGGCGACGGTTTCGTCAGCATCAACCGCACCGACGACGAACTTTCGATCGCCTGCCGCGAGGAGCGCGTGCCTTCCGGCATCAAACAGGATGGCGGCTGGACCTGCTATAAATTGCAGGGGCCTTTCGCATTCGGAGAAACCGGCATCGTGCTCTCAGTGATCCAACCGCTTTCGGAAAACGGCATCGGCATTTTCGTCGTCTCCACCTTCGACGGCGACCATCTGCTGATCAAGACGACCGACAGACCGAAGGTCCGCGAGCTGCTGCAGGCGGCCGGTCACACGCTTGTTTAGGAAAATCACCGTTTGGCATCTACTGGCAAAAAGCGGGTGGCTACACCGGCTGGAACGTCRGGCAGCTTCGGCCGGTTTGACCTCTTCCGCGATCCGTTCGCCATTTTCTCGTTCGGCAAGAGCGAGTTCATATGCGGTCTGTAGATCAAGCCAAAAGCGGGCACTGTTTCCAAAATACCGCGCCAATCTCAGGGCCGTATCGGGCGAGATGCCGCGCTTTGTGTTGAGAATGTCGGTGATGCGGCCTGACGGCAGGCGAAGTGAAAGAGCGAGCTGATTAGCCGACAGGCTGCGTGCGGTGAGTTCGCGCTTCAAAATGCGACCCGGATGAACTGCTATCATCTACATACCCTTCCTAATGATAGTCGACGATTTCCACGTCCCAGGCATCTCCATCCCTGAACGTGAAACAGATCCGCCACGGCCCGTTGATCGTCATTGCCCACTGTCCTGAGCGATTTCCGGAAAGCTTATGAAGGCCGACCGATTTCAGTGGACTGAGATCGTTCAGGGACGAGGCTGCGTGGAGCGCCGCCAACAACTCGATCGCGGCCTCTTCGTTCATCCCCGAAAACTTGGCTTTGCCTTCCTCGGCAAAGCGACGGGTTGAACTATTGACCCACGATTTGATCATGACAAAACGTACTACGCTCGGCGTAGTCCGTCAATCATCACCACCATTAGGCTTCAAAGTGCCGTGCCTCGGTCACTGTCCGCTGGCGGTCGCTCCGAGCGTGCCCCATTCGCGGATAGCATCGTTGAAAGCGCGTTCGCCGTCCGGCCCCTTCTGGAGCGTCAGCAGCGCACGGCGCCCATTGCGATAGGCTATCGGAATGTCGATCCAGTTGCGGTTGCGCAGGAGTTCCAGATTGGTCGAGCGTGCGTCCGGGAAATCGTTGAGTGCGATCATGTGGAAATCGTCGGTGATCTTGGCAGGCACCGCGATCAGTGCGTTGCCGCGATCCTGCTCGCTCGACTTCATGGCGATGCGCTGCACGCTTTCGATCGCGCCGCCTTCGAAATCCGGCGGCACGGCGAAGACGATCTCGATCAGGTGACTTGCCGGCAGCGACGGGTCGCTATTGCGCTTGAAGGTCATCAGCGCCGTCAGTCCCCTGCCCGGCACGTTGATCCGTCCCTGAACGACAGGCTCCTGCCGGCCGTTCGCACCGGCTTCGCGTTGAAGCGACCAGGACACCGTGCCGTCGATGGCCGTCGGTGCCGTCTGGCCGATCCGCTCCTCGTAGAGGAACATTTTTTGGCCTGCGAGCGCCGGAGCCTCCGCCGGGTTCGCCGGCGGGGTGCTGGCGGGCGGGGCGACGTTATTCGGCGTGGGCACCGCCGGTGGCGTTTGAGCCGGTGCCGCGCTGGTGCTGCCATTCGGAGCCCGCGGAGCCGCGGCCGGCGCACTCGGAGTGGGCGCTGGCTGCGCCGGAGGATTGGCGGGCGGCGCGTTGAGCTGGGCTACCGACTGCCCTTCGGCATTCTGCGCCAGGCCGGCGGTGACGCCCGGTCCCGCATCGACCTCGCTTCCGTCGGCCATCAGCCGCTGCGTGAATTTGGTCCCGGCCGCCGATCCGTCCGCGGCGCGGGGCGTCGCAGGTGCCTGCGTATTGGCCGCACCGTTCGGGGACGGCGTTGCCGGGGTGGAAGGTGTCGAAGGGGTGCTGCGGTTGGGCTGCGGTGTGGCGGGCGCGGGTGCCGGCGTACGCGTCTGCTGCGCTGTCTGGCTTCCCGGCAGGCTCGACTGGATCAGGCCATCGACCATGTCGTTCAGCGAGTCGCGGTTCAGCCAGATTGCATAACCACCGCCGCCGACAAGCGCCAGGCCGACGATCGCCAGCACGATCCCGGCATAGTTACGCTTGCGCACCGGGGTGACCCGATAAGGCCTTGCCGGCGCATGCATCAGGTCGTCCGCATCCGCGTCGGTGTGAAGCGTACTGCGCGCGCCGCCGCCTGAAGAGGACGACGTGTCCTTGTTGAAGCCGATCAGTTCCTCGAGATCACCCCACGGATCGTTTTCGACCGGTTTCGCAGGCGCGGCAGTGGCCTTCTGGGGCTGCTGCTGGTCAAGGTATTCGGCGAATGGATCGATCCCGGCAGCCTCGTCCCCCTCTGCTGACGCTGCCGTACCCTTTTGCTGCGCGAGTTCGGGCACATCGGCGACCGACGGCATGCGGACATAAGCGGCCGCCACGTGGGTCTCCGGATCGAAATGGGCCGCGGCCGGGGCTGCGGTTCCGTGACCATGGCCAATCGGTTCGACAGGACCGGCCGTGACCAGTTCGGGCACATCGTTCCATGCCGCGGCAGCGACCGTTTGCGGGCTCGGCGCCGGCGGCTCGGCCGGAGCCGGCACCTCCCAGCCCCAATCCTCGTCTACCGGCTTGGCCGGTTCCGGCGGCTGATGCTCCTCGGCTGGCTGCTCGACCTCCATCCGGTCCTCGACCGGATGCTGATCTTCGAACGGATGCGGTTCGCTGTGCCATGACTCCACGAACTCGGGAGCGCCCTGCTGAACGGTCTGGTCGCCACGCGTCGGATAGGGGAAATCGTCCTCGGGCGTTTCGTTCCCGGCGGCATCGTTCTCAATGGTATCGACCGGTTCGGCGGCCACCGATTCGGCATTGACCGGTTCCGGCACAACCGGCTCGGACGCCGGCAGCGGTGCCGCCGTCGGAAACTCGATCGTGCTCTCGTCGAAAGCCTGCGAAGCCTCGGGCGCCTGTTCGATATGATCGTAAGGGTGAGTTTCGGATGACGGCGCTTCCGACGGTACGTCGTCCCGCCAATCGCCATATTGCTGGACGGCGGGCTCCTGCTGATCGGCAACTGCCGCTGCTTCTTCCTCCTCGTGGAGGACGGCCGGCTCGGAGACCGGAGGCTCAACGTAGGCGGGTTCTTGCGCAACCGGCTCCGGCTCGGCGGGCTCGGCCTGAACGACGGCTTGTCCCGGCTCTTCATAACCGTCTTCGTAAAAGACGGGCCGCTCTGCGCGAACGACGGGGGCTGATTCGGATGCGGCCGGCGTCTCTGCCGGCTCATGGTTTTCCGGCACCTGAGCCGGTTCGGCAGCGGACTGCTGGTCGTCCTGGTACTCGGAAACCCGCTCGACGGGAGGCGCCCCCTCGGCCGGCTGGGCATCCACAGCAGTTGCGTCGTCGGCTATCGGTCCCAGCGCTTCGGCATGTTCGCTCTCGACGTCGACAATAGCGGCTTCGAGCTTGTCGAGCTGCCGCCGCAGCATGTCTTCAGGCGGACGCGGCTTCATGTTCTCGAGTTGCCGCTGGACGGCGCCACGAGCCTTTTCATAAACCTTCGCACGCATCTCCGGCGTATTGTTCGCCAGACCGTCAACGGCGCGGCGGATCACCGCTACAAAATCAGCCATCAGCACTTTCTCATGTAAGCCGGCCCGAAGGCCGGCCGAATGGTAATCAATTCTTGACTTTAATCTTCAAACGGGTCGGTCACAAGTATGGTGTCGTCCCGCTCCGGGCTGGTGGAAAGTAGGGCAACCGGCGCACCGATCAATTCCTCGACCTGGCGGACATATTTGATCGCCTGGGCTGGCAGATCCGCCCAGGAACGTGCCCCGACCGTCGATTCCTTCCAGCCTTCGAGGGTGACATAGATCGGCTCGACGCGAGCCTGGGCGCCCTGGCTTGCCGGAAGATGGTCGATCTGCTCGCCGTCGAGCATGTAGCCGACGCAGATCTTCAGCTCGTCGAGACCATCGAGCACGTCGAGCTTGGTGAGCGCGATGCCGGTGATGCCGTTGGTGGCAACTGATTGGCGCACGAGCGCTGCGTCGAACCAGCCGCAACGGCGCTTGCGGCCGGTCACAGTGCCGAATTCATGACCCTTCTCGCCAAGGAACTGGCCGATCTCGTCCTTGAGCTCGGTCGGGAACGGGCCTTCACCGACTCGGGTCGTATAGGCCTTGGTGATGCCGAGGATATAGCCGAGCGAGCCCGGCCCCATGCCGGAACCGGCAGACGCCTGGCCGGCAACCGTGTTCGACGAAGTGACGAACGGATAGGTTCCGTGGTCGATATCGAGCAGCGAGCCCTGGGCACCTTCGAAGAGGATGCGCGCGCCCTTGCGGCGCTGCTTGTCGAGCAGTTCCCAGACGGTTTCCCGGAAGGGTAGCACACGGTCGGCGATCGAGGTCAATTCCTGCATGATCGCCTCGTGCGAAACTTCCTTCTCTCCGAGACCCCGGCGCAACGCGTTATGGTGGGTGAGAATACGATCGACCTTGCCCGGCAGCGTCTCCATGTCGGCAAGGTCCATGACGCGGATCGCGCGGCGGCCGACCTTGTCTTCATATGCCGGGCCGATGCCGCGGCGGGTCGTGCCGATCTTGGTGCCGCTGTTGGAGGCGGCATCTTCGCGCATGCCGTCGAGCTCGCGGTGCAGCGACAGAATCAGCGTGGCGTTATCGGCGACGCGCAGGTTCTCAGGCGTGACCTTGACGCCCTGCGCGCCCAGCTTTTCGATTTCGGCCAGCAGCGCATGCGGGTCGAGGACAACGCCATTGCCGATCACGGCGATCTTGCCGGGACGGACGATGCCCGAGGGCAGCAGCGAAAGCTTATAGCTGATGCCGTCGATGACGAGCGTATGGCCCGCATTGTGACCGCCCTGGAAACGCACCACGATATCGGCACGTTCAGAAAGCCAATCGACGATCTTGCCCTTGCCTTCGTCACCCCATTGCGAACCAACCACGACTACGTTCGTCATCTGCGTTTCCTGTATTGCGGGCAAAGCCCCACGCGACCACACGCGCACCTTCCGTAGATCAATATTGATATACGGTCGATGCGCCAATTTGATTTTGCATGCACTGCCTTTGGCGGATGGAACCTGCTCAGAGGCATTGCAAACGGCCGCATCTATAAGGCCTCGTCAGACGGAAAGCGACCTGTTTGTCACTCGGCCGTGGTTTTTACGTGACAAAAGCGTGGACCGCACGCTATTTCCCGGGCCGTTACCCCTGAAACCACCGTCATTTTCGGCGCCGGAGACCATCTTGCATAAAAAGGCCTATCTCTCGCTCGTCATTGCAACCCTGGCCTGGGGCGGCAATGCGGTAGCGGGCAAGCTCGCCGTCGGCCATGTGAGCCCGATGATGCTGACCTTCTGGCGCTGGTTTTTCGCCGTCGCCATCATCTTCGCTATCTCTGTGCCGCAGCTCATCAAGGACTGGCCGGTCGTCAGGAAGAACCTGCCGATTCTCCTCTTCCTCGGCGTCGTCGGTTATGTCGTCTTCAACGGCGCGCTCTATACCGCCGTCAACTACACGACGGCGATCAACGTGACGGTCGAGCAGGCGGTCATCCCGATGCTGATCTTCGTCATCAACTTCGCCCTGTTCCGGATGAAGGTCTCCTGGGCGCAGATCCTCGGCTTCACCCTGACGCTTTTCGGCGGCATCATCACCGCCATCCACGGCGATCTGAGCGCTTTGGTGACGCTGACCGTCAACTTCGGTGACGCGATCATGATGATCGCCGTCGTTGCCTATGCAATCTACACGGTGGCGCTCAGATGGCGCCCGAAGATCGACTGGCGAACGCTGATGGCGGTCCCGGCTTTCTTCGCAATGGTCTTCTCGCTGCCGCTGGTATTCTGGGAATATTCGGCCGATCGCGTGATTTGGCCGGATGCGAAAGGCTGGGTCGTGGTGCTCTATACGGGCATCTTCGCCTCGCTGATCGCGCAGGTGCTCTACATCAAGGGCGTCGAGGAGATCGGCGGCAACCGGGCCGGGCTGTTCATCAATCTCGTGCCGGTGTTCGGCACATTGCTCTCGGTCGCCATCATCGGCGAGAGCCTGCAGCTTTTCCATATCGTCGCGCTGGCGCTCGCACTCGGCGGCATCGCCATCGCCGAATGGGGGAAACCCCACCTGGACCGGTAGTCTTGCTGGAAAAGTAAACCGCCGGCTCTTGCAAACGAGCCGGCGGTTTTCAGAGCCTCGATCGATGCCCCCTCGCCTGCAAAGGCACCAGGCGGCATGTCGGGCGCGCTTCCTTAGCTGGCCATGGCCAGCCGTCCGGGAGCGAACGATCGCTGATCGCGCCCGTTGTTTCGGCTCACTTCGAAGCGCGCCAGCAGTTCGGAAAGGCGGCTGCTTTCCTGCGCCAGAGTAGCGCCGGCCGCATTCATTTCTTCGACCATGGCGGCGTTCTGCTGGGTCATCTGGTCCATGTGGTTCACGGACGTGTTGATTTCCGAAAGGCCTAACGCCTGCTCGTTTGCCGCGATGGCGATCGCCTCCATATGCTGGTTGACCGCCGCGACAAGCTTGGCGATCTCCTTGAGACCGTCGCCGGTATCGTTGACGAGAACCACGCCCTGGTTGACGGCGGCTTCGGAATTGCCGATCAGCGTCTTGATCTCCTTGGCGGCCTTGGCCGAGCGCTGCGCCAGTTCGCGGACTTCCTGGGCAACGACTGCAAATCCCTTGCCCGCCTCGCCTGCGCGGGCGGCTTCCACGCCTGCGTTGAGGGCCAGCAGGTTTGTCTGGAACGCGATCTCGTCGATGACGCCGATGATCTGGCTGATCTGGTTCGACGCCATCTCGATCTTCTGCATCGCATTAACCGCATTGGAGACGACCGTGCTGGAGCTCTGGGCGCGGGAGCTCGCATCGCGGACGATTTCTCGTGCTTCGCTCGCCCTTTCGGACGTCTGCTTCACGTTGGTGGTCACTTCTTCCAGCGCCGCCGCCGTCTGCTCCAGCGATGCGGCCTGCTGTTCCGTGCGCTTCGAAAGCTGGTCGGAAGCAGTCGAGATTTCGTCGCTGCCGCTGCGAACACCCTGGGCGGTCAGGTTCACGCCTTCGAGCGCGGTGCGCAACTGACGGACCGAGCTGTTGAAGTCATGACGCAAGGATTCGAACTGCGCGGAAAATTGCCTGTCGATCTCACACAGCAGATCGCCGGCGGCAAGACGCTGCAGGCCGGAGGCGAGTTCCGAGGTGGCTTGGGTCAGCCGTTCCTCGGCTTCGGACTCTGCCCTGCGCTGGAATTCGGCGCGTTCGGCTTCCGCCGCCTTGCGTGAGCTTTCCGCATCCGCCTCGAGCTGGCGGTTCTGCTGCGCTGCCTCGCGGAAGATTTCCACCGCGCGTGCCATGTCGCCGATCTCGTCGGTGCGAGCAGCACCCGGGATTTCGACGGAAAGGTCGCCGCCGGCGAGCGTGCGCATCACACCCGTCAACCGGCTGATCGGGTTGGCGATCCGCACGATGACCGTGTAGATGCCGAGAAGCGAAAGCGCAAAAGCGATGAGGGTCGCAACGCTGTAGATGGTGATGGACTGCTTTGCGGAAGCAACCTCCTCCGCCGTCAGCCTCGTCATCTCGTCGAGCGCGGCGGAGGCCATATCGGCAATCGAAGCCTGTGCGGGCGCGGCGGGCTTGCGCCAGTCGTCGACCGCCATATCGAAGGGCTTGCCGGCTTGAAACGCCTTCAGGGCGCCAGTGCGCTGTTCGGCATAAGGTCCGGCAAAATAGGTCGTTTGTGCCGTTCGATAGAGCGTCTTGATCTTTTCCGGCGTCGTCTCTGCATTGGAAAGCTGGGTGATGACATCCCATGCGGTTGCCACGCGTGCATCCTGAACCGCGATTTCCGTCAGCTTGTCAGCGGCAAGCGGCTGCTTGGCAATCAGGGCGCTGACGAAGGTGGAGTTGGCAGTGCCGAGCTGCGTGCGCGCCGTCCAGGCAAGGGAGCGGATCTGTGTGAACATGATCATCCCCGGCCCGCGCGCATTGATGGTGGCCTCGACCTGATTGGCGGCCTTTTCGAGATCGGCCAGCATCGTATCGGCAAGTCCGAGCACGGCCTTGCCGAGTGCCGGATCGCGATCCTTGACCGCCTGCATCAGCGCGGTGTCGACAGTCGCACGATAACCCGCCCACTGCATGTAGGCGTTGAGGACGGGAGAGATCGTGTTGCGCAGGCTCAGCTGTTCGACGTTGGCGGTCAGGGTCTTTACCGCCGAGAAGGCCTTGTCCATCGACTCGCGGCCGGTATCCATGTTCTTGCGGCTGGACGCGACCTCGGCAGGTTCCATTTTGATGGCCGAAGATATGCCGCCGCGCTCGCCGCGTAGTCCGATCAACGCATTGAAAAGTGCTTCGTCGAGCTGTGCTAGTTCCGAGAGCCGGGTGGAGTTCCGGTAGCGGTCTATCTCCTGAGACAGCATTTTGCCCACGAGACCCAAAATGCCGAGGCTCAAGACAACAAAAGCCAATATCAAAGTATGCTTGATCGAAATCCGCACCTGCATCGCTCCTTATTTCAACAACCGCCGCGGGGTTGGCTGGTTCGGCGGCTTTCCGGACTTGGACGGGAAAGATGGCCTAACCTCGCGTAGAACGTTAAATATTCAATTAAATACAACGCGTTCCGGAAGCCTGCGGAATCATTTTGCAAACCTGAAGCATCGCAATTGCCGAATGGCGAAAACCCGCCTCCCCATGGAAGGAAGGCGGGCCGGTCCGTCGTGCTGCAACGGACGGGAGCGAGGAGAGTCGCTCCGGATCAGATATGACGATAGGTCGGAATGACCGCAGGACGTTCACGGATCGGGCTCTGCGCCTGATCGCCGGACAGCAATCTATCTTTCATCGCGCCTTCATGGCGTTCGGTTGCCACATTCTCGGACAGCACACGAGCGAAACCGCCGACACCCGCTGCCCGCGATTCCTTGCCGACAATAAGCGCCGTCAGGACGATTGCGGAGATAATGAGCTTCTTGATCATGGCTCTGCACCCTTTTCTTCGGACGGCTTGGATGCCGTTTCTTGAATGGCTTCATCCTATTCAGACGCTATTTCGGGCCGCTTAAACCGAAAGATGCAATTTTAGTGAAATCAGCTTTTTTCCCGACTTGGCACAGAAGGCTCGAAACAGTGCACTCAAAAAGGCAGCAGACTAGGCGGAAATTGATGCTTTTCGAGATGTGCCCGATCTCCTACCCCTCAAAAACGAGATGCAGAAAGGCAGGATAACATGGGCAAGCCATTTTACTGGAACGAACTCAACACACTCGATTTCGCCGGCCTTTCGCCTGAAAAGACCATCGCCATCCTGCCGATCGCTTCCACCGAGCAGCACGGTCCTCACCTACCAATCGCAACCGATGTGGCAATCGCCAACGGCATGCTGGCCGAATTGAAGACGCAGCGCCCCGAAGACCTCGATTTCCTCGTTCTGCCAACCCAGGAGATCGGCAAGGCGAACGAACACGTCTACGGCCCCGGCTCGCTGTCCTTCGGCCCGGAGATCCTGATCCCCGCCTGGACCGCGATCGGCGCCAAGGTGGCGGAAGCAGGCGTGAAGAAGCTCGTCTTCGTCAATTCGCATGGCGGCAATGTCGATATCATGAGCATCGTCGGCCGCGAGCTGCGCGTCCGTTACAAGATGGCGGTGATCGGCACGCAATGGGGCCGCTTCGGCAATCCGCCCGGCCTGATCAGCGAGCACGAGCAGAAATACGGTATCCATGGCGGCGAAGTCGAAACCTCGCTGATGTTACATTTCCGCCCCGAACTGGTGCGGATGGAGAACGCGCAGAACTTCGTCTCCAAGGCGGAAAGCCGCTCGAAATACATGCAGCCTGCCCCCCCGCACGTGCTGTCCTGGGTGGCCCATGACCTGAACCCCCACGGCGTCGTCGGCGACGCCTCGAAGGGCACCGCCGAAAAAGGCGCGGCTATCTGCCGCCATCAGGTCGCGGGCTTCATCGAGATGCTGCGGGAATTCGAAACATTCCCGCTCGACGAACTTTATTCCCGCTAACCCTCGTCGCGCTGCGCGTCCCGGCCATGCGGCTGGAGCGGCAGATGGCCCTTGGCCTGCAGCTCGGCGACCATCGCGGCAAGCTCCGACAGCAGGAATTCCACGAACAGACTGGTCGCCGTATCGAGCGTCGTGCGCGCACGGGCGAAAAGCTTCATCGGCTGGTGGCGCGCGTGCGGGTTGGCGATCGGCCGGAAGATCAACTCGCCGCGACGGCATTCCGACAGCACGTCGAGCGGATTGAGCAGTGTCAGGCCGGTGCCCGCCTTAACCAGCTTCTTCAGCATTTCGGAGGCATTGCTTTCCACCAGCGGCTCCACCGCGATCGACAGCGGCGATAGCGCCAGGTTGATGATGTTGCGCAAACTGGTGCCCGACTGTGCAAGCACCAGCGGTTCCTGCACGACATCCGCAAGATCGACCGGCCCCTCTTCCACCGCCAGCCGATGCCCTGGCGGCATCACCACGCCGATCGGTATGTCGAAATTGGCAAGTGTCCGAATGCCGGGCGTCGCCGGGATGTTGAAGCCAAGCCCGAAATCCACCTCCCCCGTAATCACCGGCTGCATCGTGTTCGACGGCCCGTCATTGCGCAGATGAACCCGCACGCGCGGATGCTGCGCGACGAAGCGGGCTATGATCTCGGGGAGCGGCCCTGCGGCGAGCCCGACGGTCGAGACCAGTGTCACCTTGCCGGCCTGCGGCATCTTGAGACCGCGGATCCGCGCTTCCATCCGCTCATAGGTCTTCAGCACCTCCCGGATATGCTCGATACAGAGCTCGCCAGCTGCGGTCAGCTTCAGCCCACGCGGCATCCGCTCGAAGAGCGGCGCCCCGAACTCTTCCTCCAGGGCCAGAATCTGTCGGTTGATCGCCGACGACGCGACGTTCAGCCGGGCCGCCGCCTTGCGGATCGACCCGCAACGGGCGATCTCGTCGATATATTGAAGTTTTCGCGAGTGCAGCATTTTCTCCGAAGCCCCTCATTGCATGTTTTTTGATCATGCACCACAATTTGGCAGGTTAAAATTCGAGCGCTGCCCTAAAGGCATCAATGTGAACGAATTTTGATGCTTTTCAAAGAGCAACGCAACCGTACAAATGTCCATCATAAGCTGCTCTCACGATGCCGCACGGTTTAACAGGGGAACAAAGCGACATGTCCAAATCATTGATGATGAAGAGTTTTCTGGCCGCGCTCGGCCTTTCGGCGATGGCGCTCGCCGCTCAGCCGGCTGCAGCTCTCGACGAAGTCTCTTACGGCACCAACTGGCTCGCTCAGGCCGAACATGGTGGCTTCTACCAGGCGGTCGCCGACGGCACCTATGAAAAGCATGGCCTCAAGGTGAAGATCGTGCAGGGCGGGCCGAATGCCGCCAACCGCGCGCTTCTGATCGCCGGCAAGGTCGATTTCTACATGGGCGGTCCGCTCGGCGACATGGATGCCGTCAAGCAGGGCATCCCGCTGGTCAGTGTCGCCTCGATCTTCCAGAAGGACCCGCAGGTCCTGCTCGCCCATCCCGATGCCGGTGTCGAGACCTTCGCGGACCTGGCCAAGATGAAGACCATCTTCATGGGCAAGGAAGGCTACACCACCTATTTCGAGTGGATGAAGAAGAACTTCAAAGGCTTCAAGGACGAGCAGTTCAAGCCCTACACGTTCAACCCTGCCCCCTTCATCGCCGACAAGGCTTCCGCACAGCAGGGTTACCTGACCTCCGAACCCTATGAGATCGGAAAGCAGGCCGGCTGGACGCCGAAAGTGTTCCTGATCGCCGATGCCGGTTACGGCCCCTATTCGACGATGATCACCACCACGCAGACGATGATCGACAAGAAATCCGATGTCGTGCAGCGTTTTGTCGATGCCTCACTCGAAGGCTGGTACACTTATCTCTATGGTGACAACAAAGCCGCTAACGACTTGATCAAGAAGGACAATCCGGAAATGACGGATGGCCAGATCGCCTATTCCATCGCCAAGATGAAGGAATACGGCATCGTGGTTTCCGGCGACGCCGAAACCAAGGGCATCGGCTGCATCACCGACGAGCGCTACAAGAAGTTCTTCGAGTCCATGGTCTCGATCGGCGTCGAACCGGCCGACCTTGATTACAAGAAGGCTTATTCGACCAAGTTCGTCTGCAAGGGCGTCGGCATGGCGCTGAAAAAATAGTCTCGGAAGAGCGCAATGGTTCATTCCCTCTTTGCTGTGCCTGCCACGGGAAAGAGGGAATTGCCGCCCTATCCCGACGAAGTTCAAGGCCCGTAATGAGCATGTCCCAAGCCCCGCTGATACCCGCCCCCGGGGAGACACGCAGACGCCCGCTGGTCGTCATGCGCTCCGTCTCGAAAATGTTCTCCAGCGGCACGCTGGCGCTTTCAGATATGTCGCTGACGGTCGAGGGCGGCGAGTTCGTCAGCCTGCTCGGGCCGTCCGGCTGCGGCAAATCGACGGCACTGCGCATCATTGCCGGCCTCGGCGACGTCTCGACCGGCACGATCGACTGGCCGAGCTCCCGCATCAATTCCAAGGGCCTGCCGGAAGGCGACATCTCCTTCGTCTTCCAGGAGCCGACGCTGATGCCGTGGCAGACGGTGTTCGGAAATGTCTACCTGCCGCTGAAACTGCGCGGTGTTTCCAAATCCGCCGCTCGTGACGAAATCATGAAGACGCTGGCGACCGTCGGTCTCCAGGACTTCGCCGACGCCTATCCGCGCGAACTGTCCGGCGGCATGAAGATGCGCGTCTCGATCGCCCGCGCGCTGGTGACCAAACCGAAGCTGCYTTTGATGGACGAGCCCTTTGCGGCGCTCGACGAAATCACCCGCCAGAAACTCAACGACGACGTGCTGCGTCTGTGGCGCGAGACCGGCATCACGGTGATCTTCGTCACCCATTCCGTATTCGAGTCCGCCTATCTTTCCAACCGCATTGTGGTGATGAAGGCGCGACCCGGCCGGGTGCATGCGGATTTCCCGCTGGTGACGAGCCTCGAGCGCGATGCACGTTACCGCACCTCGGAAGAATACCGCCAGGCCTGCGAAAAGGTCTCGACCATGCTCATCGAAGCAATCGGCGGGGAGGAACATTGATGGCCGACACCGATACCGCCCTCGTGCCGCCAAAGCCGGGCTTCCTCAGCCGCAACCGCGATACGCTGCTGCGCACCCTCGTCCCGATCTGCGTGGTGGTCTGCCTCGTCCTCCTCTGGCAGTTCATCATCACCGTCAACAGCATCCCGCAATACATCCTGCCGGGTCCGCTGGCGGTCGCGAACTCGCTCTACAACGACTGGGGCACGCTCTCCCCGGCCCTGTGGGTGACGACGCAGATCACCATGCAGGCGCTGGCGCTGGCGCTGATCGGCGGCGTCGGCATTGCCGTCTTTCTCATCCAGTCGAAATGGATCGAGACCGCCTTCTATCCGATCACGGTCATCCTGCAGGTAACGCCGATCGTGGCGATCGCGCCGCTGATCCTGATCTATGCCCCGACGACCCAGGTGGCGCTTTTGATCTGCGCCTTCCTCGTCGCCTTCTTCCCGATCCTGTCGAACATGGTCCAGGGCCTGAAGAGCGTCGATCACAACCTGCTCAACCTCTTCGATCTCTACGGGGCCTCGCGCTGGCAGACGCTGCTCTACTTGAAGCTCCCCTCCTCGCTGCCCTATTTCATGACGGGTTTGAGGATCGGCGGTGGCCTGGCACTGATCGCGGCGGTCGTTGCGGAGTTCGCGGCAGGCTCGGCGGGCGCCGGTTCGGGCCTTGCCTTCCGGCTGCTGGAATCCCAGTATCGCCTCAACATTCCGCGCCTGTTTGCGGCATTGATTTTGTTGTCGCTGCTCGGCGTGGTGATTTTTGCGATCACCTCCTTCATCTCCTGGTTTTTCCTGCACCGCTGGCATGAAAGCAGCCTGAAAAGAGAAAACTGATGACTGCCTTCATGACGCTTCCCGACGCCCGCCGTTTCGCGCTCACCAATGCAACGCTGCCGGCGGTTCTCGTCAAAGGCCTGTCGGCTATCGTAAGGGATGGGCTCGTAGAGGCCGATCTCGTCATCGCGGACGGGAAGATCGAAGCGATCCTGCCAAGGGGTTCCGCACCCGCCGATCTGGTGACTGCGGACATGCGCGGCGGCATGATCTGGCCCTGCTTTGTCGACATGCACACCCATCTCGATAAGGGCCATTTCTGGGACCGACGCCCCAACCCGGACGGCACGTTCGAAGGCGCATTGATGAATGTGCGCGAGGACCGGATCGCCAACTGGACGGCCGAAGACATCCGCGCCCGCTTCGAATTCTCGTTGAAAAGCGCCTATGCCCACGGCACCAAGCTCATCCGCACCCATCTGGATTCGATCCCACCGCAGCCGGATATCTCCTTTCCGTTGTTCGACGAGCTTCGCGCCGAATGGAAGGATAGGATTGCGCTGCAGGCAGTCGCCCTGCTGCCGCTGGAATGCGTGCTCGACGAAAGCGTCTTCGGCGGCATCGTCGCGACGGCGAGGCGTTATGGCGGACTACTCGGCGGCGCCACCCGCATTCTGCCGGATTTCGAACGGATCCTCGACACGCTCTTCGAGGCGGCCGCCGACAACGGCCTCGACATCGACCTGCATGTGGACGAGACGGAAGACAAGCAGGTCCTCACCCTGGAGGCCATTGCCGAGGCAAAACTCCGCAACCGTTTCGAA
This sequence comes from Neorhizobium sp. 05N33, assembly GCF_056397445.1. Taxonomy (NCBI): domain Bacteria; kingdom Pseudomonadati; phylum Pseudomonadota; class Alphaproteobacteria; order Hyphomicrobiales; family Rhizobiaceae; genus Neorhizobium; species Neorhizobium sp. 05N33. Next base: position 582,048 of record NZ_JBFTNK010000003.1, on the reverse strand, counting down.
GGCTCGGTGACCGTCGGCCATTGCTGCTCACTGGCCCGGCAGGACGACGAGACCGCAAGCCGCGTCATCGACAAGGTGGCCAAAGCCGACATCTCGGTCGTCTCGCTGCCGATGTGCAACATGTACCTGCAGGACCGCCATGCCGGCCGCACGCCCCGTTGGCGCGGCGTCACGCTGTTCCACGAACTGGCGGCTGCCGGCGTGAAGACCGCCGTCTCCTCCGACAATACCCGCGACCCGTTCTACGCCTATGGCGACATGGACCCGGTCGAAGTGTTCCGCGAGGCGGTCCGCATCCTGCATCTCGACCACCCGCTCGACACATCCGCCCGCGTCGTCACCTTGACGCCCGCCGAAATCCTTGGGCGGCCGGATATCGGCGTCATTGCCGAAGGTGGCCCCGCCGATCTCGTGCTGTTCAGCGCAAGGCGCTGGAGCGAATTCCTTTCCCGTCCGCAGGCCGACCGCATCGTGATGCGGAATGGCATGGGCATCGACCGTCGCCTGCCGGATTACCGTGACCTGGACCCGATTTTGGACAAGTGAACATGCCGGATTACGCACAGATCAAGAAAGAACTCGAAGGCCTCGCGGTCGAGGACAATCCGGCGCTGGTGCGCCAGAAGAGCCGCGATTTCTACTGGTACTCGCCGATCCTCAAGGAAGAACTCGAGAGCGTCACCGCCGATCTCGTCGTCTCGCCGAAAAGCGAGGAAGAGGTGATCCGGGTGTTGAAGGTGGCCTATGCGCATGGCGTGCCGGTGACCCCGCGCGGTGCAGGCACCGGCAATTACGGCCAGGCCATGCCGCTCTCCGGCGGTATCGTGCTCAACCTCATCAACATGAACAAGGTCAAGGAAATCCATCCGGGCCGCGTCATCGCCGAGCCCGGCATCGTGATCGCCGAACTCGACCGGCAGACAAAAGCGCATTCCGGCCAGGAACTGCGCTTCCATCCCTCCACCGCCCAGACCGCGACGATCGGCGGTTTCGTTGCCGGCGGTTCCGGCGGCGTTGGCTCGATCCACTGGGGCGGTTTGCGCGACCTCGGCAATATCCTGCGGCTGCGCGTCGTCACCATGGAAGCCGAGCCGCGCGTGCTCGACCTCACCGCCTGGGACCTGCAGAAGGTGACCCACGCCTATGGCACCAACGGCATCATCGTCGAGGTCGAGATGCCGCTGGCGCCTGCCTATGACTGGGTGGACGTGCTGGTCGGTTACGACGACTTCATGGACGCAGTGCGCTTCGGCGATGCGCTGGCTCACAAGAACGGCCTGCTGATCAAGGAAATCGCCCCGATCGCCGCACCGATCCCCTACGACTATTTCCCGCGACACAAGCCGTTCCTGCGCGACCGCAACCAGTCGATCGTCGTGCTGATGATCGCGCCGCATTCGATCGACGCATTCACCGCCTTTGCCGAGCGCCAGAAGGGCGAGATCCTGTTCCGCTCCGACAAGGTGGAAAGCATGAAAGGCATTCCGCATGCCTACGAACTTGCCTGGAACCACACGACGCTGCGTGCCCTGAAAGTCGATCCCGGCTTCACCTATCTGCAGGTCCAGTATCCGGGACCGGATCATGTCGCCAAGGTCGAGAAGATGACGAAACTGTTCGGCGACGAGGTGCCGGGCCATCTGGAATTCATCAAGTTCGACGGCCGCATGCAGTGCTCCGGCCTTCCTCTCGTCCGTTACACGACCAGGGAGCGGCTGGAGGAGATCATGCAGATCCATCGCGACAACGGCTGCCCGATCTTCAACCCCCACCGCTATACGCTGGAAGAAGGCGGCATGAAACAGACGGATATCGTCCAGCTCGCCTTCAAGAAGGAGACCGATCCCAAGGGCCTCCTCAACCCCGGCAAGATGATCGCCTGGGACAATCCCGATTTCGATTTCTCGGCCGGCAAGAACTACCTCTTCCCGGGCCTTGCCGCAGCAGGTGGCTGATGCGTGTCCTGCTCGTCCATTCGCATCCGGTCGAGGAAAGTTATGGCGCAGCGCTGCACAGGCAGGCACGCGAAAGCCTTCTGAAGGCCGGCCATGAGGTGGATGACTGCAACCTCTATGCCGAAGGTTTCGATCCGGTCATGTCCCGCCATGACCGGATGACCTATCACGACTATCCGAACAACCTGTCGCTGGTGAAACCCTATGTCGACCGTCTGCAGGCGGCGGAAGGACTGGTGATCGTCACCCCGGTCTGGAATTTCGGCTGGCCGGCCATGCTGAAGGGTTATTTCGATCGTGTCTGGCTGCCGGGTATCACCTTCGAGTTGAAGGACGGCAAGCTGACGCGAAAGCTGCATATCGAAAAAGTGGCGGTGGTCACCACCTACGGCGCCACCCGCTGGCGCGCCTTCCTCGCCGGCGACCCGCCGCGAAAGCTGTCGAAACGCGTGCTGCGGGTGCAGACCAACCCTGCCCGGCCGGTAACGTTTCTGGCCCATTACGACATGAACAACTGCACGCCGGAGACACGCGCTGCGTTCCTCGACAAGGTCCGGCGCGAGATGGAGCGGTTCTAGCCCTCCGTTTCGCGGCGGCGCATTACCAGAAGAGCCGCCGCCTCGACCATTGCGACCCGCGTGGCCGCATCCGGTTCGTCTGCGTCCGGCGTATTCCGCTCGGAGATGAACAGAAACCGATCCACCTGCGCCCCAGCCGCCGTCACCGTCCGATAGATTTCCCACCGCTGATGGATCCTCGCCGCAACCGGAGCGACGGTATATTTTCCGGGCTGACGATCGAGACGATCCGCTCGAAACCGAGGCCGCCGAGACCAAAATCACGGCAGGCAGCGGCCGCCTCGGCGGCATAACCACGACCGAGCCATTCGCGCCGGAGATGATAACCGATCTCCGGCTCCAAGCCGTTGGGCGTCGGCTGAAGGGTAATGCCGCAATCACCGATCAGCTCGCCGGTTGCCTTCTCTACGATACCCCAGAGACCGAAACCGTTTTCCGCATAACTCCGGAAAGCAAGCTTTTCGAACCATGCTTCGGTCTCTTCGAGGCTCTTGGCGCGCGGATAAAAGCGCATGCTCTCGGCATCGCCGAAGATGCGGAACAAGATCGGCAGGTCGGATTTCCCGATCTCCCGCAATATCAGCCTTTCCGTCTCAAGAACGTCACGCATCCCAAGTCCTCGATCATCGCGATATCGCCCGCCACTCTTTACTTGAACATGCTTTTTTGCGCTATTTTCCTCGATCGCGAATCTTCATGCTGAGGGACTGGCAGAAAATGACTGAGGCTTCACCACTCGCCACTATCCTGCGTCCCTTGCATCCTCGTGATCCGAACGAGCATCACCGGGTCGCAACGCCGCTCGAACTGCTGTTCGACCTCGTGTCGGTGATCGCGATCGCATCCGCCGCTGCCGGCCTGCATCATGCGATTGCCGAAAATCATGCGGCGCAGGGGGTGATGACCTTCATCATGGCCTTCTTCGCCATCTGGTGGGCCTGGATGAACTTCACCTGGTTCTCGTCTGCCTATGACAATGACGACGTCGTCTATCGGTTGCTGACCATGGTGCTGATGGGTGGCTCGCTGACGATTGCCGCCGGCATTCCGGCTCTCTTTACCGTGGCACCGGATTTCACGCTGGTGATCTATGGCTACGCCGTCATGCGCATCGCCATGATCATCCTGTGGCTGCGCGCGGCCTATCACGACCCGGGCTGCCGGCCCACTGCGCTCGGTTATGCGATCGGGATCTTCCTCGTCCAGCTTCTCTGGCTGAGCTTCCTCTTTCTGCAGCCCCTCACCTTCGGCGTATCCTATATCCTCTGGGCACTCGCCGTAGTTCTTGAACTTGCGGTGCCCGCCGTCGCCGAACGGCTGACCGCCAACACGCCCTGGCATCGCCACCACATCGTCGAACGTTACGGCCTGCTCAACATCATCGTCCTCGGCGAGACGCTGCTCGCCGGTTCGACCGCACTTCGCCAGTTCGCCGGCGAGGTCAACATCATGCTGGTGCATACGGCGCTTTCGGCGCTGGTCATCGTCTTTTCACTCTGGTGGGTCTATTTCGCCCGCGAGGAACAACTGGGCAGCCATCATTTGAGGCGCTCGCTTCTCTGGGGCTACGGCCATTTCTTCATCTTCACCTCGGGAGCCGCCGTTGGCGCCGGTTTTGCCGTGCTTGTCGACATCATCACCCACCATTCCGAAGTCTCCATCCTCGTCGGAGATTATGCAGTGGCGATCCCGGTCGCGATCTATCTGGCGAGCCTGTGGTTCGTGCGCGACCGGTATGTCTGCATAGGCCCAGCACGCTTCACGCTCGCGGTGTTTGCGGTTCTGACGCTGCTTGCGCCGGCAATCGGGCTTGGGCTCGAAGGCATTGCGGCGGCGACCGCGCTCGGCGTCATCGTGCGAAACCTGTTTGCCGGACGCGCCCATTTAGCGTCACCAACATCTCATCCCGGCCACTAAACTTTTCCTTAAATTTTACCGGTTATTAATCTCTGGAAACCGAGAGATTAAGCGATGCGTATTGCGTTTTTCATCGCCCTCCTGACCGTGTCCCTGTCTGCCTGCGCGTCTGCGCCGAGCCGGGTCACCAATGCCTGCGCGATCTTCGAGCAGCGCGACGGGCTGTTCAACAACTGGGCGCGCGACGCCAAGAAGGCCGAGCGGGAATTCGGCGTGCCCGTGCCGATCCTGATGGCGACGATCTATGTGGAATCGGGCTTCCAGCCCTATGCCCGGCCGCCGCGCACCAAACTGCTCGGCTTCATCCCGTGGACGCGCGCCTCGACGGCCTATGGTTACGCCCAGGCGCTCGACGGCACCTGGCTGACCTACAAGCAGGATACTGGCCGCTGGAGCGCCAGCCGCACCGATTTCGGCGATGCTGTTCATTTCGTCGGCTGGTATCACAACCGCAGCCATCTCAAGAACGGCATTCCACTCACCGACAGCTATAATCTCTACCTCGCCTACTACACCGGCCAGGCAGGATATGCGCGCGGCGAATTCGGCAACGGGGTCAAGCAGACCGCGCAGAAATCCGCCGGCATGGCCGCCAAATACGAAGCGCAGCTGAGGAGCTGCGGCTACTGAGCCGTAACTCAGCGGCTGACGACGATGCGCGTGTTCGACAGGCCGTATTGGCTGGTGAGCGTGAAGAATGTCGCGGCGTTTTCGGGATGCAGGCGGATGCAGCCATGCGAGGCCGGACGGCCGAGCCGCCTTGTCTCGAAGGTGGCGTGCACGGCATAACCGCCGTTATAGAACACCGCAAACGGCATCGGCGCGTTGTCGTATTTGCGCGAACGATGGTTCCTGGACAACGACTTGGCGCCCCAGTTTCCTGTCGGCGTCGAATAACCTGGCCGAGCGGTCGAGACCTTCCATTCGTAAACCACGACGCCGTCACGCTCGACAGTCATGGTCTGCGACGACAGGCTGACGCTGGCAACGAGACCTGCGGAAAAGGCAGCGGGCGCGAGAAATTGCGCAGACAGAAGTGCTAAGGCACCCATTACAACAGGACGCATGGAAAAACCCCCGAATAACCTTGATCAGAACCCCACGGCTCACTGATACCCCAATCAGCTCAAGGAATATTTAAAGAGTGGCCGTGATTTTTCTGCAAATGAAAAAATCCGGCACTTGGCTTCCCAATAGAAACAATCACGTGATCAATAAAAAATAAATCCGTCTAGAGCGATCATGCTCGACATCAAAGGTACAAATCCTTTATTTATTTGAAGGCGGCGTCAGAACACCTTCGCCGCCGTCACTTCCACTTCCACCAGGAATTCGGCCCGGGTAAAGCCGCCGACGACGATCAGCGTCGAGGCCGGTTTCGGGTCGAGCGTATAGCGGTCGCGCACCGCCATATAGGCCGGAAAATCCTCCCGGCTGGTGACGAAGCCGGAAATGCGGATGACGTCCGCATAGGTCATGCCCGCCTCTTCGAGGATCGCGCCGATCGCCTTGAAGCAAAGTTCGGCTTGGCCCGCCACATCCGGCGGGATCCTGTCTTCCGGCGAAATGCCGAGCTGGCCGGAGGTGACCAGCAGGCTCGCGCCTGGCGGCACCAGCAGGCCGTGATTGTAGCCGCCGAACGGCTTGCGGACGGAGGGAGGATTGAAGGTCTTAAACGCCATAACCAACGATACCCTTGATTTCGAGGAAGTCGTGGATGGCCCAGTCGGCATATTCGCGGCCGTTGCCGGATTGCTTGAAGCCGCCGAAGGGCGCGAAGAGATCCCATTCGGGATAATTGATGAACACCGAGCCGGCGCGTAGGCGCGCCGCCACCTTGCGGGCATGGCCGAGATCGCCGGACTGGACATAGGCCGCCAATCCATAGGGCGTGTCGTTGGCGATCTCGATCGCCTGCTCCTCCGTCTCGTAAGGGAGGATGGACAGCACCGGCCCGAAGATCTCCTCTCGCGCGATGGTCATGTCGTTGCTGACGTTTCCGAACACGGTCGGGCGGATATAATAGCCGCGGTTGAGGTTTTCCGGCCGGCCGGGGCCGCCGGTGACCAGCGTCGCACCTTCCGCGATGCCCGCCTCGATCAGCCGCTGTATCTTGTCGAACTGGGTCTGGCTGACCACCGGGCCGAGATCGATGCCGTCGGCGCGCGGATCGCCGGTCTTCAGTTTCTCGGCCGCAGCCTTCGCAATTTGAAGCGCCTCGTCATGGCGTTTGGCCGGCACCAGCATGCGGGTCGGCGCATCGCAGGATTGGCCGGAATTGCCAAAGCAGGTGGTCACGCCGTCCGCCACCGCCTTTTCGAATTCCGCATCGGACAGGATGATGTTGGGGGACTTGCCGCCGAGTTCCTGCGCCACCCGCTTCACGGTATCGGCGGCGGTTTTGGCGACGATCACGCCGGCGCGGGTGGAGCCGGTGAAGGACACCATGTCGACATCCGGATGGCCGGCCATCACTTGGCCCACGTCCGGTCCGGTGCCGTTGACGAGGTTGAAGACGCCCTTCGGCGCACCCGCTGCCTCCATCACTTCTGCAAAGATGATGCCGCTGATCGGCGCGATCTCGGAGGGTTTGAGCACCATGGTGCAGCCGGCGGCGATCGCCGGTGCCACCTTGCAGACGATCTGGTTGAGCGGCCAGTTCCACGGCGTGATCAGCGCGCAAACGCCGATCGGCTCTTTCACGATGGTCGTCGTACCGCGCGTCTCCGTGAATTCGTAGGCTTCGAACGCCTCGATCGTCGCCTTGAGATGCCCCTGCCCGGCAGCGGCCTGCGCGTCCCTCGCAAAGCCGATCGGCGCACCCATTTCCTGGGAAACGGCTTGCGCGATATCCTCGTAGCGCTTTTCGTATTCGACAAGAATCCGACGGAGCAACGCCAGCCGCTCCTCCTTCGACCATTGTGAGAAGGCCGGGAAAGCAGCCTTGGCTGCCGCAACGGCCTTGTCCACATCCGCCTTGGAGCCGAGCGCGATGCGCGTATAGGCCTCTTCGGTGGATGGGTCGATGACATCCAGAGCAACCGGAATGGCCGGCCCCACCCAGACACCGTCGATGAAGAATTTCAGGTGGTTACTCATGGGAGACCTCCGGGCAGCCAGAAACGTGATCGAGCCACTATCGGCCATCGTTATTTGCCTCGCAAGCCCGAAGGAGGCGTTTGCATGTGGAGCTTTGCCCCTCATCCGGCTGCCGCCACCTTCTCCCCGTATGGACGGGGAGAAGAGATATGCCGCACCACTTTGCCCAGCCGAAACCCCGATCCAGAGGGACGGGGATCACGCGGCTTGCGTCCTTCTCCCCGTCAGAACGGGGAGAAGGTGGCGGCAGCCGGATGAGGGGCAATTCCATGCCCCGGAAGGCCGATTATTCCATCGCCACGCTGTGATCCACAGCCGGTGCCTTGGCCGGCTTGCGCAGCACGAACAGCAGCGGCATCACCGCAAGCGACATGATCATCAGCAGCTTGAAATCATCCACATAGGCGATGATCGTCGACTGCAGCGTGATGATGCTGTCGAGTGCGCTGGCGCCGGCAACCGTCGTCGGGTCCAGGCCCGCCGCAGCCTTTGCGTGGAAGGCGTGGTTGAACGGCGTCACGTAGCTGACGATGTCCGCATGATTGCGCTGGACATTTTCCACCAGCAGCGCCGAGACGACGGCGATGCCAACGCTGGAGCCGATATTACGCGACAGATTGTAGAGACCGGTCCCGTCGCCGCGCATATGCGCCGGCAGCGTCGCGAACGCGATCGTCGTCAGCGGCACGAACAGGAAGCCGAGGCCCGCACCCTGTATGAAGCCGACATAGACGATCGTCCACTGCGAGACGTCAGGCGTCCAGCCCATCATGTCATACATCGCCCAGGCGGTGATCGCGAGGCCAAGGAAGATCAGGATGCGCGTATCCACCTTGCCGATCAGCCGCCCGACCAAGAACATGCACACCATCGTGCCGAGACCGCGCGGCCCCATGACGATGCCGGCGGTAATCACCGGATAGCCCATCAGCGATTGCAGGTACGGCGTCATCAGCGCGAGCGAGGCGAGATAGGTCACCCCGATCACGAAGATGAAAATCATGCTGACGGTAAAATTCTGGTCGAGGAAAAGGCGCGGATTGATGAACGACTTTTCTGCCGTGAACGTGTGGACGAGCAGCAGGTAGAAGGCTGCCGCGCAGACCATGGCTTCGACGACGATCTCGCTCGAGGAGAACCAGTCGAGCTGCTGGCCGCGGTCGAGGAAGAGCTGCAGCGACGCGATAGCGAGACTGAGCATGCCGAAGCCGAACCAGTCGAGCTTCGCCTGCGCGTCGATCTTGGTCTCCTTGACGAAGACGCTGATGCCCATGAAGGCCAGGATGCCGATCGGCACGTTGATATAGAACACCCAGCGCCAGCTGATATTGTCAGTCAGCCAGCCGCCGATGACCGGGCCGAGCACGGGGCCGACCATGACCGAGACGCCGAACAGCGCCATCGCCGAACCACGTTCCTCGACAGAATAGATATCGAGCAGGATGCCCTGCGACAGCGGCACGAGCGCTGCGCCGAAAAAACCCTGCAGCAGGCGGAAACCGACGATCTGCGGCAGCGACTGGGCGAGCCCGCAGAGGACCGAGGCGGCGACGAAGCCGAAGATTGCGACGAGCAGCACCCGCTTGCGGCCGAACTTGGCGGCCAGGAAACCGGACGGCGGCGTCATGATCGCCGCGGCGACGATATAGGAGGTCAGCACCCAGTTGATCTGGTCGGCGGAAGCCGAAACGCTGCCCTGGATATAGGGCAGCGCGACGTTGGCGATCGTCGTATCGAGCGCCTGCATGATGACGGCCAGGATGACGCAGGCGGTGATCGCACCGCGATTGGCGACCACGGACGCTGCCGATGAAACGACGTTGCTCATGGTCGTTACTCTTGCGCGTAGGCGGTCGACAGTTTGAGGAACTTCTGGGCGAATTCCGGCAGGCCGCGCTTGTGGCCGGTATCGACATCGACCACCGTGCTCATGCCGGCCCGAAGCGGCGGCTTCCCGGCCGTGTCGTCGATCGTCACGCGCATCGGGATGCGCTGCACGACCTTGACCCAGTTGCCGGACGTGTTCTGGGCCGGGAGCAACGCGAAACTGGAACCGGAAGCCGGGCTGACGCTCGCGACCTTGCCCGTCCACTGGACGCCCGGATAGGTATCGACGCTGATCGTCACCGGCTGGCCGGGCTTGATATAGGTAAGCTCGGTTTCCTTCGGATTGGCGGCGATCCACATGTTCCTGGTCGAGACCAGCGAGAAGCCCTGCTGAGCGGCTTCGAGATAGCTGCCGACCTGCAGCGCGCTGACATTGGTGACGATGCCGTCGAACGGCGCCCGCACGACCGTGTTATTCAACTGGCGTTGCGCATCGTCGACCGCGGCCTGGGCTTCGAGATAGAGCGGGTTCTGTTCGATCGGCTGGTCGGCATTGCCGCCGAGCTGGGCAAGCGTCGCATCGGCCTGCGCCTTGGCGACCGCCACCTTCTGGTGGGCGGCGTCGAGATTGTGCTTGGCGTCATCCAATGCCGTCTGCGAGGCGGCCGAACCGGAGATCAGCCGTTCCTGACGTTCGACAACGGTCTGGAAATAAGGAATGTCGGCTTCCGCCTGAGCGATCTGGGCGAGCGATTCACGGTAGGAGGCCTGCAGGTTGAGGAGCTGGTTGCGTGCGGCCCCGAGCTTTGCCTTGGCCCCGTCAAGCGCGATGCGGAAACTGTCCGGCTTCAGCGTGAAGAGAACCTGGCCCTGGCTGACCTCCTGGTTCTCATGCACATCGACGGACGCCACGGTGCCGGCGACATCGGTCGTTACGCCGATCATGTCCGCCTGGAGATAGGCGTTGTCGGTCGACAGGATCTGGCCGCCTTCGACGTAATAATAACCGCCGATGACCAGCGCGATCGGCAGCAGCGCGAAGAGCACCGGGCGCTTGAGGTTCCGTCGCTTGCGCGCCCTGCTGTGTTCGGCGGCTGCCGGAGCGGGTGTTTCGAGAACGGTGACGTTGCTGTCTTCGGACGAACGGGCGGTGGTCTCAGTCATGGGAGGACTTCTTTTGAGCTTTGTCGGCCGGCGCGCGGCAGGCCGTAACGAGGTTGGATTTCATGTGTTCGAGTATTTCAAAGAGACGGGCGCGGTCGGCGTCCGAAATGTTCTCGAGCGCATCCTGGCGCGTCGCATCTCCAAGTTCGCGGCCGTCGTCGATTAGAGCCCTCGATTTTTCGGTCGTGTAGAGCAATGTGATCCGCCGGTCGGTCTCATGCGGGCGTCGCTCGATGAGGCCGCGTTCCGCAAGGTTGTCGAGCACCCGCATCACCGAGATCGGCGAAATTTCCAGAAGCTCGGCAAGCGCCTTCTGGTGAATGCCTTCGCAGCGGGAGAGATAGACAATCGTCTGCCACTGGGCGCGCGTCAGGCCGATATGCTTCGCGCGCTGCTCGAAGCGCTTTCGAAACAGGCGTGCGACGTCATTAAAAAGAAAGCCGAGAGTCGGGTTGTTGTTTGGCATGGCAAATACTAGTGCGCTGATGATAAGCATGTATATATTCTGCAAATACTAGTGCGCTGATGATAAGCATGTATATATTCTGAGGTCGATTGACAACCAAGAACCCTGCGACGTTCTGTCGCCGTCGGCATCACAGTTTCGTGCGCGGATCGCCTCGCTGCCTGCTGTAGGGCAAACTTGATTTTCCGGACATGTGGAAGCTTTCGGCGATCTCGCTATAGGCCGGCAAATCAATTGCGGGACGATCCCGCTGCTACATTAGGAGTTCGCTCACCAATGAAAGTGAGGGAATTCTAACAAACCTTAAATGTTCGCGAAGGCTGTCGAAATACATCGGCAACAATACTGCTTCATCCAACCTTAAAAGCTCGGCGTTATAGAATAAATCAGCCTCGCGACGACCGGCAAATCTCTCCGCATCGCTTGGATCGCGGACGCGACAGATCAATATCGATTTCAGAAAGCACCGGCCCGATGCAACGCAGCCTTCTCCCTCTCGCCCTTATCGGGCTGCTTGCGCTGCCGATGCCCGGCGCCCAGGCGGCAGCACTCACCGACGACCTTCAAGGCCTTTCCAAGCAGCAGGTCGAGGACAGTGTCGAGTTCGCATTCGGCAATGCGCTGTTTTTCCTGTTCCATGAAGCCGGACATATGCTGGTTTCGGAATTCAACCTGCCGGTTCTTGGCCGCGAGGAAGATGCCGTCGACACGCTCTCCACGCTGCTCCTGCTGGAGGCGGATGGCGAGGTTTTCGATACGGCGCTGACCGACTCCGTCGACGGCTGGACGTTATCCGCCGAGGCCAGCGAGGCGGCTGAAGAGGAGCAGGCCCTGTGGGATGTCCACGCACTCGACCGCCAGCGCGCCTTCAGCATGGTCTGCATGATGGTCGGCAAGGGTGCGGAGAAATTCAAGGAATCAGCCGATAACCTGGAATTTCCGGAGGAGCGCCGCAAGCAGTGCGTCGGCGAATATCAGAAAGCCCGTGACAGCTGGTTCGGTGTCCTGAAACCGCATCAGCAGGCCGACGGACAGAACAACAAGTTCACGATCACCTACAAGAAGCCGAACAACAAGGAGCTCCAGGATTATGCGGACCTAACGAAGACGGCGAAGGTTCTGGATATCCTGGCCGAGCTTCTTTCCGGGCTCTACAAACTCGATGACGGCATCAAGCTGACGGCCGCCGAATGCGGCGAGTCGAATGCTTACTGGTCGCCAAGCGAACGGGAAGTGACCTACTGCTACGAGTTGATGCAATTGCACACGCAAACGGTTGCCAACTATTTCCGCAACGGCGAGAAGAGCAGCGACGACGAAGCGGAGGAGAAGACCTCCGAGGCAAAGCCGGCCCCGACAAGAGTATTCGGAACGGCGACTGCCCGCCAATAGAAAAGCCGGCAAAACTTGAGATCAAAATGCCCGGCTCTCAATCGAGGAGCCGGGCGTTTTCATTTTGGCGTCAAGCGCCGTAGGGCGCGAAGAACTTTTTGGCGGCCTCGATCTCGTTGGGACGGATCTCATGCCCGCCGCCATGCCATTCCAGCGTCACCGTGTCGCCCTGCGTCTTGAAGTAGTCCGCAAGGTCGGTGGTCTGGGCCACGGAGGCGATCGGATCATGCTGGCCGGCGGTGATCAGCACACGGCTCTGAAGCTTGCCCTTGCGGTCCTTTGGCGCGAACGGGATCAGCGGATGCATCAGCACGCCCGCGTCGAACAGGCCGGGCTTCTCGATCATGATATTGGCGAGAATGTTCGCACCGTTCGAAAACCCGAGGCCGAGCACGGTCGAGGAACCGTAACGTTCGCGGTTGGCGGCGACGAATTCGCTCATCCGCTCGGTCGCCCGGGCGAGATCCTCGCAATCATAGACACCTTCAGCCTTGCGGCGGAAGAAACGCGCCGCCCCGTGTTCGGAAATGTCGCCGCGTGGCGAGATTACGGTGGCTTCCGGCAGCAACCGGCCGCCGAAATCGAAGAACTGGTTTTCGTCACCGCCTGTGCCGTGAAAAACAAAGAGGATCGGCGCTCCGGATGCACCGGGGCGCGCCCGGTGCACATAACTGTCGTAACTCATGATGGTCTCCTTGGACGCGTCGACTGACTAGGCGTCCAGCGGTTCGAGATGTTGTTCGAGCGTTGCCCGCAGATGTGCGTGCTGTGCGGGCAGCTTCAGGGCTTCGCCGAGATGGGCGGTATCCTCGTCGCGGTCGAAGCCGGGTTCGTTGGTGGCGATTTCGAACAGCACGCCACCCGGCGTACGGAAATAGATCGCCCAGAAGTAATCGCGGTCGATGACCGGCGTGACCTGGTAACCGGTATCCATCAGCGCCTTGCGGACTTCGAGCTGCTTGGCGCGGTTCTCGACGGCAAAGGCGATGTGGTGGACCGAGCCGGCACCGAGATTGGCGCGGGCAATGTTCGGCATGGTCTCGATGTCGATGACATCGGCACCGTTGCCGCCCGGCATGGCAAGTCTCAGCACGCCATCCTTGTCGTCGATCTGCTGATAGCCCATGAATTTCAGGAGCTCGGCGGTAGCACCCTCATCGCGAAGACGAAGCGAAGCGGAGTGAAAGCCGCGGATCGCGTGATCTTCGGAGATGCCGTTGCCGACGAACTGCTTGCGGGCATCGTCCTTGACTTCAACGAGCGCGAACCCGTCGCCGTCAGGGCCGGCGAAATGCAGGCGGTTTTCACCGAAGGCGCTATCGGCCTTGATGCCTTCCGCACCGGCTTTCGTCAGGCGGTCGGTCCAGAAACCGAACGAACCTTCAGGAACCGAGAAGAGTGTCGTTCCGACTTCGCCGGTGCCCTGACGGCCGCGGGCGATATGCGGGAACGGGAAATAGGTCATGACAGAGCCGGGAGAACCGACTTCGTCGCCGTAGTAGAGATGGTAGACATCCGGAGCGTCGAAGTTGACGGTCTTCTTGACCCGGCGAAGGCCGAGCGTGTCGGTGAAGAACTTGTTGTTGGTGCTGGCGCTGGCAGCCATCGACGTGACGTGGTGGAGGCCTTTGATCTGGTCGAGCATTTTAAACCCCTTTTCTGCGGACCGCCTGTGCGGCCTGCTGTTCTGGGGTAAAGATGGTGGAAGGACCGGGGATTGGATAGACGCGACGATCCGAACGCATTGTTCACTCTGCGTAGACGATCATCGGTTAATCGTTCACAGAACTAGACTTATTCCGGCAGGCGCCAATCGACCGGATCCTTGCCGATCGACTGCAGATAGGCATTCGCCTTGGAAAACGGCCGCGAGCCCAGAAAGCCGTTATGCGCAGAAAGCGGCGACGGATGGGCCGACTTGATCACCAGATGGCGCTGCTGATCGACGAAGGCCGCCTTCTTCTGGGCATAGGAGCCCCACAGGATAAAGACGACACCGTCGCATTCGTCGTTAACCGCCCGGATCACCGCATCGGTGAACCGTTCCCAGCCCTTGCCCTGATGCGAGGCCGCCCTCGCCTCCTCGACCGTCAGCACGCTGTTCAGCAGCAGGACGCCCTGCTCCGCCCAATGTTCGAGGCATCCGTGCCTGGCCGGCGGAATGCCGAGATCGGTCTCCATCTCCTTGTAGATGTTGACGAGCGACGGCGGGACGCGGACACCCGGACGAACGCTGAAGCAAAGCCCATGCGCCTGGCCGAAGCCGTGATAGGGGTCCTGGCCGAGGATCACCACCTTCACCTCATCGAGCGGCGTCAGGTCGAGCGCCCGGAAATATTCCGAGCCCTTCGGAAAGATGCGTTTGCCCGCTTCCTTTTCTGAAACCAGGAAGCGGCGCAGTTCGCTCATATAGGGATTGGAAAACTCAGGCCCGAGCGCGTGTTTCCAGCTTTCCTCGAGCTTGACCTCGCCTTCCGCCATGCCGTGGTCCTTCAAATCACATGATGGTTGGAGCGGGAGTGCCAGTCCCAGGCCGAACGGATGATATCGTTCAGGCTGTATTTYGGCTCCCAGCCGAGAACCGCCCGCGCCTTGTCGTTATTGGCGACCAGCGATGTGGAATCACCTTCGCGCCGGCCGGTATATTCCACCGGGAACGGTTTTCCGGAAACCGCCGAAATCGCCGCGAGCAGTTCCTTCACCGTCGTGCCGGTGCCGGTGCCGAGATTGAGTTCAACCGTTTCGCCACCGGCGAGAAGGTAGTCGACTGCCCGGACGTGCGCGTCGGCCAGATCGAGCACGTGGATATAGTCGCGCACGCAAGTGCCGTCGCGGGTGTCGTAATCGTCGCCGAACACCTTGAAACCCTGGCGGCGGCCGAGCGCCGCCTCGATCGCGAGCGGAATGGCATGGGTCTCAGGCGTATGCCACTCGCCGACTCGGCCCTCGAAATCGGCGCCGGCCGCATTGAAATAGCGCAGCATGACCGATTTCAGGTCCTTGTAGGTGCCGTAGTCCTTCAGCGCCTGCTCGACGATGAATTTGGTACGCCCGTACGGGTTGATCGGCGCCTGTTTGTGGGTCTCGTCCATCGGCACGCGATCCGGCAGGCCGTAAGTGGCGCAGGTGGAGGAAAACACGAAGGCTTTCACACCCGCATCGATCGCCGCCGACAGCAGCGTCAGCGCGCCGATCACGTTGTTGTCGTAGAAGGCCACCGGGTTCTTGACCGATTCCCCCACCTCGATCAGCGCCGCGAAATGCAGCACGGCGTCCGGCTTGTGTTTGGCAAATACCTCATCGAGCCGGGCGCGGTCACGGATATCGCCCTGTTCCAGTTCACCCCAGCGCACGAATTCCGCATGCCCATTGGAGAGATTGTCGAAGACAACAGGCTGATAACCTCGCTCGGCGAGCACCAGGCACGTATGGGAGCCGATATAGCCAGCCCCGCCGACCACGAGTACTTTTTTCCCTGACATCATTTCCCCTGCGGTTATTGAAGCCGGCGGCACTATAACCGGCGGCGATCGAAAAGCCAGCACTTGACCACAACAAGCCACATTGAAAAATATAGCACCTGGTGCTATATTCAACTATGCTTGGTCGGGTATTCAAAACGGCATGGTTTGCCAAGGCGGCAAAGAAAGCCCGGATATCGGACCGCGAGCTTTGCAAAGCCATTGCTCAGGTTGCCTCGGGTCAGGCGGATGACCTCGGCGGCGGCGTTTTCAAGAAGCGCCTCAACGACAACCGGCATCGGTCCATCATTCTGGCGAAAGCGGCCGAGTTCTGGGTCTATGCCTATCTGTTCGCCAAACAGGATCAGGCCAATATCGACGATGACGAACTGGCGGCGTTCCGCAAGCTGGCCGAACTTTATCGAAAGAAGACGCCCGGTGCTTTCGATGCGGAACTGAAAAGCGGCGCACTGGTGGAGATTTGCAATGGCAACTAACCGGAAATTTAAGAGCGATGCTTTCGAGGCGATCCATAACGCCGTGGAAGGCATGTACGAAGCCGGCACGATCGACAAGGAAACAATGCGGACCTTTGACGAGACCTGCCTTTCGGTACCGGTGGAACTTGGACCTGAGGAGATCAAGGCCTTGCGGGAGGGCAATCACGTCAGCCAGCCGGTCTTTGCCCGTTATCTCAACACCAGCGAATCGACCGTGCAGAAGTGGGAGACCGGCGCCAAGCGCCCCAGTGGGCCCGCGCTGAAACTTCTGGACATCGTGCGCAAACATGGTCTTCAGATGTTGGCCTAATTTTTCATTTAAGAGTTTTCATGCGTCTTCTCTTTCTCGCCCTCGGATGGCTGTTCGTCGCAATCGGCATTGTTGGCGCTTTCCTGCCTGTCCTGCCCACCACGCCGTTTTTGCTTCTCGCTGTCGCCTGCTTCGCCCGCTCCTCGCCGCGGCTGGAGGCGTGGTTGCTCGAGCATCCGAAATTCGGGCCGTCGCTCAGGAACTGGCGGGAAAAGGGTGCGATCGCGCGGAAGGCAAAGATTGCAGCGATCTCGCTGATGGCGGTGAGTTATGCGGTGTTCTGGTTCGGCACCTCGCCGCCGTTGTGGCGGGCGGCGCTGGTGGCCGCGGTCATGTTCGGCTCGGCGACCTTCATCGTCACCCGCCCGGACACCTGACCATCCAATCGTCAGCGGTGTCGCGACTGCGGCAATACGTAGGGGATGTGGGCAGCCGGCAGGCGGCCGACGGCACCGGTTATTCCATAGACGCTGGCGATGATCTCGTCGTTCACCGTTTCCGCGCAGGCGCCTTCCGCCACCACCCGGCCGTGGTTCAGCACCACGAGATGGTCGGCGAACTCGGCAGCCAGGTTGAGGTCGTGCAGGATGGCGAGCACGATCCCGCCGGCATTGGCGAAGTCGCGGGCGATTTCCAGCACCGAGATCTGGTGTCCGAGGTCGAGGCTCGCAGTCGGCTCGTCGAGGAACAGCGCCCTCGGCACGCCGTCTGCGACCGGCTGCGGCACCTGCGCAAGGGCGCGCGCAAACTGCACCCGCTGCTGCTCGCCACCCGACAGCGACGGATAGGGCCGGCTTTCGAAACCGCGCAGGCCCACGCGAGACAAGGCCAGGCGCGCCTGCTCGGTCGGATTGAGCGCCCCTTGCGCCACCGCGCCCATGCGGACGATTTCGAGCGCTGTGAACGGAAATGCAAGCTGCGTCGCCTGCGGCAGCACCGCCCGGCGCTTGGCAAGCTCGACCGGCTGGCAGAGATCGACGCTGGTGCCGTGATAGCTGACGAAGCCGATATCGGGTTTCATCTCGCCGGAGATCACCTTCATAAGCGTCGATTTTCCGGCGCCGTTCGGGCCTATGACGACGGTGAATCGGCCCGGCTCGAGATCGATGCCGACATTGTCGAGCAGTTTACGGCCCGAGCGGGTGACGGTGACGTGGTCGGCGGAAATCATGGCATATCCCTCATGTTGACGCCGTTTTTACCCAGCAGCAGGAAGAGGAAGACAGGCGCACCGAACAGGGCGGTGATAACGCCAATCGGCAGTTCCGCCGGAGCAGCCACCGTACGGGCAACGGCATCGGCCAGAAGCAGGAGCGCGCCGCCGCCGAGCGCCGAACCCGGCAGCAGGAAGCGGTGCGACGGCCCCATGACGAGGCGCAGCAGATGCGGCACGACAATGCCGACGAAGCCGATCGAGCCGGCAACCGCAACGGTCGAACCGCAGGCGGCGGCGACCGCGACGATGACGATCTTCTTCAGCCGCTGCACCGGTATTCCCATGTGGAAGGCCGCCGCATCGCCAAGCACCAGCGCGTCGAGCCCGCGCGCCACGAAGGGCATGATGAGCATCACCGCGCCGATGAAAGGCAGAATGGACAACACTCGGCCGAACGTGGCGCCGCCGAGCGAGCCGAGGCTCCAGAAGGTAATGTCGCGCAGCTGCCGGTCGTCGGCCATGACGATCATCAGGCCCATCAGCGCCGCCGAAAGCGCACCGATCGCAATGCCGGACAGGATCAGAGCCGTCGTCGACGTCCGCCCGTCGCGGGTGGCGATGAGATAGAGCGCCCAAGTGTTGAAGAGACCGCCGAAGAAGGCCATCAGCGGCAGGAACTGGTTGCCGAGCAGCATGGCGACCGGCGCCAGAATGCTGTTGCCGAGCACGATCGCCGCAACCGCGGCAAGTCCCGCGCCAGAAGTCACCCCGACGATGCCGGGATCGGCAAGCGGATTGCGGAACAGGCCCTGCATCATCGCGCCGGAGACGGCAAGCCCGGCGCCGACCAGCAGGCCGAGCGCGGTGCGCGGCAGGCGAACCGCTTCGAGGATCACCCGTTCCTGGGTGGACAGGCTGGCGCTGTTGCCGGTCGCATAGGTCCAGAGATCGCGCAGGCCGACGCCGGTCGGGCCGATACCGAGCGAAAGCAGGCACGCGGCAAACAGCATAACCGCCAGGAGAAGAAGCATGACGACGCCCTGGCGGGTCCGGTCTCCATCCTCCGCCGGCCGGAACGGCATCGCCAGCGCCTTCATCATCAGTTGATCGCCCCGGGATAGATCTGGGCGGCGAGCGAGCGGGCAGCGTCCGGGGTGCGCGGGCCGAAACCGAGCAGCAGCAGGCCGTCCATGGTGACCAGCGCCTTGTTGGCGGCAGCCGGCGTCGTCTGCATCGACGGCATCGCGAAAACCTGTTCCGGCGTCATGACGTGATCGCCGCGCGACATGGCGAGCACGACATCCGGCTTGGCCGCGATGACGGCTTCGTCGGCGAGCGGCTTGTAGCCGTTGATCGTCGGCGCGGCATTGATACCGCCGGCCATTTCGATCACCGCACCCGCTTCCGTATCGGCACCGCCGGCCATGACGCGGTTATTGGTGAGCGACAGCACGAACAGGACCTTCTTCTTCGGACCGGGAATCTTGGCGACGTCAGCGGCGAGCTTCTTCAGCCCCTCTTCCGTCTTCACGGCAAGCGCCTCGGCCTTGTCGGAAAGCCCGACTGCCGCTCCCACGTCGCGGATCTTCCTGCCGATCGCATCCGCCTTCGGCGGTGTCGGGATGACCACCATCGGCACTTCGCTGGCTTTGAGGATTTCGATGACCGGCGGCGGGCCGGAATCCTGCTCCATCAGGATCAGATCGGGCTTCTGGCCGAGAATGCCTTCCGCAGACAAGGCGCGCATATAGCCGACATCCGGCTTGGAGTTGGCCGCATCCGGATAGAAGCTCGTCGAGTCCCGTGCTACGATCCGGTCCTCGGCGCCAAGCGCATAGAGGATCTCGGTGATCGTGCCGCCGATGGAAACGATCCGCTTGGCCTCCGGATTGCCCTTGTCGGATGCAGCCGCGACGCCCGCGACGAGACCGGTGCCCAGGAGGACGGCTGTGAAAAGCCCCCTCAAGGTGAAGGAAGACCCCATGATACCCTGCTCCTTGTCTGCCCAAATCGAGGCGCAATATGCCTCGGGTCCGCCTGGCCGGCGGAGATAACTTGAGTTGACTACGCAAGTTTTTTAGGCTTTTCAAGGGGACCGGCCGCAGATATCTTGAGCCGAAAGTGAAACTTTAAGTGAGGGACTATCCATGTACATCGCCATGAACCGATTCCGCGTCGTGCCGGGTTATGAAGAGGCGTTCGAAGCCATCTGGCGCGGCCGCCAGGGCCGGCTTGCAGAACTGCCCGGTTATGTGGAGTTCCACATGCTCAAGGGCCCGAAGGCGGAGGATCACACCCTCTACGCATCCCATACCGTGTGGGAAACCTTCGAGGACTTCCAGGCCTGGACGAAGTCGGAACAGTTCCGCGCCGCCCATGCGAATGCCGGCAACAACCGCGGCAAGGTGGAATATCTCTCGGGTCCGCATTTCGAAGGTTTCGAAGTGATCATCCACGAAGACAAGAACGGCGTGCGCGCCGACGCTGCTGCCTGAGGTCCTGATGAACGCCGTTTCCGAAATCAGCCCGGACCGTCGCCAACGAGCTCTCGCCGCTCTGGCGGAGAAGCCCGACGGCGTCGTCGAGGCGATCGCCGCCAATGCCGAGGTGACGCCCGCCGAGATCCTCGAAATCCTGCCCAAGGGCGCGGCGGTCATCGCCGACAAGGAGAATTTCGCGGATATCTGGGCCGAGATGAGCACCTGGGGTGAGGTCCTGTTCATCGTCCATACCGAAGACATCGTGCTGGAAGCCGAAGGCACCCTGCCGATGGGTTCGGAGGGCCATGGCTGGTTCAACATCCACGGCGACAGCCCGATCGGCGGTCACATCAAGAAGGATAACTGCGCGTCGGTGACCTTCGTCGATCGTGCCTTCCACGGTCGTCGCTCCTGCTCGGTCTGGTTCATGAATGCCAAGGGTTCGGCGATGTTCAAGGTCTTCGTGAAGCGGGATGCCGCACGCGAACTGATCGCCGAGCAGCTTCAGAAATTCGAAGCACTGCGCGACAGCTACGCTTGAGCAGTGGCCGTTCCGTGAGTTTTGGTGATTCGGACGAAAAATAACCGTTCGAATCACTTTTCAGCGGAACCTTTCCTTTTCTCGTGCATTTGCAGCGTCATGGCAGGCCTTGCGAAGCAGGCTGGCGGCTGCGTTACGATCGTTTCAGCCCCCCGTACCGCCCCTTGAGGTGATTGTCATTGAATGAGGCGCCGCCGCGCCATAGGCGGACCGATCGCTTGGCCATGAGGCAGAGAAGAGCGATCCTTAGCGGCGCGGCGCGCCTCATCGACTTTTCCAGCCTCATCGAGGCTTGCTCATCGAGACTTGAAAGACGCGCTAGAGAGCTGGCACCCATTTCCAGAAAACGCCTTCCATACGCTCCGGATAATATTTGAACTCGCATTCGAAGCGGCGGCCGTAGGCTTCCGCCGCCTTCAAGGCTGCCTCGCTCACGGGGTTCATGCCCGTTCCAGGCGCAAACCAGTCTTCCATCAGGTCGTCCGGAATATAGACGCCGGTCCTCAGCGGCAGGGCGGTCAGCGTCTTGTCGAGTTCTTCAGGCGGTATGGTTTCAGACGGCATGACTTTTCCTCCTCCACGAAAAGACGAACGTCCCAAAGAACGTCCGTCTTTCCGCGAAGTTCCGGTCTCGGACCGGCAGCCCGATCTGGCGTCTCGGCAAATCGGGTATCTCGTCAGTGATGGGCGGCGTGGTCGGGCTTGCCCTTGCGCTTGGTCGAGGCGAAATCTTCAAGCTGCTTTTCGCTCATGGATTTCTCCATGCCCTTCGAAGCGCCCTTGAGTTCGCTCTTCTTCATATCGCCGCGTTTGGCCGCAAGCGCCGCGCCGACTGCCTTCTGCTGTGCTTTGGATTTCGCTGGCATGTCTGCCTCCTGGAGTTTGCACGCTTAATTAACAGTCAGCCGCAGCTTTGGTTCCCGGCTGGCGATCGGCGGAACCTGTTGCGTTGCCAACGGTTGAGAGATGAGCCCGGATGGATGTCTGGAATGGCTCGACATCAGAGAAAGGAACCATCGCCATGGACGCCAAACGCCCAGCTGCCGACAGCGGCAAGACCCCAGCCGACGGCAACAAGACCAATGACGCGCTCCAGGAGCAATTGGACGACGAACAACTGGACACCACCAACCCGGAAGCGCTGAAGGAAGCCGCAAGGCTCGGCGGCAGCGACGCCTATCTGGTCG
The DNA here is from genome assembly GCF_056397445.1 of Neorhizobium sp. 05N33. Classification (NCBI taxonomy): domain Bacteria; kingdom Pseudomonadati; phylum Pseudomonadota; class Alphaproteobacteria; order Hyphomicrobiales; family Rhizobiaceae; genus Neorhizobium; species Neorhizobium sp. 05N33. Next base: position 560,015 of record NZ_JBFTNK010000003.1, on the reverse strand, counting down.
AGAGCGATCTTGAGGACCGGGACGGGCGCGAAGACGGCGACCAGCCGGACGGCCGCGCCAGCCCTATGGCGAATGCCGATAATCCCGAACGCTGAAGCGTCACGACAGTCGCAAAATGACCGAAAACGGAACCTCCGGGCATGCCCGGGTGTTCCTCTGCGCGAAGCCACATTTCGGAGATCCGTAATGAATGCTGAAGCGAATGCCGCGCAGAATCTGCCGAGGGAGAAGGCTACCCATCCGGTCGACACCATGCCGGGAATGGAGGTGAAGGCTGCGCCGACGCTTGCCGACGCGGATTCCGAAGCCTTTGTCGCCGAGGCGGTCGAGGATCTGGCCAAGTGCCATATCCCGTTCCTGCTGGCCGGCACGTTCGCCATCAGTGCCTATACGGGCATCACCCGGCAGACGAAGGATCTCGACATCTTCTGCAAGGCCGGCGACTACGCCCGCATCCTCGCCCATTTCAAGGACAAGGGTTATCATATCGAGGTCGAGGACGACCGCTGGCTCGGCAAGGTGAAGAAGGGCCGGCACTTCTTCGACGTCATCTTCGCCGCCTCGAACGGCACGATGCCGATCAGCGACGCCTGGTTTGAAAACGCCCGCCAGATCGAGATGAACGGCCACAAGGTACGGATCATCGCGCCGACCGAACTCATCTGGTCGAAATGTTTCGTGCAGCTCCGCCACCGCTATGACGGCGGCGATATCGTCCATATGATCCTGCGCGCTCATGACCAGATCGATTGGGAACGGCTGCTGAGCCATATGGAAGTGCATTGGGAAGTGCTGCTGATCCACCTCCTGAACTTCCGCTGGATCTACCCGACCGAGCGCGACAAGGTGCCCGACTGGCTTCTGGACGAACTGCTCGACCGCCTGAAGGCGCAGCGCGAACTGCCGCTGCCGCAGATGAAGATCTGCCGCGGTCGCATGTTCAGCCGGGTGGATTTCGAGATCGACGTCAAGGAATGGGGTTTTGCAGACGTCGGCGGCGAAGGCGACCTTCGCGACGGCGTCGAAGAGGAAATGGCCGAAGGAGGCTTAGCGTGAGCAAAGCAACCGACGCGAAGAGCGTCACCGTCCAGACGGAAACAAAAAAGGCTGACAGCGACAAGGCATCGACGAAGAAGGCGAACGGCAAGCAGCGGATCGCAGCGATGGGCGACCTGCACATCAAGGAGCACGGTTCGGCGTCCTACAGGGAGTTGTTCAGCGAAATCTCGCAGGCTGCCGATATCCTGGTACTGACCGGCGACCTGACCGATCTCGGCAAACCGAAGGAGGCGGAAATACTGGCGGCCGATCTGCGCTCCTGCTCGATCCCGATCGTCGGCGTGCTCGGCAATCATGATTACGAATGCGGCTGTGTTGAGGAAGTGACCCATATCTTGAAGGATGCCGGCATCCACCTGCTGGAAGGCCAGGCCGTCGAGATCAATGGCGTCGGCTTTGCAGGCGCCAAGGGTTTCGCCGGCGGTTTCGGCCGCCACATGCTCGGCTCGTTCGGCGAGCCTGCCATTAAGGCCATGGTCACCGAAAGCGTCGAGGAAACCATGCGGCTCGAAAACGCGTTGCGCCAGGTTCGCTCGGAACGGGCCATGGTCATTCTGCACTACGCGCCGATCCGCGAGACCGTGATCGGTGAGCCGGAGGAGATTTATCCGTTTCTCGGCTCGTCGCGCCTTGCGGAAACCATCGACCGTTTTCCAGTCTCTGCAGTGGTCCACGGCCATGCCCATCGAGGCACTTACGAGGGCAAGACGCCCGGCGGCGCCCCCGTCTACAATGTCGCCTCGCATATCGAGAAGCCGACCGGCAAACCGTATGCGCTGCTCGAGCTTTAGGCCACTATCGCGACCAAACTCCTCTTGACAGGACACCGGGCGGGAGGCCTAATTGTTCATCGAGGCTCGCTGAGTGCCGGATCGCGTCGGCATTTTGAAAGGGGCAGCTGGCGGGTGGAGTAAATCTCCCGGACGATTTCGTCCTTGCCAGTCGAAACGTTCATGCAAAAGCAGGCGTAGCCATGGCTGTAGTTTATGGTCACATGCTCGCCTTCAGCCATGTCCTTGATCTTGTCCATGCCTTTGGCTTCGTAGCCGCCCTGAAGCATGATTAGCCATTCATTCTGGGCATCGATCAGCGTCCAGTTGCGCGGCGTCGGATTGACCAGCCAGCCGCAACGCGTTTCGGCAAGCGCCGCCGCCGGCACAAGCAAGCATGAAAAGCATATCGCAAATAGTTTCTTCATCATCGCCTCCCGTTCAACACAGGAATACGCTGCGGCGATCCACGCGTCCACGGCGATTTGCTACCGATATGCTCACACATGCAGTGCATGTCCCAGCGCCTTCAGCGCCGCCTCGGCAAACGCCTCCGACTGCGTCGGATGCGCATGAATCGTCCCCGCAATATCCTCCAGCCGCGCCCCCATCTCGATCGCCAACCCGAACGCCGCAGACAATTCTGAAATCCCCGCCCCGACCGCCTGGATGCCGAGTACCAGATGATTGTCGGCCCGCGCCACGATGCGGACAAACCCTTCCTCTGCCGATAGCGTCATCGCGCGTCCGTTGGCGGCGAACGGAAACTGACCGACCTTGATCTCGCGGCCCTGCGCCTTCGCCTCGTCCGGCGACAGGCCCACGGAGACGATTTCCGGATCGGTGAAGCAGACGGCGGGGATGGCCCGCTTGTCCCAGGAACGGCGCTTGCCGGAGACAATCTCCGCCACCATCTCGCCCTGCGCCATTGCCCGGTGCGCCAGCATCGGCTCGCCGGTGACGTCGCCGACCGCATGGATGCCGCGCATCGAGGTGCGGCACTGCTCGTCGACCTTCAGGAAGCGGCCGTCCATGTCGAGTTCCAGTTCCTCGCGGCCCCAGCCTTCGGTGACTGGCTTTCGTCCGACCGTGACGAGGATCTTGTCTGCAGCGATGCGTTTCTCCTCGCCGGCACCGGTCTCCGCCAGCAGCGCCTCGCCATTCGAAGACAGGCCCTTGACCTTGGTGTCGAGCAACACTTCCGCGCCCAAAGCCGCGAGCCGCTTGGCGACCGGCTGGGTAAGCTGCGTATCGTAGAGCGGCAGGATGCGGTCGAGCGCTTCGACGATCGTCACCTTCGCTCCGAGCTTCGCAAACGCCAGCCCAAGTTCGAGGCCGATATACCCGGCGCCGACCACCGCCAGCCTCTCCGGCACCTCGGTCAGGGACAGCGCGCCAGTCGAGGAAATGACCTTGCCCCCGAACGGCAGCATCGGCAATTCGACCGGCGCAGAACCGGTGGCGATGACGATATTTTCGGCGCGGATGACCTGCTCGCCCGTCTCGGTCTCCACCGCGACCGTCTTGCCATCCCGGAATTTTGCCCGGCCGACGACGATCTTGACGCCAGCCTTCTTCAGGAGGCCCGCGACGCCCAGCGTCAGCCGGCCGGTAATGCCGTCCTTCCAGGTCATGGTTTTGGCAAGGTCGATCGCCGGATTGTCGGCCTTGATGCCCATTGCATTTTTGCCCGCCGCCATCGCGACGGTCTTCGCGAAATCGTCGGCCGCATGGATGATCGCCTTGGAGGGAATGCAGCCGATATTGAGGCAGGTACCGCCCGGCTTCGCCATCTCGACGATGACCGTGTCGACCCCCAGCTGGCCGGCCCGGATGGCGCAGACATAGCCTCCCGGACCGGCCCCGATGACGAGGAGCTTGCAGGTGATCTCTTTCATTGTTCTTCTTTCACCTCACTCCTCGACGAAGATTAGCGCCGGCGTTTCCATCAGCGCCTTCAGGCGCTGCACGAAACTCGCGGCATCCCAGCCGTCGATCACCCGGTGATCGAAGCTGGAGGACAGGTTCATCATCTTGCGCGGCACGAATTGCGTCCCGTCCCAATGCGGCCGGACGGCGAGCTTGTTGACGCCGATGATCGCCACTTCCGGATGGTTGATGACTGGCGTCGAGACGATGCCGCCCATCGCGCCGAGCGAACTGATGGTGATCGTCGAGCCGGACAGTTCCTCGCGCAGCGCGGTACCGTTCTTGGCGGCATCGCTTAACCGGGCCACTTCCCGGGCGCAGTCGAAAATGTCGCGCGCTTCCGCATGTTTGACCACCGGCACGACGAGGCCCGACGGCGTCTGCGCCGCGATGCCGATATGCACGCCGCCATATTGGCGGATGATGCCGGCCTCGTCGTCATAAAGCGCATTGATGCCCGGCTGTTCGGCGATCGCCTTGACCATCGCCCGCATCAGGAAGGGCAGGATGGTGAGTTTCGGCCGGCCGGGCTTCTGGGTGCCGTTCATGCGGGTCCGCAGCTCTTCCAGCGCGGTCATGTCGACCTCTTCCACATAGGTGATGTGGGGGATGCGGGATTTCGACAGCGCCATCTTTTCAGCGATGCGGCGGCGCAGGCCAACCACCTTGACCTCCTGGACCGCCTTGTTCGGCTGCAGCCCGGCAGCGACACCTCCGCCGCCGCCCTGGCTGTCGAGGAACAGATCCAGATCCTCATGGGTAATGCGGCCAGCCGGACCGGTGCCCGGCACCTGCCGAAGGTCGACCCCCGCCTCCTTCGCCCGAAGACGAACGGCCGGCGGCGCCAGCGGCTTTTCTCCCTCGGCACGGGGGACTCCGACATTCCTCGGAACAGATGATGCGGCTGGCTTCTGAGGAATAACCTCAGCAGGCTTCGGCCTTTCCACTACCGGCTCGGACTTCTTCTGCGGTTCAACGGACAAAGCCTCCGGCTGGACCAGCGGAAGCTCGATCTCCGGCTCCTCCTCACCGTCGACGGCCTCGCCCACGGTCCTGATCTTGAGGATGACGGTGCCGGTTGCAATGATGTCGCCGATCTCGCCGTGCCGGAAGGTCACCTCGCCTTCTACGGGCGACGGGATTTCGACGGTCGCCTTGCCGGTCATCACGGCCGCCAGCACCATGTCTTCGCGGACCAGATCGCCGACGTTGACGTGCCATTCGACCAGTTCCGCTTCCGCGACGCCTTCGCCGACATCCGGCAGCTTGATGAGTTTTTCCGCCATGTCTCAGGCCTCCATCATGTCGCGCAGCGCCCGGCCAACGCGGGCCGGGCCTGGAAAATAATCCCATTCCTGCGCATGCGGATACGGCGTGTCCCAGCCGGCCACCCGGGTGACCGGGGCTTCGAGGTTGTAGAAGCAATGCTCCTGCACCAGCGCCGCCAGTTCCGCGCCAAAGCCGGAGGTGAGCGTCGCCTCGTGCACCACCATGCAGCGACCGGTTTTCTTCACCGAAGTAACGATGGTATCGAGGTCGAGCGGCATCAGGGTGCGCAGGTCGATCACCTCCGCGTCGATACCGGTCTCCTCGGCCGTCGCTTCGGCCACATGCACCATCGTGCCATAGGCAAGCACGGTCACCGCCGAACCCGGCCGCCGCACCACCGCCTTGCCGAGCGGCACGACATAGTGCTCGGCGGGCACCTCCCCGAGCGGATGACCGGCCCAGGGCGTCACCGGCCGATCGTGATGGCCGTCGAACGGGCCGTTATAGAGCCGCTTCGGTTCGAGGAAGATCACCGGGTCGGGGTTCTCGATCGATGCGATCAGCAGGCCCTTGGCGTCATAGGGATTGGACGGCACCACCACCTGCAGGCCGCAGACATGAGTAAACAGCGCCTCTGGGCTCTGGCTGTGCGTCTGTCCCCCAAAGATGCCGCCGCCGGTCGGCATCCGCACGGTGATGCCGCAGGTGAAATCGCCGTTGGAGCGATAGCGCAGCCGCGCCGCTTCCTGGGTGAGTTGGTCGTAGGCCGGATACATGTAATCGGCGAACTGGATCTCGACACAGGGTTTCAGCCCGTAGGCCGCCATGCCGATCGCCACGCCGACGATGCCGGATTCGTTGATCGGCGCATCGAAACAGCGCGTCTTGCCGTATTTCTGCTGCAGGCCTTGGGTGCCACGGAAGACGCCGCCGAAATAACCGACATCCTCACCGAACACGACCACATCGTCGTCGCGCTCCATGGAAACATCCATCGCGCTGCGGATCGCCTCGATCATCGTCATGCGCGGCATGGGCGGGCCTCCGATATGACGCTGGAGCAAATAACGCTACCGCTGAAGCAAACAGCCCCCTCACCCGGCCTCCGCTTCGTTCGGCCACCCTCTCCCCGAGGGGAGAGGAGGAACGGCAACGGTGCGGCATCTCTCTTCTCCCCCCGGGGAGAAGGTGCCGGCAGGCGGATGAGGGGGAGCCCCAGTCGAAGGCTTCGCTCTTTCATCCCTTACACCCCCGCCTGCTGCCGCTGCCGCTTCAGATGCGGCGGCATCTCGGCATAGACGCCTTCGAACATGTCCCGCATCGACGGCCGGCCGCCGGAATGCAGCGTGCCGTGGCGCTCCGCCTCCTTCTGGGCAGCGACGACCGTGTCGCGGATTTCGGCTTCCATCTGCTTGTGACGTTCCTCGCTCCAGGTGCCGATGCGGATCAGGTGGTTCTTCAGCCGGATGACCGGGTCGCCGAGCGGCCAGGCCTCGGACTCCTCCTTCGGTCGATAGGCGGAAGGATCGTCGGAGGTCGAATGCGCGCCGACGCGGTAGGTGACGTATTCGACCAGCGTCGGGCCGATATTGCGCCGCGCCCGCTCCGCCGCCCACTTGGCGACCGCGTGCACGGCGAGATAGTCGTTGCCGTCGACGCGCAGCGACGGCAGGCCGTAACCGAGGCCACGGGCGGCAAAGGTGCCCGAGCCGCCGCGAGCAACGCCCTGGAAGGTGGAGATGGCCCACTGGTTGTTGACGACATTGAGGACAACAGGCGCCCGGTAGGTGGAGGCGAAGACCAGCGCCGAATGGAAATCCGACTCGGCCGTCGATCCGTCCCCGATCCAGGCAGCGGCGATCTTGGTATCGTTCTTGATTGCCGACGCCATGGCCCAGCCGACAGCCTGCACATATTGCGTGGCGAGATTGCCGGAGATCGTGAAGAAGCCGAACTTCTTCGACGAATACATGATCGGCAATTGCCGCCCCTTCAGGGGATCGGCATCGTTGGAATAGATCTGGTTCATCATGTCGACCATCGGATAGCCGCCGGCAATCAGCAGGCCTGCTTGGCGATAAGTCGGAAAGTTCATGTCACCCGGGAGAAGCGCCTTCCGGAAGGCGCAGGAGACCGCCTCCTCGCCGAGATGCTGCATGTAGAAGGAGGTCTTGCCCTGCCGCTGCGCCATCAGCATGCGGCTGTCGAAGACGCGCAGCAGCATCATGTGCTTGAGGCCCTCCATCAGTTCCTCGTCGGTCAATGACCCTGCCCAGGGACCGACCGCCTCGCCCTCGCGGTCGAGCACGCGAATGATCGAATAGGCGAGGTCGCGGATTTCCTTCGGATCGACGTCCACCTCCGGCCGCCGCACCGAGCCGGCTTTCGGGATCGGCACATTGGAGAAATCCGGCTTGCCGCCCGGCCGCACTTCCGGCTCGGGCACATGCAGGCTCAGTCTCTGTCCATCCGTCATTCGTTTCTCCTCCCAAAGAACCGATCAAATCAGTCGTTCAACGCGGCGCCATCCTGAGCGCTCCGTCGAGGCGGATCACTTCGCCGTTCAGCATCGGGTTTTCGATAATGTCGCGCACCAGCCGCGCAAATTCCGCCGGCCGGCCGAGCCGCGGCGGAAACGGCACCGACTTGCCGAGCGAGGCACGCACCTCGTCGGAAAAGCCGGCCATCATCGGCGTCTCGAATATTCCAGGGGCGATCGTCATCATGCGTATGCCGTCGCGGGCCAGTTCGCGGGCGATCGGCAGCGTCATGCCGGCCACCGCCGCCTTGGAGGCGGCATAGGCCGCCTGGCCGATCTGCCCGTCAAAGGCGGCAACCGAGGCGGTGGCGACCAGCACGCCGCGTTCGCCTTCCTCGTTCGGCTCACCCCTGGCGATCGCCTGCGCCGCCAGCCGGATCACGTTGAACGTGCCGATCGTGTTGATCTCCAGTGCGCGGGCAAAATTTTCGAGCGCATGGACGCCTTCTCTGCCGAGCACGTTTTCCGACGGCGCGATGCCGGCGCAGCAGACGGCACCCCGGATCGGCCCGTTGGCGGCCTCCGCTTTGGCAACCGCATTTTCGACCGCCTCACCGCTGCGCACATCCGTCTTGACGAAGATCGTGCCCTTGCCGAGTTCCTCGGCTCTCGCCTGACCGCCGGCCTCATCAAGGTCGAGCAAAGCCACGCAAGCGCCAGCTTCGACAAGCATTTTAGCTGTCGCGAGCCCAAGGCCGGAAGCGGCACCGGTCACCAGAAAATTTCCGCTTTCGATCCGCATCCCATCCTCCTCAGTTCGCCAGGCCGCGGGCGATAATGATCTTCTGGATGTCGGACGTGCCCTCGTAGATCTGGCAGACGCGGACATCGCGATAGATGCGCTCGACAGGAAAATCGGAAATGTAGCCGTAGCCCCCGAGCGTTTGGATCGCCGCCGAGCAGACCTTCTCAGCCATCTCGGAGGCAAACAGCTTCGCCATGCAGGCCTCGTCCAGGCAGGGTTCGCCGCGATCCTTCAGCCGCGCCGCATGCAGCACAAGCTGCCGGGCCGCTTCGATCTGGGTTTTCGCATCCGCCAGCCGGAAGGCGACCGCCTGGTGGTCGAGCAGCAGCTTCCCGAAGGTCTTGCGTTCCTTGGCATAGGTGAGCGCCACGTCGAAGGCGGCCTGCGCCATGCCGACGCATTGGGCGGCGATGCCGATCCGGCCCGCTTCCAATCCCGACAGCGCGATCTTCAAACCGGCGCCTTCCGCCCCGATCCGCTGGCTTGCCGGAATGCGCAGGTTGTCGAACATCAGCGCCGCGGTATCGGACGCCTTCTGGCCGAGCTTGTCCTCGATCTTGGAAATCGAAAATCCGGGCACATCCGTCGAGGTGACGAAGGCGGAGATGCCGCGTTTTCCGGCGCTCGGATCGGTAACCGCAAAGATGATCACCGTGCCGGCGATCTTGCCGGACGTGATGAACATCTTCGAGCCGTTGACGACATAGTCGCTGCCGTCCTTCGTCGCCCGGGTTCGGATTGCCGCGGCGTCCGAGCCGGTATCGGCCTCGGTCAGCGCGAAGGCGCCGATATGACGTCCCTCGGCGAGCGGCCTGAGAAACCGTTCCTTCTGGTCGTCGGAAGCGTGCATGTCGAGGAGGGAGCAGACCGGGGAATTGTGGACGCTGACCAGCGTCGAGACCGCGCCGTCGCCGGCAGCGATCTCCATCAGCGCACAGGCATAGGCGACATAGGAACAGCCGACGCCGCCCCATTCCTCCGCCGTCCGCATGCCGAGAAACCCGAGCTCGCCGAGTTGTTTCAGAACGTCCGGCTCGATCGCGTGCGACTTGTCGCGCGCGGCAGCTCCGGGCTTCAGCACCTCCCGGGAAAACTCCGCGGCAGTCGAGCGGATAAGCTCTTCTTCCTCAGTCAGCATGCACTGATCTCCTCCCCGAAACCGCCTGCATGAGTGCTAAATTAGGACCGAACCGGGCCGGCGACTACTCCTTTGAACTTGTTATTTGTTACCCCGGCGCGCAATTTTATTGCGCCTACGCCCCACAATGGAACTCGAAGCCTCTTCGACCGTTTGCCGGTCTCTCTCAACCAGGGGCTGGACAGCATGCCGGAATTGAATGCCGTCACCGAGTTTCGTGCGTTTCCAAAGACATGGGGCGCCGAATATGTCGCCGCCGGCGAAGTGCGGTTCCGGCTCTGGGCACCCGGCCAGGAAACCGTGACGCTGAGGCTGAATGGTGAAGATACCGAGATGAGCCGCAGCGACGACGGCTGGTTTGAGTTGCTCGCCACCGGCATCACCCCCGGCGCCGAATATGCCTATGTTCTTGCCGATGGCATGGTCGTGCCCGACCCCGCCTCGCGGGGACAGAAGGACAGCGTCAACGGCCCGTCGCTGGTGATCGACCCGACCAGCTACACCTGGCAGCATCCGGAATGGCAGGGCCGGCCCTGGGAAGAAACGGTCGTCTACGAAATCCATATCGGCACGTTTACGGAAGAAGCCACTTTCCGCGCCGCGATCGACAAGCTGCCTTATCTCGCAGACCTCGGCATCACCATGATCGAGGTCATGCCGGTTGCCCATTTCGGTGGAAACCGCGGCTGGGGTTATGACGGCGTGCTCCTTTATGCGCCTCATGCCGCCTACGGTCCGCCGGAGGATTTCAAGGCCTTCATCGATGCCGCCCACGGTCACGGGCTGACGGTGGTACTCGATATCGTGCTCAACCATTTCGGCCCGGAGGGCAATTATCTGCCGCTTCTGGCGCCTGCCTTCTTCCACAGGCAAAAGATGACGCCCTGGGGTGCCGCGATCGCCTATGACGTCGAGCCGGTGCGGCGCTACATCACCGAATGCGCGCTCTACTGGCTGGAGGAATTCCATCTTGACGGATTGCGTTTCGACGCCATCGACCAGATCAACGATCCCTCCGAAAAACATGTACTGATCGAGATCGCCGAGCGTATCCGCGCCGAGATCCCCGAACGCGCCATCCACCTGACCACCGAGGACGCCCGCAACGTCACCTTCCTGCACCCCCGCGACGAGGACGGCAAGGCGCCGCTCTTCACCGCCGAATGGAACGACGACCTTCACAACGCCGTCCATGTCCTGGCGACCGGGGAGACGCATGCCTATTACAAGGACTTCGCCAGGGAGCCGGAAATGCTGGTGGCGCGGGTGCTGGCGGAAGGTTTCGCCTATCAGGGCGAAGTCTCGCCGCAGACCGGTAAAAAGCGTGGCGTATCGAGCCTCGATCAGCCGCCGGTCGCCTTCGTGGATTTCATCCAGAACCACGACCAGGTCGGCAATCGCGCCCAGGGCGAGAGGTTGATCGAGCTTGCAGGCCCCGACAAGGTGAAGCCGCTGCTCGCCATGCTTCTCCTCTCGCCGCATATCCCGCTTCTCTTCATGGGCGAGGAATATGGCGAGACCAACCCCTTCCTGTTCTTCACCGATTTCCATGGCGATCTTGCCAAAGCGGTGCGGGACGGACGCCGCAAGGAGTTCGAAGGCCACGCCGGCCACGAGGGAGAGACCGTCCCCGACCCCAATGCCAGGAAGACCTTCGATGCCTGCAGGCTCGACTGGAAGAAGCTGGAATCAGCGAACGGTAAGGACTGGCTGGAGTTTACCAAGGCGCTTCTGAAACTGCGGCGGGATATCGTGATGCCCCTGCTCGGTTCCGCAGGCGGTCGCTCCGGCAAGGTGCTGAAGACCGACAAGGGCTTCCTCGCGGTCTCCTGGGTCTTCCCGAAAGGCACGCTCTCGGTGGCGCTCAACCTTGGTGAAAAGGTGCAGGCAATGCCGGATATGCCCGGCAAGGTGATCTTTGCATGGCCGGAACAGGGGACGGACCTGCCCCCCAACTCCGTGCTCGTCCGTTTCGAAGCAGTCGGAGACGCCGCATGATGATCCCGACCGCCACCTATCGCATCCAGTTCCGCAACGGCATGACCTTCGATCGCGCCAGCGGACTGGTGCCCTACCTGAAGCGGCTCGGCATCAGCCACCTCTACGCCTCGCCGATCTTTACCGCCACGACCGGCTCCACCCACGGCTATGACGTGACCGACGCCAATGAGATCGACCCAGCGATCGGCGGCCGCGACGGTTTCGAGCGGATGATGAAGGCATTGAAGGCCGAGGGCCTTGGCCTGATCCTCGACATCGTCCCCAATCACATGGCCGCATCGCTCGAAAATCCCTGGTGGCGCGATGTCGTCGAAAACGGCGAGAACAGCCGATATGCCCGCCATTTCGATATCGACTGGACTAGGCGCCTGACGCTGCCCTTCCTCGGCGATACGTTTGAGAAGGTGCTGGAAGCCGGCGAGATTTCCGTCAAGGCGGGTCCGAAAACCGGCAAGCCGGCCTTGGCCTATTACGACACGTTTTATCCGCTGGCCCCGGCGAGTTACGCCGGCCGCGAGACGGAAGTGCTAAAGATCACCGAACGCGCTGCGATCGCCGGATTGCACGACCAGCAGCCCTACCGGCTGATGTCCTGGCGGGATGCACCGCGCGAACTCTCCTATCGCCGTTTCTTCGAGATTACCGGGCTTGCCGGCGTGCGGGTGGAGGATGGCGCAGTGTTCGACGACACGCACCGGCTGATCCTCGAACTCGTCCGTGACGGCAAGGTGGAGGGCCTGCGCGTCGACCACGTCGACGGTCTTGCCGATCCGAAGGGCTATCTCGACCGCCTGCGGCACGAGGCTGGGCCGGATTGCTACATCACCGTCGAAAAGATCCTCGGAGAAGGCGAGCAGATCCCGGCAGACTGGCCGATCTCCGGCACGACCGGTTACGAGTTCATCGCAGCCGTCAGCGATGCCCTGGTCGACGGCCGCAAGCTGGACGAACTGCGTGGCGGCTACGAAAGGATGACCGGCCAACCGGTCGACATGGAAGCCGAGCTGCGCGCCGCAAAGCTCCTGATGGCCGACAACAATTTCGCCGGCGAGGTCTCGACGCTGCTGAATATCGCCATGCAGATCCAGCCTACGGAGGACCGCGAATCCGCTCTGTCGGAGGCGGCGGTGAAGTCGGCGCTGCGGGAACTGCTCGTCGCCTTCCCGGTTTATCGCACCTATGGCACCCGGCAGGGCATTCCGCCGGAGGGCCGGGAGATGCTGGCGAAGGTTCTCGACAAGGTGCGCAACGGCCCAAACCCGCCGGACGATGCGGCACTCGCCTTTCTCGAACGAATCCTAATCGGCGATGTCGAGCAGGCGGCAGCCAGTCAGGCATCGATCTTCCGTACCCGATTCCAGCAGCTCACCGGTCCGCTGATGGCGAAATCCGTGGAGGACACGCTGTTCTTCCGGCAGCACATGGCGCTGGCGCTGCACGAGGTCGGAGCCGAGCCCCTACCCCGCCCCTTCTCGCTCGATCGTTTCCACGCGGAAATGCAGACGCGGCTGGAAAGGCAGCCCGACGCCCTGTCTGGCACCTCGACCCATGATACCAAGCGCGGCGAGGATGCCCGCGCTCGACTTTATGCGATCACCGAGGCCCCGGACCTCTGGGCCGATGGCGTCGATCGCTGGCGCAGGATCAACAGCCAAGCCGTCCGCACGCTGGATGACGGCCCCGCGCCGGAACCTGCGGTCGAATGGATGCTTTACCAGGCGCTCGCCGGCGCCTGGCCGAACGATCTCCACACGGAAGACGCGGCAGGCCTCAAGGCGCTGGAGACGCGTTTCCTCGGCTATGTCGAAAAGGCACTGCGCGAGGCGAAGCTGCGCACCAACTGGGGCGATCCTAATGAGATTTACGAGAAGGCGGTCCAGGAGTACGCCCGCACGCTTCTGTCGCCCAGCAACCAGGCCTTTCTGACAGACTTCACCGATACCTTGCGCCCCTTCATCCGAGCAGGCCTGGTGAACAGCGTCACCCAGACGATCATGAAGCTGACGGCGCCGGGCGTACCCGACATCTATCAGGGCAGCGAGGGCCTCGACCTCAGCCTCGTCGATCCGGACAACCGCCGCGAGCCGGATTTCGGCGGGCTGCAGCGACGCTTGACGGAGAGGGCGAAGCTGACCTCCACCGATGAGGAGGAATGGCAGAGCGGCCGGCTGAAACAGCGTGTCATCGCCACCCTGCTGCGCGTTCGCCAGGAGGCACCAACCTTGTTTCGGCGGGGGGAATATCTGCCTCTCGGAGCGTCGGGCAAACGCGCTGACAACGTCGTCGCCTTCGCCCGCGCCGACATGGACGACGCCTTCATCGTCATCGCCCCGCGGCTTGTATTCAGCGCGCTGCATGCGGGCCTTGCTCCGTCTCGATCCGAACGCTGGGCGGAAACGGAGATAATTCTGCCCGAAAGGCTGGGACACCGCCGCTATCGCGATGTCTGCACCGGCAAGGTGATCGACCCCAAGGATCGCATCGCGGTCAACTTGGTGTTTGGCGACCACCCCTTCGTGCTCCTGCTGGCGGAATAGTGCAGCTACGTCAAAGAGCCTCACAAGGAAAAGGCGCCGATCCTAAAACGGACGGCGCCTTGTCGATATCCTTCAGTCTTGCTTCTCACCGATCAGCCTATGCCGATGAAGGACAGGACGGCGAGAACGATAACGACGGCTCCAACGAGCCATACGATGCTGTTCATGACTGTCTCCTTTTCAGTTCGCTACAGGTGGAAGCAAGGCTTCCGTTTGATTCCATTCAATAAATCAAGCAAACCCAACGAGATTCAGAACCGCGATGACGATGACGACCGCGCCGACCAACCAAACGATGCTGTTCATGACTTTCTCCTTTTGATGTCGTGAAATTGAACGGCGACAGGCGTAAAAGGTTCCGGTGAAACATGGCTGGAACAAACGCGCCTGGCGTGGGTTGAACGAGCGTCAAGCGGGGCCTTGCCCCGCCAAAAGGGTGGGGCAATATGGCCGACGAAACTTTGAAGAACGACATGACGGGCGGAGAAACAAAACCACCACGCGTCGTCATCGTCGGCGCCGGTTTCGGCGGGCTTGCGACGGCCGGAGCGCTCGGCAACAGCCCCATCGACGTGACCGTCATCGACCGGCGCAACCATAATCTCTTCCAGCCGCTTCTCTATCAGGTCGCGACCGCCGCACTGTCTCCCGCCGACATATCGGAACCGATCCGCCGCACGCTGGGGCGCTTCAAGAACATCAACGTCATGCTGGCGGAAGTCACCGGCGTCGATGCGGCCGCCAGGACCGTGATGCTCGACAACGGCACCTCGGTCCCCTACGACCGCCTCGTCATCGCCACCGGCTCGGACTACAACTATTTCGGCCATGACGACTGGCGCGCCTGGGCGCCTGGCTTGAAAACCATCCACGAAGCAAGGCTGATCCGCCAGCGCCTGCTGCTCGCCTTCGAGAAGGCCGAGCTGTCCCATGATCCGGAAGAAAAAAAGGCGCTGCTCACCAGCGTCATCATCGGCGGCGGCCCGACCGGCGTCGAAATGGCCGGCGCGATCGCCGAGCTCGGCCACTTCATGATCACCCGCGATTTCCGCAAGCTCGAGCCGGATCACATGCGGGTCATCCTCATCGAAGCCGGCCCGAAGATCCTCGCCACCTTTCCCGACAACCTCACCCAATACGCCCTGAAGGCCCTGGAAAAGGCCGGCGTCGAGGTGATGACCAATCTGGCAGTGGAATCCGTCACCAGGGACCAGGTCATCGCCGGCTCGCAGCGTTTCCGCACGAGCTGCGTCATCTGGGGTGCGGGCGTCAAAGCCTCGCCCGCAGCCAGATGGCTCGGCATCGAAGGCAAGGCGGGAGGGCGCATTCCGGTCGAACCGGACCTCTCCATCACCGGCTTTCCGGATATCTTTGCGATCGGCGACACGGCACTGGGGCTTGCGGAGGACGGCAAGCCGCTGCCGGCG
This sequence comes from Neorhizobium sp. 05N33, assembly GCF_056397445.1. Lineage (NCBI taxonomy): Bacteria > Pseudomonadati > Pseudomonadota > Alphaproteobacteria > Hyphomicrobiales > Rhizobiaceae > Neorhizobium > Neorhizobium sp. 05N33. The sequence goes on along the minus strand of NZ_JBFTNK010000003.1, from coordinate 544,601 downwards.
CTCGCCCAGGTCGCCAAGCAGCAGGGACAATATCTCGGCAAGGCGCTGCGGGCGAGACTGATGGACGGCAAGGCGCCCCAGCCTTTCCGGTTCCACAATCGCGGCAACACCGCCGTCATCGGCCGCGATGCCGCGATCTTCGACTTCGGCAAGTGGACGCTGAAGGGTCGGGTCGCCTGGTTCCTCTGGGCGCTCGTCCACGTCTACCTGCTCGTCAATTTTGAAAAACGCCTGCTGGTTAGCGTACAATGGATCTGGCGTTACTTGACCCAGCAGCGCGGAGCGCGGCTGATCGATGAAAACGCCGCCACCTCGGTTCCGTCTTCCACGCAAAGGACAGAGACATGAACACCGCCAATCCGCAGCTCGAAGGCCTCTACCTCGCCGTTGCCGCGATCAACCGGCTTCTGGTCGAAAAGGGTGTCGTCTCCCATGCCGACATTCAGAGCGCCCTGCAGGCGGCCGAACGCACCGTGCTTGCCGACGACAAGCCGCTCGCAGTCTCGACGTCCCATCAGAAGGCGATCGCATTTCCGATCCGGCTGCTGCTGCTGGCAAACGAAGCGAACGAGCAAGGCACCAAGTTCTGTTTCGAGGATCTGGCACGGGAAGTCGGCCGCCGCACCTGAGAAAATGTACCCGCCAAACATGAACGGCGGCGTGAGCCCACGCCGCCGCTGTTTTCGTGGGAGGAGAGCTTAACTACAGGATGGGCTTGCCGCCGGTGACGGCGATCGTCGTACCTGAAACGTAGCTGGAAAGCGGATCGGCGAGCATCACATAGGCCGTCGCAAGCTCGGCCGGCTGGCCGGGACGTTTCATCGGTACCTGCCTGCCGAATTCCTTCACCCGGTCCTCAGTCATCGTGGAGGGGATGAGCGGCGTCCAGATCGGCCCGGGCGCGACCGCATTGGCGCGTATGCCCTTTTCGGCCAGCAGCTGTGCGAGACCTGCCGTGAAATTCTGGATCGCGCCCTTGGTGGTCGCATAGGCAAGCAGCGTCGGGTTCGGAGTGTCGGAATTGATCGAGGCCGTGTTGATGATCGCACTACCAGGCTTCATGTGGGGAACTGCTGCCTTGGTGAGATAGAACATCGCATGGATGTTGACCTGGAAGGTCAGTTCCCATTCCTCGTCGCTGATGTCCCCGATGTCGGAAAACGTCGCCTGATGAGCGGCGTTGTTGACGAGGATGTCGATCCCGCCGAACTCCTGGACCGTCTTGTCGATGATCGCCCGGCAGTGCGCCGCGGTCTTGATATCGCCCGGCACCAGCACCGCCTTGCGGCCGGCTTCTTCGACCAGGCGCTTGGTATCCTCGGCATCCTCGTCTTCGTCCAGATAGGAAATCAACAGATCGGCGCCCTCGCGCGCGTAAGCGATCGCCACGGCCCGGCCGATGCCGCTGTCGCCGCCTGTGATCACCGCCATCTTGCCGGCCAGCCGGCCGGAACCGCGGTAGGAGAGCTCGCCGTGATCCGGCACCGGATCCATGCGTCCGGTAAAGCCCGGCATCGGCTGCTGCTGTTCGGGAAACGGCGGAGTGGGATACTGGGCCATCAAAATCTTCCTTGTTGTCGAGGTCGCGAACTGATCGCCCCAACTGGCCTCGTCTGGAGTTGTTCCCAATCAAAATGCACAATCAAAAAAGAGAAAATGCGACGCGACCCCACCTTTCGGCTCACGCCCCAGGGGTGATTGCTCCGTCGCCCCGCCGCAGGCGTTTCAGCTGATTGACGATCCGCAGCGAGCTTGCAGCCCGCGCCGCCGAAAAATCCGAGCTCTTCGACAGGATTTGCAACATGTCCTCCGCCTCGTCTGCCGAGATGGTGCCCCGGGCGGCGAGGCCGTCGATCAGCATGAGCATCGCTCCCTCGACCGCGAGCGACCTTCGGCGCGTTTCCATTTCGATTTCATCGGCATCGGACATTGCAGGCTCCTTGAACTGTCACCTGCCGAATGGTTTGCAGAGAAGATTGTTCCTCATCTTCCGGCTCGGTTTTAACGCGAGCCCCGAAGTCCTTCCGTCGGTCAGCCGCCGTTCTCGCCGTCAACGGGCGATGATGGCTCCCGGTCGACCTTGCCGGGGCCTGCCTTGTAAAAATACTGGCTCGCGACCAGCCAACCCTTCAGCGGCCGCATCGGCGCAAGGCAGGTGATGAGCAGGAAAGGAAGCGAGATCAGCAGATGCACCCAGAATGGCGGCTGGAAACTGGTCTCGATCCAGACAGCAAGCGCAATGCTCGGAATGCAGCCGAAGCACATCACGAAAAAGGCGGGACCGTCTCCGGGATCAGCGAAGGAATAATCGAGGCCGCAGACCTCGCAAGCCGGCCGCATCGACAGGAACCCGTTGAACAGATGCCCCTGGCCGCAACGCGGGCAACGGCCGCGCGGGCCGGTGCTATAGGGAGGAAGAGGCGCCCAATTCGCGTCATGGGACATGGAAATCTGCCTTTCGTGACAGGAGACAAAATGTGTTTTCCGGATAGTTATCCGGCAGACCTTTATAACAAGTCGTTCCCTGCCGGGCACAATCTCGGCTTTTGAGGCTCGGCACGAAACTTCTGTCATCGATCTATGGCAGGCAGCTCCAAAACAATAGTCTGGCGTCGATCGAATCGCTGCCCTTCACCTTAGACGGAATTTCATGGCTTCAGAATTTTCAGGCCTCGGCATCGCCCATCAGGGCCGTTTCACTCGGTTGAAGTGGCATCGCCTGCGCCGCAGCTTCAAGGACCCGCTGTTTTCCGCGCGCGTCATGGTGGAAGGCTTTCGCCTTGGAGCATCGACCGAACTCGACCTGCGCGTCCGCGCCGATGGCGGCTTTGTCGTGCTGCACGACGAGGAGCTCGAAGGTGAAACCACCGGCCACGGCCTCATCCGTGATACTTTGCCCGAAACTATCCGCGGCCTGTCGCTTCTGCAGGGCGGCCATCCGCCGATCCTCAGCGAAGATCTCGCGACAATGCTTGAAACGGCTCATCCGGACGCCCTGCTGCAGTTCGACATGAAGGACGAACTTGAGGTGATCGGCGCGCGCGGCATGGATCATCTCGCCGATCATTTCGGCGGCGCCGGCTCCTCAATCATCGTCAGCGGCGCCGATCTCGATCTTGTCGTCGCCATCAAGCAGAGACTGCCGGGCCTCAAGCGCGGCATCGACCCGACCGGCAAGCTCATGGAGATCTATCGCCACCAGGGCCTCAAGGCCGTCGAAACGGATCTGCGCGCCGATATCGCCGGCCCGACCGAGCCTGACACCATCTATCTGCACTGGCCGCTGGTGCTGCAGGCGGCCAAAGATGGGCTCGACCTGATCGGCCTCTGCCACGATGCCGGCAGGCTGGTGGATGCCTGGACCTTCAATCTCAAGAACCCGGACGCCGGGTTCGACGAGGCCGAAGCCCGCAGCTTCTCCGCCCTGATGGCGCTGAAGCCGGATCAGATCACCACCGACGAACCGGCCGCCACGGAACGTGCCTGGGCGGCGATTTCCGGTTGAAGTTCATCAATCGTCCAACCCGAACGGATCGCGAAACACCCGCCGGTTGACCAGCTTCAGGCTGCGGTCCGGCTGGATGATGTAATTTTCCTCGACCCGCTGGCCGAGTTCGTTGCGGAACTCGTGCGGCACGACGCTGCCGATTGGCGACTTGGTGAGCTTGGTGCGCGGCTGGCCACGATAGGTGATGCTGCCGGGGATCGGCCGGATGCCCGGCCCGATGTCGATTGCTCCGGTGGTTCCGCCGCCGTCCGTGCTGCAGCCGGCGAGCGCGATCACGAGACCGGTTATGGCGATGATGTTTCTCATGGGCTGATCCTTCCCGATGTCCCGCTGACGCGGTGGACTCACTGAACTTCGCGGATATGCGGGAGGTTCCATACCACCTGGCGAGCCGATAAATCCTCTACCCATCGCCAAAATATCCGATACATCTGTGGGCCGCCAGTAACGCAATGGGGAGAATGACAGCCGTGACGAAAACCTTTGGAGCGATGTCGATCGCCGAGCTTTCCGCGCTCATCCAGATGGGCAGGATCGATCCGATCGAAGTCACGGAATCGGTGCTGGCCGGTATCAAGGCCTACCCCGACAAGGCCGTGTTCATCTCGCTTCTCGAGGACCGCGCTATGGCGGAAGCGCAAGGCTCCTCCAAGCGCATCAAGGAAGGTCGCTCGCTCGGTCTGCTCGACGGCATCCCGATCGCCTGGAAGGACCTCTTCGACATCGAGGGGCTGGCGACCACCGCCGGCTCGAAAGTGCTGAAGAAGGCCGCTCCCGCCGCGAAGGACGCAGCGATCGTCGACCTGCTGAAACAGGCGGGCATGGTCGCGGTCGGCCGCACCAATATGAGCGAATTCGCCTTTTCCGGCATTGGCATCAATCCGAATTACGGCACGCCGCACAATCCGCATGGCATGGACGCGCCGCGCATTCCCGGCGGCTCCTCCTCCGGTTCCGCCGTCGCGGTCGCAGCCGGCCTCGTGCCCGTCGCGATGGGCACCGATACCGGCGGTTCGATCCGTATCCCGGCAGGCTTCAACGGCATCGTCGGTTACAAGGCGACCCGCGGCCGTTATGCGATGAACGGCGTCTATCCGCTGGCGACCAGCCTCGATTCGCTCGGCCCGCTCTGCCGCACGGTGCAGGATGCGGTCTGGGTGGATGCCGCCATGCGCGGGCTTGCAGTACCGCAGACGGCCCGCCAACCGGCCCGACCGCTCGATATCGTGATCCCGACCAATATCGTCCTCGACGGCGCCGAGGCGGGCGTGGTGGCCGCCTTCGAAGCGGCGATCGAGCGCCTTGCAAAGGCCGGAGCCAGGATCACCCGCTTCGCCTTCCCGACCTTCGACGAACTCCCGAAGCTGATGGTGAAATACGGGCCGATGGTGACCGCCGAAGCCTTCGCCCTGCATCGCGAGAAGCTGTCGGGACCGGATGCGGAGGAGATGGACCACCGGGTAGTCGCCCGCACCCGCCTCGGCGAAAAGACCAGCCTGTCCGATTATATCGCCATCGTCGAAAACCGCGCCCGGATGATCGCCGAAACCGAGGCACTGGTCGGCGACCGCTTGGTCGCCATGCCATCGGTCGCCCATGTCGCCCCGCCGATCGCGCCACTGGAAAAGGACGATGAGCTGTTCTTCGCCACGAACGGCAGGACGCTGCGCAATACCGGCTTCGGCAACTTCCTCGACTGGTGCGGAGTCTCCATCCCCTGCGGCACCGGCGATGCCGGCATGCCGGTCGGCTTCCTCCTGTCGGCCAATGCCAATTGCGATGAAACACTGCTGCAGGCCGCGATGGCCCATGAGGAAATCATCCGAGGGTAGGAATGTTGGAGCCGGATCGGCTCCAGCAGACATCTGTGGCGGCAAAGCCGGCAAAACGTGCTACGCGCCCAGTATGGAAGAGTTGCCTCCCTCCGCAGCTAACTAAGGAACCGTTTCCCCGTAACCGGGATCGCGGCAGTTGCCTTTTGCTTGTTCCGATATCCTCGGGAGCCTAGCCTCTCCCCTGGATTTTGAGGAAAGCGGCCACCATGCAACTCGATTTGAACGGCAAGACGGCACTGATCACGGGCGGCTCGAAGGGCATCGGCCTCGCCTGCGCCCAATCTCTTCTGTCCGAAGGCGCGCGCGTCGTCATCTGTTCGCGTTCCCAGGCGAATATCGATGCGGCTCTGGCAAAACTACCAGGCGCGATCGGCTTCACGGTCGATCTGATATCCGAAAACGAGGCGCTGTCGCTCGTCGACAAGATCGAAGCCGACGTGGGAGCGCTGGACATTCTCGTCAACTGCGCGGGAGCTGCGCGACGCACGCCGCCCCAGGACCTCAGCCCGGCCCACTGGCGTGCCGCGATGGACGCCAAATATTTCTCCTACATCAACGTCATAGACCCGGTGGTCAAACGGATGGCGGCCCGGCAGACGGGCGTGATCGTCAATGTCATCGGCGGCGGCGGCAAGGTCGCATCGCCGATCCACCTTCCGGGCGGGGCCGCCAATGCGGCGCTGATGCTGGCGACCGTCGGCCTTGCGAACGCCTATGCCGCCAGCGGATTGCGGATCATCGGCATCAATCCCGGCAATACCGAAACGGAACGGGTAACCGAGGGCCTTCGGGCAGAGGCGGCACTCCACGGCATCAGCGAGCAGGCGGCGCTCGAAAAGCTGGTCCAGCGCATCCCTCTCGGCCGCATGGCGACGCCTGACGAGATCGCCAACGTCGTCACCTTCCTGAGTTCGCCGAAGGCAAGCTACGTCACCGGCGTCGTGATCGGTATGGATGGCGCCCTCAACCCGATCGTCGTCTGACGGAACCTCTCGGACCCCGACCGGCGTGCGCCACGCCGCCTTCCACTCATTTCCCTATTTCAGTCATTAGAGATGCAGGTCGATAACATGAGCAGCAATTCCGAGTTCCTCTGGTATATCCCGAACGATGTCAAAGCCGGCCATCGCGGCGATTCCTCCGCCGAGAACCACAACAGCCTGGAGACGCTGACCAACCACGCCAAGGCGCTGGAGGAGCATGGCTGGAAAGGCGCGCTCGTCGGCACCGGCTGGGGCCGGCCGGATACGTTTACCATCGCAACCGCTCTTGCCGCCCGCACCACCACCTTCGAGCCGCTGGTCGCCATCCGCCCGGGTTATTGGCGGCCGGCCAATTTCGCCTCCGCCGCGGCCACGCTCGACCACCTGAGCAGCGGCCGGGTGCGGGTCAACATCGTCTCGGGCCAGGATAACCTCGCCGCCTATGGCGACAGCGAGGGCGATCAGGCGCATCGTTATGCCCGTACCAAGGAATTCATGCGGCTGGTGCGTCGGCTTTGGACCGAAGAAAACGTTACGTTCAGGGGCGAGCATTTCCAGGTCACCGGTTCCACGATCGAGCCTCGCCTTCAGCCCCGCGGCGACCGCAAGCACCCGAAACTCTATTTCGGCGGCGCTTCCGACGCCGCCGAACGGGTGGCCGCAACCGAAGCCGATATCCAGCTTTTCTGGGGTGAACCGCTCGACGGCGTGCGGGAGAGGATCGAACGGCTGAAGGCGCTGAGCAGGCAGTTCGACCGCGACCTTCCTCCGCTTCAATTCGGGCTGCGGATCACCACTCTCGTCCGCGATACGACGGAACAGGCCTGGGCCGATGCCGAGGCGAAGGTCGCCGAGATGGCCAAGGGTAAGGCCGGCAACTGGAACGACCACGGAAAGCCGGTCGCCGTCGGCCAGCGCCGGCTGCTCGAACTGCACGAGCGCGGCGATGTCCTCGACGACAACCTTTACACCGCACCCGGGAAATTCGGTGGCGGTGGCGCCGGCACCACCTGGCTCGTTGGTTCAGCGCAAGACGTCGCCCGTTCGCTGCGCAGATACGAGGATCTCGGCATCACCCATTTCGTGCTCTCCGACACGCCTTATCTCCAGGAGATCAAGCGGCAGGGCGACCAGTTGCTCCCGCTTTTGCGCCGCTGACGCGAAACGCCGGTTTATCGCGGAACCAGTCGGTCTCTCCTCCGCCGTCAGGCCTGCAGACCAGCGTTATCTCATCGAAGACGACGGGCATTCTTCGCCTGAAGCGGCGCCGCCGGCACTTCACCGACTGCCAAAGAAAGCAACAGCTCCGGAACCATCGACCCGGAGCTTTTTTGATGTGGTGCGGGGCAGACACGCAGGCTTCCGAAGGTGGCAAGACAATTTCCGTGCGTCCCGGTCATACCTTTGGATAGGGGGAACAGTCCCCTTGTTCAATAGTCTCACCGCCTGCCTCGGCGTTAAAATTCCGATCATCGATACGAGCCGAGGGGCATCCCCCCATTTGCCTCCCTTCGACGTCGCGCCGACCGAGATCAAGCACAATAGCAGTGAAGGAGACTTAGGATGCACTCCCCACAGCCCGCGAAGGCACAGTCCGCCGCCCCCCTGACAAGGCGCGACGACATTTCAAGGTTTTGGGCGTCCGAGATCGACCTTGAAGGACTTGTCACCAGGCCGCCCATGGGCGATCCGGATCACTCCGGATCCGATCCGGCGCTCCGCCAGATCGCTGCCGGCGGCCTCACCCCCTGGCAGATGCGCAATGTGCAGACCTATGTCGACATGTATCTCCGCTCGACAATCCGCATCGAGGCCTTGGCAGGTCTCTGCAACGTGAGCAGCGGCCACTTCCAGCGCGCCTTCAAGGCAAGCCTTGGCGAGACACCGCACAAATACGTCACCCGCATGCGCATGGAAACGGCCTGCCGGATGATGACCGACACGAACGAACCGCTCTGCCAGATCGCCCTGGAATGCGGCATGACCGACCAGGCGCACCTCACCAACAGTTTCCGCCGCCTGTACGGAATTGCTCCTAATGCATGGCGAAAACAGATGCTGCGCGAAAGGTCCGGACACAGCAGCCACGAGCCGGTCACTGTTGCGCTAAACTGACCGAAATCATTCGAATTCGCGGCGGCGCGGCTGCCAAGCCGATCAAAGGTGCCCCTGGCTGACGGCATTCCATCACAGGAGAATATCATGGCCCAGGAGCACCTGGATGCGGTAGAAGCGGCAATCGAAAACCTCGTGAAGCGCAGGCGCGAGCTCGTCGCAGCCCTTGTATCGAGCATCACGCAGACCCATACTGACGAGCTTCTGAGGGCGCAAAGCGCCTTGGAAGCGCTCTATCATGCAAAGGCCGACGAACAGCAGCGGATGCCATCCATCTAGGAAACTGGCGGCATCAAGGAAATTTGAACCAATGCCGGCTCGGCGCCAACGGCATCGGCGATAGGCCTCCCAGGCCAGTGATCCGGTTGATCGTGGCGATCAAATTCTTCGTACCCCGTTAAAATACCATAGGATTTATTCACCCGGTATTTCACGGAATATCTCAAAGATAGAGACCACCACAAAAGCTCCGCCAACCGATGACCCTGTATTCCCGTTTTCGCCAAGCTTTAATCATACCGCATATCAAGACGGCAATGCTCCGCACCCTCGCGGCTGCGATTGGAGCGATCGCGATTGTTTGGGTATTGAGCCTGCTTGTTCCCCAACGTCCGTTCTGGGTGGAACTGACAGCCGTGGCGTTGATATCGGCTACTGTTACATTTCCGCTTCAATTGGCGCTTTATCTGCGTAACGAAGCGCTTCGTGATACCCAAGAAGAGCTTCGGCAGGCGCTCGGTCGTGCCCCCGTCACAGGCACGATGCGCGCCGGCGAATTTGCGAATTCGGTCGAGCATGCGATAGAACGCAGACGCATAAGCAGCACGGAAAGCTCCGATGGTGTCTTGCTCGTTCTCAGGATTGATGATTTCGATGCGATCGATCGCCGTTACGGTCCACAATGGGCTGATACACTGCTTCAATCGATGGTCCGGATCGTATATTCCTCCGTGCGTTTTGGTGATCTCGTCGCCCGCCTTGCCTCGGACGAACTCGGCATCTATCTGCCCGGCACGTCAACGGAAAATGCCGGCAAGATCTGCGAGCGTATCCGCATGCAGGTAAGGGAAACCACGTTCACAGCCGGACAGGAGCGGCAGATATCGGTGACGGTGCGGCTTGGCGGCACCAGGGTCGAGCACCAAACCGACTTTCAGGCGCTGCGCGAGGCTGCCAACCGAGCCGCCATCGCGGAGGAGGAAGCCGGCTCGCCCCTGTTCCGGGAGCGGTTTTCTTGAGCGGGAAACCCTGGCGTCTGCCCCGCATATTCGGCCTTAGATCTCGAGGTCGTGGATTTTCCTACCTCGCGTCGCCGTTACCCGTTTTCGTGGCCGCGACGCCGGCCGGGCTTAAGGCGCCGCAGCGCCAGACGCTATAGACCGGTTGGGTGTCCCAGTCATAATAGAAGGCCGCTCTCAGCCTTCCTTCGTCCATCAACTCTTCAAAGCTGCGGCGCACCGCACGAACCGCCACTTCCCGTTGGCGATCGTCGACCGGGCAGGAAAGTGCGGTGTTGGCAATGCCCCATTCGGTCACCCAGCACGGCTTGCCTTGACCTTCAGGCCGGCAGAAGTTGAGAAGCTTTCTGACATAGCGTGTCAGCGCCGCATCGTCCTTGCGCCCCGGATAGAGATGAATTCCATAGCCATCGACCAGCGCATCGATCCCTCGGGCCTGCAGGAGTGAAATGAACTCGCGAGGGTCGAGCCGTTCCATGCCACGGCTATCGGCCTCGCTTGTGCCGACATCGGAAAGCCCAGCCGAAATCAAAAACGCCTCGCGGCTATGGACCGTCGCCCGCAATTCTTCCCGCGTGATACGAACGGCCCCGACATAGGCGTCAAGCCCGCGCCCGAACGCCGAGCGGTCTGCGACTTCCGAAACGTTGCGCGGCGTCCGTCGCCCGGGCTTCTCGTAGACGACGAGGTCGCCGTTGTAGGCGCTGTAGTTTATCTCGTTTCCGGGTTCAACGGCGTCGATGCGGATGCCCATGCCGTCGATGCGGCGAAGGGCCGAGCGCAATTGCGACCGGTAAAGATCAAGGTCGAGATCCGAAAGCCGCTGAACATCCCAGATACGGCCGAAACCGGTGCGGGGACGCACCCCCTGGGGATAATAATCCTTGTTGCCGAACTGGATCTCGAGAAGGATTTTCAGCCCGAGCCGGTCCGCGATTTCGAGCGCATCGATGCTCCTGTCCACCGGCATCGACAGCGAAAGCCGGACATGGGTAATGCCACTCGCCGCGATTTCCTTCAGGATGCGCTCCTGATCGGCACGAGAAAGCCAGGCGAGGTTGACGCGGTTGACGCCGATTCGATCGGCAAGCACATCGCGCGCGCCCGCCGGCGGCACCAGGGCAAACGCCCAGAGCACCGCCAAGGCACAGGCAAGGATCGCGCGCATCTGCACCGCCGCCTTCATCCGCTCAAAGTCCGATCTGCCCCAGAGCGCTGCGGAAATTCGCCTCGCAAGCGGAATAGCGGTCGATCACGGCCTGCGTGTCGATCTTGCCGAGGAAGTTGGCGAGATAGGCGCGCTTGTCCGTCTCCCTGTTCCAGGTGGAGGCCTCGATATAAGGAAAGCCGATGAATTCCAGCATCTCCCGCATCCGGTCGTCGACGGCGATCATCAGGGCTGGCGTGCCGGCCTGCATGCCGATGATGCAGCCATGGAAGCGGCGGCCGAAGCAGAGATCTCGCTCCGACATCGCCCCGCGCCACTGGTTCGTGTCGAAATAGACCAGCAACTCGTATTTCCGCTGCCATTTCTCCGAATGCTTGTATTCCGTGCCCCCGGTGATGCGCGCACTCGACCGGTCATAGGCGATGTCAGTGTCGCTGCCGGTCAGCGAAAGGTTGTAGGCAACAAGTTCGTCCTGCACGACATAGCTTGCGACACTGTCGGGCTTGAGCAGTGCGTGCGCGTCGACGATGGTATCGGCGACGCTGCCAAGATAGCCGCCGAAGGCAATCTTCTGGGCTTCCGCCAGCGCCGGGTTGGCGAGCGCGGTCAGCGAACGTTTCATATCGTTCGGCGAGAAATAGAGTGACGGGCAGCCCGTCGGCTTGACGAACTTCATCCCCTGCTCCCGCAGGAATTCGGCTGTGAAGTAACCGCGCGTGAGGAAGAAACTTTCCTTGTTCCGCAACACGTCCAGGAACTTGAGCGTACCGGCCGGCAATTGATCCTTGAGGCCCTCCTTGCGCTGGATGCCGATGCCCATCACCACGATCGGCATCGTCAGCTTCGCAAAGATTTCCGCCTCGAGATCGGCGGAATAGCCGGGGCGCAGCAGATTGGCGGAGGCGAAGACGCATAGATCGAACTCGCGGTTCGCCTGCTCGAAAATCTCGTTCGACTCCCGATTGTTGGCCAGATGCCAGAACGGCAGATAGGTGACGTTATGGCCGCGCAGGCTCTCGGCCGCTCCCTCGCCGATCAGGTAGTTGCCGGTATTGGCGATCTTCCTGACCTGCGCGATCAGGTCCTTTTTTGTCCTCGTCTCGTCGAAATAGGGCCGATGGATAACGGTCGTGCCGGAGACGTCCGCAATCGTCCGCTGCAGATAGGAGGGAATGCCCGTAAGCAAAATACGCATGACTGTCCTCTGAACCGAAGGGTGATGGCCCGCGGGCCCCTGGATAGGGCCTCGCTAAAGACCGATGCCGATTTCGCGAAGCGTGGTGCGGAAGGCGCTCTCGCGATCGGAATACCGGTCGACGAGTTCGCTCGTGTTGAGCTGCGTCAGATGGTCGGCCACGAACTCGGCGCGATTCTCCGCCTTGTCGACCTCCGTGATATCGACAGCCGGCAGGCCGGTGAAGCCCAGCATCTCGCGCATGCGGTCGTCCACCGCCACCATCAGACTGGGCACGGCCGCCTGCATGGCGATGATCGAACCGTGAAAACGCCGGCCGAAATTGAAATCCATCGAGGAGGCCCAGCCGCGCCACTGGTTGTTGTCGAAGAAGGTGCGAACCTCGAACCGCTGCTTCTCCCGTTCCGTGCCGGGATAAGTCAGATCGCCGATCATCCGGCCCGACGCGGAATCATAGACACGTCCCTCGTCATTGGGCTCCACCTTCATATCGAAGTGAAGGAACTCGTCCTGCACGACGTATGGCGGTACGGTATCCTCAGGAGCGAGCGCGTTCGCATCCAGGATCGCATCCTGATTGCCGCCGAGATAGCCCGAAAAAATGGTCTTCGCCTTACCGATCTTGACGCTCGGCAGCTTCTTCATCGACCGGCGCATGTTGTCCGGCATGAAATAGACGGAAGGGCAGCCGGTCGGGCGCACGAAGGAAAAACCCTGATCCTTCAGGAAGCCGGCGGACTCGTAGCCGCGTGTCAGGAAATAGTGCTCTCGTTCCTTCAGGACGGCCAGAAGCCGCTTCGTTCCTTCTGGAAGATTGTTTTCCAGGTCCTTGCGGTTCTGCAACCCGATGCCCAGCATGACGATCGGCATGTTGAGCCGGCTCAGCACATCCGCCTCGGCATCCGCGGAAAGCCCCTTGCGCAACAGGTTGGCGCAGGTGAACACGCAAATATCGAAATTGGCGTTGAACTCATCAAATCCGCTGCCGCTCTTGCTCAGATTGTAGAGATGCCAGAAGGGAACCTGCTTGGCATGCGGCGCGAGCGCCCGCAGGGCCCCTTCGCCGATGAGATAGTTCCCGGTATTGCTGATGTTACGCAGCTCCTGCAGGAACTCCTCTTTGGTTTCCGGCTGCTTCTGCCGCTCCGAATAGGAGACGGACGAACCGTGGGCGCCATTGGCAAGGCGCGTGTAGTGACCGGGAATACCCGTCACGAGAATTCGCGGACGCATTCGACAAGACCTTTCTGTTTCAAAGAAGCGGCCCGGCAATCAGCCAGCTGCCGCGACCACGGGATTTGCGCCCGCCTGCTCGCGAAAGACCGCGGCGCGGGACAGTGACGAATTTTTCACGGACCGATCGCTCCACGCGATGAAATCCGAGAAGGAGGAAGTCCATGACCGGTGCGCGGCGGTTCTGATGCAGCCCTCCATGAGCGGCGCAAGCTTGCCACGATTGCGCGCAACCTCTTCAATGATGCGTGCCATCTCCCTCACCATCTGAGGATCGGAAGCCGCGTTGATCAGTATGCCGTCCTCGCCGTCGCAAATGAGCTCGTCGACAGCGCCAACCGCGGTCGCGATGGGCACGCAGCCGAGTTGCTGTGCCTCGGCGATCATCAGCGGCGCGCCCTCCCACCGTGACGGCATGAGGAGAACATCGGCCCAGCCGAGCGCCTTGATCAGATCCTTGCTCGCAAAAACCGGCGGGCGCACGTCGACGCCGAGGTCCTTCAGCCGTTCACTCCAGGAGACCCTGGAATCGGCGAGGATTTCCCCGCCGATCGCCCGGGCGTCGAAGGCGACGTTGGAGGTCCGCAGTTCCGCGAGCACTGCCGCCAGCCTGTCGATACCCTTCTGCTGATCGAACCGGCCCATATAGAGAATCCGCAAGCGGTCGTCCTTGCGCTCGATCCGCCTGACGGCCAGAACCTCCGCCAAGGCTTTGGGCGGCACCGAGAAGCTCGCGCCGTTCGCAACGGCGAAAACCTTCTCGTGCGGGACACCGTAGCTGTGCAGATAGATCTTGAGCTGTTCGGAGCAGGTCAGAAAGGCATCGTAGCAATGTTCGTGGGCAATCGCTGCGAAGGGCTGACCGGCGGGCCTCTTGAAGGCCGTGTTGTCCACGACGTGCAGATAGCAGGCCGTGCGCGTGCCTTCGGAGCGCAGTCGCGCGATGAGGGGATGGACGGCCATCACGTGGTTGTTGATCACCAGGTCGAAGCCGGAAAGCTGCCCTTTGAGCGCCTGCCAGTCGACCGAGTGTTCCTCGGCGATGAAATCCTGTCCGAGGAAGGAACCCGACCCGCCCCAGGCCGGAATTCCTGCCTCCCAGAAATGGATGTAGTCGAAGCTGGCATCGAATTCGTCGATCACGTCCATCCGGGACGTGCCGAGCACGAAGAGGTGGGTCTCATATCCGGCCGCCTTCAACTCCCGGGCCGCGGCATAGACGACCTTTTCAGCCCCACCAAACGAGGCGTTCGGCACAAGCAGCGCCACGGTGCGCTTGCCCTCGTTGTGTCCGAGCGGCAGGACCGGCGATCCTCCGATCTCCTTGCGCAACGCCTTGTGGAGATCGGTATAGGGCACGAGCCGCGCCGGACGCCAGGTCCACCGCCTGCCCGCCGTCTCGCGGAGGGGGCTCGAGGCAATCGCGTTGAGGCAATTGATCATCACCTGCTGAGGCGTGATGAGAGAGCGGCGCGGGAGGCTTCTTGGAAAAGGGAAGCGCACTTTCAGAACGGCCGATGTCGGCCATACCTGCTGGCTTGCGATCGAGGCGAACCAGTCGACGGCATTGTTCTGAACCACGTCCTGGACGATCCGGGTCGACAGGAAAACGAGATCGGCGGGGCCGATCTTTTGTGCGCCCGGCCCATGAATGACCGGCTCGATCTTGCGCTGGGCGGCATCGTTGGCGAGCTGGACGAAGACGACGTTGCTCACCTCGCTCAGACGCTCGAGATGAGCAAGCACGTTCGGCAGCATGCGCGAGCGCCGCAGAAGGTCGAGCGCCGCCCCGCTTCCAGCGACCAGGAATGGCGGAAAATGTTCATTGTCCGGCTCGCCGATATTGCCCCAGAAGGCCGGGATGATGTCGTCGAGGCGAAGCATCGTTGGTGGCTTGGTGGGATCGGTGAAGAAGGAGATCGCCGTATCTTCCGTCCGCGCAAACAGGTAACGCGGGCAATCCTCGTGTTCGAAATCCACCAGCATCGGGCGCTGGAACAACGGCATGTGACGCTTGCGCAGGAAGCTGACCGACGTGGCGCGGTCGCGGTTCGCCTCCTTGAAGCGGCTTTCCGCCCTCAGCCTGTATTCGAAGACGGTGTCGTGGCAGGGGATGCCGACGAAACCGTGCTCGATGCACGACAGCCAGAATTCCCAATCCTCGAAACCGTTCTGCCGGTCGTCGTTGAAGCGGACGCCGTCCTTAAAAACCTCGATCGAGATCATCGATCCCGTATCGCAGATATTGTCGGTGATGCAGTGCACCAGCCGCGAATAGCGATTGCCGTAATGGGCGCGCCAGCTGACCGAAAATGTGTCGATATTCGTATAAACCCACCCGCAGCCGCTAGCGACGAGCTGCCGGTAAAGCGTTTCGATCGTGCCGGGAAGGATGCGGTTGTCGGCATCGAGGAAATAGACGGCCCTCGCCTCGGGAAAGTGCTCGATGACGAAATCGATGGCGCGATTGCGTGCGCCGCCCGGGCCGGCGTTCCGGCCGAATATGACATGGATGCAAGGATGGGCCGCGGCGTAGAGCAGCAGCTGATCGAACGTCTCATGCCGCGGATCGCCGTCGACGGAGACGACGATGACGATCCGGCAGTTGCCGGGTTTCGAGGCAAGCACCGACTCGATCGCCTCAAGAGCAAGTGCCGCGTGACCGTAAAGAGGCATGGCCACGGCGATCAGGTCCGCTGGCTCCCTGTTACCGGACATCGGTGGCCTCCGTAAATTGCTTGACCATCCTGAAGCCGGACACTTTAAGCCAGGAGAAGTCGACGGAATCCGTCACTGCGCGGCTGAGGATCATCAGATCCATCGGGCCGCGTACCGGCTCGTCCAGCTGAATGTTGATATTGACGACCTCGCTGGAAGTGACTTCGCGCCATCCGCTGAAGAATGCCGATGGTCTGGCCGTGCCCTTTCGCGCGATCTCGGCCACTTCGGAACGCGCATTCGAATTTGCCGGCGCAAGCAGGAAGCTGACCGCGGCGGGCTTGCCTTCCGGATGATCGATAAAGGCCGTCACCGAAAAGGATATCGTTCCGGGCTCGACGGCGCGGCTGACCGCGCCGGCCGATATGCCGCTCGGCAATGGATGGCAGACGATGGCATGCTCATGCTCGAGGAATCGCACCGTCTGGAATTCCGGGACGATGGGCGTGACCGAAACGTCGGCGATCTGACTCAACGTAGCGACAGCCAAGCGATAGTCGACAGTGTACTGGCCTTCAAGCAGGTTGCTCGGCGCGATCATGTTGGGGGTTCTGGTGGGCTTGACCCCGGGCAACCCCGTGAAAACCTTGAACGCCAGCGGGCGCAGGTCGAGATCCGGATGCGGAAGTTCCGAGCGCGCCGAATAACGCTCGCCGGCGATCGGATAGCCGAGCGAAAGGCCGATAGTCTCCGGCCCGGTCGCAGAGATCCGCAGCCGCAACGTGCGCGCAGCTCCCCCACAGGCGCGGGGCAGCGAGAAGAAATTCCAGTTCGGCACGAGCTGCGCATAGGGGACAGTCCACTCGGCAACCCCTTCGCCGCTCTCGAGATAGCTCAACGCGACGACAAGCTCTCCGCTGACCCTGGGCACCGAGTGAAGGTGAAGGGCAAACCCCGCCACGCCAAGGCTGGATACCGGCAGAAGTTGCTCGATAAAGGCTGCGGCAAGCAGCGGCCCGATGCCCTCGTCCTTCGGATCAGCATACGGATCGTGGGAGAAAATCTCCGAAACCGGCTCCCAGTTTCGCGCCTGGAACGCATCTTCGAGCGCCCGGTAGTTTTCCAGCAGTGTTTCTCGTTCCCTTCGCAGGATCGCAAGCTCCGAAGTGATCGAGGCGCTGTACCGCGCAAGCCGGCCGACGCTGCCTTCGGTCAGAGCCTGCAGAAGCGGGAGGCTTTCCGGCCTGTTTGCGGGATCAAGCCGGCGGATGGGAACGGCGGGGACCGTCCCCAACGGTCCAAGCAGCGCCAGACCCGCCTGCAGATCCGCCTCTCCCTCGTCCGAATAGGCGACGGCGACCAATGGAAAAGCATTCTGCAATGTCACCGGAGGAAGGCCATCGGCATCGAGGAAAACGACCTGATGCTCGATATCGCTTCCTTCGAAGCAGGACCGATCCCGGGCAGATGCCGCGATCAGCTTTCTCGTCACCAGTTGTTTCCCAATGCCGGAAGACGTCAAATTTAGCACGCACCGCCCCTGAAGAATTACCCTGCAACAAAGAACAAATATCCCGGATAACCAAACTTTATCAAAGTCATCCGGCGCCTTTGATGAGAAGCCTAACAACTAACATTGCAGCGCACAATAACAAAATTCAACAGATATAAAGAAATGAACTCAAAATATACTTTAAAAATTGAAGTAATAATCATGCAGCCGCTCCTTGAATGCCTCGAAACGGTTTTCCGGTCAGCTTTTCAATAATATTCTGTTGACGATTAAGGCATTCCGCCAGCCGGAAACGCCTCTCGACTGTCCGGCGCGCTGCAACGCGCATCGCGAAATGACGTTCCGGATTCGCCAGGGCGCCGAGAATGGCCTCGGCGAGTGCATCCGTATCGAAGAACGGCACCAGAAGGCCATTTTTGCCGGACCGTATGACCTCCTGAACGGGCGCGGTATCCGATCCGATGACCAGCGCGCCACACGCCATAGCCTCCAGCACCGACCAGGACAGGACGAAGGGATAGGTCAGGTACAGATGCGCGGACGAGATCTGGTAGATCTGCCGTAAGACCGAATGCGGCACCGGGCCGGGAAAGACGATATTCTCCTGCGGTATGTCCAGCGACTTGAGGAGGTGATCCTTCCACGCCCCGCCACCCGGCGGCGGCACGCCATAGCTGACACCGTCTCCTCCGACGAACACGAACAGAGCATCGGCCCGTTGGCGCACGACCTTGGCGGCCGCCTCGAGAGCCTGCGGGAATCCGCGATACGGTTCGAGATCGCGCGCGACAAAAGTGACGATTGGAGGACCATCGGCACTCAGCACGCGTCCATCCGGAAGCGTAGCCGAAGCTGTCGGGTCGGGTCGAAACCGCGCCGTATCGATCCCCTCGTGACACACTGAAATGCGCCCCCGGGCGTCGGCGGGATAGAGACTTCTCTGCCAATGGGTGGGGCTGATGCCGGCCTCGATGGCCTCGAGGGACAGGAGTTGCGCGACATTGCGCAGCCGCAGTCTCTTGCGCGTCTCCAGATCGGGCCGATCGTCGGGGGAGAACCCGATATCTGCCCCTTCCGACCGGTAGAAGAACTCGCAATACCCCAATGCGGGCACCTGCGGGAGCACATCCTTCAGGAACATCATACTTCCCCAGCCGATATGGCCAACGACGACATCGGGAACCATCCCCTGCCGCACCATGGCATCGAGCGTCTCGGCGACGCGATGACCGATTCGCGCATGGTGATCGGGAGTCCCCATATGTCGGGCCATATGGGGATCTGCACGCGGCCCCGCTTCCGCTCGATGTCGAACGACTCGAACGGAAGGGATCTTCTGATCTATGGTCTCGGTGATGAGGCTGACCTCGTTGCCCGCCTGTGCGAGTTGAGCGGCCAGGGCAGCGAACTGACCGAAACCCCGTCGATGAACAAACGCCACGTGCATCGCGTCTATTCCCGCACGGCCAGGGGCACGCCCTCACCCACCATTCAAACGCCGTACCGTGGGGTGCTACCCCAAGCCAGCTCGAGCTGATGCAAAGTCTGGAATGCCGTTTCAAGCATCCGTTGCTCCTGGTCGCCACGATTCACCGCGCGCTCATAAGCCATCGCCGCGTCACGGAGATTTGCCCTGAGCTGCCGCCCCTTCTCCGTCAGCTTGATGCGTGCGGACCGCTTGTCGCGCTGGGAGGCAACCCGATCGATGTAGTCACCATCGCCAAGCTGTTTCAGATAATAGGAAACGTTGGAGCCGACATAATGCCCCCGATCCAGGAGCTCGGCGACCGAGAGTTCCGAATCGCCGATTGCCAGCAGAATCATCGCCTGTGCCGGCCCGATATCGTCGACCCGCAGCTTGGTCAGTTCCGCACGGATCAGGCCCGAGAACCGCCGGCTTGCCCGCTCCATGAGGCGAGCGAGCTCGAAATATGTAACCTGTTGGAGGTCCCCCAACTCTGCATCCTGAGGATGCTTGGGGTCTGTCTGTGCCGTCTGGCCCATTTGAACTGTCAGTTCGCCGTTCAGATCAACAGGCAAATTAAGCACAACTTCTTCTTTCATCCCACTCTCCATTTCAGGAAAATACTTCAAAAATTGAAGTAATATTCAACTACGCCCATTCCCCCCAATTGCCATGAGCTTGCATAAGCCCTCCGTTATGTGCCAGATTGGAGGAAGCAATACTATCCTTCGGTTTAGCTATAACGAAATACGTCCTCCGACTGATTGATCTAACGTTAACTTGAGGCAAATTGCCATGCGCGATACTGTTCAAAATGGGACAACAATCAAGGGGCAAATCCGGGGAGGTCGAAAACAAAGCAGCCCAGGGTTGCTGGTATCGCAAGCAAAACGTGTATTTCTGTCGGGATTGTTTTATGCCGCGGCACTCAGCGTGTGCCTGAATTTATTACAACTGACGATGCCTCTGTTCATGCTGCAGGTCCATGACCGGGTGCTCAACAGTCAGAGCATGGACACGCTTGGAATGCTCATCATTCTGGCCGTCGGCGCCCTTGTCGTGCTCGGTGTTCTGGAATTCATCCGCGCCCTCTCGTTCCAGGCCATGGGAGGTGCGCTTGTGCGCCGACTGAACATGCCCGTCCTGGCCGCCGCCGTTCAGGCCTCGGTCGACCAGGGCCTGTCGCGCGCCACCCAGTCGCTTCGGGACATCTCGGAATTGCGAAGTTTCCTGACCTCGTCAGCAGTCACTGCGCCCCTCGATGCGGCGTGGTCGCCGATTTTCCTTGGCGCCCTTTTCCTTTTGCATCCGCTTTTTGGTCTTATCGGAGCCGTTTCCGCCGCCCTGCTCCTCTGCGGCGGACTGATTACGGACATTTTGACACGCCAACTCACCAAGGAGGCGAATCAAACGAATATCGAGGCGGTGTCCAAGATCGGCGCTTCGCTGCGACATGCCGAGGCAATCGAGGCAATGGGCATGCTGCCGGCCCTGGCGGCCCGTTGGCGCGCCCTGCAACTGGAAGCCCTCAGCGCCTTTGAAACGAGCGGGCGCAGGAGCAAGGCGATGTCGTCCATTACCCGCAGCCTGCGCTATTCCATCCAGATCATTACCCTGTCGGCCGGTGCATTTCTGGTGCTGCAGCAGGAAATCACGCCCGGCGCGATGATGGCATCGAGCATCTTGGTTGGGCGCCTCCTGATTCCCTTCGATTCGCTCATCGACAATTGGCGGCAGTGGGTGCTGGCGGCCGGGGCCTGGCATCGTCTGGAGGCCATCCTCACGGCGGACGTTGCGATCCGCCAGACGATGCCGACGCCGCATTCGTCGGGCGACATCGTGGTCGACAAGCTCATTTACGCAGCCCCCGGGCTCGATGTGCCGATCATCAAGGGCATTTCTTTCTCCCTCTCTCCGGGCGAGGTTCTGGGCGTGATTGGCCCTTCCGCCGCGGGCAAATCGACACTTGCGCGCCTGCTGGTCGGCGTTCTGCGCCCCACATCCGGCGGCGTCTTCCTCGACGGCAACAATACCTATCTCTGGGAGCGCAGCTCGTTCGGCCAGATAGTCGGATACCTGCCGCAATCCGTCTCGCTTCTGGAAGGCACTATTCGGGAAAACATCGGGCGAATGGCGGACAGCGATCCATACAAGGTATTGGAGGCGGCGCGGCTGGCCGACATTCACGAAATGGTCGGGCGCCTGCCGCTCGGCTACGACACGCCTGTCGGCGACGGACATCTGACCCTTTCCGGAGGGCAGCGGCAGCGTATCGCGTTGGCGCGCTGCCTCTACAACCAACCTCGCCTCATCGTGCTCGACGAACCGAACGCAAATCTGGATGCGATCGGCGAACGGGCCCTTATCCGGGCGATCCAGCGCGCCCGCGAAAGTGGCGCCATCGTCATCATTATTGCTCACCGGCCGGCCATCATGCAGGTCGCCGACAAGCTGCTCGTGCTTGAAAACGGCCGCATCACCCAGTTCGGACCGCGTACGTCCGTGGTTCCGGCCACGATGCCGGGCGAAACAGCCCGGGAGGTAGCCGCAATATGACCGGGCACAAACCCCTCATGATTGAGAAAAAGCCGCTCGCGATCCGCGCCGATCTCTCCGAGCGCCAAATCCAGCGATATCAACCGGCCTTGCCGGATGCCGGCCCATCGAACCTGGAGTTCGACCAGTTTGACAGCCGTTCACCGCTGCGCGGTCTCGTCATTGCGGGGCTCGCCACGATCCTCGTCTCCTTCGGCGGATTTTTTGCCTGGGGGTTTTCGGTCGAGCTCAGCAGCGCGACGGTCGCCAACGGCACGGTCATCGTCGATTCGAAACGGAAAACCATCAGCCATTTCGAAGGCGGCGTGATGAACCGATTGCTGGTCCAGGAGGGCGACAAGGTTGCCGTCGGTCAGCCCCTGATCGAACTGGAGGATACGCGCGCCCGTTCCAGCCTCCGGTCGCTTCAGGCCCGGCGCATTGGCCTGATCGCCAAACTGGCTCGACTGAAAGCTGAACAGAATGACGCGCCGCAAGTCAGTTTTCCAAGCGATTTCGGCGATGCCTGGGGTGTTACGATCGACGACTCCGTCAGGGCGGAGACGATATTTTTTGAAAAGCGGCGCGAGACCAAGCTCGGACGCGTCGAGGTCCAGAGAAAGACGATCGAGGAACACCTCGAACTGGCAGCGTCATACGACATCCAGATCGAGGCGACCGACCGGCAAATCGGCTTCATCAAGGAGCACCGCGCGGCGATGGACTCATTGGTGAAGATAGGCGCCGCACCGCGTACCCAGATCATCGAGATCGACTCCAGGCTCAGTGAGCTTGCGAGGCAACGGGGCGAACTCGTCGGCAACAAGGCCCAGTCCGAAAAGGCCGCAGCCGGCGCGCAGCTTGCGCTGACTGGGATCGAAAGCGACTTTCAGTCGACGATTGCCGGCGAAATCGCCACCGCACGCGTCGATCTCGCCGACGTCGAGCAACAGATCACCGCTTCGAAGGACGTGCTGCGGCGCCTCGAGATTCGCTCTCCGCAGGATGGCATCATCAGCAACATCTTGGTGCGCACCCCCGGCAGCGCGGTCACGCCCGGCCAACCGTTGCTTGAGATCGTTCCGGAGAATGAGCCGCTGCTGGTCGAGATGCGCGTCAATCCTCGCGACATCGACAGCATCGCTGTCGGCTCGCATACCCAGGTCCGGCTGACGGCCTATAATCAACGGTCCCGCCTGCCGATGGAAGGTACGGTCATTTATGTCGCCGCGGACCAGTCGGTCGACGAGAAATCAAACAGTGCGTTTTTCGTCGCGCGCGCCAAACTCGACCCGGCATCGCTCAAGGCGAACCCTGATGTGCGCCTCTATCCCGGCATGCCGGCAGAAGTACTGATCATCCACCAGCCACGCCGCGCGATCGACTACATCACCTCCCCCGTCCTCGAAAGTTTCAATCGCGCTTTCAGGGAAGATTAGTATCCGAATGGAAAGAAATGCTGCAAAGCAGAAATTGTTTCAAATATTGAATTTGTTTCAAAGTAAAATACAGAAATTTTAATTTATATAACTGGAGATTATCGGGGTAATGTGCCAGTAATATTCAATTCAGGAAATATATTTCCCAACATATGGCATTTTGTCTCAAGACATGCTTGCGCTTCGGTTTTTTGCAGTGCACATTTCAAGCGCGAAATCGTCGCACCCGCGCCGACAACGCACTCGTACAAACCTGAAGAGGAGAGGCAGATGGCCACATTGGAAGGCGGAGCATACGACGATGCCCTGTTCGGTTCCCGCTTCAACGACTTCATCCGCGCCCATGGGGGCGATGATTTCGTAAACGGCGGTAACGGGCACGACATCGTGTTCGGCGGTGAAGGTGACGACATCCTGTTCGGCGGAAAGGGACATGACACCCTGTTCGGCGACGAGGGCGACGACTTGCTGAACGGTGGAGATGGCAACGACAATCTTGTCGGCGGCTGGGGTGATGATCTTCTTTACGGCGACAAGGGCAACGACACCCTGCTCGGCGGACATGGCAATGATCTTCTGTCCGGCGGCAAGGGTGCTGACATCCTCTACGGCGGCGACGGCAACGACATCATCGATGGCGGCGCTGGCAACGATATCCTGGTCGGCGGTGCTGGCCATGACGTCTTCGTGTTCGGCGGCGGCGGCGGCAATGACGTCATTCTCGACTTCACCGCTGGCGAGGATATCCTGCAGATCTCGAAGGGCATCAATGGCCTCGACGTGACCTCGCCGGACGATCTGGCCTCGCGCGTCACCCAGGTCGGCGGCAATGTCGTCGTCGATCTCGGCCATGGCGATACGCTGACATTGGTCAATGTCGACGCTGACGACATTCATGCCAATCCCGAGAACTACTTCACCGTTCACTGAGCATGATTTCTGCGCGCCCTGCCTCCTCCCGCGGGGCGCGCAACTCCGATTCAGAGGGGCCGCGTGTGACGTTCGACGAAGCGATAGACGACGCCACGGGCGTTTTTAGAAACGCAAAAATCTTTCGGCTCGGCGCGGATTTGGCAATCCTTGTCTGGGATCTCCCCTCGCCCCTTCCCGCAACCACCAAGTGCCTGTTGTCGATGGATCGGTCACCGGTACCGCTGGTCAGCATGATGCTTCCACTCGGCCACGGAAGACAGCGCATGTTCTGGGCGATGCGACCGGAACAACAGCCGGTAAACGCGGACATCTGCACGGAACACGGCGACATCGTCGAAACCGTCGTGATGCAGCCGGCACACATGCTCACGCCCCTCGATGTGGAAGCGCTGTTTACGGATCTTGCGCCGGGTTCCCGCATCAAGTTCGTCAACAACCTGCTGACCGTCTGGCGAAGCGCCTTCCGCATCGCCGGCGACCATCTTTTCCATATGATCGTTGAAGACGCCCTTCATGCGCTCGTGCCCGAACCGCAGGCCGCCAGCATCGTCTGCCAGGTTGCTCAGGGACGCCATCTGATCGAGACGGCGATCAATCCGGACCTCGGCGACATTATAGCGATCTATGCGATCGGCGCGACTTCGATCGCACGCATGGCCGTAAAGCCTGTCCTCGGACGCCGAGCGAAAAGCGGTCTTCAACCGTGCCATTTCATCGCGGAGGCGCCTTTTCCCTCTCCTCCGTTTCTTATCGTCCTCCTGAGCAAGAATGGTGCCGCAATCCGCCAGCTTGCTGACGACAAGCCTCGCCATCCCAGCCTTCAGAACTGGTGGAGCAAAAACCGTGAGGCGGTGGAGCTGCGCGAAATGATCGTCCGTTGCCTCGCCGCCTTGCCGGAAGGCAGCGCCGCGACGGCGATCGACCTTCAGGTCAACGCCCCGCTGCCTGCAACCCGGGTTGCCAAGTCGTCGATGCACCCGTCCGGGGAGGTCGATCTCGCCCTGGCGCTCGACGACGGCCTTCTGGCAGGCGGCTGGTTCCATGCGCCGTCATCCGCCTTCGCCGGCATCGACTACGTCAGGGAGGACGGCACGGCCGTACCGCTTGACGCAAACAGCTACAAATTCCCGGCATGGGCGGAAGGCAAGGACGAGAAGAGCAAGACCGATGTGACCGGCTTCGTTGCCTGGATCCCGCTGCCGGAATCCACCGGCCCGCTCCTGCAGCCGCGATTTCAGTTGCGCCTTGCTTCGGGAGCGGTCAGGCCGCTGATACCGAAGCCGCAGCCTTTCGAGCCCGCAACGCAGCGGAACCACGTCCTGCGCGCCGTGCCGCCGCAGCATGCGGTCGACAGCGCATTCCGCACGATCCTCGCGCCCGCCCTGCAGGACATAGAACGGCGATTGGGAAAGACCATAGAGGTCGACACCACGAAGGACTACAGCCTGCCCGAAACCACACCCCTCGTTTCGATTGTCATACCCCTCTACAAGGTCCTCGATTTCCTGCGCTTCCAACTGTCGGGAATGGCCACCGATCCGTGGCTCGTCGCCAATGCCGAGATCATCTTCGTCCTCGATTCACCGGAAATCCAGGATGAGACGGAGCACATGCTGGGCGGCCTGCACCTTCTGCACGGGCTGCCGATGAAGCTGGTCATCATGAATCGCAACAGCGGCTACGCCAGGGCCTGCAATGCCGGCGCACGTTTTGCCCGCGGCGCCATTCTGGTCATGCTCAATTCGGATGTCGTGCCAAAGGGACCTGGTTGGCTTCAGGTGCTGTCGCGGCCGCTGCTGGAAAACAGCAGGGCGGGCGCCATCGGCCCCAAACTACTCTTCGAAGACGGATCGCTGCAGCATGCCGGCCTGTATTTTGGCCGCGACCAGCGCGGGATCTGGTTGAACCACCATTTCAACAAGGGCATGCCCGGCGACTATGCTCCCGCCCAACAAGCCCGCGAGGTTCCCGGCGTCACCGGCGCCTGCCTCGTGACCCGCAGGGCCACCTACGAGCGCGTCGGCGGCTTCACCGAGGACTACGTGATCGGCGACTACGAGGACAGTGACCTCTGCCTCAAGATCCGCCGTCTCGGGCTCCAGATCGCCTATGAGCCGGCCGCCTGCCTGTATCATTTCGAGCGCCGCTCGATCCGTCGTAGCGAGGACTATATGCGCGGCGTTGCCAGCCAATACAATTCATGGCTGCACACGCAACGCTGGGAAGACGACATCACCGACTTGATGGCCAACCCGTTCGGCAGAGATCAAGATCACCCCGCCACCACGAATGGGAGAGACCGGGAAAGGAACGCAGCGTGACACAGATAGCACTCGCGCGCCCTCCCAAGCCGGCTCGGCTGGTCGATGAGGACCGCGTTCGCTGGCTGCTTGAAGCCGTTCGGGGCAACCGTTTTCTGCCGCAGCCGGAACCCACCAACGTCTTCGTGGGCGACGGTGATTTTCGTGCGATAGGCGCGGAATTTCTCGGGCACTTCATCCGTATCGGCGGCCTGCGCGAAGAGGCCCGCGTGCTCGACATCGGCTGCGGTATCGGCCGGATGGCTGTGCCGCTTACCCAGTATCTCGATCCGCAAACGAGCCGCTACGACGGCATCGATCCGGTCGAGGGCGGCATCGACTGGTGCCAGCGGACGATCACGCCCGCCTACTCCAATTTCGCCTTCCAGCGACTGGATATCGCGCACGAACTCTACAATCCGAACGGCAAGGTCAGCGGCCGGGCCCTGAGGCTTCCCTTTCCGGATCAGCATTTCGACTTCGTCATCATGACGTCGGTGGTCACTCACCTGCCCCCTGCGGAAGTCCTCGTTTACCTCGCTGAGGTTCGCAGGGTCCTGGCATTCGGCGGCCGATTGTTCATGACAGCCTTCGTAGTCGACCGGATCGCGGCGGCAGACGAGCACGGGCGGCGCGATCCGCGCCTTGCGTTCCGCCGCTATGGCGAAAGCCCGTGCTGGTTCGTACCCAACCAGGCGCCGCTTGCGGCGGTCGGCTTCGAAGACGGCTTTCTGGACAAGGCGCTCGAACGGGCCGGCCTCTCCGTCGCCTTGAAATCGCTTGGCCATTGGCGCGGCACCAAAGCGGCTCACCATCAGGATTTCATTGTGGCGAAGCGCCGGGGAAATGGCCGATGAGCAAGCGCATTCTGGTCGCTGCCCACAACCATCCGTCCCTTCACCCGGGCGGAACCGAGATATTCGCTCATGACCTGTTTCGCGCCTATCAGCGCGAGGGCCACGAAGCTCTGTTTCTCGGTGCCACGAACCACATTCATCGCGAAGCAAGACCTGGCACGAGCTTCCAGAGCATCGGCTCGGCGGGAGACGAAATCCTGTTGTGGTCCGGACATTTCGACCGCTTCTTCATGAGCCAGATCGACCTCTACGGTGTCGTGCCTGACATAGCGGATCTGCTGCGCGATTTCCGGCCGGATGTGGTCCATCTCCACCACATGCTGCTGCTTGGCGCCGAGTTCCCCCACATCGTCCGCCGCACCCTGCCCGATTGCCAGATCGTCATGACACTCCATGACTACTACCCCATCTGCCACCATGACGGCCTGATGGTGCGCACTGGCAGCAAGGAGCTTTGTCATCAGTCCAGCCCGGACCGCTGCCATGCCTGCTTCAAGGATATTCCGCTCGATCGCTTTGCCTTGCGCGAACGCCACCTGAAGGCCCTGTTGAGCACGGTCGACCACTTCGTCTCGCCAAGCGCCTTTTTGCGGGATCGCTATGTGCAATGGGGACTGGACGAAGATACGATCAGCGTCATTCCCAATGGCATTCCTGCCCGCAAAGCCGGCCTGCGAAGAGATCTGCTTCAGGGCGGGAAACCGGTCTTCGGATATTTCGGCAATCTCAACCCCTGGAAAGGGGTGACCGTATTGCTCGAGGCGGCGCGTCAGCTTCTGGCCGACGGCATGGATTTCGAACTTCGCGTCCATGGCGGCGCGCCTTTCCAGAGCGAGACGTTCGTCGAGGAAATCAATCGGCGCTTTGCCGAAACATCAGGATCCGTGCAGGCCCGAGGCCCCTATCGACGCGAAGATATCGGCGATCTGGTGGCTGCGGTCGATTGCACCATCGTTCCGTCCGTCTGGTGGGAGAACGCACCGTTGGTCATTCAGGAAGCCCAGGCGCAAGGCCGTCCGGTCATCGCCAGCAATATCGGCGGAATGGCTGAAATGGTCGAGCATGGCGTCAACGGCCTGACCGTCCCACCCAATGATGCCCGTGCGCTCGCCGCGGCGATGCGTGACATCCTAGAAAACCCGAAACTGCTGCACCTGTTTGCGCAAAACGCCCGCAAGCCCGACGACATCGATACGACTGCCCGCCGCTATCTCAAGTGGATGGAGACGGCACAGGTTCAGGCATTGGAGAGCGCATGACCAGTCCCGCCGAACGACCGGATGCCGCATCCGAACAAGACAACGTCAAGCCGATGAACGGCCGCGTGGACGCCGTCGACATGGGTACGATCTTCGGCTGGGCATTCGACCCGATGGCGCCGGACCAGCGTCTGACCATCCGTGTCCTACTCGATGGCAAGGTGATCGCAGAGACTGTTGCCGATCGCAACCGTCCAGACCTGCGACGCAATGGTATCGGCGACGGCAAGCACGCATTCGAAATAGCGCTGCCCGATCCCCTCCATTCGCGGGCCAACGATATCGTCGTCATGGCGCGCAATGGAAGCGGTTCCGAACAGGCGCTTCGCGTTCCGCAGCCGAACGAACAGGCGGCCGAAGCCCTGATCGCCGCGCCGCTGGCAAAAGTGCTCGACAAGCTTGATGTGCTGATGGCGTCGCAACGGCAGTTGCAGGTCTCGCAGCGCTCCCTGCAGCGCGCTCCGGAAATCGATGCGGACAAGCCCGAAACCACCGACCTGACTGAAATCGGCAACGCCGTCGAAAACCTCAAGGTGGAGGTCAGCCAACGGCTGAATGACCTCGATGTCCACCTGATGCGGCTGGACGGGGTCGTGGCTGGGATGGAGAAGAACCTGAACGCATTGAAGAAGCGGGCGAACGCCGAATTCAAACCCATGCTGTTGCTGCTGTTCGTTCTCGTCGGATTTGCCGCGGGCGCCGGCCTCGCGCTGATTTTCAGGATCTGACCGAGGGAGGGCAAGGCATGCTGGTTACGGAACAATCCCCCGTGGTTACCAACCCTCCGGTCACCGGCCCCCTGGTCACCGGCCCCCTGGTCACCAAACCAACACCCGCCAAGCAGGGGGCGAGCAGGGCGATGCGCTCCGGAAGGGTTATCGGCTGCCGCGTCGACGAGACAACCCTGCTCATTGTCGGCCTCGGCCAAGTCCCGGCCGGCGATGTGACGGTTGGCGTCGGCGAAAACCAGGCAGATACGCGAAATGCATTTGTCTCGGAATGGCGATTGGCCGCATCCTCACCGCGGGCCAAGCACGGCTTTGCGGCGCTCCTTCCGGCCGGGGACACCGACCTTGCCATGACCACGATACGCCTCGGCGAGAAGGAGACGGGCACGCCCTACATCTTTGCGCCCCGTCTTGCCTCAACGGAGGAAGCCGCCGCGCTCATGCTCGAGTCCGCCGGATCTCAGTCGGCCGCCGTCATAAACCGGCTCGTAGACGCTCTGATGACCGGCAATCTCAGCCGCCGCAGGCTTCTCGCCATAACCACGCTTTTACAGGCGACCCACGCCACTGATGGCTTCGTCGAGGTGATCGGCGAGAGCCATGATGGCGTGACATTCCTGCAGGGCTGGAGCCGCGGCATGGCACCCGGGCCTTGCCGGATGTCCCTGATCAGCAAGGCGACACCGATGGTCGCGGAATGCGGTATTGCCACCTTTACACGTCCCGACGCTCCTGATGGCGCCGCTGGTTTTGTCGGCCTTCTCGAGACGAACGAGGCTGCCCGCGCTGCCGACATTGAAGGTCTGATCTTTCGAGGGCGCGCCGGTTGGAGGCATGTTGCGGTCCACCCTCGAAAACGCATCGCCGATCCGCAGGAAACCCCCGAACATATCCGGTCGGTCCTGATGCGCACCCACAGCACGCCGGACGTGCTCCTGTCCCTGCGGGCCGCCGCCAACAGTTTCGAGGGCAAGGAAACCGTCTCCGGCCTGTCCTATCCCGTCCGGATGGGGATAGACAGCATATTCGAGGCCGATGCGGGAAATCTCCTCATCTCCGGCTGGCTGTATGACCCCGATGGCCACGTCGCGACAGTTAAGCTGCGCCGACGCAATGCTGCAACCCGCCTCGACGAACACTGGACGCGCTTCGATCGCCCCGACGTCGCGGACAGTTTCAACGACCAGACGCACCTTGTGCCGGGTCTGCGGGGAGATCAGCGCGCCCACGGCTTCGTTGCCCACGCCCAGTTACCGGGCGAAGATCCAGGCGCGTCCCTTTATTTCGAGCTGACGCTGCAGGATTCGCGCCGCGCGTTTCTGCCGGTCAAACCGACGCGCCTTTCGGCACGTTCGGCGGCATTGCGCCAGATCGGCTCGATCGATCCCGTCAACAGCGCGCTGCCGGCGATCGTCGATACACACGTTGTTCCGTTCCTGACACGATCATCAGGAAGATCAGCGCCGGCCATCGAAACGATCATCGACGCTGGATTCTTCGATGAGGAAAACGGTCTCCCGATCATCATCGGCGTAGGCGAGAGCGAGGAAGACATTTCCCCGCTGCTTGCCCTGCTCGCACTCGATCCGGAAACCCGGGGCGCGCCAATCGTGATCGCCATGCCTGCCGAGCGGTTTCGCAGGCAGGCCGCCCGCCTCAAGGAGCTCGCGCGTTTCTATCGCCTTTCGGTCAGGTTGGTATCGACGAAGGGAACGGGCGACGTCTACGACATGCTGGAAGCGGGTACGCAGGCGCTTTCCTGTGAAACGGTCGTGTCGCTCTCCGCCTCACTGATCCCGCATGGGAGAGGCTGGTATGGCAAGCTCGTCGCTGCTGCTTCCACGATGAAAGGAAGCATCATCTCGCCCGTCCTGGCTTACGAAGACCATTCTGTTCGCTGGGCGGGAAGCTGGATCGACGACGGCAATGACGACCAGCCGGTCGTGGGCCGCTACGCCGGATATCCGCTCAAAGCGGTTACCGACATGAACGTGACCCACGTCGCAGCGGCCTCGCTCGAATGCTGCATCATGCCCCGCGACGCCCTGTCGGGCGCTGGCAGCTTCTGCGGTGGCTATCTCGGTGCGCAGGAAAAGGGTGTGGATCTAGGCCTCCGCCTCAGCCGGTCCGGATTCGACTCCTATTTACTGCCGTCCGTGCAGATGTGGGGCTGCGACGACGCCCGCGCCGGCGATAGTCCTGCGATGGCGGCCTTGGTGGAAGAGATCGACCGGAAGATCTTCAAGAGCCAATGGCTGCCTATCCTCACCGTTGAAAAGCACCTGGAAAAGAGGCCCGCATGAACGAGCAGCTTCGCGTCCTTGTCGTCTCGCATGCGCATCCATCGGTCTCGCTCGGCGGGGCGGAAATCGCGTCCCACAACCTGCATCTCGGCCTGAAAGCATTGCCGAACGTGGAATCGGTTTATCTCGCTCGGATCGGTCACCCGGTGCCGCGACACGCCGCATCCGCGCTGATGAGCCTGCGCCTCGTCGAGGACGAATTGCTGTTCCACACGGACGATTACGACCACTTCTTCCTGTCGAACGGCGATACCCGGGCGATCAGCCAGGACCTTTTGCGTTTTGCGCGCGATCTGAGGCCCCATGTCATCCATTTCCATCATGTTCTCGGTATCGGCCTCGAAGCACTCTATGCTTTGCGAGAAGCGTTTCCGCACGCCGCCATCATCGTCACGTTCCATGAATATCTGTCGATCTGCCACAATCACGGGCAGATGGTGAAGCGGCCTTCCGGCCAGCTCTGCGAAACCGCCTCCCCCGTTGCTTGCCACGGCTGCTTTCCCGAGATCCCCGTCTCGCGTTTCCTGAAGCGGGAACTGTTCGCCCGCGGCATGCTCGGCCTTGCCGACGCTTTCATCTCCCCCAGCCGGTTCCTGGCGGATCGCTACGCCGCATGGGGCATCGAAAGAGACAAGATCAGCGTGATCGAAAACGGCATCGCCATGGAAACAGCGGCGCCCGCGCGCGAGGTTCAAGGTCTCAAGCCGCGCCGCAATCGCTTTGCCTATTTCGGACAAATGACTCCATTCAAGGGCGCCGATATCCTGATCGACGCCGTCTCGCGTATCCCGAAGGAGATATGGGGCGAAGACTCCTGCCTGATGATCTTCGGCGGCAATCTTGAGCGACAGCCGGTCGAATTCCAGGAACGTATCAAGAAGCTCATCGCCGACGCCGGCAACCGCGTTCGCTTCTACGGCGCCTACCAGAACGCGGACGTGACACGTCTCATGCGTTCCGTCGACTGGGTGGTTCTGCCGTCCGTCTGGTGGGAAAACTCGCCCGTCGTCATTCAGGAAGCGCTGCTCCACCGCAGGCCGATGATCTGCTCCGATATCGGCGGAATGGCCGAAAAGGTGCGTGACGGAAAGGATGGCCTGCACTTTCGCGCCGGCAGCAGCCAGGATCTCGCGGATCGCATCGTTGAGGTGCTGGGCGATGGCAAAATCTGGGAGCGGCTGCGCGTTTCCATGCGCCAACCCGCCGACCGCGCCGCCTGCGCGCGGGAACACGTCAAACTCTATCGAACATTGCTGCGGCGAAAACTCGATGCCGCGATCGCCGAGAGCCCCAAGCTTCTGTCGCCCGCGCTTTAAGACGCTCGCCTCGATAAACGCCGGGAGGACCGTCCTTCTTCAGCAAGGTCGCCTTGTCGGGCGGGCCTGGCAACATTCGGATCACGAATGCAAGGCACCGGCCGCTCTGAGCCGGGCGATACGGCCGTCCAGTTCCTCCAGCCGACGGCCGAAGCCGAGATTGTCCGGCTGATACGCCATGGCGTCCGCAAGCATGGCCCGCGCCGTCACAAGCTCACCGTCGCGAATATGGCGATTGGCCCGGTGGTAGAGGAAGTTTGCCTGCTCGACAGGAGAGAAATTTGGGCCGAAGCGCGCGTGAAACCGGTCGGCCCAGGCCCGATGCCGAGCAATCGCCGTCATGGCGATCTGATAGGGCCGCATTGGCGCGGTCACGCGCGCTGCGCGGGCGAGACCGCGCAGACCCGGAAGATCGTCTCCGCGGCAGGCCTCGATCACCGAGAGCGCGCGCGCCGTCCCGGTAAAGGCGCGAACGGTGCCATGGCCGGTCATATGGACCGGCACCAGTTGGGTCCTCTCCTGTAGCGCCGTGATCCGAACCGCGTGCTGGTGATCGACGGTGTGAAACGGATCGAAGAACAGATAGGCCCGGCCGGCCGCGTGATCAGGCGCGATCCCCATATTGGCGTGGAGATCGGGCGAGAAATGGCGCGTAAACCTGCCGTCGAAAGGAACGGCTTTCGGATCGATCGAGACTTGCGGGCAAAAGGCGACAGCCACTGTGGCATTGAAGCGCCGCCGGTACCGCAGCGCTGCATAGCCGCCCTGCGAGTGCCCGTAGAGGATCCGCTCCGATGCCGCGTGAAGGATAGGCGCGGCCGCCTCGACAGCCTTGACGACGCTCGCCGCCGGAAACCAGTTCGGCCGCCGGCTGATGAAGCCAAGCGCCGAAATGTCGGCCTTCTCGCACAATCGCTGCCCCCAGAAACGACTGCCGTTCGCCCTCATTTCCATTTCGTTAAATGTGACGAGAAGATAGGGAGACGACCCAGAACGATGTATCACCTCCAAATTTTCATCTGAAAATATGATCATACGGCCACCATTAAGCGGTTTTGGAATAAAAGTAATTCGAATTTTGAACTATAGTTGTTCCACAACGTAATCATGCGCAAATTGTTGTTTAACATCAATAACAGATTTACACGACTGATTGGAATATATATTCATTGAGCTCCATATTTCTGGCTATAGGATTTATCGGGGCTTGGAGAAACCAAATCACGCCCCAACGTTCACACAAGATGTTTCTCGCCTGCAACGGCACAAGACGAAAAAAGCCCTTTGGAGATGACCTGGCGGTCTGAGTGCGAGGAAGACATGCAATTTGAACGAACGAAAATCCCCGACGTCGTGCTGGTGACGGCCCAAAAAAATGGAGACCATCGTGGATATTTTTCAGAGACTTTTCGGTCTGACGTCTTTGGTCAAAACATCGGTGCCTTCAATTTCGTCCAGGACAACCTGTCGCTTTCAGTAGAAGCTGGAACGGTGAGAGGGTTGCACTTTCAGATTGAGCCTCGCGCTCAAGGAAAGCTGGTCCGTTGCATCGCTGGTTCCATCCTCGACGTCGCAGTCGACATCCGGAGAGGCTCACCAACTTTTGGACAATATGTCCAGGCGGAACTGACCGCCGAGAACGGTTGCCAGGTCTGGCTTCCGGCCGGGTTTGCGCATGGGTTCTGCACTCTCCAGCCCAACAGTGTCATCTCCTACAAGGTCACGGACTACTACAGCAGCGACCATGACCGTGGAATATTATGGAACGACCCGGAGCTCAATATCATCTGGCCCGTGACGGCAGAAAGCGCCGTGCTTTCGCAGAAAGATCGGATGCAACCACGTCTCGCCGAGCTTGAGACGACGTCATTCACAATAGCTGATGGCAGCTAGGGGACATACAATGCGCGTCCTTGTTACCGGCGGAGCCGGGTTCATCGGATCGGCTGTCGTGCGTCATCTGGTTCTCGTCAGAAACTACGACGTCTTGACCGTAGACAAGCTGACTTATGCCGGCAACGTGGCGTCGCTCGCCACCGTCGAGAACAATCCGCGGCATCGTTTCCTTCAGGCAGACATTTGCAATCGAGCGGCGATGCAGGAGGCGTTCGACAGTTTCAAACCCGACCGAGTCATGCATCTGGCGGCGGAGAGCCATGTGGACCGCTCTATAACTGGCGCCCGCGACTTCGTCGAAACCAACGTCGTCGGCTCATTTACCTTGCTGGAAGCCGCCCGGCACTACTGGCAGGATCTCTCCGGCAAAGCTAAAACAGACTTCCGCTTTCTCCACGTCTCTACCGACGAGGTGTATGGCTCTCTCGGCAAAGACGGATTGTTTACCGAAGAAACCCCCTACGATCCCTCTTCTCCCTATTCAGCTTCCAAAGCAGCCTCTGATCACCTGGCCAAAGCGTGGGGCCGCACCTATGGCATGCCGGTTATTGTCTCCAACTGCTCGAACAATTACGGCCCGTATCACTTCCCTGAAAAACTGATCCCGCTGATTGTGCTGAATGCTCTTGAGAGCAAATCACTGCCAGTTTACGGCAACGGCGCCAATATCCGCGACTGGCTGTTTGTCGAGGACCACGCAAGGGCGCTGGACCTCATCGCCGAACGCGGGAGGATTGGCGAGACGTACAATATCGGCGGCCGTAACGAGCGGCGCAACATTGAGGTGGTCAAGCGCATCTGCTCGATCATGGATACCCTGCGGCCGCAGAAAGCCCCCCACGAGCGACTGATTACCTATGTCACCGATCGGCCCGGGCATGACGCACGCTACGCGATCGACGCCACGAAACTCGAGACGGAATTGGGTTGGAAGGCAGAAGAAAACTTCGATACCGGGATCGAAAAGACGGTCAAGTGGTACCTGGAAAACGAATGGTGGTGGACGCCGCTGCGTCAGGGGTACGGCGGTGGCCGGCTGGGCCTCCTCAACCGATCCGGAGGCAAATGATGGCACGGCGGTATGTGGTCACCGGGCGTTTCGGGCAGGTCGCGCAGTCTCTGATCGAGCGAGCCGAGCGCCACGGCGAGATAGAGATTATTCCGCTCGCAAGACCCAATCTCGACCTTGCCGATATCGGAACGATCGAAAAAGCTCTTGTGGAAGCGAGACCTGAACTGATCATCTCCGCTGCCGCCTATACTGCCGTCGACCAAGCGGAAAGCGACGCCGCCAAAGCTTTTGTCGTCAATAGTGCGGCCATAGATGAGATCGGTCGCGTCGCGACCAAGCTCAACGTGCCGATTATCCACTTGTCGACGGACTATGTCTTCGACGGCAGCAAGACTTCGCCTTATCATGAGAGTGACCCCGTCGCGCCCCTCAATGTTTATGGTCAATCGAAGCTTGAGGGCGAACGTCGTCTGGTCGCGTCGGGAGCAGATTACGTCATCCTCAGGACCGCGTGGGTCTACAGCCCCTTTAACAAGAACTTTTTGCGCACAATGTTGCAGCTTGCTGGAAGTCGCGACGAACTCGATGTCGTCGCCGATCAATACGGCAATCCAACATCTGCACTCGATATCGCCGATGCCATATTAACGGTTGCCGACAATTTGCTGTCGTCACGGAACGGACGCCTGCGCGGTATATTCCACATGGCGGGAAGCGGTGAGGCCAGCTGGGCAGACTTTGCTTCTGAGATCTTCCGCATATCTGTCGAGATGGGTGGCCCGTCAGCGATCGTCCATCCGATCCCGACGGCGCAATATCCGACACCGGCTCGCAGGCCAAACAATTCGAGGCTGGATTGCAGCAAACTCGAAAGGGTTCACGGTGTCCGTCTGCCCAACTGGAAAATCGCGACTGCGACTACATTGCAAAGGCTCTTGGCCTGCGATGCGCCGGAAAAACAGGCTGGCAAGGAAAAGGCATCCGAGGAGAACCGTCGATGAAGGGTATCATTCTGGCTGGCGGCAACGGGACGCGTCTACATCCGATGACGCTTGTCACGTCGAAACAGCTAATGCCCGTCTACGACAAGCCGATGATCTATTATCCGCTCTCAACGTTGATGCTGGCCGGAATACGCGATATCCTGATCATATCCACCCCGCATGATCTGCCTGATTTTCGCAGCCTGTTGGGCGACGGTTCGGCTTGGGGAATCTCGCTCTCCTATGCAGAACAGCCTTCGCCTGCAGGTCTTGCCCAAGCTTACATCATCGGTGCCGATTTTGTCGGATCGGATCAGTCCTGCCTCATCCTTGGTGATAACATTTTCTACGGTCATGGCATCACCGAGCTTTTTGAAAGTGCGGCGGCGCGCAACGATGGTGCGACGGTGTTCGCCTATCATGTCCATGATCCGGAACGTTATGGCGTCGTGGAGTTCGACAAGGCGATGAAGGCGATCTCGATCGTCGAAAAGCCGACGGTGCCGAAATCCAACTGGGCGGTTACCGGGCTCTATTTTTACGACAAGGACGTCGTCGACATTGCCGCAAACCTCAAGCCGTCGCTGCGGGGTGAGCTGGAGATCACCGATGTCAACCGGGTCTATCTCGAACGTGGCAAGTTGAACGTCGAACAGATGGGCCGCGGTTTTGCGTGGCTCGACACCGGCACGCCCGAGAGTTTGTTGGAAGCAGGGAATTTTGTCGGCACTCTGCAGAAGCGGCAGGGCATCAAGATCAACAGCCCTGAAGAGGTCGCCTGGCGCAGGGGCTTTATAGATGACAACCAGCTGGAGGCCGTCGGCAAGAAGCTGGGCAAAAGCGAATATGGCAGATATCTACAAACGCTTTGCAGGTAAATTTTGTATTCGTAACACCAATTTACCAGATGCATCGAGATCACGCTGGATCCAGTCAGACCTTGCCGACCCGCACACGCGCAGGCGAGGCATCATGCAGCCTGCGCCAGGCCCGCCGAAATTGCCTTGCCGATGAAAATCCGGCCCGTTCGGCAACGCTTTCCATATCCAGCCTCGAGCCGACAACAAGCTCCCTGGCGAGGGCTATGCGCATGCGGTTGACATAGTCGATCACGCTCATGCCGGCATGCTCGTTGAAAAGCCTCGACAGGTTGCGGGGACTGGTCGCTGCGACCTGCGCCAGCGTTTCCAACGACCAGTCGCGCGACGGGTCCGAACCGACCGCATCCTGGGCGCGATGAATGGCAGGATGAATATGATTGCGCCCTTCGAGCCAAGGCGAGAGCTGCGGATCGGCGCCTGCCCGGCGCAGATAGATGACGAGGTTGCGTGCAACGGCCAATGCTGTCGCATGACTTACGTCGCGCGCAATAACGGCCAGCATCAGGTCGATGCCTGCGGTGACACCGGCACTCGTCAGCCGTTCTCCGTCTTCAACATAAAGCCGGTTCTCCCGGACACGCGCCGTTGGCGCAAAACGGGTCAGGTCGGCGAGTAGGCTATAATGCGTGGTGCATTCATGGCCTTCTAGCAAACCGGCGCGCGCGGCAAGCAGCGCACCGGAGCAGATCGTTGCGAGACGAATGCCAGGCCGTACGCTTCGCCTCAACCATTCGACGATTTCGGTTTCCAGCGGGGCATCAGTGTTTCTTGTATCAATGATCGCACCCAGCGGCTCGTCAACCGCGCCCGACACGACGACGAGAGTTCCATCTGGAAGATCCGCAGGCAAAGGATTGATGCCGGTCAGGCCAAGTCCGGTCGAACTGAGAATGTCGGCGGACGGCCCGATATAGGTGATGGAGAATCGAACCGCTGTCTGCTCCAGGTTGGCTCTTCGCAACACCTCCATTGGTCCGGCGATGTCCAGCAACAGAGTGCGCGGCGGCACAACCACATAGACAGGGACGCTCCGCCGCCGCTCTTCTTCTGTCATGCTGCGGCGCGCTTCGGAGCTTGAGCCAGCGCCTCCTCGACGGTCGCAATCCGGGCGAAGCGATCGGCCAGCACCAATTCGGTGCGGGCACGGATTTCCGCAGCGCTCCATTCGCGGCCCGTAACATCCGTCATCGGAAAGGTTAGCGTCGCCTCGCCGACATAGTCGACCGCATAGCCGAGATCGGAAGCATGCCGGGTCGTGGTTTCGCAGCATTGCTCGGTGCGGATACCGGAAACAATGAGGCTACGGATGCCATGCCCCGTGAGCCAGACATCAAGTCCACTGCCGACAAGCGCGCTATGCCGGCGCTTGCGGAAGACGGCGTCCGCGTCGATGCGGAGCGGCGCAAACGGGCGAACGAGGCCGGAGGCTTCGGAAAATGCTCCGGAATCCTCGACGTGAAAAATCTGGATGACGGGAAAGCCGGACGCTTTTGCACCATCGATCAGGGCCTGTTGGCGTTCGACATAAAGCGCGACGCCCTCCTCACGGAAGTAGGGGCGATGACGGAAGGATTCCTGAGCGTCGATGACAAGAAGTGCGGTGCTGGCGGACATTTTTGTTATCTCCAATGATGAGTATGAAGATAGTTCTAGCGCCTCATTCATAAATGATAATGTCGGTTATGGACAGATAGCGGACATATCACGCCAACGCGTTGTTTGGCCTATAAGCTTTCTCCGGCGACTATGGGTTTCCACTCGGTGCACCCTCGGCCCAGGTTCCAATTAACATCGTCATGAACCGCTCGGCCGCCGGAGAGAGGGTGCCTCCACGACGGCGAACAATCCCTCATGATCATCGACGTGATCGAAAGCAACCTCATCAAATGGCGGCCAAACGCGGCGGAAGAGCGGCCGGCGTGATGCTTTGGAGGCCGGCTCATGCCGGCCTATCTCCAATACGCAATTGCTACCCCAAGAGGCGTTCGGAAAAGCCAGGATCGACCGTTGCATCATGACGCGTCACCTTGGCGACCACGATCCGGAAACCGTTCCCGCGCCAGAAACCGTCGGGCTCAAGGCTACCGCGATAGGTGCAGCAGGCCTTTAGCTTGCCGCTGGAGAAACAGCCGCCGCGCAACACTCTGCGGACGGACGGTGCGGCGTCCGTCGTCTCGCGACCGTCGTCCGCATAGGGATATTTGAAACTCGGCGTCCCCATATCCTCACCCCAGAGCGTTGTGCCCCATTCCCAGACCTGACCGGCCATGTCGTAGCACCCGTAGGGGGACCGCCCCTTGGGAAAGAGGCCGACCGTGCAGGTATTGTTGAAACCCGCTTCCTCGGAATTTGCGGCATCGTCGACCCAGGTATTGCCCCAGGGATAGACGATGATTTCGTCGCCCACATCCGGCTGATCACCCCGCGCAGCGCGCTCCCATTCCGGTTCCGTCGGCAGACGAACGGTCTCGTCTGCCCCGATCCGGCCTCCGGCACGCCAGCGCGCCGTCAGCCAGTCGCAGTAGGCTCGCGCATCCCGCCAGGTCAGGTCGGCGGCCGGCGCATTGCGGCGATCCTCGGCAAAGCCGTCCGGGCTGCGCCATAACCGTCCGGTTTCCACGACAAAAGCACTGTAGGCGGCGTTCGTCACGGGATAGAGACCTATACGGAAGGCATCGACAGACACCTGATGCGGCGGCGCAGAGTTGGGATGAGTGTTGGAACCGAAGGTGAAGGTGCCGCCCGGCACATCCGCCAGCGCATCGAGATCGCGCGGATCACCCCAGACCGACAGTTTGCGGCCCGCCTTTTCGCGCTCCGGCGGGGACAATGCGCCATCCCGGACAATTGCCAGAAGGTGATTTGCGACGAGATCCCGCAGCGAGCCAGGTTCCGTCAGCAGATCGGCCGCAAGGAGCGCACCGCGCCGCACCTCGTCGCCGTTACCCTCGATGAGAGCTTCGATCAATGCGCTTGCCTTTTCCGAGCCGGATAGTCGCAGAGCAAGACTCCTGAGCACCGGCGTCCAGAGATCGGGGCGTTGACGGAAAGGCTGGACGGCTTCTTCTGCAGACCGCGAGGCGAGATGGCGTGCGGCAAGCAGCTGGCGCACACGCGTGACCGGCAGAACCGTGGGATCGTCAAGCTTCCCAGTCAGCGCGTCGAACGCCAGCCCGGAGAGGAACGCCGCCGTCCCGGTATCGCCGCATACTTTTATAAGCCAATCATCAGTAATCGCTTCGGCAGTCTCGCCGACATTTTCCCCATTGATCGCCATGGCGAACAGTGCCGGATTGGCGGCGGCATCTCCCAGCGCTATGCCCGTTACATCGAGATCGAGCCCGGCGAGCCGCCTGGCCGCATCACGGCGCTGGACCTTCAGCAGCGGCAGGAGGTCGTAACGCACGAAGCCCGATGGAAGCGCCCACCCCTTGACGACGGAAATCTCGCCGAGCGCCAGCAGGCGAATGCGTGGATGGCGCGCCTGAAAGAGCAAAGCTTCGCTCAGAAGTGCAAGGCCGTCGGCACCCGCGGCGTCGATACCATCGAGCATAACCAGCAAGGTCGCATCCGAATTCGCCCATGCCTCGGCAGACAGGAGGGCCTCGTTCTCCGGCAACACGACTTCCAACAATTCGGCGAACGTTTTGCCGGCAGTCACCGACACATAAAGCGGCAGGACGTCTTCCAGCTCCCAGATTTCATCATGCACGGCACCGAGATCGTTACGCGACAGAGGTGCCGCCACAGGCCCCTCGCCCGCGAGCCGGAAGGCGAGATGGCGCGCGAAGCTCGTCTTGCCGCTGCCCGTTTCGCCCGCCAGCAGCAGCGCGGGATGGTCGCGGGCCATTTCCAATGCCGAAAAATAAACGACCGGTTCCGGCTCCGCCTGCTCCTTCAGCTTGCGCAGGCCCTTGGCGGCCTTGTCCTCGAAGCTGAAATTGACGAGCAGCGGGATATAGCCGGCCTGCAGATCGGCCACCGAACCGTCCGGCAGCGACAGCAACGGTGCCTGTCCGAATTCATGAGCCTTCGAGAACAGCGTGTCACGCATCACGGTCGGTACGGTCATTGATCGGCCCCCATCAGAACAATTTTGCGACATCCGGGTTATGGAAACGCTGGATTTCGATTGCGTAGCCGGCCGGGTCCTCGAAGAAGAAGTGTTCGCAATAGGTGCCGCGCAGCATATCCGACAAGCCTTTCACCCCGGCTTCCTTCATGCGCTTGTGCCAGCCTTCGACGTCCTGCGCGACGATGGTCAAGAGGACCGCGCTCTTTTCCTGATGTTTCAGGTGGCCGCGGTTGCCGTCGACAATGCCGAAATAGCACTTACCGGCGATGCGATAGATGCGCGCCAGGCCCTGGTCCAGCACCAGTTCGAAGCCGAGCACCTTCTCGTAGAAGGAAGCGACGGCGTGGATGTCTTCGTAGTAGAAGAAGGTGATCGAATAGTCTTTTTCCATCGTCTTATCCTTGGATCTGCGAATGTTGGGCTCAGCGAATGTTGAGCGTGCCCTTGTGATCGATCGATAGTCCGCCGATGCCTTTACGCGCCGCAAAGACATCGATGGGATGAACGAGATAAAGCCAGGGCGGGTTCTGATGAAGCCGGGTCAGGCAGCGCGCATAGGCCAGTTCCCGGTCGGCGTCATCGACTGCGTGGTTGGCCGCTGCGATCAGCGCCTCGGTCTCCGGGTCGTCGTAACCCTGCCACCACACGGCTCTGGTCTTGGCTGAAATCTTGTCGTTCAGGATACGGTAGGTGCTGTGCGGCGAGGAATCGAAGATCGCCATGTCGCCCATTTCCTTGCGGCCGATCTGGCGCGCATATTCCGGCCGGTCGAGCTCCGTCTCGACCTTGACATCGAGCCCCACCGCCTCCAGCGAAGCCGCCACGAAACGGCTCACTTCCGGCGAACGTTCGGGCATGAAGGTCGGCGTGCGCAGCCGGATCGGTCCGCCCGCATCGACGCCGTCGAGCAGCCGTTTCGCCTTTTCCGGGTCATGGCCGATGGGAGCAAGGTTCGCCTTGCCGGCACCGAGATGGAAAGGGCTGACGATG
This sequence comes from Neorhizobium sp. 05N33, assembly GCF_056397445.1. Classification (NCBI taxonomy): domain Bacteria; kingdom Pseudomonadati; phylum Pseudomonadota; class Alphaproteobacteria; order Hyphomicrobiales; family Rhizobiaceae; genus Neorhizobium; species Neorhizobium sp. 05N33. Next base: position 502,183 of record NZ_JBFTNK010000003.1, on the reverse strand, counting down.
GTCGAGGACGGCACGGCAAGACCGTGGAAAATCTCTTCGGCAATCGCTGCGGTATTCACTGCATGGTTGACAGCAAGTCGCGCCTGAGCCGAGCGGAAGACGCCCTGGCTGCAATTCAGATAATACATGACCGACAGCGTATTGATCGCCCTGCCCCAGTCAAAGGCAGTGTCGAACACGAGGCGGCCTTCCACCCGTTCCAGATTGAGTGCTGCATCGATACTGCCGTCCCTGAGCTGAGCATAACGCGCTTCCGCATGTTTTTCCGCCAGCGCCAAGATGCGCCGCGGTCCAGCTTCGCCGTTCACCCGCTCCAGTATGACGCGCTTCAGCTGTTCGAATTCCACCACCCGATAACGCCCCGTACCGAGGATAGGCCGACCGGCGGCATCGAAACGGCAGATGTAGAATTCGGAAAAGATGTCGAGGATATCGGCGATAGGATCGGGATTTTCGACACGTACGACATCCGGGCCTTCCGCCGTGATGCGCGCATCCTTGAGGTAGCGCGCATAGGACCATTTCATGCCGAACGTATCGACGGCTTCCAGGATGCCATCGAGGAAGCCGATGATGTCTTCCGCCACGCAGGGCTTGCCGTCATGGAAGATCGCGCCTTCGCGGATATGGAAACGCCATTCGCGGCCGTCAGCCGAGTGGGTCCAGCGGTCGAACAGCGCCGGCCGCACGAAACCGTCGTCCCATTTCAGCAGCGGTTCGAAAACGAGGTTCTTCAGCGTCAGCACGCTGGTATCATCGGTGACCCGCGTTGGCGGCAGGAAATCCACTTTTTCCAGACTGATGGTAAGCGTGCTCACGGGCAACCTCAATCGAGTTCGTTGCGGCGACGCGGATTGAACCAATCCGCCAGGCTATCGCCGATCAGGTTGAACGACAGAACGGCCAGCAGGATCGCCATCCCGGGAGCAAGAGCCACCCAGGCGGCGCTGCGGACGAATTGCAGGTTGGCGGAAACGTCAGCACCCCATTCGGCCAGCGGAGGCTGGGCACCGAGACCCAGGAAGCCGAGGCTGGCGGTTTGCAGGATGGCGCTGCCGAGCGCCAGCGTCGATTGCACCAGCAAGGGCCCAAGCCCGTTGACGAAGATGTAGCGCAGCAGGATTCGATGGGTCGGCAGACCAAGTGAAACTGCAGCCTCCACATAGGGTTTGACGGAAATGCTCAGCGCCTGGCTGCGCGCGACCCGCGCGAACTGCGGCGCCAGCGTGATGGCAACAGCTAGCATGGCATTCTGGAGGCTCGGCCCGAAAGCCGCGGCAAGCGCGATCGCCAGGACCAGCGCCGGGAAAGCCAGAATGGCGTCGACGATACGCATGATGATGCTGTCGGGCCAACCTCCCACGAAGCCTGCCAGCATCCCGAAGAAGACGCCGATCACGAAGGCGATGGCGACCACGCCGACGCCGATGGTCAGCGTCGCTCGGCCACCATACATGATGCGGGTCAGTACATCGCGGCCGAAAGCGTCGGTACCAAGCCAGTGAGCAAGTGTCGGCGCGTCCAGCTTGTGGAGGATATCGAGCTTGGTCGGCGTATAGGGCGAGACCAGTGGACCGATGGTGATCAGGCCTACGAGGGCGACTAAGATGACGAGGCCGACCACCGCCAGCTTATTGCGTCGCAAGAAGATCAGCAGTTCACGCATGATCACCCCATCTTCCGGCGGATGCGCGGATCGAGGACTCCATAGAGCAGGTCCACGATGATCGACGTGAGGACGAACATCAGGGCGAAGACCAGCGTCGTGCCCTGGATGACCGGATAGTCCCGGTTCTTGATCGCTTCGAACATGTAGCGGCCGATGCCGGGCCAGGCGAAGATCGTCTCGGTCAGAATCGCACCGCCGAGCATTTCCGCGAATTTCAACCCGATAACGGTGATCGCCGGCAGCAGCGAATTGCGCAGGCCGTGGTTCAGCACGACACTCGAACGCCGCACCCCCTTGGCCCTGGCGGTGCGGATGAAGTCCTCACCCATCACGTCGAGCATGGTATTGCGCACGAAGCGGCCGAGCGTGGCGGCGAGAAACGAGGCGAGCACCGCAGTCGGCAGAATGAGATGTTGGACCGCACTCCATGCCGCCGCGAAATTACCGGTAATGATGCCGTCGAGAACGGCAAAACCGGTCACGGTTTCTACCGTCAAAAAAGAACTCATCCGTCCCGACACCGGCAGCCAGCCGAGATAGGTCGCAAAGATCAGCTGCAGGATAAGCGCCAGCAGGAAGGCAGGCATCGACACCCCGACCAGCGAGACGACCCGGGTAACGTGGTCGAAGATGGAGTTGGGCCGAACGGCCGACAGCACCCCGATCGGAATGCCAAAGATGATGGCGACGATGACGGCCAGAACCGAAAGCTCGATCGTCGCCGGCAGGCGCGTCAGGATTTCGCCTGTCACGGGCAGGCCTGACTTCAGGGAGAAACCGAGATCACCCTTCAACAGACCAAATACGTAGTTGGCAAATTGCAGGACCACAGGCTGATCGAGATCGAGTTGGGCACGCAGTGCGTCGATCTGCTCCTTCGTAGCACCCGGACCGAGCAGCGTCACGGCCGGATCGCCGGGTATCAACCGGACCAGTGAAAAGACAATCACCAGCACGATGCACATGACGGGTATCAGCGCGATCAGGCGGCGTATGATGAAACTCGCCATGCTCTCCAACTCATTGCAAAGCCGCCCGCACCGGCGGATAGACACCTTCCCGTCGTGCCAGAACGGGGAAAGCAAGGAGGCGGGCAATCCGAAGACTGCCCGCCTTAGTCTTGGGAGAAGACTATCACTTCTTGGAGACGGACCAATATTCGTTGAGTGGGGGCGCGCTGTTGACCACAAGGCCCTCGACGTTGGCACGCTGGAAAACGATCAGCTTGGGGCTGAACAGATAGGCGCCCGGGACTTTCTTGGCGATCTCTTCCTGCGCCTGGAAGTAAAGCTGCTTGCGGGCTTCCAGGTCGGAGGTCTGCTGAGCCTTCAGAATAAGATCATCGAGCACCTTATCTTCCGGCATGCGGAAGGTCATGGCCGTGCTGGCGAGCGAAGAAAGGTAACCGATAGTAATGTGGGCGTCAGGGTCGTTGTACCACGGCTGGCGCCCGTCGAGCGCAACGTCGAACTGGCCGGAAGTCTGCAGCGCACGCAGCGCCGGGAACTCGGTCTGCTGGATTGTGGCGTTAATGCCGATATCGGCAAGGTTCGCCTGCACGAAGGTGGCAACGGCACCCCAGAGCGGCCCCTGGAAGCTGTAGAGCTTCAGGTCAAGGCTCGATGGATCGACCTTGGCCTCCGCCAGCAGCTTCTTGGCGAGCGCCGGATCGTATTTCGGAGCCAGTTCCTTCATCTTCGGGTTAAAGGCCCAACTGTTCGTGGTCAGCGGACCATAGACGCGTTCGGCCGTGCCGCCGAAAACGCCCTTCAGCAGGCCGTCGTAGTCGATCGCATGCGTAATCGCCTGGCGTACCTTGACGTTGGCGAACGGGCCGTCCTTTTTGTTGTTGTTGAATTCGAGCTGACGAATGATCTGGCTCGACGTCTCGAGGATCTTGATATCCTTGTTCTTCTTCAGCGCCTCGATGTCCTCGGCGGCGATTGCAGACAGCTGACCCTGCTGCTGGACGATATCGACACCGCCGCTCTCAAGCTCCAGACGGCGGGTGGAGGCGTCCGGAATAACGCGATAGATGATCTTCGAAAGCTTTGGGGCACCACGGAAATAGCCCGGATTGGCTTCCAGAACGACATTCGTATCGGCCTGCGCCCCTTTGAAGACGAACGGACCGGTACCCACCGGATTGGCGGCGAACTTGTCGCCGAATTTCTGCACGGCCGCGGGGCTGACGATGGCCGATTGCGGCTGGGCGAGAATGGACAGGAAGGCCGGGTAAGCGGCGGAAAGCGTGATCTTCACCTCAGCCGGGGATACGACGGCGATATCCTTGATCAGGTCGAACGTCGCCTTGACGTAGGAATTGGTAGCCTTGGTGCGCTCCAGCGAAAACTTCACCGCCGCCGCATCGAAAGGTGTGCCGTCCTGGAACTTGACACCATCCCGCAACTTGAAGGTAAATTCCTTGCCGTCGGCGGAAATGGTCCAGTTCGTCGCCAGGCGACCTTCGAGCTGTTTGAATTCCGGCGACGTCCAGGCGACCAGCGTATCGAAGACGTTGAGGATGATTTCGCTGCCGACAGGCTCCGCCTTGTTGCCGCCGGGCTCGAGGCCGACCGGATCGGAAGGAACCGCAACAACAAGCGTCTTCGACCGATCTTGAGCCTGCGCGTATGTGCCTGCCGATATCAGCGGCACGGCGACCACCGCTGCCGCAAAACCCTTCCAGATATTCATGCTACGACCCTTCTCTGGCCATGGGCTCTTTGGAACCCGTTCCCGTATATCGCATCAATCAGCGCCTGCACCCAACTGATATACTACGAGATATATCAATCGAATTTAAGCCTGTAAAGTCGAAGTGGCGCTGCTTTAGACAAAGAATATCTGCGCATATTTTTTGTGCCGAATGAGCGGTCCCCTCTCTACAACCGGCCACAATAGGAGAATTTCACGCCAAAAACGCTCGCCGTTTGAGCATCCTTCATCAGAAAGGATCGGCACCCGTAATCACGGGACGCGTCGTATCTGAAACCCATGCGGACCACGATCCGGGATACATCGCCGCCGGTAGTCCGATGGCGGCAAGCGCAAGCACGGTGTGTGCGGCCGACATGCCGGCACCGCAATAAACGCCGACGTCGCAAAAGCCGTCGACGCCGAGAGCGCGGTACATTTCCCTCAGCGTAGCGCTGTCGGCGAAGTTGCCGTAGTCGGTAACGTTATCTGGGGCAGGCGCGCTGATCGCATGCGGAATATGGCCCCGCGCAGGCTGACCCTCCGCAACGGGACCACCGATGTAATTAGGCCGAATGCGCGCATCGAGAAGGATTCCCTCTTCCCCGAAGCGAAGAGCATCGCTGGCGTCAAACTCAGGCATGTGCCCCGGCGACAATACAATCGTGCTCGGCTGGACAGCGGTAACGGCGTCCGTCGTCGGAAGCCCGGCCGATACCCAGGCCGGAAACCCACCGTCTAATACGCGGACATCCGGCAGGCCCGCCCATTTCAGCACCCACCAGGCGCGGGCAGCCGTCATGCTGCGGTCCCCGTCATAGATGACGATCGTGCTTTCCGGCCGCAGCCCCCATCGGCGCGCCTTTTCCTGCAGGATATCGATCTCGGGAAGCGGGCGCTGCCCACCCTCCGCGGAGGGTGGCGATTGAAAATCGGAATAGGCTTCCGTATCGACCGCGCCTTCGATCCGCTGTCCCTTGAAGGACGGTTGGCCGGTATAAGGGTTGATCGAATGGACTGCCAGAACTGTCACATCCGCGCCGGATTTGCGCAACCCATTTAGGTCGAGCGGCGTAAGAAGAACTGATTTGCGAATGTCATCGGCCATGACACCATCTCCCGGAAATGGTCACTCCTTGAAATTATCCTCCTTCATTCGAACCTCCTTGGCAAGATGAAATATCTTACGTAATATCTTACAAACACCGATATGCTTAGAGCCGCTCGCTTCCGCTCCACGAAGCCCCGGGGAGTTGGGTCACTTGGCAGATATGGCCGTAGTGGAACGTGCCAGCCATCGCGTGGCGGTCGTGTATCTGGGAGAGATCGTCGAGGTAGGCTCGCGCGTGCAGATCTTCAGCCGCCCGCAGTCATGAAGCAGAACTGACATCTCAAACGCCAGAAACAGCCCGTTAAAGCGAGATGCCTGGCTGCGGATTGGCGACCATCGCCGCAAACAGCCCCTTGCGGGTATTCTCGTTGTGCTCGATCATCGCAAGCCGGGCCTTCTCGCTGTCACGCTGCCTGAGAACCGCCACGATACGATGGTGGTCGTTAATCGTCTCCGGACTAATGTCGCGGATTCGTGTTCCCATGTAGAAAAGCCGAGCGCATTCCTCCAGGTGACTCATCACCAGCGAATGCAGACGCGGATTGCGCGACCCCTGCGCAATCGCGGAATGAAACATCTCGTTCGACGTCACGAACGTTTTGGTGCTGACATCTTCACCGACGACGTAACTGGCATCCGCCAGCCGATCGAGCGCATCGAGTTCGTCTTCAGTCAGGCTTTGCGCGGCCAGAGCCGCTGCGGTCCCTTCGAGAACGCCCCGAACTGCAAAAAGGTCGTCCATATCCTTCAGGGTCACCGGAGTAACCCGATAGCCGCGACGGGGAAAAGCCTCCATCAACCCTTCGACGCAAAGCCGCGCGAGCGCTTCCCGCACCGGCGTCTTACTCATCTGCAGTTGATCGGCCAGTTCCGGCTCGGAAACGTCCACACCAGGCGGAAGTACACCCGTTATTACGCGCTCACGCAATATCGCATAGGCCTGCTCCGTCAGCGATTTCCCACGCTTTTCAGATGAAACCGCCGACCTGCCAGTCCTGTTCACATCTCTCTCCATACCCCCGCGGCCCCCAACGCCTCTGCCTGGCCATGGATTTGTCTCCAGTGCCGAAAAGACGGGCGATGATTTCTAACATGGAATTCGATTGCGCCAATCCCGACCAGCATGTTTCGATACATGCCACGTCAGTAGTATACTACGTGGCATATCTATTTTGCGCAACACGCCCCTCTGGCGCCGAAATCGCTGCACGCTTTCGGGCGATCTGCATTAGCCGAATGTGCTGGTCCACTTGCCGCTGGCGTGTGATTGGGCCATGGCGTGAACCACTCTCTCGATTTGGATGCCGTCCGAGAAATCCACGAGCCTCGCGGGCTTGCCGCTCAGCGCCTTCAGGATCTCGTTGGCCTCGATAACCTTGAGTTCGTTAAAGCCAAGGCCGTGGCCGGGTGCGGGTACGAAGTGATTGTACGGTGTGTGGATGGGCGCGATCAGGACGGTCCGGAAACCCTGTATTTCTGCCTCGTCCGAGCGTTGGTACAGTTGGAATTCGTTGGCCCGCTCCTGATCGAAAAGGATGGACCCCTCTGTTCCGAGAATCTGAAGTGCGATCCGTCCCTTGCGCCCCCAGGCAGACCGATTGACGATCAACGTTCCGGTTAGCCCGTCCCGAAAACGCATCAGCGCGGAGGCGATATCAAAGGTCTCCACCTTTTTATCAACACCATGAGCATCCTTCAGCGTCTCGTAGGGACGCGCCGCATCGGCCATGACCTCCACAGGAAGACCGCACAGGCGCTGCAACAGAGACAAGGGGTGCACGGCAAAATCGTCGAGTGCTCCATGGCCGGACTCGGCCCGATGCTTGAGCGAATGCAGCATGTCCGGCGCCGCCATGAAGTCCTCGTCCATCTCCAGGCGGATATTGGTGACACGCCCGATCCGACCGTTCTTCACCAGCGTTTCGATCTGCCTGAATGCGGGGCTCTGAATGTAGTTGTAACCAAGAACGCAAAGACGATCGGTGTGCTCTGCAGCCATCAGCATAGCCTCGGCGTCTTGCAGCCCAGTGGACATGGGCTTTTCGCACCAGACATGCTTTCCCGCATCGAGCGCCGCAGTCACCATATTTTTGTGGAACTGGTTCGGCGAGGTGATTGAAACGATCTGAACGTCGGGATCATCGATTACGGCACGCCAGTCACCCGAGGATTTCTCAAAACCGAATTCGGTGGCGCGCTGTTTCGCAAGGGTCTCATTGACCTCGCCGAGATGAACGAGGCGCGGTCGGATGTCCGTGCCGAAAGTGGCCGCGACCGAGTTCCATGCCAATGCATGGCACTTCCCCATATACCCCGTGCCAATCAGTCCAATGCCAAGTGTGTTCACGTTAAATCCTCGCCTAGAGTATTTCGGCGAGGCTGACGGATTGCCCCGACGCGAGTGACCGTGTCGCCGCTTCCGCCAGCGCAAGCGCATTGACGCCGTCATCCAGCGAAACGGGCAGTGCCGATCCGGACGTGATGGCATCGACAAACGCATTCCACTCAATGGAATAGGCGCGCATATAGCGCTCGAGGAAGAAGAATTCCGGCTTGGCGCCCGTCACTCCGTCCCGGGTGGACTTGGTGATGGTGTTCTCCAGGATGTTGCCGGCGGACAGCAGCCCGTCGGAGCCCAGCAGCTCGATGCGTTGATCGTATCCGTAGACCGCGCGACGGCTGTTCTTGATGACGGCGATGCGGCCATCGGCGAACTTGAGCGTGACGGCGGCGGTGTCGACATCGCCCGCCGCACCGATCTCGGGATCGACGATCGAGCTTCCGATGGCCGTCACCGTCTCGGGCGCGCCGCCGAAGATCCAGCAGGCCATGTCGAAGTCGTGGATCATCATATCCCGGAACAGGCCGCCGGAAACCTTGATGTAGGACACCGGAGGCGGCGCCGGATCGAAGGAGGTGATCGACAGAAGCTCCGTCTTGCCGATATCGCCCCGGTCCGCGGCAGCCTTGAGCGCCGCGAAGTTCGGATCGAAGCGGCGGTTGAAACCGATCATGACCGGTCTGCCCGTAGCCGCCGCCGCGGTCTGGCAGGCGCGGGCCCGTTCGAGGCTGAGATCGACGGGCTTCTCGCACAGCACCGCCTTGCCGGCCTTCGTCGCTGCCTCTATCAAGTCCGAATGGGTGTCCGTCGATGTGGCGATAAGCACAGCGTCGATGGCGGGATCGTTTAGGATGTCGAGGCTGGAAGCAGCCTCTGCTCCATACTGGGACGCGAGTTTTGTGGCGGCGTCCGTGTTGACGTCCGAAACCGCGACCAGCGCGCTTCCGGGATTGGACGTGATCGCTTTGGCGTGGACGTTTCCAATCCGCCCTGCACCGAGAAGACCAACTTTCAGCATTTTCGTTCCTTCTGACATGTGATCGCACGCGCCTGACAAACGGCCGCGCAGAGAGGAGAGTGTTAAAGGGTAAAGGCTTGGCGGAAGCGGCTCAGCGCCAGCTCGTCGTCCTCGGCCGGCCAGGCCTCGAGCCCGATGACGCCCGTATAGCCCATGGCGTTCAGCGCACGGGCGATGGCCGGGTAGTTGATCTCTCCGGTGCCGGGCTCCATGCGGCCGGGCACATCCGCCACCTGGATTTCGCCGATGAATGGCAGCGCCCGACGGCAGAGCTCGATGAGATTCCCTTCGCCGATCTGGGCGTGGTAAAGATCGAGATTGAGCTTCAGCGACGGACGATTGATCGCAGAGACCAGGGCGATCGTGTCGGCGGCCTTGGCGAACGGCGTTTTCGGGTGATCGACCGCTTCGTTGAGGTTCTCAAGAACGAACGTCACGCCTTCTTCCTCACCGAGATCCGCGATGCGATTGAGGGTGTCGCGTGCCTTCAGCCACATCGCGCCAGTGACGCCCTCCGACTTGAGCACCGGCAGCCCCTGCCCGTCGAGACCCGTCCCGTGCAAATTGAGCCGGGGGCAACCGAGTTCCTTGGCAACGGTGATAGACAGACGCGCCGTCCTGATGAGTTCATCGGCGCCCTCATCGTCCGCGAGCGTGCCGGTGATGTACCCCGTCATCGACGAGAACGTCGCGCCGGACCGGGCAAGAGCAGGAATATCATGCTTGGTCCAGTCCCAGATCTCGGCGACGAAGCCAAGCTCGGTGATCCGCTTCAGCCGCTCCGTGAACGGCAAAGAGCGGAAAACCATTTCTGCACAGACAGCCAGCGTGAAGGGCCCCGGATGTGCATGCTCTTCTGTCATCATTACAATCCCGTTTCGTGAATTAGATGGTGCCGCCGAGCTCGTTGGAGAGCGCCTGCAACTCTTTGCCGCCGGCCATCATGTTTTGAAGCTCATCGATGGAAATCTCGCTCTTGGCATAGGTGCCCAGCGTCTTGCCGCGATTGAGGATGGTGAAGCGGTTGCCGACCGCGAAAGCGTGGCGCACATTGTGCGTGATGAAGATGACCCCAAGGCCCTTCTGCTGCACATGGTTGATGTATTTGAGAACCATGGACGTCTGTGCCACGCCCAGCGCAGATGTCGGCTCGTCGAGGATGAGAACCTTCGCCCCGAAATAGACCGCACGCGCGATCGCCACGCATTGCCGTTCGCCGCCGGATAGGGTTCCGACCGCCTGGTTCGGATCACGCACGTCGATGCCGATCTTGTGCATCTCCTCCCGCGTCACAGCATCACAATGCTTGAAGTCGATGTAGCGGAAGGGCGGGATACCCTTGCGTGGCTCACGCCCCATGAAGAAGTTGCGCGTTACGGACATGAGCGGAATCATGGCCAGATCCTGATAGACGGTGGCGATGCCAGCATCGAGCGCATCGCGCGGGCTGGAGAACGTGACTGGCTTTCCATCGACGAGCAGTTCGCCACCGGAAGGCTTGACCACGCCGGACAGCGTCTTGATCAGCGTCGACTTGCCGGCGCCATTGTCTCCGAGCAGGCAGAGAACTTCACCTTCCAGCACCTTCATCGAGATCCCGGAGAGCGCAATGACGGAGCCATAGTGCTTCACGATGTCCCTGGCTTCGATGATCGGGGCCGGTGAATTGGATTGGATGTCGGCCATGCTCAGCGCTCCCCTGTAACTTTGCGGCGAATGAAGTTGTTGAAGAGGACGGCAAGCAGCAGCATGGTGCCGAGAAAGACCTGAAACCAGTCAGAGTCGAACTTCGTATAGGTGAGGCCGATGGAGACGAGGCCGAAGATGATTGCTCCGAAAAAGGCACCTATGGCCGAGCCGTAACCGCCTGTCAGAAGGCTTCCTCCGATGACGGCTGCGATGATGGCTTCGAACTCCTTCTGGAAACCGCGTCGCGCGTCCGTCGATCCGGCATCCAGCACCGTGATGATGGCGACGAGAGCAGCCGCGCATGCGGTCAAGGCAAAAAGCCCGGTCTTGACGCGATCGACGGGTACACCGGAGTTTCGAGCGGCATTGGCATCACCTCCGACGGCAAAGATCCAGTTTCCGACCCGGGTGCGCAGCAGGACCCACGTCGCAACGCCGGCAAGACCGACGAACCAGACCACGGAGACAGGAACGCCCGCGACCTTTGGCATGCCATTGTCGAATTTCTCGATCAGGTTGTTTTCGGCAAGCCAGGCAAAGAAACCCTGGAAGGCGAGGCCTGAAAACAGGCCGGCAATGGAGGTGTCTCCAACGGCTTCGCTGATACCGCGAAGCTGTGTAGATCCGCCGGTCGCCCATTTGAGGCCGACAAGTGTCAGTCCGCGCAGGATGAACAGGAAAGCCAGGGTGACAATGAACGAGGGAAGCCGGGTGCGGATGACGATCTGACCGTTCACGGCGCCCAGCAGAGCTGCGAAGAGCAAGGTAAATAGGATCGCGATCCAAAGTGGCTGACCAAAATTGACCAGCAGGCCACCGAAAATCAGGCCGGCGAAGGCCACCATCGAGCCGATGGAAAGATCGAACTCTCCGCCGATCATCAGCATGGACGCCGCAATGGCAAGAATCCCCAGCTGGGATGCCGGCGCCAGGATGGTCATCATTCCCGACAACGAGAACATCGAGGCATCGGCGGTAAAGAAGAAAAAGATCACCACCATGACGAGGCCCGCGACTGCGCCAAGTTCGGGGCGCCGCATCAGGCTTGTCAGGACACTGACCTTCTTGAGGCGCTCGTCAGATTTTATCGATGCGGCTGGAGTTTTGCTAATTTCAGTCATGGTTCCTCCCGTGGGCGTCGCACGCCACAGCCATGCAGACAACGCGTAGGGTTGGTCGGCAGCCCCTCCTGCTGAAGGAGCGGCCGACACGCTAACGCGACAGGGGGTGGATCAGCGGATGCCCTTCGCCGACAGTTCGACGACCTGAGCCGCCTTATCCTTGGTGATCAGATTCGGACCCGATGGAACGTTGCCGCCGGGGATGAGGCCATATTTCGCGTTATTGGCCAGGAAGACGGTCGACAAATAGCCCTGCAGGAACTGTTGCTGGTCGATCGCGAAGGCAGCTTCGCCGGCGGCAACCGCTTTCAGGAAATTGGCCGAAAGATCGAAGGTCGCCACATTGACCTTGCCGGTCTTGCCAGCGTCCTTGACGGCTGCGAGCGAAGGTTCGCCGGCGGTGCTTGCACCGAGAGCCATGATGGTATCGATAGCATTGTTGGCGCTCAGTGACGCTTTGACCTTGGCGCGAACTTCGGCCGGATCATTGGACACCGGCAACACGGTAACAGTACCGCCGAAGCCATCCGAGAAGCCCTTGCAACGCAGGTCGAGCGAGACGTTGCCGACCTCCTGGTTGACGCAGATGCCGGTCTTGCCACCCATCTGTTTCAGCTTTTCACCGGCAGCCTTACCTGCACCGTACTCGTCTTGACCGACATGCAGCAAGGCACCGAGTTTCTTGGAAACATCGGACCCGGAGTTGATGGAAATCACCGGAATACCGGAAGCCACCGCCTTTTCGATCGAGCGTCCGAGAGCCGAAGCATCCGGGATCGACACGATCAGCCCGTCCGGCTTCTGGTTCACCGCAGCGTCGATCAGCTGGCTCATAGCCACCATATCGAATGTCTCAGGCGCGCGATAATCGACCTGAACGCCGGCATCCTTGGCGCCGGCTGTCACGCCATTCTTGACCACCGACCAAAAGGGATCGTTTGCTTGGCCATGCGTGACGGCGATGATCTTGATATCTTTTGCGTATGCGAGACTGTCAGCACCCGCAACGGCTGCAACGATCGAAACGCCGAGCGCGAGTTTCTTGATAAGCGATTTCATGCTCTTTCCTCCCATTGACGCGGCTAAGCCTGCGTCGCTCCTCTATCCGACGTGGACCTCCCCCCGCCGTTTCCATTGCTAGGCCGCAATAGATTTTGCTACCGGTAGCAACCGTAAAATTCATATCAGTTGGCTTCAATATGTCAACTCAATAATTCCAATTTTCGGCACAACGGAATATCCATTCCACGCGATAGGTCAGGTGAGGTCAGTATGGCGAAGCGAGTTACAGCGGAAGATGTGGCGCGATCTGCAGGTGTCTCGAAGTGGACCGTCATTCGCGCGTTTACGCCGGGGGCTTCGATCGCCGAAAAAAGTCGATTGAGGGTTCTGGAGGCCGCGGAGAGCCTGAACTACCGGCCGAACTTGCTGGCACGCAGCTTGGCGACCAACCTGACACACCAGGTCGCGATCCTGGTCGATGATTTCAAGAACCCACACAAACTGCCAGTTCTCGAGATTTTGACTTGGCAACTTCAGTCAGAAGGCTTGTTGACGGTCCTTATCAACATCAATGAACATTTCGACCACGTGCAGGCGCTGTTGGATGCCGGCCAGCGTCAAGTCGATGCCATCATCTTGTTCGGCACGGCGTTCCGACCGGAGATGCTGGAGGACGATCGGATACAGGGCGGGGCCCCGCTTTACGTTTTGGCCCGCGATAGCCAGATACCGAATGTCCCCGCGATCACATGCGATACGCCGCTGGCGATGCGAGAACTATGCGAGTATTTTTATTCTAAAGGATATCGACGTCCCGCTTTTCTGTCCGGCGCCAAAACCCTTTCCACCGCGTTGGGCCGACGCCGCGCGTTCAACGCTTTCTGGGAAGCCCATGGCTCCAAGCCTGTGCTTGGTGCTTCGGCGGCGTCCTACAGTTCAGGACACGGATTTGAGGCCGCAAGGATATTGTTCCAGGAGACCCCACGCGAGCAATGGCCGGATCTTCTCATGTGTGAAAACGATGCTCTGGCCTTCGGCGCGATCGATTACGTCCGCAGCACCCTAAAACTCCGTATTCCGGATGATATTGCGATTGCCGGTTTCGACAATACTCCCCTCGCCGCCTCCCCTGCCTATGACCTGACGACATACGAGCAGCCCGCTATCGAAATGGTAGCGGCAATCCTGTCTATGATACTCGGGAGAGAGCCACGAGAAAACAAATGCTTCAGGGGGAAACTTATCTCAAGATCAACTGCTTAGCATTCGACAAATGCGACCTCGCGACAGGATCGGAATGGCAGCCTCGAACGCCGGCGATCCCTCGTCGGTCAGTTCACCGACGGTCTGTGCCATGCCGGCAGATGGAGGGAAGTTCAGTCGAAAAAGCCCGCATCCTCTTCCCTGAGATATTTCCTGGCCCCTTCAGGGTCGATATCGAGGCCCAGACCCGGCGCTTCCAGTAGGTCCACCATGCTGTCCTTGACGATCTGCGGCGGCAAGCCGATTACCAGGTCCTCCCACCAGGGGTCGGAGGCGGTCGGATATTCGAACGCGACGTAATTTGCCGGCAACGTGGCGCAGACATTGATCAACGCGCCAAGCCCCAGCAGGCCGTTGGCGGTGCCGTGCGGTGCCATTAGGATCGAGTGCATGTAGGCGTGCTCGGCGACCCATTTGAGCTCGGCAATGCCGCCGATATCGGCTGGATCTGGGCCGATGACGCGCACCGCCTGCGTCTCGATCAGTTCCTTGAAATTGTGCCGCAGGTAGATCTGTTCCCCAGTGTGAATTGGTGTCGAGGTTGAGGTTGTCAGCTCCCGATAGGCCTGCGGATTGACCCACGGCACGTAGTCGCCGGTCAGCATGTCCTCGAGCCACATCAAATTGTACTTCTCGACCGCGCGGGCGAACTTGATCGCATCGGGCAACATCCAGCCCGGGCCGCAGTCGAGCGCCAGGCTGACTTTGTCGCCCAGCACTTCCTTCATCGCGATCACGCAGTCGAGCATGTGATTGAAACCACGCTCGCTGATCACGCCCTGATCCATGGCACCGTGATAGCCGGCCTTCTTCTGCGTCACGCCGTAGTGGAAGTCCTCGACGGTGTCCTTCATGTTGGAGTGGAACGAGATTCCTTGCTTGACCATGAAGAAGTTCTGCGGCTGCTCCATCATCCATTTGACGTCAGCGGCGTAATCCTCCGGCCGGTCGCCCGTGCGTGTCCGGCGAACCGAGCCATTGTAGACGCGCACCTTGTCCCGCACCTTGCCGCCGAGCAGTTTATAGACGGGCACGCCCGCGGCCTTGCCGGCAATATCCCACAGCGCATGCTCAATAGCGCTCACCGCCGCGCCGTACGGCTTGAAAGAGCCGCGTTGGCGGATCTTCAGCATGACTCTCTCGACGTCGGTCGGGTCCTCGCCGATCAGCGCCTCGCGGAAATGCAGCACCCAGGGCTTGAGATAGGATTTTGTAAATTCGACCTCACCCAAGCCATAGAGGCCCTCGTCCGTAACGATACGGACGATCGGATGTCTGCCGATAACGGCGCAGCGGAGATCGGTGATCTTCATCTTCGTTCCTTTTCGCCTCAGCTCCAGGTGCGATCCCAGGAATACTCATCGTCCCAGTGATCCGTAGGTTGCCAAATGCCGGCGACACCCGGCTGTAGATGCTGCGAGATCACCTCGTCGACGACGTCGTCAATCCCCAGGCCCGGCTTGTCCGAAACGGTGATGAAGCCGTCCTTCACCAGCGGCTTGGGAAGGCCGGTGACGATATCGTCCCACCAGTCGACATCGGCGGAATGGTATTCGAGTGCCATGAAATTTTCGGTCGCGGTCGCGACATGTGCCGCAGCCATTGCTGCGATTGGACTTTCTGCCATGTGGATGGCCATGGCGACACCCCGGTCCTGCGCCATATCGCCGATCTTCTTGGTCTCGAGAATACCCCCACTGGTGAGCAGGTCCGGGTGGATAACGGCGACGCCGCCGCTGTTAAGCAGAGGCTCGAAGCCTTCCTTGAGGTATATGTCCTCGCCAGTGCAGATTGGCACCGTGGTGGCGTCCTGCAGTTGTCGATATTGCTCGGTATACTGCCATGGGATCACATCCTCGAGCCAGGCCGGCACGTATTTTTCAATTCGCCTGGCAAGGCGAATGCCGTTCTGCATGGAGATATGGCCGATATGGTCGATCGCAAGCGGCACATCCATGCCGATGACCTCACGAACCTCGGCAATGTATTGCTCGAGGAAGTCGAGGCCCTTGTCGGAAAAGTGGAGGCCGGTGAACGGGTGCGGGACGTTATGCAAATCATATACAGCGTTGCGGAGGCGCCGCTCTTCCATGGTCTTCAGCGGGCCGCGACCGGGGTGGTGGCGGTACCCTTCAAGTGAGCCGGCAGGAGACACGACCGCACCGGGCACATCCGCGATCTGCATCAGTCCCAAATCCATCTTGAGGAAAGTGAATCCGAGCTCCATGCGCTGCTTGAGGCGCTTACCGGTCTCGGTACCGCTCGGCACGGTAGCGTCGGTATCGCAATAGACGCGCACTTTTTCCCGAAACCGGCCGCCGAGCATCTGGTAGACAGGGACGCCATAGGCCTTGCCGGCAAGATCCCACAAGGCGATTTCGACCGCCGACACGCCGCCGCCTTGCCGGCCGTGCCCGCCGAACTGCTTGATCCGTCGAAACAGGCGATCGATGTCGCAAGGGTTCTCGCCAAGCAACCGGCTCTTCAGCATCAGCGCGTAGGTGGCGCTGGCACCGTCGCGCACCTCGCCAAGCCCGACAATGCCCTGATTAGTGTAAATCTTCAGCAGCACCGAGGTGAACGGCGCGCCGACAATTTCGGCTACCCGCATGTCGGTGATGCGAAGGTCGGACGGCTTGGAACGCGTGTTCACCCGATTGAGCGCCTCGTCGGCTCCATTTGCTTCTGGCATGATTTATCCTCGTTCTGGTCGGCGGTGCTCGTCGTCACGCACGCTGAGGCGGCGTAGAGCGTTGTTAGCTAGTGCAGCTCTATCTCGTGATTTTGAAGGTAGTCGCGGTTCATTTCAACGCCGAGACCAGGCCTAGGCGTAAGCTTGAGGCTGCCATTCGAAACATCGAGTGGTCTGTCGATGAGGTGATCGTATTTGCCCAGGTTCCACTCTGACGTTTCAAGTTTGTAGAAATTGGGAACGGTCATCATCACCTGTGCTCCCGCAACCACGTTGATCGGCCCTGCGGCGTCATGCGGCGAGACCGGGATGTAGTAGGCTTCGCATAGGGCGGAAATCTTCTTGAGTTCGGTAATGCCGCCGGTCCAGGTGACGTCCGGCATGATGTAGTCGGCGAGCTTGTTTTCGAGCACCGGCACGAAATCCCACTTCGTGTGGCCGCGCTCGCCCCACGAGATGGCGGCGCTGACTTTCTCACGGACCTGTTTGAGAGCGCTGAGGCTCTCCGGTGGACAGGGCTCCTCGAACCAGTCGATCTGACCAGCTTCCTCGAGGCTCCGACAAAGGCGAATGGCGGTGGGAACGTCGAACCGGCCATGCGCATCGATGAGGATGTCGACATCAGAGCCCGCCGTTTCGCGGATCAGAGCAGTGAGTTCGGCGGCTTCGCGCTCATCCTTGCGGGTCATGCTGCCATCGAGGTAGCCGTCCCGTTGTTCGCGAGATTGTCCATCGGCGGTGCGGCCCTGGTGGGGGAAAGGATCGAACTTGAGCGCAGTGTGGCCGGACTCGACGATGTCCCGAATTTCCCGAACCACAGCCTCTTTGCTGGTAAACTTGGCCTGGTTGGGATGGGTGTAGAGCGCGATTTCATCGCGTACCGGCCCGCCCAACAACTCGTAAATCGGCTGACCCAGAACTTTGCCTCGGATGTCCCAAAGGGCTATGTCGATGGCACTTACGCATTCGACTGCGGCGCCACGACTGCCCATGTAGGTGAAGCTGCGGAATATCTTGTGCCACAGATACTCGATACGTGCCGGGTCCTCGCCTGTCAAAGCGTCACCGATCTGCCGCAGGATCGTGCACAAAGCGCGATTGGCGAGCTTTGTCGTGGTGGTGATCTCTCCCCAGCCGCTCACCCCCTCGTCGGTCGTCACTTCGACGAACAGATACTCTCCCCAATAAGACGCATCGGATCTGATTAGCCACGGCCGAACGCTGGTGATTTTCATCTCAACTGCCTTTATCTGAAGTGGTCGTCATGACGTTGTTCAAGGCTATGAATTCTATCCTGCCCAAGCGGCGCTACGCGCACGCATGTGTTCGAGGATGTGCCGCCCGGAGCCTTCGACATGGCGTGCGATGAGTTCGGCCGCCTCGTTCGCATTTCCCGCTTTTACATGTGCGATGAGCTCGCGATGTTCGCTAAGGATCGCGGCACGCCGGGCAAGCGTGAAGTTGAAACGCCGGCTCACGGCTCGAAGCACTTCGCGATGCTTCCACCAAAGCTCGGCGGCATGGTGGTTGTAGTGCTTCTGGTACATTACGGTGTGAAAGGCAGTGTCCAACTCGCTGTGCCTGAACGTATCGGCGAAGTCGTTCTCTTCAATCAGGCCTTGGATGCGTTCGAGTTCAGCAATGTCCTCGACGGTGGCCATATTCACGAACCATCGCGTCAGTGCCGGCTCGATCAGGACTCCTATCTCGTAGATGTCCCGAACAAAATCCTGATCTATAGGCCGGACGCGCGCTCCACGGTTGGGAACGAAGGTTACGAAGCCCTCCCCGCGCAACAGTTGCAGAGCCTCGCGCACGGGGTTGGTTGAGGTACCGTGGCGCCGGGCGAGATCGGTGACCACAAGCCGCTCGTTGGCAGCGAGCCGCCCTTCGATAATGTCGTCCCTGATCAGTTGATAAAGCGACGCGCCTTCGCTGGAGGCCCCGATGGCGTCGATCCCTTCGGGTGGCTGCGCTTTAAAATCACTCGTAACGGCCAAAGCTATCCCCAATCAATACACAGATTGCTCGGATATCACGCAAGGCTTCCATAAACAATGTACGATTTCTTTAGTTGACAGGTAATCTGTGATCTGAAAACGTATGATATGGTCGAAGGGATACATTGGGTGGAAAGTCCCACGGCCGGGGAGCAAAGACCGCTCGCTTCACACAGAGCGGCATGGGAGAAATCTGGGAGGATACCTATGACGAGTACTTCACTCGGCGGTGCTGTCGTGCGCGGCACTGTGTCCACTGCTTTACTGGTATCGCTGATGTCCGCGTCTGCGCTGGGTGCGCCGGTCGACTTGAGCAAGTGGTCGCCGCAATATGTGCGCTCCATTGCCGGTACACAGGATTTTGACACGGCGGCCGACTGCGCTAAAGTCACCCCGCTCGACTACAAGGGGCGACTGACGTTCTGGTATCAGGGTGTGTTCGAGGGCGACCCCGACCTCTTGCGCCAGTATTACAAGGACTTCTTCGCGACCTTCCGCAAAACCTATCCGAACATCCAGCTCGAGGATCAAGCCCTCACCTATAACGACCTGCTGGACAAGTTCCGGACCGCGCTCCTTGGCAATGCGGCGCCCATGGCGGTTCGCCTGCAAATCCTGGGCGGCACCGAATTCGCCTCGAAGGGCTATCTGCGGCCGCTCAAACCCGAGGATATCGGGTACGCGACCGATGATTTCTGGCCCGGTGCAATGAAGGCCGTGACCTGGGAGGGCGTGACCTACGGTATCCCGACCAATAATGAGACGATGGCGTTCATCTGGAACGCCGACATCTTCAAGCGCGCGGGCCTCGATCCGGACAAGGCTCCGGCAACATGGGACGATGTCGTCAAATATTCCAAGCAGATCCACGACAAGCTCGGCATTGCCGGTTACGGCCTGGTGGCGCGCAAGAATGCCGGCAATACACCGTACCGTTTCATGCCGCAGCTGTGGGCCTATGGCGGCGGCGTTTTTGACGAGGCCAACGCGAACCCGACTTACAAGCAGGTCGAGCTGAACAGCGCGCAGAGCAAGGCGGCGCTGCAAGCCTCCTATGACATGTATGTTCGCGACAAGTCGGTTCCGGTTTCGGCGCTTACCAATCAGCAGGCGGATAATCAGCCACTCTTCCTCGCTGGCCAGCTCGCCATGATGGTCTCGCACCCGTCCGACTATAACGTCATGCTCGACTTGCAGAAGAAGACGACGGGTACCGACAAGGACAAGGCGCAGACCGTCATCGACAACATGCGCTACGGTCTGATCCCGACTGGCCCGAACGGCAAGCGTGCCGTCGTGTTTGGCGGCTCGAACATTCACATCCTCAAGCCCGAATATGTCGAGGGCGGCAAGGTAGACGAGCCGGCTGCAAAGGCTATCGGCTGCATGTGGGCGAGCCCCGAATGGTCGCTGAAGATGGCCTATGCCGGCTCAAACCCGGGAAATCTCAACGGCTTCAAGACCAAATGGATGAAGGAACGCTTGGACAGTATCAAGTTCCTTGATGTCACGACTTCCATGCTGCCTTACGGCATCCCGTTCCCGGCGCTGCCGCAGTCGCCGGAAATCATGAACATCATCGTCCCGGACATGCTGCAGAATGCGCTGACCGGCGCCATGACCGTTGACCAAGCAGCGGAAGACGCAGCCAAGAAGGTAAAAAACCTGACGGCCGGCGGACTTTAGTCCATGCCTGACGATCTGACCGGCCGCGCTGAGGCTGCGGCCGGTTTGTTCCGAAAAATGGGGGCATGGCACCGTGACGATCTTGACTGGCAAGGCCGAGACCCGCCGCAGACTGCGACCCGAAGGGTCCGGTCTGCTGCGAAAGATTTGGGCGCATCGCGCCGACTACGCCTATGTGCTCCCTGCAATCGCCGTGATGCTCATCGTCATAGCCTATCCGATCTACTACACGATCGAGCTTTCGTTCTTTAATACACCGCCTGGCCTGCAGCTCCGGGACAAGATTTTCGTCGGCCTTAACAACTACACCGCCATCCTCACAAGTCCGGTGTTCTGGACGGTCACCCGGAACACGCTTGTCTGGACAGTGGGATCTACTTTGATTTCATTTGTCCTCGGATTTGCCAGCGCACTGGCGCTCCATCGTGACTTTGTCGGCCGTGGCATCCTGCGAGCCATTCTGATCATTCCCTGGGTCATCAGCGCGGTCGCCGCGTCCTATATCTGGAAATGGATCTACCATTCGGACTTTGGGATTATCGGTGCGGTGCTGGTCGGCCTGGGATTGGCCGACCGACCGCCGAATTTCATCGACAGCGTCAACACGGTGCTGCCCTCCCTGATCGTCGTCAATATCTGGCGGGAGTTTCCGTTTGCCATGATCATGATGATGGCTGGCCTGCAAACAGTACCCGATCAGTTGCTGCGCGCGGCAAAAGTCGACGGAGCCAATGCATGGCAGCGGTTCTGGCACGTCACCTTCCCGCACCTGAGAAACGTCTCGACAGTGACGATCCTTCTGCTGGCAGTGGCCAACTTCAATTCCTTCATCATCCCCTGGATCATGACCGGCGGCGGGCCGTCGAACGCATCGCATATCTGGATCACCCACATTTATGAGCTTGCCTTTGGCCGCCAGCGCTGGGGAGTGGCATCGGCCTATTCAGTGCTGCTGTTCCTGATCCTGATGTCGCTCGGCTACTTCTACGTCCGTGCGCTAAGCGGCAACGAGCGGAAGGATGGGAGCGCATGAGCACGATTGCCGAGACTGCTCTTCGAAGCCAGGCCCGTCGCCGTGTGCGCATCGACGGATGGCGGTGGGGCGGACGCATCTTCCTCGCGTTCATGCTGCTTTACACCGCGTTGCCGATGATCTGGATGCTGATCACCTCGATCAAGTCCGGCTTCGCAGCCATGCAATTCCCGCCGCAATGGTGGCCTGACCAACCGACCCTTGCCAGCTACGAAAAGCTCCTCGACCCGCAAAATAGCGTAGGCCAGGACTTCCTCCGTTTCTTCTGGAACAGCCTTTTCGTCTCCACGACCACGACTATCCTTTCGGTGATCGTGGCAGTTCCTGCGGCCTATGCGTTTTCGCGCTTCACCTTCCCGGGTCGGAACTTTCTGTTCTTCGCCGTCTTGCTTCGCAATATGTTTCCGGCGGTGATCTTTCTCGTGCCGCTCTTCATCCTGATGCGCGCGATCGGGCTAGTGAACACGCATGGGTCGCTCATTCTCACCTACCTCACATTCGGCCTGCCGCTGGCAATCTGGCTCCTCAAGGGCTTCTACGACAATATCCCTGTGCAGCTCGAGCAGGCGGCGCGCATCGACGGGGCAACGCGGTTCCAGGCCTTTGTCTTGATCGTGATGCCGCTCTCGACGCCGGGCATCATCGCCACGGCGATCTATTCCTTCATCGGTGCGTGGAACGAGTACATCTACGCCTACACATTTCTCTCCAAGAACGAACAGTTGACACTGCCGGTCGGCATCCAGCGCTTCTTCTCGGAAAATACCACGGACTTTCCGGGCCTGATGGCGGCGAGCTTCATGATGAGCGTGCCCGTCGTGGTCCTGTTCCTCCTCCTCCAACGATATTTCGTACGCGCCCTCACGGAAGGCGCAGTCAAGCACTAGGGAGTTGCCGGTGGCCCACGTGGTCCTCAATGATCTCGTCAAGACCTATGGCAGCTTCAAAGCTGTCAACAATGTTTCGCTGACGGTCAACGACGGCGAATTCGTTGCGCTCGTCGGCCCTTCAGGCTGCGGCAAGACAACCACGCTCAATCTTGTGGCGGGGCTCATCCCCATCACATCTGGCGACATCGTCATCGGCGACAGGGTGGTCAACGACCTCGACCCCAAGGACCGGGACATCGCAATGGTGTTCCAGAACTACGCGCTCTATCCGCAGAAATCGGTCTACAAAAATCTGGCGTTCCCGCTGCAGATGCGCAAACTGCCAAGGGACGAGATCGACAAGAAGGTCAGGGAAGCAGCGCGCGTGCTCGACATGACCCAGCTGCTCGAGCGCAAGCCACGCGAACTTTCGGGCGGGCAACAGCAGCGCGTGGCGCTCGGCCGTGCCCTCGTCCGCGATCCGGCGGTATTCCTGATGGATGAACCACTCTCCAACCTCGACGCGAAGCTGCGCGTGCAGATGCGTTCGGAGATCAAGCGTTTCCATCAGGACCTCAAGGCAACGATCATCTATGTGACGCACGACCAGCTCGAAGCCGTGACCATGGCGGACAGAATGGCGGTGATGAACGGCGGTTACCTGCAGCAATACGCTTCACCGGCGCAGGTGTTTGCACATCCGGTGAACATGTTCGTCGCCAGCTTTGTCGGCAGCCCGGCGATGAGCCTTGTTCCGCTGGAGGCATCAACGGCGAGCGGCGACACTGTGTTGACAAGCGCGGAGGGCTGGCGCCTCGAGCTCTCGCCACACAACGCCCGGAAGGTCGCGACGGCAACCACCAAGAAAGTCGTGCTCGGCGCACGCCACTCGACGATCAAGCTGCACAAGAGTGCGGTGCCAGGAAGCGTTCCTGCCAAGGCCTACACGGTGGAGCCGACCGGAGACGTCACCTTCGTACAGGCGTTCCTGTCTGGCGCCATCGTCAACGTCAGCGTGCCGCCGACCATTGCCGTCGCGCCCGACGAACCGATCTGGCTCGAGTTCGACCAGGAGCGGATGCATCTGTTCGACGGCGAAACAGAAATGGCCCTCATGGCCAGCTGAGACAGGCCAGATACGTGTGAAACAGGGTGTAGATGACTACGAAGCTTAAAATCACCGCTATCAAGCCCTATCCGGTATGGATCGGAATACGCAACCAGATGCTCGTCAAGGTCGAGACCGACAACGGCATCTTCGGATGGGGCGAGAGCGGCTTGAGCGGTCGCGAGAAGGCCGTGGCCGGTGCGATCGAGCACTATCGCGAGTTTCTCATCGGCCGCGACCCGATGCAGATTGGTCGGATCTGGCAAGAAGTTTATCGCAGCCAATATTTCGAAGGCGGGCGCGTTCTGCAGGCGGCGATTTCCGCCATCGACATTGCCCTTCACGACATCAAAGGCAAGGCGCTGGGGGTGCCGGTCTACGAACTGCTGGGCGGTAAGCAGCGCGACCGCATTCCTACCTTCGCTTCGACCGGTGACGAGGCCGAGGGCGATATTGCCATCGAACGAGCCCGCGAACTACGCGCGCAGGGGTGGCAGGCGATCCGTTTCTTCCCCATCGGGCAAAACAACAAGGACATTTTTGAGCCCCGCGAGTCGATCGGCGCTACCGCGAATATGCTAAACAAGGCGCGAGAAGCGCTTGGCGATGACGTCGTCCTCGGCATCGACTATCACCATCGGCTGTCGGTGGCAGAGGCGGCGAGCTTCTGCAACAAACTCGGCCGTGGCGTGCTTGATTTCCTCGAGGAACCAATACGGGACGAGACACCGGAGGCTTACGAATCCCTGCGCACGATGACCGACATCCCGTTCGCCATCGGCGAGGAGTTTGCCAGCAAGTGGCAGTTCCTGCCCTACATCGAGCGCGGCATCCATCAGTTCAACCGGCTCGATGTTTGCAATGTGGGCGGGCTCACCGAAGCAATGAAGGTCGCTGGTTGGAGCGAGGCGCACTATGTGGACCTGATGCCGCACAATCCCCTCGGCCCGGTCTGCACGGCCGCGACCATCCATCTCGCCGCCGCGGTACCGAATTTCGCTTGGCTCGAGACCAGGGCGCCCGAAGCAAAGCTGGGCTTCGATAATTCCGACTTCTTCCCCGTGCAACCGCGGCTCGTCGGCCCCGACTATCCGGTCAGCGATCTGCCGGGGCTCGGCGTCGAGGTCAACGAAGAGGCGATCAAGGCGGAGAGCTTTCGTTTCTGGGAAGCGCCTCACCTGAAGCGCCGCGACGGTTCTGTCACGAACTGGTAGTTTTCATCCATCGGAGCCTAAAATGACGCAGACACCCGATATCACGCGACCGTCCAAGGACCTGATCGACGCACTGAAGGAAATCGGCGCCGCGACGGTTGCCGGCACGCTTGGCCACATGGGCTTCCGCAATCCGCACATGGTTGGTCCCGTGCCGCAGAATCGCGGGAAGTCGATCGTCGGGCCAGCCCTGACGCTTCAATTCATGCCGCAGCGGCCGGATCTCTTCAACGAAGGAGAATATGCCGATCCGGAGACGCAGTTGCACCGGCACGTGCTCTATCACGCGCAGGAGGGCGATGTAGTCGTGGTCGATGCGCGTGGCGATATGAGTTCCGGGGTCTTCGGCGATATGATGTCGACCTATTTCAAAGGCAGAGGCGGCGCTGGCATCGTGATCGACGGGTGCATGCGCGATCGGCCCAATGTCGAGAAACTGGATCTCCCCCTTTGGCTGCGCGGCTGGACGCCCAACTACCATGTCCAGACCAGCATCTACCCCAATGCCGTCAACGTTCCGATTGCCTGCGGCGGCGTCACGGTCATTCCCGGCGACATTATCATCGCCGACGACGACGGGGTGGTGGTGCTTCCGGTTTCAATGGCCTCGAAGGTAATCGAAGAGGCACAAAAGCATCACGAATGGGAAGAATTCTCGCGCGAGAAGCTTATGGAGGGTGGGTCGTTGCAGCGCTACTATCCGCTGCATGACGATGCCCGCGGAGAGTACGAAGAGTGGCGCAAAACAAACCGCTTGGGACCAGCTTAGCCAATGGATTACCCCAGGCGGGCGGCGAATTTCCGGGGTGTCACCAGGCCCGGCCATGCGCATCGGCCATTCGGAAAGTAATCTCGTGTTGGCGCAGAGATCGAACGCGGAGCTGGATGATCTCCCCTAAGCTCGACAGGCTTTTATCGAAGCGGCCGCCGAGGCCGGTATCAAGGTTCGGGATCAGTAAAACACCATCTTCGTCCGCTTCCGTACAGATCCCGTGGGTTTGGCAATATCTGTGGAAAGGGCATCTCCCATCACCTATAGTTGCCCCTTCAAAGGAGGTGGATATGACATATCACAATCCTTTCCCAGCTCGCGCAATGACGATGGGAGACATTTCTCTCCTCAGACACGCAGTCATTGTCGCGGCCGAAAGCTCGGAACGTAGTGCGGAAGCGGTCGCGCCCATCGTGTACGATCTCTACTGCCGCGGGCTTAAAGATCCGGAGAAACTTGCCGAGGCCGCGGGCTTGCTCGCCGCGTCTCGTTCCTTAAACTGACCATTACCCAGGGCGGGCCGGCGGCCGGAACCTGTCATTGCACAGTTCCGGTCGCAACTCCCAGCGGAACCTTATAGCCCCATAAGGCGGCGGCCCTTTCGTGCCAACCGATACCCTTGGCTAACCGCCTAAACGAGCGAGCTTGGTGAGATAGACATTCAGGGACCCCGGCGTCGCCTGCCGCTAACCGTTTACCGCAGCGGCAAGGACGACAACACGAGGCAACGTGCAAAAGGACAGCCGCATCCTGCGGCCGCCTGCGGTCACGGCCTCGCGGCGAGCAAGATCGACATTTATATGCTCATAACCCAGAACCTCCCCATCCAGCGGATACGCGGCTTTGTAGGCCGCCTCCTTCGCGCTGTAGAGGACGCGCGTCGCGAAACGCGCTTCGACCCCCGAGAGGACATCCCCGGAAGTTAGTACGAGGGCTGCAATGTCGTCCGGCAGCGGTTCGGCCGGCTCGACATCAATGCCGAGCGAGGGCACGTGAACGCTTCTGGCAATGGCTGCGACCGCCATTTCCGCATCATGCGCGAGAGAACCGACGAAGCCCCGGGGCCAGAGCGGTGCTCCGGCGGGGGAACGCCCTATGGGGGCTTCCGCATCTTCAAGCGCCAGTAGACATCGGACAAGCGAGCGGGCGGTACCGCTCGCTCGCCGGGCCGCAGGTTGCCTGGAGGTAATGGCGGCCACTTCGTCAGGCAGGAGCAAGGCTTCGTCATTTGGGCCGATCATGCGACAACCGAGCCGGACAGTCGGCGGGGCAAGCCGCTTCATCTCCGTCAATAGCGCAGCTTCTGCCGCTCCGCCGTTCATTTGCCCGCAACCGACTTGAGAAAACCGCCAGGCTTTGCGGGGTTGCCGCGCCAGATCGAGTTCGGCTGAAGGATTTCGCCTTTCATCACAAAGCAATCAACGTCGGCGAGTGCTCCATCTCCCATCGTTACGCCGTAATGAATGAAGGCCGCGGGGC
This sequence comes from Neorhizobium sp. 05N33, assembly GCF_056397445.1. Taxonomy (NCBI): domain Bacteria; kingdom Pseudomonadati; phylum Pseudomonadota; class Alphaproteobacteria; order Hyphomicrobiales; family Rhizobiaceae; genus Neorhizobium; species Neorhizobium sp. 05N33. Next base: position 475,419 of record NZ_JBFTNK010000003.1, on the reverse strand, counting down.
CGAGGGTGCAGCCGTTGCCGATGCGGATGAAATCCGACTTGAACGCGCCTTCCTCCAGCGAGTGCGCCTGGATGACGCAGCCTTCGTTGAGCGTCGCGTCGTCGCCGATCTCCACCAGCGATCTTTCTGTCAGGTTCGCGCCGCCATCGTAGACGCGCCTGCCAATCTTGACCCCTAACGCTCGCAGTATCATTGGACGGAACGGCGTGCCGGCGAAGAGCTGCACAACCGGCGAATCCGATAGCTTCCAGTGACGCTCGTGACGCCAGAAGGCAACATCGTAGATGGTATTCATCTGCGGCTGAAGCTTTCGGAAGCGCAGGCTCGCCCACTCCAAGAAGATATGGAACGGAATGGCAAACGCTGCCGTCAGTACGACCGCGACGAACAGAGCCATCTGCGCCCACTCGGTGTAATAGTTCAGCGCCCGGTCCCAAATCGCCAATGTAATGAACAACACTGTCCATTGCGTGGCGATAAACATCAGGGCGGTCGTGAGATTGTGCCTGTTCTTGTGCGGGAGACAGCCGCGGCGTTCGGCGTCGCTGACACCTTGAATGAGTTCTTTATCGCGCTTGACAATTCGGGGGATCTCGAAAGGCGGCGAACCGAGCAGGCCCACGTTTTCGCGTAACGGTCCATCGATTGGTACCATTACTTTTGTGCCAAGCAGCACGTTATCCCCGGTCCGGCTATCCGGCGGATAGAAGATGTTGTTCCCGAAGTAATTGCGCTCGCCGACCTTGGTGTGCTCCAGCCTGAAAGCAGAAGCCGACTTGTGGACGTTGATCATGTAGAGACCGTCCGAAACCATCGTTCCGGAACCGATCTCGCAGAACAGCGGATTGTCCTGCTGCTGATTGCTGCCGAAGTTCGAGCCGGTTTGCACCACCTTGTTAAGGTTCCAGCCAAGTGCCCGCATGTAGTGGACGATGGCGGAGCTGTCGCCGAATATCAGGTTGAGAAAGCGAGCATTGGTGGAAGCCTCGACGATAGACTGCAACCAGAAATGAAAGCCATAGAGTCGGTAGGTGCGCCCGGGCTTCAGCATTAAACTGAACAGGCGCGGCAGCACGAGCGCGACGAAAAGCAGCGCGCTGGTGAGAGCAAAGAGCGTCGCGGTCGTGCCGACGGCGACGATACCGATAGACTCCTGATAGTCGTCGCTGACATTTTGCCAGTAGCTGTGGAACCACAGGGGGAACGGGGTGACGACAGCGAAAAGTGTGATGAGCTGTACAGCCTCGTAACTAAAGCGTCGCGTCTTCGAAAGGCTAAGGGTCGGGGCTTTGCAGTAATCCGCCGTGGTCGGTATCGCCGGGGATCCGTGCCAGTGGGCATCGTCTGGAATGTGCTCTCCTCGCTGCAGCGAGGACGCATGGCCGAGCTGTGCTCGCTCCCCAACGGATGTATCAATATCAATCACCGAACCTACGCCGACGAAGGCGTCGCGGCCGATGGAAATCGATCCCGTATGAATATAGCCGGCCTGAGCGCGATAGCCGAGAATCATGGATTCCTTGCGCAGTATGGCGTTGTCCCCGATGGAGATCAGGTCGGTGCAGACCGGGATCGTGCGGGACTCGATGGTAGCGTTGCGACCGAGACGGGCACCGAGCAAGCGAAGATAGAGGTTGTAGAGCGGGCTGCCGCGAAAGAGGACGACCGGCGCCGAACGTATGAGCGTTTTGACCACCCAGAAGCGGTAGTAGCGAAGACCCCAAATCGGAAAGCTCTCTGCTTTCCAGCGGCCGATGAGCAGCCACTTCATCGCAACGGCAAAGCCTGACATACCGAAAAAAACCGCTGCCGACAACATCGCGCAGCGCAGGTAGAGCTGAACCGGGTCGTCGAGCATGTCATAGACCCAGTTGAGCCCATAGTTCAGCATCCAAAGATCGAAATAGCCGAAGAGGCAATAAAAGGCGATCTGCGCGGCGCCGCTGGTCCAGTAGGCGAGGTTCGAAGCGCGGTGATTGAGGACAGGCTCCTCCACGGGTATCGCCTTGTCCTCAGGGCCGCGCAGGTGTCGCGCCAGAGCGGCGACGGTCGGATTGAGATAGATGTCCCGCATCGAAGTGCCTGACCACTCCTGGCGTGCACGCAGACGGGCACAGAAGCGCGCCATCAGCAATGAGTTTGCGCCGAGATCATCAAAAAAATGATCCTCAACGGAGATGTCATCCATCATCAGCACTTCGCCCAGCGCCACCACCAGATAGCTCTCGTCATCGGTGGAGGGGAGGACTTCCTTGCGCCCTGTGCTGACCCGGAGGCCCATCGGCTTTGGCAGCCTCCCCGTATCCACCTTATCGGAGACTGTCATTGGCAATGCCGCAAGCTCCTCAAGGAATGAGGGTACCATGTACTCCGGTAGGCGCCGGCGCAGTTCTTTAGCAAGATGGGCGCGAGAAAGAGTTCCGGTACCGGATTTTAGCGCATAATAACCGACCAGCTCCAGGCGGCCGGGCTCGACCTCCCAAGTGGTGACGGCGGCCTGCGCTATATCGGGCTGGTCGAGCAAGGCCGTCTCGATTTCACCCAGCTCGATGCGATAGCCGCGAATCTTCACCTGTGTATCGATTCGGCCGTGATATTCGATTTCGCCGTCTGTGTTTATGCAGCCGAGATCGCCGGTACGGTAGATGCGTTTTGAGGGATTATTAGGCAGATCGAGAAAGTCAGGAATGAATTTCTGTGCCGTCAGATCCGGCCGATTGAGGTAGCCGACCGCAAGGCCGATGCCGGCAATGCCGATTTCTCCAAGGTCCCCGGCCGCCGCCAATCGCGGCGCTTCGGCATCAAGGATCACGATAGAATAAGAGGGCAGCGGCGACCCGATGGTCACGCGGCGCTCGGGCGTCAGGTAGCCCATGGTCGCGGTCACCGTCGCTTCAGTCGGGCCGTATGTATTAAGGATGCGGCGGCCCGGTTTCGACCAGCGGGTCACGAGATTCTGCGGACAGGCTTCGCCGCCCACGAGTATGGTGTGCAAGCTCGGCACATCGCTTTCCAAGGACGACAGCAGCGTCGGCGAGCAGGCCATGCAGGTAATGGCGTTCGCGCGAAGGAAGTCGCCGAGTTCCTCGCCTACCAGCGTCATGCGGCCGGGCGCGGGGACGATCGTGGCACCGGCGACAAATGGCACCCAGATCTCTTCGGTGGAGAAGTCGAAGGCGATCGTCATGCCCTGATAGACACGGTCGCCCGGCCGATAGCCATATGCTGCGGCGGCAACGTCAACGAAATTGCAGATGCTTTGGTGGCGCACCGCCACGCCCTTGGGTCGGCCGGTCGTCCCGGATGTATAGAGGATATAGCAGATATCGTCGTCGGATCCGACGATATCGAGCGGGCTGTCCGATTGACGGGCGGTCTCCGGACAGTTGGCCGCAATCACGATATGTGGAACGGAAAGCGCCGCCGCGCGCGCCACATGCTCGGCCATTGTGACGACGAAACGAACATCAGCGTCCTCGATAATCAAAGACATGCGCTCTTCGGGGAAGGCAGCTGCAAGCGGTACGAAGGCCGCCCCTAACTTCATGACAGCGAGGATCGCTATATACGTCTCGGCCGACCGCTCGAGCAGCAGGGCTACCCGGTCTCCGGGCTTGACGCCGCGCAGGGCGAGTAAGCGCGCAAGGCGGTTCGCCTCAGCGTCAATTTCAATGTAGGTCCACATGCGCCCGCCGTCTATAACGGCTGGCATCGCGCCGTAGCGCTCGGCACAGCGCTCGAACAGGCTGGAGAGCCGTTCGCCCGGCAGGGAAACGTTCCGTGGATCAGGGCCACATAGGATCTGCGGCACCGCACCGCGCTCCGTCACCTCCGAATGGCCCGAATTGAGACCGCGCACATGGATCCCCGCGTCGTTCATGTCTAATATCCTGCTTGTACTGTATCCAGCGACGTGACGTTGGCGATCTCGCTTCCTTGCCGATGCAGGGATCGCCTGTGGCGCCGGCGTACAGTTTGCGGCCGTCGTCATTGTTAGCTTCGCGCGCCTTACGCGAGATTTCGTGAAAAGAAAAGCAGCTTTGTTGGGCGCGTCAAAGCAGGTCCCACTGCTATGAAACGAACTGCGTCAAGAGCGCTCCCTGGACTGAGACTGCCGCCCAGCAGACAGATGTTGCGCAAGTGAAGATCGGGGCCTTGCCCGCCAGCGCCCGCCGGTTGAGACGTTCGCTGTGTTGCACGAGCCGGGACCGGAAGTTCTCCCTGAGTTTCGCCACTTCTCCCGCGCCGAAGACATGGCTGGTCGCAAGCAGAGACTGAGACGAGGAAATCGCGGAACCCCAGACGCCGCAGGCCTGAGATATCCGCCAACCGCGGAAATGTCGACACTATTCCGAGAATGCGCCTTGAGACTGGTTTCGGTGGACTGAATGGTAGCGGGAGGCAGAATTGAACTGCCGACCTCAGGGTTATGAATCCTGCGCTCTCACCAACTGAGCTACCCCGCCACAGGGACTGCGGAAGTTCCGGCGTGGCCGGTTCCGCTTTGGTCGTGCGGCTTATAAGTCCCCCGTCACCAAAGTGTCAAGCAGGGTCTGGGCAAAAACCGACGGCAATTTCGTGAGCCCCGGTTAGTGCACGTTTCAGGCAGCGACGGGTGTCGAAAGCAGAGCCTTCAGGGCGATTTCGGCTTCGACTGCGCGTTCCGAACGCTCGATGAAACCGCCGCCATAGACGCGCGCATCCGCACCTTCGGCCGAATAGAGCACACACGCCTGGCCTGGCGCGACACCGGCCTCGCCGATCGCCAGATCGACATAGACGCCGTGTTCGTCGGAATGCAGGACCGCCGGCGTCGGCGGACGGGTCGATCGCACCTTGGCGAAACAGGCAAATCCGCCCTTGGTATCCTCGCCAAGCGCACCGTCGCCGATCCAGTTGACGTCGCGCAGATAGACGCGATGGGTATCGAGCGCTTCCTTCGGCCCGACGATCACCCGGCGCGAGCGGGCATCGAGATAAACGACGTAGAGCGGATCGCCGGTGGCGATGCCGATGCCGCGACGCTGGCCGATCGTATAATGCACGATGCCTTCGTGGCGGCCGAGCACGCGCCCGTCCATATGCACGATATCGCCGGCGAGTGCCGCGTTCGGCTTCACCTTGCTGATGATATCGGCATATTTGCCCTGCGGCACGAAACAGATGTCCTGGCTGTCGGCCTTCTTGGCGACAACAAGGCCCATCTCCTCGGCAAGCTCGCGCACCTGCGCCTTCGACATGCCGCCGAGCGGGAAGCGCAGGTAGTCGATCTGCTCCTGGGTCGTTGCGAACAGGAACCAGCTCTGGTCGCGATCGCTGTCGATCGGACGGAACAGCGCGCGGCGGTTCGGATTGCCCGGCGACGGATTGGCGGACGAGCGGATATAGTGGCCGGTGGCCAGCGCATCAGCCCCCAGTTCTTTGGCCGTCGCCAACAGATCGGCGAACTTGACCGTCTGGTTGCAGGCAACGCAGGGGATCGGCGTCTCGCCCATCGCATAGGCTTCGGCGAACGGGTTGATCACCGTTTCACGGAACCGCTTCTCGTAATCGAGCACGTAATGCGGGATTCCGAGGGTTTCGGAAACACGGCGCGCGTCGTCGATGTCCTGGCCGGCGCAGCACGAGCCGGCGCGGTGCACGGCCGCCCCATGGTCATAGAGCTGCAGCGTGATGCCGAGCACGTCATAACCCTGGCGTTTGAGCAGACCTGCGACGACGGAGGAATCCACTCCCCCCGACATGGCAACGACGACACGTGTGTCTTCCGGCCTCTTGTCAAAATCCAGCGTGTTCACGGAACTCTCTCGGTATCTCGAAGCCACCCGTCCAGATGATAGAAGCGGCGTGTTGAAGACCTGCGGCGGGATCGGCCGTCGAAGGCAATTGTTGCCGGATATAGAAAGGATTTGTGGCCTGCGCAAGGAGGTGCGCGAATCGGCTCATCGGCCGGGCAGTTTTTCAAGCCAGGCCCACAGGCTCCTGGTCATCCGCCCGAACTCCGTTTCCGGCACAAGGCTGCCGACGACGAAGATGCCGGCAAACAGGGTGCAGATGGCGATAAGGCCGAAATAGAGCCTGACAAGGGTGCCGTGCTCCGCATAACGCAGGAACAGGCCGCCGTCGCCGAACAGGAAAATTTCCTGCCCGGCCATTGCCGAGGCTACCGCATAGGTCAGGTATCCGATGCCGCCTAGGAAGATCGCCCAGTTCAGTACCATCGCCCATCTCCGCGCTCAGATCGGCTATTCTAGGCCGCCGGCATGAACAAACGGTCAAGGCCGCAATTCAAGACTGCAGCACGCCATGCCGTACCGCCTTCCCGGCAGCTGTCCTGACGCTGCTGGCCGCACCTTCCGCCCGCACCCGCGGCAGGCTGGCGGGATATTCGCGCTGGATGAAATCGATGATCTTCTCGCGGACCTCGCATCTGAGATCGAAGGTTCTCGGCGCATTGGAGGCCGAGACGAGAATGCGGATCTCCATGACATTTTCCCGAAAATCCGTCACCTGCACGGCCACCACCCGCTTGTCCCAGAGTTTTGACGCTGCGGCAATTTCCTCGACCTTGCGGCGCACCGCACTCACCGGAACCGAATAGTCGAGATAGATCATCACCGTGCCGATCAGCGCCGTACTGTCGCGCGTCCAGTTCTGGAACGGCTTTTCCATGAAATAGCTGAGCGGCAGGATCATCCGCCGCCAGTCCCACAGTTTTACCACCACATAGGTGGAGGTGATCTCCTCGACATTGCCCCATTCGCCCTCCACGATCAGCGCGTCGTCGATGCGGATCGGCTGGGTGATGGCGAGCTGGATGCCGGCAAAGATGTTCTTCAGCACCGGCTGCAGAGCAAGGCCCAGCACGACGCCGGCGACCCCGGCCGATGCGAGCAGGCTGACGCCGTATTGCTGCACGGCCGGGAAGGTCATCAGCATCGCGGCGATGGTGATCGCCACGATCATGAAGCTCGCGATCCGCTCGGCGATCCGCGACTGGGTGACATGGGTGCGGGCGAGCAGATTGTCTTCCGCATCGAGCTTGAAGCGGCGCAGATAGACGATCATCCATACATGCAGGGCGATCTTCACCATCCAGCCGACGACGATGATGAAGCCGAGCAGCAGCAGGTGACGTATCACCTCCGCCTGCCCGGCACTCAGCGGGGCAATGGTCGCGCCGAGCGACAGCGTCCAGGTGAGGATCGCCAACCGCATCGGCCGCCGCGTACGCGATACCAGCGACCGCCAGAACAGGTCCTTGTTCTCGACCAGCCGCGTCAGAAAGCGAAATCCAAAACGCTGGATCGCAAGCCCGATCAGAAATGCAACGGCCATGACACCGCAGCTGACAAGCCAGTCCGGCAGCCAGGCCGTATCATTCCGGAATTCCTGAATGAAGCGTTCCATACCTCCTCAGCTAGGGTGCGATGCAACATCGGAAAGAGCGGCCGCAAAAATTTCATGATTTGAGAGTCTTCTTGGCCTGGGGTGATTTGTGGCAACAGGGCGATCAGGACGGAGAGACAATGCAATTCGACCTCATGCGCTTTGTCGACGCGCAAGCGCCGGTCTATGGGCGCGTCATCGGCGAGCTGCGCGATGGCAAAAAGCGCTCCCACTGGATGTGGTACATCTTTCCGCAGGTGGAGGGGCTTGGCTTCTCGATCATGTCCCAGCGCTTCGCGATCGGCTCGAGAGCCGAGGCGACAGCCTATCTCGAACATCCCCTGCTGGGACCCCGGCTCACCGAATGCACCGAAGCGATGCTGTCCCATCCGGATCTTTCGGCACACGTGATCCTCGGCTCGCCGGACGATATCAAATTCAAGAGTTCGATGACGCTGTTCGAGGCCGTCAGCAAAAAGGGCTCGCCTTTCGGCAAAGCCCTTTCGCAGTTCTTTGATGGCGAGCGTGACGAAAAGACCGTCGCGCTGCTTCGAAGTTAGGCGGCCGCCTGGATCGCCGAGAGCTGCCAGTCGTTGGCGGGCTTGCGCACGAAGGTCCAGACTTCGACGGTTTCGGTCACCGCGTTCGGATCGCCTTCGGCGACTGCGCCGGTCTTGCGGTCCTTCATGTAGTCGACGCTCGAATAGCGCATCGCGACGGTCGCATAGTCCTGGCCGTTTTCGCGCCAGGCTTCGGCGAGGTCGCCCTGCAGCAGCTTCACGTCCTTCACCTCGTTCTTGACGCCTTTGGTAGCGTTCTCGCCGAGTTCTTCCGCCAGATAGGACATCGCCTCCGGCGTGGTGAGGCTGCGCAGCTTGGCATAGTCCTCTTCGCCATAGGCAGACTGGACGTTGGTCAACAGCTTCTCGAACTGGTCGAGGTCGCGGTTGGTGATGCCGATCTCGTCGGTTTCCGGACCGGCCTGACGCGGAGCGGCATTTTGGCCGCCGCCAAAACCGCCCTGCCCGCTGCCACCCAGCGACCCGATCTTCGGGATCTGGAAGGACGAGGTGTTCTGGCTCGGCGCATCATAGGCGTTGCGCTGCTGGCCAAAACCGGTGTTCATGCCCCCTGCCGGGCCGCCGGCCGTCTGCTGACGGCGGGCGAACCAACGGAAAGCCAGCATGGCGAGACCGCCGATCAGCGCGATCTGCAGCAACATGCCAAGCATGCCGGCCATGCCGCCGAAACCGGTACCCATGAACATGCCGATCAGGCCGCCAAGGGCGAGACCGCCGAGCAGGCCGCCGAACATGCCACCGAAGAGGCCGCGACGCGGCTGCTGCGCTGCCTGCTGGCCAAAGCCGTTCTGTGGCGTCGTGGCGTTCTGCTGCGTGTTGGGCGTCATCGACCGGTTGATGCCGGTCGGCGCCGTAGGCGCGGTATTGGTGGTCGCCGGAGCCGAGAATGTGCGCGTGCCGCGGCTGCCAAAACCGCCGCCGCTGGCGCGGCGCGCCTCAGCCAAATCCACGGCGGTCAAGGAAACCGCCATCCCGATCGCCAGGATCGCGAACAGGTTCTTGAAACGCCGAAGCTTCGATAACATCATTATCTCCTCATAAACCGCTCTATCGCGGTGTTCCCGGTTTATATAGCGACGGATGGTTCCGGATTTTAGATCCGCCATCCATTTTTCCCGTCGAAGTAGATAACCAAGTTTGAAACGGGAGCCAAGCTCCAAAAATACAGCTCAAGGGTGTAGTTTTCATATTGACCTGCGACATCCCGGCGCGGGCCTTCTTGCGCCGAGAGATTGCCCTTCCATCCCGCATTGCGCGGCATGCGGAATGCCATTACCTTTTGGCCAGGCACACAAACGTAAAGGAGGTTGCCTATGACACCGCGGGACGCCTGATCCGGCACTATCAAGACTTCTGCCTTTCAAAGGGCATCGATTTCGAAACCTTTGAATCCGTAAGGCCACATGACGCCACCACGCTCTTCTGCAGCGCTGGCATGCAGCGGTACAAACCCCTCTTCTCCGATCCTTCCCATGAGGGAACCGTTGCAAACAGCCAGGCATGCCTGCGCCTGGGCGATCTGGATGAAATCGGAGACGGAACCCACTTCCTTCACTTCACCATGCTCGGCCTCTTCTCCTTCCGGGAGATGAGTGTTGGCGGTGCCATCGATTTCTGGCTCGAGTTCTTGGCGACGCTCGGTCTTGTGCCGGATCACGTCACCATCCATCCGGATCGCCTCACCGACTGGACGCCGCTTTACCGCGGACGCCTTCCGATCGTCCCCGATCCGGAATGTACCTGGAGCGATGGCAGCATTACAGGATACAGTACCGAGTTCTACAAGGATGGGGTGGAAATCGGAAATATCGTCAATCCGCTCGGAACCTGCATCGATGTCGGCTTCGGCGCCGATCGTCTCGACATGCTCATCAACTGCACGCCGCCGGAAGATGTGCGCGAAACGCTCGGCAGTGCGATCATGAAGATCATCGAAAGCGGCTACCATCCGGGAAACAAGGAACAGGGTTACGTCCTGCGCAAACTGCTTCGACGCCTGCATCGGATGGGCGACACGCTCGACCATCCCTTCTTCATCGAGGAGGGCGAGCGCCAGGACCGGCTTCGGGCCAGATATCTCCACCTGCGGGAAAGGCATCCCGGCATGAGCCCAGAGTGGTGGTTCGACACCCATGGCATCGAGCTCTCCGATATGCAGGATATGCCGGACGGATAAACGACGAAGGCCTCCGGCGGTGTTTGCCGGAGGCCCTCGTTGTGTTCGGAAAACCCTCACGACCATGGCAGTCGTGGACAGCTTCGGCGACCTTAGTCGACGTTGAACGCCAGCGGCTTGGCCTGGCGGACTGCCGGATTGGCGGTCAGTTTCGCCAGCACGTCGGCTGGAACCGGACCATCGACATAAAGGAGAGCGATCGCATCGCCGCCTTCCTTGTCGCGGCCGAGATGGAAGTTGGCGATGTTGACGCCGGCATTGCCGAGCGTCGTGCCGATGAAGCCGATCATGCCGGGGACGTCGGTATTGGCGATGTAGACCATGTTGGCGCCGACATCCGCATCGAGGTTGATGCCCTTGATCTGGATGAAGCGCGGCTTGCCGTCGGAGAAGACAGTGCCGGCAACCGAACGGGTCATCGTGTCGGTGGTGACAGTCAGCTTGATATAGCCGTCGAAGACGCCCGACTTGTCGCGCTTGGCTTCGGACAGGATGATGCCCTTTTCCTTGATCATGATCGGCGCCGAAACCATGTTGACGTCGGAGACCTGGCTGCGGATGAGACCGGCGAGCAGTGCACTGGTCAGCGCCTTGGTGTTCATGCCGGCGGTCGAGCCGTCATAGAGGATCTCGATTTCCTTGATCGCATCCTCGGTGACCTGGCCGACGAATGCGCCGAGCACGTCGGCAAGCCGGATGAAGGGCTTCAGGCGCGGCGCTTCTTCCGCCGTGATCGACGGCATGTTGATCGCGTTCGAAACGGCGCCTTTGATCAGGTAATCTGACATCTGCTCGGCGACCTGCAGCGCGACGTTTTCCTGCGCTTCCGTGGTCGATGCACCGAGATGCGGGGTGCAGACGACGTTTTCGAGGCCGAACAGCGGGCTTTCGGTGGCGGGCTCGACTTCGAACACGTCGAAGCCAGCACCGGCGACATGGCCGGACTTGATGGCTTCGGCAAGCGCTGCCTCATCGACGAGGCCGCCACGGGCGCAGTTGATGATCCGAACGCCCGGCTTGGTCTTGGCAAGCGCTTCCTTGCCGAGGATGCCGCGGGTCTTGTCGGTCATCGGCACATGCAGGGTGATGAAATCGGCGTGGGCCAGAAGCTCGTCGAGCTCGACCTTGGTGACGCCCATTTCCTCGGCGCGCTCGGCCGACAGGAAGGGGTCATAGGCAAGAACATGCATGCCGATGCCGATCGCCTTCTTGCAGACAATGCCGCCGATATTGCCGGCGCCGATGACGCCGAGCGTCTTGCCGGTGATCTCGACGCCCATGAAGCGCGACTTTTCCCACTTGCCGGCCTGGGTCGAGGCATCGGCTGCCGGAAGCTGTCGGGCAACGGCGAACATCAGGGCGATGGCGTGCTCGGCCGTGGTGATCGAGTTGCCGAACGGCGTATTCATGACGATGATGCCGCGCCGCGAGGCGGCCGGGATATCGACATTGTCGACGCCGATGCCGGCGCGGCCGATGACCTTGAGATTGGTCGCGGCTGCGATCAGCTTTTCGGTCGCCTTGGTGGCGGAACGGATCGCAAGGCCGTCATAATTGCCGATGATCTCGGCAAGTTTTTCCTTGTCCTTGCCGAGCTTCGGCTGGAAATCGACTTCGACGCCGCGATCGCGAAAGATCTGGACGGCGGTTTCCGACAGTTCGTCGGATACGAGAACGCGAGGTGCCATCAGTGGGCCTCCTGAAAAAGTTTCTGTCGTGAATGAGGAAATGGGCTCCGCTTCATCAGCGGAGCCGGATACGCGACTTGCTTTAGGCGGCGGCCTTGGAAAGCGCAGCCTTCTGCGTTTCGAAAGCGTAGGTGAGCCAGGGCATCAGAGCTTTCATGTCGGCTTCTTCGATCGTGGCGCCCGCCCAGATGCGAAGGCCGGACGGCGCATCGCGATAGGCACCGATGTCAAGCGCGACGCCTTCCTTTTCGAGGATCGACACCATGCCCTTGGCAAAGGCTTCCTGCGCGTCGGCATCGAGAGCGGCGACATCCGCGTCGGCGATCTTCAGGCAGACGGAGGTGTTGGAGCGCGTCGCCGGGTCGACGGCGAGGTTGTCGATCCAGCCATTGGCGGCCACGAAATCGTGGATGACCTTGGCGTTGGCATCGGCACGGGCGATCAGGCCGTCAAGGCTGCCGACCGATTTTGCCCAGTTGAGCGCATCGATATAGTCCTCGACGCAGAGCATCGACGGCGTGTTGATCGTCTCGCCGACGAAGATGCCTTCGATCAGCTTGCCGCCAGAGGTGAGGCGGAAGATCTTCGGCAGCGGCCAGGCAGGCACGTAGGTCTGCAGGCGCTCGACAGCGCGAGGGCTGAGGATCAGCATGCCGTGACCGCCCTCGCCGCCCAGAACCTTCTGCCAGGAGAAGGTGACGACGTCGAGCTTGGCAAAGTCCATGTCCTGCGCAAAAGCCGCCGAGGTGGCGTCGCAGATGGTCAGGCCCTTGCGGTCTGCCGGGATGAAGTCGGCGTTCGGAACGCGGACGCCGGAGGTTGTGCCGTTCCAGGTGAAGACCACGTCGCGGTCGAAATCGACCGTGGAAAGGTCCGGAAGCAGGCCGTAGCCGGCTTCGATCTTGCGCACGTCCTTGAGCTTCAGCTGCTTGACGACGTCGGTGACCCAGCCGGCGCCAAAGCTTTCCCAGGACAGCATGTCGACGCCGCGCTCGCCGAGCAGCGACCAGAGCGCCATTTCGACGGCGCCGGTATCGGAGGCCGGCACGATGCCGATGCGGTAATCCGCCGGCACGCCCAAAATTTCACGGGTGAGGTCGATGGCCTGCTTGAGCTTTGCCTTGCCGACCTTGGCACGGTGCGAACGACCGAGCGGAGCATCGGAAAGCGCTTCGAGCGACCAACCGGGGCGCTTCGAGCAAGGGCCAGAAGAAAAGTGGGTATTGTTCGGACGCAGGTCCGGTTTTGCGGCGTTTGCCATATGGCTATCCTTCCAGATAGATGGCCTCTCGTTGGGGAGAGGTGTCCCGCCGCTGTGGTTATGCCTGAGCGCCTTCACAGTCAAGCGGGTAATGTCGCCCACGGACAAATTTCTGCCGCAGCCTTGCCGCCGCAAACGCAAAAAGCCGCCCGGAGGCGGCTTTCGCTTGGAGATGGATAAACCTTACTTGTAGACGATCGGCTGCGGCGGGGGCTCGTAAGCCGGCGGCGTGTCGCAGCCGCCAAAGATGTAGCGGGCGCCGACGCGGGCTTCATGCGAATAGAAACCCTTATCCTTGCCCGGGCCGCCGCCCGTTGAGTAACCGAACATGTCGCCGCCGGCAACCTGACGGAAGCGGTAGCCGACATCGGCCTTGACATTGCAGGTGATGTCGATCGACGCGCCGGCCATGAGCGCGTAGGTGAAGCGCCAGCTCTTTTCGCCGCCATGGCTCACTTCCGCGTCGCAACCGCCGCCAGCGTCGTCGCAGGACGTGTTGCGCAGGTTCGACCACTTGACGTAGGTGCCGCCGATACCGGCACCGACATAAGGCGTGAAGTAGCCATAGGTGCCCAGATCGACATAGGCGTTCGCCATCAGCGAGTAGGCATGCAGGGCAGCGAGGTCCGTTGACGTGCAGGCGGGGCCAGAGCCGCAACTTCCATGAGTAGAACCCCGGAATTTGCTGTCGAACATATAGTCGAGGGTGACGTCGGTGCGCAGGTAGCTGTTGATCTGGTAACCGACACCGCCCCCGAGCGTGAAAGCATCACGCAGATCGGAACGGTCGAATTCGGCGATCGCCACACCAGGTGTACCGGTACCCTGGTAGAAGTCCGTGCCGCGCGACTTTTTGAAGGAATAACCGACGTCACCGCGAAGGTACCAGCCGGTCGCCTCCTGAACGGTCACTTCGGGCGCATCCTGATAGGGCTCCGGCTGCGGCTGATAAAGATCGGCAGAAGTGGCGGCGCTCGCCGTCAGTGTCAGCGCAAACACGCTGGCCAGCAACTTTCTCATGGGTTCATCTCCAAAGCTCGTATCGCGTATGGCATGCAAGGCGGGCAGCCAACGGGTTGATCCGCTAGGGATGATGATCGACAAAGGTTAAGTCTCGCTTAACCATGCTCGTTTACCGCGCGTTTTCCTTAAACAGCCGGCAGTTCTACAATTGAACTTATGTTGAAAGAGTTAGACAAGGCGCTCGCGCCGAACGGATTCCTCTTTTGTAGGCTGACCGAGCAAGGCAGGCCAAATCCACGCTAGCCGCCAAACTATTGACTTCACTTACTTTAGTAGAATCGGCGTTAGAAAAAGGTAATTTAAGCTTAGATAAACAATTAATTCTTTATAAACTATAGATGCATACTTTTAGCATATTCGGATCTGGGAAATACCGGGGGATCTGCAGGGGCCGAATGAGTGGAGGGAGTTTGCCGATGCGTTTCAATCGGGGACTCTTGTTCACCGAACAAGCAATTTCAATCAAAATTGCCGCGATGAAATATCCTGATGCTCTTCCGGAGAAGATCGACCGCGTATAGCTGCGACGCGAGGCGCCGCAAAAGAAAGAACTGTCCATGAGCAATGTCAAAACATTCGGCATAGCATTCCGACTGGCTGTCGGGTTCGGCTTTTTGCTTCTCCTGATGATCGGCCTGACTTTCTACTCCACCAGCCAGGTAGCAACGATTGATAACAACCTCGCAACCGTCAATGACGTCAACAGCGTCAAGCAGCGCTTTGCCATCAACTATCGCGGCAGCGTGCACGACCGCGCGATCGCGATCCGCGATGTGACGCTCGTCACGTCCGATACCGAACGCAAGGAAGCCGAAGCGCTCATCGGCAAGCTCGCGGCCTCCTATGCGGAAAACGAAAAACGCATGGCGGACATGGTCGGCGCGCCCTCCGGTGCAACGGGTCAGGAAAAGGTAATATTGGCTGAAATCGCCGACATTCAGTCGAAGACCAATCCGCTGGTCGCCCAGATCATTTCGCTGCAGCAGAAAGGTGATGGTGAGGCGGCGCGCAAGATCCTGCTGGAGCAGGCCCGTCCCCTCTTCGTCTCCTGGCTCGGAGCGATCAACAAGTTCATCGACTATCAGGAGGCGCTCAACAAATCGATCGGCGGCGATGTCCGCAACGCTGCGAGCGGCTTTAGAAACCTTGCGCTGGCCGCCCTCGGCATAGCCGCGCTGCTTTCGATCATTGTCGCCTTCCTGACCGCCCGCTCGATCATCGGACCGCTCTCCAAGCTGCAGCAATCGCTGAAGGCCATGGCGGCGGGCAGCCTCGAAGGCGACCGGACGATCGAGGCACGCGGCGACGAGATCGGCATGCTCGCCCGCGCCGTGGCCGCACTGAGGGATGCCATCTCCGTCAACGCGGAGCGCGCAGCCGATGCCGAGGCGAAACGGACCGTCGGCGAGCGTCACAGGCTGGAACAGGAAGCGACCGAGCGCAACGCGATCGCCGAACAGACGAGCCAGGCAGTCCGCCAACTCGCCGACGCCCTACAGGCTCTGGCAAACGGCGATCTGACGCGGGAGATCAACACACCGTTCATCCCCTCGCTCGATCAGTTGAGGGCCGACTTCAACGCCGCGGTGGCGAAACTTCGCGAAGCGATGCAGAAGGTCGCCGCAAATGCGAGTGCGATCGCCGCCGGTGCCCAGGAAATCCGCTCAGCCTCCGACGACCTCGCCAAGCGCACCGAACAGCAGGCGGCCTCTGTCGAAGAAACCGCTGCGGCCCTGGAAGAGATCACCACGACGGTTTCCGACTCCAGCCACCGCGCCCAGGAAGCTGGCAACCTCGTGCGCATGACCAAGGAAAATGCCGAGCGTTCCGGCCGGGTCGTCCGCGATGCCGTCGACGCGATGGGCAAGATTGATTCGTCTGCCGTCGAGATCGGCAACATCATCGGCGTCATCGACGAGATCGCTTTCCAGACCAATCTGCTTGCACTGAACGCCGGCGTCGAGGCCGCCCGTGCCGGCGAGGCCGGCAAGGGTTTCGCGGTGGTGGCGCAGGAAGTGCGGGAACTCGCCCAGCGTTCCGCCAAGGCGGCAAAAGAGATCAAGGAACTGATCCACACCTCCAACGACCACGTGAAGAACGGCGTGGCGCTGGTGGGAGAAACCGGCAAGGCCCTGGAACAGATCGTCGTTCAGGTCCAGCAGGTCAACGGCAATGTCGAGGCTATCGTGGAAGCCTCGAAGGAACAGTCGACCGGCCTCAAGGAAATCAACACGTCGGTCAACACGATGGATCAGGGAACGCAGCAGAATGCGGCCATGGTCGAGGAAACAACCGCAGCGGCGCATAGCCTTGCCCGGGATGCGGAGGGCCTGTTCCAGCTCCTGTCGCAGTTCCATATCGGCGGCGGCGCTGTGACCGGAACCTCGTCACATCGCGGCTCGCCCGCACTCGCATCCGGCACCAGCCGCCCGACCACATCGCCTGCCCGCAGGATGGTCGCGAAAGTCGCGCAGTCATTCCAGGGCAATGCCGCCGCTGCAAAGCAGGATTGGGAAGATTTCTAAAGGCAGCAAGGACGGGGATTTCCGGCGATCCGGAGCTCCCCGTAAAAAATAAAGGCCACCCGCGAAAACCGTGGGTGGCCTTTTTCATTGAGACTATGTCTGTCAGGCCGCGGTGCGGACGTTGGCGATGGCGCCGACCAACCCGTCGACGATGCGCTCGATCTGCCCCCGGTCGTCGCCTTCCGCCATCACCCGGATCAACGGTTCGGTGCCGGACGGGCGGATCACCAGGCGGCCCTTGGCGGCGAGCTCGGCTTCCGCATCGGCGATCGCCTGGCGGACGATCTGGTCCTCCAGCGGCTTGCCGCCCTGGAAACGGACGTTCTTCAGAAGCTGCGGCACGGGATCGAAACGGCGGCAGATCTCGCTGACCGGCCGGCCAAGGCGCTTTGCCCGCGCCAGGACCTGCAGGCCGGCGACGAGGCCGTCACCGGTCGTGCCGAAATCGGAGAGTACGATATGGCCGGACTGTTCGCCGCCGACATTGAAATCGTTGTTGCGCATATGCTCGACGACATAACGGTCACCGACCTTGGTGCGTGCCAGATCGAGGCCCTTGCCGTTGAGGAAACGTTCGAGCCCGAGATTGGACATCACCGTCGCGACGATGCCGCCGCCTTTCAGCTTCTGATCCTCGGCCCAGCTCTCGGCAATCACAGCCATCAGCTGGTCGCCGTCGACGATCTCGCCGCGCTCGTCGACGATGATGACGCGGTCGGCATCGCCATCGAGCGCGATGCCGATGTCGGCGCGCACTTCATGCACCTTCTTCTGCAGTGCTTCCGGGCTGGTCGAGCCGCAGTCGAGATTGATATTCGTGCCATTGGGCTCGTTGCCGATGGTCACAACCTCCGCGCCGAGTTCCCAGAGCGCCAGCGGAGCAACCTTGTAGGCCGCGCCATTGGCGCAGTCGATCGCGACCCGCAGGCCATGCAGGGTAACGTCGCGCGGCAGCGTGCGCTTGACGTGTTCGATATAGCGGTAGATGTCGCCCTCGACGCGCTTTGCCCGGCCAATGTCGCCGGACTTGGCGAGCTGCGAATGCAGGTCGCTGTCGAGCAGGTCCTCGATGCGCATCTCCAGTTCGTCGGACAGCTTGTAACCGTCCGGACCGAACAGCTTGATGCCGTTGTCCTCATAAGGATTGTGCGAGGCGGAGATCATCACGCCGACATCGGCGCGCAGCGAGCGGGTGAGCATGGCGACGGCGGGCGTCGGGATCGGCCCGAGCAGGAAGACGTCGAGGCCGGCGGCGGTAAAACCCGCCACCATGGCGTTTTCCAGCATGTAGCCCGAGAGGCGCGTATCCTTGCCGATCACCACCCGGTGGCGATGATTGCCGTTGCGGAAGATCGTGCCGACGGCGATGCCGACGCGCATCGCAAGATCCGGCGTCATCGGGTGGATGTTGGACTGTCCGCGAATGCCATCGGTGCCAAAATAGCGGCGTGTCATGTAAGCTCCTTCGTCATCGCGCCTGAGCGTCGCGGTCTTAAGCAGGGAATCGAACCCTGCAATATGTTAGACGGCAAAACCGGCCTGAAGCTTGGCTCATGCCATAGTTTAACGGCACAAGCACATAAATTAGCGTCAAAATCGATTATATCCCGTTACTAATAAATAAACCCTTCCAAGCAAAAGCCGCCATGGATCGCTCCACGGCGGCTTTTGATGTTAGTAACAAAGGCTCAGTGCGGCTGCGGTTCCAGACCGCTTTCCGGCTCGCCGCCCTTGGGCTCGTCCTTCTTTGAGCCGGCGCTCGGCACGGCCGAACCACGGGTCGGAGGCGCATCGTCGCCGAGATCGCGCGACGGCTTCTGGCCCTTGATCAGCGCCTTGATTTCCTCGCCCGACAGCGTCTCGTATTCGAGCAGGCCTTCGGCGATCGCCACGAACTCGTCGTGTTTGGTCGTGAGAATTTCACGCGCCTGGGTATAGGCCTCGTCGATCAGGCGGCGCACTTCGTTGTCGATCTTCTGGGCGGTTGCTTCCGAAACGTTCTTCGACTGCGAGACCGAGTGACCGAGGAAGACTTCCTGCTGGTTCTCGCCATAGGCGACCTGGCCGAGTTCGTCGGAGAAGCCCCACTGGGTGACCATGGCGCGCGCAAGCTTGGTGGCCTGCTCGATATCCGAGGACGCGCCGGAAGTGATGTTCTCCTTGCCGAAGGTGAGCTCTTCCGCGATACGACCGCCCATCATGATGCAGAGGCGCGACACCATCCACTTGTAGCTCATCGAGTAACGGTCGCCTTCCGGCAGCTGCATGACCATGCCGAGCGCACGGCCGCGCGGGATGATCGTTGCCTTGTGCAGCGGATCGGCGACGGCGACATGCAGCGCGGTGATGGCGTGGCCGGCTTCGTGATAGGCGGTCAGCTTCTTTTCCGCTTCGGTCATGGCCGACGAGCGGCGCTCGGCGCCCATCATGATCTTGTCCTTGGCGTCTTCGAACTCGCTCATGGTGACCATGCGCTTGTTGCGGCGCGCGGCCATCAGAGCTGCTTCGTTGACGAGGTTCATGAGGTCCGCGCCGGAGAAGCCGGGCGTTCCACGGGCAAGAACCTTGAGGTCGACATTCGGTGCCAGCGGCACGTTGCGGGCGTGAACCTTGAGGATGCGCTCGCGGCCGACGATATCCGGGTTCGGCACGACGACCTGGCGGTCGAAACGGCCGGGACGCAGCAGCGCCGGGTCGAGAACGTCCGGACGGTTGGTCGCGGCGATCAGGATGATGCCTTCATTGGCTTCGAAACCGTCCATCTCGACGAGCAGCTGGTTGAGGGTCTGTTCGCGTTCGTCGTTACCGCCGCCAAGACCGGCGCCACGATGACGGCCGACCGCGTCGATTTCGTCGATGAAGATGATGCAGGGTGCGTTCTTCTTCGCCTGTTCGAACATGTCGCGCACGCGGCTTGCGCCGACGCCGACGAACATTTCGACGAAGTCGGAACCGGAAATGGTGAAGAAGGGGACGTTGGCTTCGCCGGCAATCGCACGGGCGAGCAGGGTCTTACCGGTGCCCGGAGGACCGACGAGCAGCACGCCGCGCGGGATACGACCGCCGAGACGCTGGAATTTCTGCGGGTCGCGGAGGAATTCGACGATTTCTTCGAGGTCCTGCTTGGCTTCGTCGACACCGGCAACGTCTTCAAACGTCACGCGGCCATGCGCCTCGGTCAAAAGCTTGGCCTTGGACTTGCCAAAGCCCATCGCGCCGCGCGAACCGCCCTGCATCTGCCGCATGAAGAACAGCCAGACGCCGAGGATGAGCAGCATCGGCAGCAGAGTACCGAGATAGCTGAGGAAACCGGAGGATCCGTCCGTTTCCGGGCGCGCGACGATGGTGACGTTTTTCGCCTGCAGTCGATCCATCAGCGAATCGTCGATGACGGGCGAATAGGTCTGAAATCCTGATCCGTTCTCGGTGTAGGTGCCGAGCACCCGATTGCCCGTGACGACGACATCCCGCACCCGCCCCGAATCCACATCCCGCAGGAACTGCGAATATGGGACCTCACGCGAGCTGGTCTGCGACGGCGCCGTCTGGAACATGCTGAACAATGCGACCAGCAGGAGGGCTATGATAACCCAGAGGGCGATATTACGAAAGTTTGGGTTCATTGAACTCCCCGGACTGCGACGGCCTGCTTCTTGAAGCGGCCGCCTTGCTTGCCGCATAACATAGGGTTGCGGCAAGTCCTTGCCAAGGCGAACAGGAGCCGCCGTCTACCTTTTCCGCGAGGAATCCTTAACTGGCAGCCGGGGAAAACCGTCGCATCCGAGCAAAACCGCAAACTCGATACCGAGATTAAGCTCGAACTGCGGCAAAAAGCGGTCGAAAGGCGCAAGCAGAGGTTGGACGATACTTCGTTCGGCCACTTCTTTGTCTTGCCGATCCTCCGTCGAAAGGAGGGCATTTGTTTCGATGAAGGGCATCGCCGCCACGGCGCGCATGGCGATCGCGGGCGGCACGCCGGGAAATAGCGCCAATGCTTCGTCGCGATCCGGCGCGGTCGAACCGACGACGATCTCGTCCGACCCGGCATTCGTGATGCGGTAGCGACCGTCCCAGATTGCCGTATCGCCGGGGGCAACGTGCAGCGGCAGTATGCCGCGGTTTTCACGGACGATATAAAGCCCGTCGCGGCGCCGGTCGAAGATCACCCGGCCGGCGGTGATCCGTCCAGGCTGGCCACCGTCAAGAAAGGCCATGACCCGGTCCATGCTGTCGCTGCCGAGTGCGTGCGCCCTCCCCCCGAGCACCGCGGCGAGCAATGACAGTGCATGACGCCGCACGGCCGGCTCGCCTTGAAGCCCCACGGCATCGAGATGCGCCAGAACACCCTGGCGGATCGTCACATGCTCGCGGACAAGGCGCGCCGCCTCGTCGGAAAGCGTCGTGCGCCGCGCCGCGGCCACATCCTGGGCGGCAGCATCGAACGGGCTTTCCTGCGTCAGCCGCCCGCGGACCCGCACCCGCTCGTAATGCGGATCGAGATTGCTCGGATCGTCGATCCAGCCCTGCCCTTCCCTGGTCAGGAAGTCACGGATATCCGCCCGGCGGCTGTTGAGGAACGGCCGGAGCAGCCAGCGACGGCGATCGAGGAGCACGGCCTGCGCCATGCCGGCAAGGCCCGAATTTTCCTCGCCCCCGTTGCGGGCGGCGCGCATCGCGATGGTTTCCGCCTGGTCGTCGCGCGTATGACCGGTGAGGATGGCGGTCGCATCGATCTGGTCGGCGATCTCGACCAGTAGCCGGTAGCGAGCCTCACGGGCCGCGTCGGAAATGCCGGTCGCAGGCTTTTCTCCCTCCCAGCGGCGGATGAAATGGGGAATGCCGAGCCGGCTGCAAAGGGCAGCGACGGTGCGCGCCTCGTCTGCGGAGCAAGGTCTCAGCGCATGATCGATCGTCGCCGCGAAGAGCGACAGGCCGGAGCCGGGAGAATTGAATTTCGAGAGGGCGACCAACAGCCCGCTGGAATCGCTGCCGCCGGAAATGGCGACGAGAAGGCGCGCGGGTTTGGCGATATCGGCGATCAGCCGCTCGGCCGCCCGTTCGGGCGACAGGATTTTCGGGCCCGTGGTCACGGGAGGATCAGCAGGCGAGGCGCTTCTGTTCGCTGCCCACCTTGGCGAGCACGGCCTTGGGCGCGCTCGGATAACGCCGGGTGACTTCCTTGAGGGTTGCGCAGGCCGTGTCGGTGTTGTCGAGCGCGGCAAGCGACATGCCGAGCTTCAGCAGCATTTCCGGCGCCTTGGGCGACTTGCCGTAGGTCTGGTGGGCGTTGAGGAAGGTCTTGGCGGCGTCGTTGTATTTCCCCTGTGAATACTGAGACTCGCCGAGCCAGAAGCTCGCATCTGCCACTTTGGCGCCCTTCGGATAAGCCGCCAGATAACCGTTGAATTCTTTTTCGGCGAGCGGATAGTCGCCTGCGAGAACGTGATTATAGGCGGTCTGATAGGCATCGTTCTCGCTGCCCAGCGAGGCGGTCTGCTGCGGATCGGGCCTGCCCGTCGATGCCGGCGGCGTCTTGCCGGAAATCTGCGGGCCGGTATCCACGCCCGGAAGCCCGGCAGCATTGTTGGCCCGGTCGTTGCGGCTTGCGCCACGCGGATTGCCGTTCTGGTCCATATCCATCGACCCGAGCGTCGTCGGTGGCGGAGCGCGGCCGGGCGCGGTCGCCCCGCCGACACCCTGACCGGACGGCGATTCGATGATCCGTGCGACATCGTCGGAGGACTGGGCGGGAGCAGTCGTCTGCGGCAACGGGGGCTGGGCGGCGGGAGCGCGGTTGGACGCCACGGCCGGTTTCCCGGTCGCGTCGTCCACTTCGGTGCGCTTCTTCTTTTCCAGGTCCTGGAAGCGGAATTCGTTGTCTTCCTGCGTCTTGCGCAACTGCTCCTGCATCTGCAGCAGCTGAAAACTCATTTCCTCGATCCGGCCGTTCAACTGCCGGACTTCTTCCTGGAGCTGCTGGATACGGACGGCATCATTGCTCTGCGCCAGAATGACCGGGGGCGGAGTGGTTTCCCGCGGCTGTTCTGCAGCAGGCTGATTGCCGCCCTGGAAGAGTTTCGGCAATGCGAAAGCCCCAGCCGGGGCGCTCGTCGCCATCAGCCCCAGCATCGCTGCCAAGACAAGTTTCTTCATCTTTGTCCGTCCTGCTCTTTAGTCTGCGCCGGATTGGCGCGAGAGGAGATTTTTTCCAACTGCCGGCAAAAAGCAACCGAGCTCCCGGTCAAAAATCCCGGAAAACAGGGCTAAACTATGGAAAAAACAAAAAGGCGGCCCGAAGACCGCCTTTTATTTTCGAGCTGTTGCTCGGATTACATACCGGCGCCGCCGAGAACGGTGACGGCGCGACGGTTCTGCGACCAGCAGGAGATGTCGTCGCAGACGGCAACCGGGCGTTCCTTGCCGTAGGAGATGGTCTTCATGCGATTCGCCGGAACGCCACGCGATGCGAGATATTCCTTGGTGGCGGCCGCACGGCGTGCACCGAGCGCGAGGTTGTATTCGCGCGTGCCGCGTTCGTCGGCATGGCCTTCGACGGTGATCGCGTATTTCGGATAGCGGCCCAGCCACTGGGCCTGGCGGTCGAGTGTCTGCTGTGCGTCGGCGCGGATCGAAGTACTATCCGTGTCGAAGAAGATGCGGTCGCCGACATTGACGGTAAAGTCCTGGGTCGAACCGGGCGTTGCAGCGCCGGCGCCGTTGAGGCCGAGCTCACCGGCATTGTTCGGCAGGTTCTTCTTGTTGGCGCAGCCGGCAAGCGCAAGCGCCACAGTCAGGGCGATAACGGCAGGATTGCGGGCGAGGATCTGCATGCGGCTCATCGCCGAAGTATCGGTGCGGCTCATGGCCGGTCTCTCCTTGATCAGTATTTCAGAGTTTCCAGATTCTAACCGGGTTCGGTTAACCATGCTCAAATTCTTATGGTTAACAAAATATTCCCGGTGTCCCTTTTCGTTCATTTTCAGCAGATTGGGGCGGGAAAGAGGCGGAATCCCGCCTCTTTCATCAAGGCGCCCTATTCGAGCAGCGGCGACCAGGCCGGATCCGAACCGTAGGAAGGCGTCTTGACCTGCAGTTCGTTATAGCCGGTCAGGTCGATGGAATAGAGCTGCGGGCCGCCGGCGCCGGCATTCTGGCGGAAGAACATCAGCACACGGCCATTCGGTGCCCAGGTCGGACCTTCGTTGTGGAAGCCGCTCGTCAGGATGCGCTCGCCGGATCCGTCCGGCTTCATCACGCCGATCGAGAACTTGCCGCCCGACTGCTTGGTGAAGGCGATCAGATCGCCGCGCGGCGACCAGACCGGCGTCGAATAGGAACCGTCGCCGAAGGAGATGCGGGTCTGGCCGGAACCATCGGCATTCATCACGTAGATCTGCGGGCGTCCGCCGCGGTCGCTTTCGAAGGCGATACGGCCGCCGTCAGGCGCATAGGAGGGCGAGGTGTCGATCGCCGCCGTCGAGGTGAGCCGCGTCGTGGTGCGCGAGCGCAGGTCCATCGTATAGATGTTGGAATTGCCTTCCTGCTGAAGGCTCATGATCACCTTCTGGCCATCCGGAGAGAACCGCGGCGAAAACGTCATGCCCGGAAAATTGCCGACCACTTCGCGCTGCCCGGTCTCCAGTTGCAGCAGGTAGACCCGCGGCTGGTTGCCCTCGAACGACATGTAGGTGACTTCCTGCCGGCTTGGCGAAAAGCGCGGCGTCAGCACGATGTCCTTGGTGTTGGTCAGCATGCGGACGTTGAAGCCGTCCTGATCCATGATCGCCAGTTGGCGCTGGCGGGCGGTCTTCGGCCCGCTTTCGGAGACGAACACGACGCGGGTGTCGAAATAGCCGTTCTCGCCGGTGATCTGCTTGTAGATCGCATCGGCGATGATATGCGCGACGCGGCGCCAGTTTTCCGGCTGGGTAAAGAACTGCTGGCCGGTCATCTGGCTGCCGGCAAACGTATCCCACAGCCGGAACTCGGCGCGCAGGCGGCCGTCGCCTTCGCGGGTGATACGGCCCGTCACCAGCGCCTGCGCATTGATGACCTTCCAGTCCTCGAAGCGCGGTGCCTTATTGGGATCGGCGATCTTTTCGATGAAGGCGCTTTTGTTGATCGGCGCGAAAAGCCCGGAGCGCTGCAGGTCCGCGGCGATCACCTGGGAAATCTGGGCGCCGAGATCGTTGTTCGACAGGAAATCCGTCACCGCGATCGGCAGCGGCTGAATATTGCCCTTGTTGATGTTGATCTCGACGACAGCGTTGGCCGGGGTCGCGGCCATCAATGCCGTCAACATCCCCGCGGCCACCATCACGGCGCGAAAAAAAGAACTCTTGATCATTGAAACAAGCCTTTCAGCTTAATACGAGAGTTTCGGGGCAGGTTCCGTTTCATCTGTTTCTGCATCGGTTCCATACCTGCCCGGCTCACAATGCAAACTCCGACGGATCGAAGTTCAGCACCAAAACATTCCAACCTTTTTCGCCCTCATACTTTGCGGCGGGCAAATTCTTGAGCGGAGCGGATTTCATCAGGGCCCGGCGCGTGCTGCCCTCGACCGCACGCCGAGTTCCCTCAGGACCACCGGTGGCGGTCACTTCCGGCTCGCCGACGATATTGCCGGACTGATCGAGCTGCACCCGGATCTTCACACGGACTTCCGAGACGCCGGTCAGGCCGCCGACCAGCGCCCAGTTGCCCTGGATCTGTCCCTTGACGTTGTCGATCTCGCTGGAGCTGAGGCCGGTGCCGATGGTCTTGGTATCACCACGGGAGGCCACCTGCGTCGAACGCTTGGCGCCGCCACCGGATGCCTCCTGCTTGTTGAGCAGGGCTGCGATCTGGTCGGCGTTGAAATCGCTCGCCATCGAAGACGACGACTTGGCGGTTTCCTGCTGCTTGCCTTCCTTCTTGTCGGAAGGTTTGACGGATGCGGTCGCCTTGTTGTCAGTCTTCGCCGTCTCAGCTGCCTTAGCCGTAACCGGCTTCGTCTCGGCCGGCTTTTCAGCCGGCTTCTCGACGGGCTTGGCCTGCTCCTTCGGCGGTTCGGGCTTCGGCGGCTGGGGCCTCGAAGCCGGCGCCGGAACCGATTGCGGCAACTCGCCTGTCTCGGACGTGTTTTCGCTCTGCAAAGGCGCGGGCGTCGGCTTGGTAGCCTCCGGCTTTGGCGGCGTCGGCTCAGGCTTCGGCGGGGTAGGTTCCGGCTTCGGCGGTGTGATCTCCGGCTTGGGCTGCGGCAGGGCAGCCATCTCGGTCGGCTTCGGCGCCGTCTCTTCCTTGACGATGTCCTTGACCTGGTTCTGTTCAGGCGTCGGGGTCGGCGTCGGCCGTTCCACCGGCTTCGGAGCCGCCGTGGTTTCGGTCGGCTGCGGCTTGGTGGTCGGCGTCGGCGGCGTCTTCAGGTCGACATTGTTCTCGCCGGCGTTCTGGGCGTTGTCGACGATCTTCTGGTTCTTGGTTTCTTTGGGGGAAGGCTTCTGGCTGGGGGGCGCCTTCTTGTCACCCTGCTGGGTCTGGGTGATCGATTCGACCGGGACGATGTCGACGGGAAGCGCTTCCACGTCGGCCACGTCGAAAGACGCGGGCGCGCTCAGCGAAACGAGCGCCAAGCCGAGGACCAGCGAGTGGAGGACCAGCGATGTGCCGAGACTGACCTTCATGGCGCCGCGATCACTTCTCCTGTTCCTGCAGGGTCACGAGGCCGATATTCTTGTACCCGGCAGAAGAGATGCGGGCCATGACCTTCATGACGACGCCGTAGGCCGCGGTCGTATCGCCGCGCACGTAGATGCGCTCGTTATAGCCGGTCGTTGCGATCGCCTGCAGCTTCGGCACGATCTCGTCGAGGCCGATCGGAGTTTCCTGGAGGAAGATTTCGCCTTTCGGATTGACCGAGACGGTAATCGGCTGGGTATCGGCGTTCATCGCCTTCGCCTGCGTTTCCGGCAGGTCGATCGGCACGCCGACGGTCATCATCGGTGCCGCCACCATGAAGATGATGAGCAGAACGAGCATGACGTCGACGAGCGGCGTCACGTTGATTTCGCTGATCGCACCGCCGCGACGTCCGCCGCGCCTGCGACGACCGCCACCTGATGCCCTTGCTCCTCCGGCCGACATGCCCATGAGACGTTACTCCTTGAGAGCCCGAAAGGCTTTTACTGCGCCGCCTGGCGCGGCTGCAGCTTCTCGTCGATCTGGCGCGACAGGATGGCGGAGAATTCGTCCGCGAAACCTTCCATGCGGCCCGAAAGCTTGCCGGCATCGGCGGTGAACTTGTTGTAGGCGATGACCGCCGGAATAGCGGCAACAAGGCCGATGGCGGTGGCGAGCAGCGCTTCGGCGATGCCTGGCGCGACGACCGCGAGATTGGTGGACTTCGAACCGGCGATCGCCTGGAACGACGTCATGATGCCGATGACCGTGCCGAAGAGGCCGATGAACGGGCCGGCCGAGCCGATCGTCGCGAGCGAGCCGAGGCGCGCCTCATAGGTTTCCGCCTCGCGCGACATGGTGACGTCCATCGCCCGGTCGATACGCATCTGCAGGCCGATCGGCGACCGCGCACCACGCTCGAAGCTCTTCTTCCACTCACGCATGGCGGCGACGAAAATCGCCGCAAGACCGGTATTCGTCCGCTCCGACAGCGTGCGGTAAAGCTCTTCCAGCGACTGGCCGGACCAAAAAACCTGTTCGAACTGGTCGAACTGGCGCTTGGCTTTGCCGAAGCTGATATATTTGTCGATCACGATCGCCCAGGTCCAGACCGATGCGCCGATAAGGCCGATCATCACCAGCTTGACGACCAGACCGGCCTGCATGAACAGCGACCAGAGGCTCACTTCGCTCGCCGCCGCCGCCAAACCTACGTGTTCCATCTACTATCCCCGAATCCAAACGCCCGGCTTTAGGGACCGGGCGGTTCAAAAGCGCGCTCAGGCGAGTATGTCTTTGATCGCTGGATGCGCTTAGCCCTAACCCCAAGATACCCTGAGCTCCAAGCTTGGCTTCTCGCTTTCAATTTTGGTCAAAGGAAGGCGTGCGTTGCACAAATTCCTCAATGCTCAGTAAGACACCATTATCGTTAACGAATGGTTTAGAGCGGCCTTGCAATTGCCAGTTCGCAGATCACTTCAAGTTGGAACAAGGAAAACCGGTGACTTGCAACTTAGTTTTTTCTCATTCAGGGAGTAGCACACCTGTGGAAGCGGATTTTTGGGGAATGACCATGTGGCGTGCGGTGACGATAGCCTTGACGATGTTGATCGCCACGTCGGCGCACGCCGGCTCGTTCGATTGCAAGGGTGTCCCCTCGCCCGATGAACGGATAGTCTGTAACGACCCGCTCCTTTCGGCATTGGACACGGTGCTTCCCAGGGTCCAGGAAAAGGCCGAAAAGGACAACAAGGCGGAGACCCGCAAGACGCTGCGTGACTTCACCAGCGACCGCTCAGCCTGCGGCTCCGACCGATCCTGCGTTCTCAGCACCTATATAGCGATCCTTGGGAAACTCGGCGGCGACAACAGCATTCCCGCGGACGTTACCGCCAATATAATCGCGGCAGGACGGGCCAAACCCTCGCCGACCCTTCCGCAGAAGATCGGCCAATGCGCCGTCACCAACGTGACTGCCGTCCATCCGCGGGTCGGCCAGGATCCCGTCAAGGACGAGGATTACAACTCCGGAACCGGCATCGAATATGCCAACAAAGGCTACCAGGTTTCCTATGCCCGCGAGGAGGCGTTGATCGCCTCCAAGCCTGGCGACAAAGTAACCATGTGCCTGATTTCCACTCCCAAACGCTGCCCGGCGGGCGACGACCGGGGCCGGGAATATTTCGTCACCAACGCACGCACCGGACAGAGCTGGGCAATGGCCGATTCGCAGCATGCCTGCGGCGGCCCGTAGGTCCCGTCTAAACCGGACTGACCTGCTCGGCCGGGCGCCCGAGAAACTTTTCCGCCACGCTCTCCGGCAGCCGGCGCGGACGCCCGTGCCTGTTGATGACGGCGATCACCACCTTTGCGGCGATCAGCAGCGTTTCGCCGCGGCGGATCTCCTGGTTGAGCACCATCTTGGCGCCGCCCGCCTTTTCCGTCACGGTCTGGATGACCAGGATATCGTCCATGCGGGCCGGCTGCTTGAAGTCGATCTCCATCCGGTGGACGACGAAGACCAATCCCTCTTCGTCGGCAGAAAGCAGCGCGCTCTGCTCGCAGCCGAGGCAGCGCAGATAGTCGGTGCGGCCGCGCTCCAGGAAGTGCAGATAACGGGCGTGATAGACGAGGCCGGAAAAATCCGTGTCTTCATAATAGACGCGCTGGGCCAGCCGATGGCCACCTTCCATCAACTCGCCCGATAACAAAAAATTGTATTCCTTCATGGCCTTGCCTTGGAAATTTCCGCTACTCCACTGGATAAGCGCGCAATGCCGCCCCAGTTTTGACGTGCTGTCACATATCCTCCCTATCAGGAAATAAGTCGAAAACCAGCGGAGAGTAACTCATGAAGATTGCAGTCCTGGGCGGCGACGGCTTCGTCGGCTGGCCGACATCGCTTCACCTGTCGGACGCCGGCCATGAGATCCACATCCTCGATAACCTCTCCCGCCGCTGGATCGACACCGAACTCGGCGTCCAGTCGCTGACGCCGATGGACAGCATCCAGGAACGCACCCGCATCTGGCATGCCGAGACCGGACGCCGTATTCATTTCCATCTGATCGACCTCGCCAAGGACTACGAACTCCTGAAGGGCTGGCTTTCGAAACATCGCCCGGACGCCATCATCCATTTCGCCGAGCAGCGAGCCGCGCCCTACTCGATGAAGAGCGACCGGCACAAGAACTACACCGTCAGCAACAATGTAAACGCCACCCATAACCTTTTGAATGCATTGGTCGAACTCGATCTCGACTCGCATCTCGTGCATCTCGGCACGATGGGCGTCTACGGCTATTCGACGGTCGGCGCCGCCATTCCGGAAGGTTACCTGCCGGTCGGCATCGAAACGGCCGACGGCCGCACCGTTTCCCAGGAGATCCTTTATCCGAGCAATCCCGGCTCGATCTACCACATGACCAAATGCCTCGATCAGCAACTCTTCCAGTTCTACGCGAAGAACGACGGATTGCGGATCACCGACCTGCACCAGGGCATCGTCTGGGGCACCCACACCGAACAGACCCGCCGCCACCCGCAACTGATCAATAGATTCGACTATGACGGGGATTACGGGACGGTCTTGAATCGTTTTCTCATCCAGGCGGCGATCGGTTACCCGCTCACCGTCCACGGCACCGGCGGCCAGACCCGCGCCTTCATCCACATCCAGGATTCGGTCCGCTGCATCGAGATCGCACTGACCAATCCGCCGGCACGGAGCAGTCGCGTCGAGATCTTCAACCAGATGACCGAGACCCATCGGGTGCGCGATCTTGCCGAGATGATCTCGAAAATGACCGGTTCGAGGATCGCCTGGCTGCCGAACCCGCGCAAGGAAGCGCCGGAAAACGAGCTGGTGGTGAGGAACGAAAAATTCCTCGGCCTCGGCCTCGAACCGACCACGCTCGGCGAAGGACTGCTGGGCGAGATCGTCGACGTCGCGAAGAAATACGCCTACCGCGTTGATAGATCACGCGTTCCCGCCGTCTCCGCCTGGACGAGAGACATTGCTGCGAAGGTGGAACATGACCCGGAGGGTGTGAGGTTGAAGTCGGTGTCGTGAAGAAATGAGGTTTGCGCCGCATCGCCCGTCGGGGCCTTCCCTATCAAACAGGCCTGCTGTGCGGATAGTCGGAAGGTTGTGCCGTAGGGCCCCCTCATCCGCCTGCCGGCACCTTCTCCCCGAGGGGAGAAGAGATTCGCGGATGGGCCGCGACCCCATCTGCCGGCGCATTTGGTTGAAGGAAATGCGCGCGGCATACCTCTTCTCCCCACCGGGGAGAAGGTGCCGGCAGGCGGATGAGGGGGGCTGCGGAACAACAGCGTTGATCCTACGGAAGTCTGCCTCATGACCAACGCCTTCGTCACCCTGGTCACCAATGCCGACTACTCCATGGGCGCCACCGCGCTGGCCCGCTCCATCCGCCGCACCGGCACTGAGGCCGATATCGTCGTCCTCCACACCGGCGGCGTCGAGCGCTCAGCGCTGGCCCCGCTCGAAACCCTCGGCTGCCGGTTGGTCGAGGTCGAACATCTGCCCCTCTCCGAAGCCTTCAACGACCGGCATGCGCGAAGAAACCTGCATGGCGCCGCGCCCTTCACCAAAGGCCGCAAACCGGACTTTCACACGCCGCTCGACAATTTCTGCAAGCTTCGACTCTGGCAGCTCATCGAATACGAAACCTGCGTCTTCATCGATGCCGACGCGCTGGCGCTGAAGCCGATCGACAAGCTGTTTGCCTATCCGGAATTCTCGGCCGCCCCGAACGTCTACGAAAACCTCTCCGACTTCCACCGCCTGAACTCCGGCGTCTTCGTCGCCAAACCGTCTGCCGAGACATTTTACAGGATGCTCGCGACGCTCGACCAGCCGGACGCCTTCTGGCGGCGCACCGACCAGACGTTTCTGGAAACCTTCTTCCCGGATTGGCACGGCCTGCCGGTCTTCATGAACATGCTGCAATACGTCTGGTTCAACATGCCCGACCTCTGGAACTGGGAGAGCATCGGCGTGCTGCATTACCAGTATGAGAAGCCGTGGGAGAAGGATCATCCGAAGGCCGACCGGCTGCGGCCGCTGATCGACCTCTGGCATGCATTTTACGAGGATCGCGAAATCCCCGCCCTCTCCTCGCTGCCGAAACCGGGAGAAACGCCATGAAGGTGCTGATCTCCGGCGGAACAGGTTTGGTCGGCCGCTACATCGTCGAAGGTCTGCTTGATGCCGGCTATCCGGTCATTGTCGGAGGGCGCAATCCGCCAGCGCCCGGCTTCTTTTCCAAACCCGTCGAGTTCGTGTCCCTTTCGCTCGATCCCGCCCTCGACCAGATCGACGCCTTCGACGAGGCCTATTTCTTCGTCCATGCGGCATTCGACCATCTGCCCGGAAAATACCGCGGCGGCGAAGGCGATGATCCCGATCGCTTCCAGCGGCTGAACCTCGACGGTACCGTGAAGCTGTTCGAGACAGCCAGGAAGGCGGGCACCCGCCGGGCTGTCTTCCTCTCGAGCAGGGCCGTCTATGACGGACAACCGGCAGGAACGGTGCTTGACGAAGATCTCGCTTTGAAGCCCGGCAGCCTCTATGGCGAGATCAAACTCTGGACCGAGGGAGCACTGGCAGAACTTTCGGCCCCCGGTTTTGCCACCTCGTCTCTCCGGCTCACCGGCGTCTACGGCAATCTGCGCCCCAACAAATGGGACGCGCTCTTTGCGGATTACCTGGCCGGCCGGCCAGTTCCGTCGCGTGCGGGAACGGAGATCCACGGCAGCGATGTCGCCGCCGCCGTTCGCCTCATGCTGGAAACAGAGACCGGTAAGATCGCCGGCCACGCCTTTAACGCATCGGACGTTCTGACCGATACGCCTGAAATCCTCAGCCATCTGCCGGTATCTCATCACAACCTGCCGCCCCCGGCAGATCGCGGCATCGTCAACGTCATGTCGACGGACAAACTGAGGGCACTCGGCTGGCAGCCGGGCGGCGCGCCGCTCCTGCGGCAGACGATCGCGGATCTTGCAGCCACTCTCAATGCGACTGCGTGAAGCGCCGCATCTTTGCGTCGTTCTTTGCCTTTTCGATCGCCTTCTTATGCTCCTCGGCCCATTTTTGGCCCGCATCGCCGCCCCAGAGCAGCCAGGCGATGTAGCCGGTGGACGGATTGTCGTCGTCGCCGAAATTCTCGGCCCGCTTGTCCGCCTTGTGGCGGGAGAAGTAGCTCACCATCCGCCGCACCGTCTTTTCCGAGATCGATTTGCGGTTCTTGAGGTCGCGGGCTCGCGCTACCCCAACCATCGTGCCGCCGCGGCGGTACTGGGAGCGGAGCTTCAAGCCTTTTTCGGCGGCCTGCGCCACCTCGGCGGGCGGGATGTGATCCGGGATTTCGCTATCCATGGGTCTTCCTCAGCTCGGACTGACTCTGGAGAACGCGGATGAGGAACGCGGGCTCATCGGCATCCGCCTTGCGCTTGATCGTCTTGCCCTTGGCCTCGGCTCGCCCCCAGGTCCGTCCGACCTTGTTTCCGATCTCGATCTTCCGCATGACGTTCTCCTTTCGCAGGAGAAACGGAAAGCAATGCGCAGATGTTCCAGCCGGCACGCCAGGGCGGCTCAGGCGTCAGTTGGCACGACAGCCGACGATCCACGGCCGCGGCCTTTCAAACCCGCTGGAATGCCCAAAAGGCGAACTAGGATTTCAGATCCAGATCGCCGTCGCGCCAGACGAGATGGCGCGGACTGACCGGTAGGTTCTCGATCTCCTCGGCGATGAAGTAAGGCGGGATGTCGAGTGCCCGGAGAGCCTCGGTTGTCGCCGGTACCCATTTGAATTCCAGATCGTGTTCGTCCTTGATCCGATGGACGATGTCCGTCGGATGAAACGGAAACGTCTCCGGGATATCCATCAGGTAATAATAACCGAGCTCGTGCCAGTCGCGGTCTTCGTAGTGGAAGAAATTCTCGACCGACCAGAGCAGCCGCCCGATCGTCACCTCGACGCCGATCTCCTCGACCATCTCGCGTCTCAGCGTCTCTTCCGAGGTCTCGCCGATCTCCGCCCGCCCACCGGGAAACGTCCAGAATGCCTCGTCCACGGCGCGGTGCACCAGCACATGACCGTCCCGGAACCCGAGCCCGGCGATCCGCATCTGGAAAATGCGCTTGCTCTTCGTCTTGATGCGGATGCGAGTGCGGCCTGCCATGTGATTATCCCAGATCGATCACGTTGATTTCGGGCGGCGCGCCGAAGCGGACGGGCAGGCCGGAACAGCCGAGTCCGCCCGATATGATGATATTGCGGCCGCTTTCCTGCACATGCCCGTAGAGATAACGACTGCCGTAGCGGGAAGGAACGATCGGGGCCCAACCGAACAGCCGCACCTGCCCGCCATGCATGTGACCGGAGAGGGTGAGCGATATGCGATCCGGTACGGTTGGAAAGATGTCCGGCTCATGCGCCATCAGGATGACCGGGGCATCATCCGTTATCTGCGCCAATGTGGCCGGAAGGTCATCCTTGCCGCGCGTCCAATGGCGGGTTTTTTCGTCCGGAAGAAGGGCGATCTGGTCTTCGATGCCGGCCAGCCAAAAAGGCCGGCCATCCTTCTCGAACCGCGCCGCCCGATTGCTGTAGACGGGAATGCCCGCTGCTTCCAGCGCCTTGCGGCCAAACGGGATGCCCTCGCCGCTCGCCTGAACCTCGCTGTCCTGCCACCAGTCGTGATTACCGAGGATAGCATGGGTACCGAGCGGCGCCTTCAGGCTCGAAAGCGCGCCGGCCCAGGCATCCGGCGGCACATGATCGGTGATGAAGCGCATGCCGGAAACATAATCGCCGAGCAGCAGAATGACGTCCGGTTCAAGCGCATTGGCGGCTTCGCAGATCGAGGCGATCCTCTCGACGGGCATCCAGGGCTTGCAGGCATGGAAATCCGCAAGCGCGACGATCCGAAGCTTCAGCCCCGGCGTCCAGCCGGGCGGCGTCAGCGCATTCCGGGCGACCCTTAGCCGCACCAGCGGCTCGGCCACCGCATAGCCGGCCAGCGCCAGAAACGCCGCAACACCGCCCGTAAAAGACGTCAGGAACCCGCGGCGGGAAATCAATCAATCATCCTCGGTGAACATCCGGAACTGCGCCGCCTCGAGATCCTTGGGCGGCTGGAGTCCGAGATGTTTCCACGCATTTGCGGTCAAAACGCGGCCCCGCGGCGTGCGCTGGATGAAACCCTGCTGGATCATGTAGGGTTCGATGATGTCCTCGATCGCATCGCGTGGTTCCGACAGGCCGGCGGCGATCGTCTCGATGCCGACCGGCCCGCCACCGAAATTGACGGCGATCATGTTGAGATACCGCTTATCGAGCTGGTCGAGACCCATATTGTCGACCAGCAGCCGGGTCAGAGCCTCGTCGGCGATCTCCTTCGTCACCGCTTCGGCTCTCGCCACTTCGGCGAAATCGCGCACCCGGCGCAACAGCCGCCCGGCGATGCGCGGCGTTCCACGGGCCCGCCTTGCGATCTCGCGGGCGCCTGCATCGGTCATCGAAAGGCTCATCAGCCGCGCACCGCGCCGGACGATCAATTCCAGCTCATCGACCGTATAGAAGGACAACCGGATGGGAATGCCGAACCGGTCGCGCAGCGGCGTGGTGAGCAGACCGGCCCGGGTGGTGGCGGCAACCAGCGTGAACTTCGAAAGGTCGATCTTCACCGATCGCGCCGACGGACCTTCACCGATGATCAGGTCGAGCTGGAAATCCTCCATCGCCGGATAGAGGATTTCCTCGACTGCCGGGTTAAGCCGGTGGATTTCGTCGATAAAGAGCACGTCCCGCTCTTCGAGATTGGTGAGCAGGGCCGCAAGATCGCCAGCCTTGGCGATGACCGGGCCGGATGTCGAGCGGAAATTGACGCCGAGTTCCTTGGCCATGATCTGCGCCAGCGTCGTCTTGCCAAGCCCCGGCGGACCAACGAACAGCACGTGATCCAGCGCTTCGCCACGGTTCTTCGCCGCCTCGATGAAGACCTTGAGGTTGGCTCGCGCCTCCGCCTGGCCGGTGAACTCGTCCAGCGACTGCGGGCGCAGCGTCATATCCAGGTCTTCGCCCCGCTTTTCCGGCGTTATCAGGCGGGCGGGTTCACTCATGCGAGAAGTTCCATTCCGGGTACATATCGTGCAGCAGTTTTGTCGAAAGTCACCGTTTTTGAACAGCCAATTCTTTTTGCGAGCTCAGCGATCAAATAGTCTGCGACGTCGAACT
The DNA here is from genome assembly GCF_056397445.1 of Neorhizobium sp. 05N33. NCBI lineage: Bacteria > Pseudomonadati > Pseudomonadota > Alphaproteobacteria > Hyphomicrobiales > Rhizobiaceae > Neorhizobium > Neorhizobium sp. 05N33. The sequence continues at coordinate 439,850 of NZ_JBFTNK010000003.1, read as the reverse complement.
TGCCGAAGCCATCGGCCAAAAACATGGTCTCTATGAAATCCGAATCCTCAAAGACGAGCTCTCGGCTTTCCAATAGTCCTCGAAACACGGACGCAATCTCTTGGTTCTTATAGCCGTAACTTTTCCGCATGACCCAACATGCTTCGGCGAAAACGAAGAGCGAGATATAAGCCGGATTTTCTGCCGATCTTGAACGAAAGAACTCAACTGCGCTTTCGTACTGTTTCGGGTCGTCCGTCATCAGAAACCGGAGGAGTACGTTCGTATCGATGCCAATCACGCATGATCCTCCGATCATCATCTGCCGCCGCTTGCGCCGCGGCGTCGCTCATTTCTTCGACGGTCAAGTGGACGCCGTTGGGAGCATGGCCGAGAATACCCGCAAACTCCATGACGCTCCGCGTCTTGGCCCTTAATTTGACCTCACCATTTTCAATGATGAAGTCCATTTGATCACCGGGACTAAGATTGAGATATTTCCTGATTTCGATTGGAATTGTCGTCTGACCTTTAGAGGTCAATTTTGCGCCGTAGCCCATGAGCACCTCCATTCCTTACATTTTTATCTTAGTAAGGATTCTGGAAAAAGCAAGGAATCACCGAGCCAGTTCCTTCAGCCCCAGCCGGATAAGTCTGGCGCTATCGCCCCCCTCTCCACCGTTCTTGAGCGCTGCTGCAACCGCATTCGCGGCCTGGTCGCGCGAATAACCGAGATTGGTGAGCGCCGAGACCGCATCGGCGACCGGCGCTGCGGCAACCCCCTCGCCGAGCTCCTGCTTGAGGCCGATATTGCCCGAAGCCTCGCCGGCAAAAGCGGGCGCCTTGTTCTTGAGTTCGGTGACGATACGCACCGCGACCTTCGGCCCGACGCCGGGCGCACGCGAAACCGTCGTCTTGTCCTGAAGGGCAATGGCGTTGGCGAGCTCAGACGGCGTCAGGGTCGAGAGCACCGCGAGCGCCACCTTGGCGCCGACGCCTTGCACGCTCTGCAGCAGGTTGAACCATTCCCGCTCCAGCGCGCTCAGGAAGCCGAAAAGCTTGAACTGATCCTCACGGACATAGGTCTCGATGAACAACACCACCGCTTCGCCGACCGAACCCATCTTCGACAGCACCCGCGACGAGCAGAAGACCTCGTAACAGACGCCATGAACGTCGACGAGCACATAGTCGTCGCCGATCTCGTCGATAGTGCCTTTGAGCTTGCCGATCATGAAAGATGTCCGTCAGGGATGGGTTTCGGGGGAGATGATGTCGAGCGAAGGGAAATAGGCGCGGTAACGGGCTGCATCACGGGTCAGGAGACGATGGGAACGGACCACGGCATGGGCGCCGATCAGGAAATCCGGCAGGGTTCGTTCGCGAAGTCCGCCGGACCTGCGGTAGGAAAAATGCGCCTTGCCCGCCTGGAACGCCGCATCATAAGACAGGGTCTCGCGCTTCATACCGAGCCAGCCGAATGCTAGGGTGATCTCGAGCTCACTCAGCGRCGATGCCGACAGTTCTGACCAGATGACCGGGTTGAGGATAAGTTCGCCCTCTTCCGCGCATCGTTTCAATGCACCGAGCGACCAGTTCCGCGCCGGAGTGGCAGGCCCAAGCATATCGATCAGCACATTCGTATCAACGACGGTCGAGGTCATCGCGCGGTCCCCGAAGCCAGTCGATGTACTCATCGGTCGTCATGCCGCCGAGATCCCAGGTGCCTTTGACGCTGTCCGCCCATTCTTCGAAGCTCTTGTAGTCCTGCCTGCTGTCGTCGAGCCTGACAAGCCTCACGCCGTCATCAGACACGACAAAATCCACCTCCGATCCCGGTCCGATCTTCAATCGGTCGCGGATTTCCTTGGGGATCGTAACCTGGCCTTTTTCGGTGACGCGCATGGTAATACCTCTGAGGTATTACTTATCGGCCAAACCAGAACAAGTCAAGAACAAACTAGCCGGCGAGTGCGGCGCGCATGCGCTGGCCACCGCGGTTATGGGCGTGGCAGATGGCAATCGCCAGCGCGTCGGCAGCGTCGTTGCCTTTGAACTCCGCCTTCGGCATCAGGATCTTCAACATCATGTGGATCTGCTGCTTTTCGCCGTGGCCGACGCCGATGACCGATTTCTTGACGGCGTTCGGCGCATATTCGGCGACCGGCAGCCCGGCCCGTGCCGGCACCAGCATGACGACGCCCCTCGCCTGGCCGAGCTTCAGCGTTGCGACCGCATCCTTGTTGACGAAGGTCTGCTCCACGGCCGCCTCGTGCGGCTGGTAGGCATGCACCACTTCCGCCAATCCGTCGTGCAATTGGCAGAGACGGGAGGCGAGATCCAGGTCGCCGTCGGAGGTCACGGTGCCCGAGGCGACGAATTTCAGGCTGTTGCCGAGCGTCTCGATAATGCCCCAGCCGGTGCGTCGAAGCCCCGGATCGATGCCGATGATGCGAATCGTGCCTGTCATGCCCATACCCTATCCTGATGCCCCAACCAGTGCCACGATAATGTGAACAAACCGAAAACGCGAACGCTGCGCCGTTAACCTACGGGTAACCATATCGGGAAGGTTTGCTCCCTTTCGGGTCGCCGGTCGGCAACGCCCCGGCGCCTCGCGCGTTGCAAATCGCGGCTTGAACGCAATGTGAGGAGGCAGCCATGATAGGCAAATATCATTCCCTTTCCGTCAAGGTGATCGGGCTTGTGCTGACGCAGAATGGGATTCTCGCCGGGCTCCTCTTTTATGTCGCCGACGGACTGACGCCTTTCGAAATGCTGGGCATCGCCGCGTCGCTGATAACGCTGACCCTCGTCACCATCTCGCTTGCCGGCGCGCTCATCAATCCGTTGCGGACAATCGCGGGAACCGTCTCGGAGATCGCCGCCGGCAAGACGGCGGTGCCGCGCGAGCATCTGGCCCGCACAGATGAAATCGGATCCATCTCACGGGCGCTGGAGCGGCTCTGCCGCGACCATCTCACCCGCCTTGTCGAAGACGAAGAAGAGCGCGAGCGGCAGGAGACGGCTGCGGCTGAAACCCGCATGCGCGACCTCGAGGCCGCCGGAGACGAGGCACACGATCTGAAGACCGTGGTGGAAGCGCTCGACGGCGGCCTGCGGCGCCTGGCGGTCGGCGATCTTACCGTCCGGATCGATATGCCGTTCCCCGACAGATACGAGGGCTTGCGCGCCGATTTCAACCACGCCCTGACAATCCTGGAAGACGTGCTCGGAATGATCGGCAGCGGCGCCCGCGACCTTCATAAGGACTGTGCCGAGGCCTGCGCCGACATGGCGGCAACGGCCGAGGCCGGTGGCCGCCTGACGGCAGCCATCGCCAAGACCGCCGCGGATGTCGGTTCGCTTGCCGAAACGCTCAAGGCGAGAAAGCTGCAGGCACAGCACGCGGCCGACATCGCCCACAATGCCCGGCTCGACCTGCGCCCGCCGAAGGAGATGATGCAAGCGGCAACGGTGGCGATGGAAGCAATCCGCAAGGCATCGCTCAAGATCGAGCCCGCCGCAGCCAACATCCGGGAGATCGCCTTCCAGGCCAATATGCTCGCTCTCAATGCCGGCGTCGAAGCGGCTCATTCGGGGGAGGCCGAGGTCGATTTCAAGACCGTGGCCGAGGAAATCCGCGGACTTGCAGAGCGCGCCGCAGAGGCCGCCAAGGACATCTCCGGCCTGTCACGCAGGTCGGCGGAAGCGGCCGAACTCGGCGGCAAGTCCGTCGAGAAGGCCGGTGGAGAGCTGGATGCGATCACGATCTATGCGGACGCCGTTGATCGCCACGTGGCGGCGCTTGCGGCAAGCTCTGGCAAGGAGATCGAAGCGATCGCAGCCGTCAGGACCACGATGACGACGCTTGCCAAGGCGAGCCGAGACCAGATCGGGGCGCTCGATGCGTTGACGGCGAAGCTCGGCCGCATGAACCACGAGATCGGTACGATCGACCACCATGCGGGACGTTTCACGCCCGTCACCATCCTCAACGCGGGAGGAGTGACGGTGCCGGAAAGCCTCAAACCCGCAAAACCCGGTTCGCACCTGCGGCTGGTCAAATCGTGATGTCGGAGGGGGCGTCGGTCACGACTCTTTCGAGCGGCGCTTTTCTGTCGACCTCGGGGTCGTATTTCTGGACGTGCCTGCCTAGATAAGTGGAACACTCTGTCAGTTATTCCGCCTCCAGGACGTGCCGATGATCCCCTTTTCCATTCTCGATCTTTCACCCGTCGGTGAAGGTTATTCCGTAAGCGATGCGCTCGACCAGTCCCGCCGCCTGGCAATCAAGGCCGAGGAGCAGGGTTACAAACGGGTCTGGCTCGCCGAACATCACGGCATGCCGGGCATTGCCAGCGCCGCAACCGCGATTGTCATCGGCCATGTGGGCGCTGCCACCAAGACCATCCGCGTCGGCTCCGGCGGCATCATGCTGCCCAATCATTCGCCGCTGGTCATCGCCGAACAGTTCGGCACGCTGGAAGCGCTGTTGCCCGGCCGCGTCGATCTCGGTCTCGGCCGGGCGCCGGGAACCGACATGCGCACCGCAAGCGCGCTCCGCCGCAATCTCGATGCCGGCGCCGAAAGTTTCCCGCATGACATCCTCGAGCTGCAGCGCCTGCTCGGTACGCCGGAAAAGGACCAGGGCCTGCTTGCCGTGCCGGGCATGGATGCGCACGTGCCGATCTGGCTGCTCGGATCGAGCATTTACAGTGCCCATCTCGCAGCCGCCCTCGGCCTGCCCTATGCGTTTGCCTCGCATTTTGCGCCCGACATGCTGATGGAAGCGATCTCGATCTACCGCGACCGTTTTAAGCCGTCGCTCCAACTCGATAAACCCTACATGATGGTCGGCGTCATGGGCGTCGCGGCGGAAACGGATGCCGAAGCGGAGCGCGCCTTCACCTCGTCGCAGCAGCAGTTCGTCAACCTGCGCAAGAACGTCCGCACCCGCTTCCCGAAACCGCTCGATAGCATGGAAGGTTTCTGGACGCCGATGGAAAAGATGAACGTCGAGCACACGCTGCGTTACGCGGCGGTCGGCTCGGTTGCGACGGTCGAGGCAAAGCTGAGGGATTTCCTGCGGGAAACCGGCGCCGACGAACTGATCATCTCGATGCCGATCCACGATGTCGACGCACGACTGCGCTCGGTCGAGTTGTTCGCGACGTTGCCGATGATGGAGAAGCAGCCCATCCCCGCCTAGGAAGCGGGCGTCACAAGAGGTTCACCGACCAGAGTTAGCTTTTGTTAATCCTGGCAAACGCGGAGTACCGAAACGTGACAGACGCCATCGCTTCCAAACCCAGTGTTTCTGCGTCCTACCACCCTCTGGAAAACCCGAGTTCACTCGGAAAATGGTTCATTCCCCTGTTCGGCGTCGTGCTGATCGGCGGCCTGGGTTATGTCGGGTACGCGCTGGCGAACGACCTTTCGGTCGCCAGTTCGGTTCCTTGGGCGCTGCTCGGCCTTGCGCTTTTGATCGCGCTCGGCTTCGAGTTCGTCAACGGCTTCCACGATACCGCCAATGCCGTGGCAACCGTCATCTACACCCGCTCCATGCCGGCGGAACTGGCAGTCGTCTGGTCGGGCTTCTTCAATTTCCTTGGCGTGCTGCTCTCAAGTGGCGCGGTCGCCTTCGGGATCCTGGCGCTGCTGCCGGTGGAACTGATCCTGCAGGTCGGTTCCGGCTCTGGCCTCGCGATGGTCTTCGCGCTCCTCGTCGCCGCCATCATCTGGAACCTCGGCACCTGGTATCTCGGCCTGCCCTCCTCCAGCTCGCATACGCTGATCGGCTCAATCATCGGCGTCGGCCTGGCGAACCAGTTCCTGGCGCCGCAGGGCACCGCCACCAGCGGCGTCGACTGGTCGCAGGCGAGCAATATCGGCCTGTCGCTGCTGATCTCTCCCCTGATCGGGTTCGGGCTTGCGGCGATCCTCCTTCTCGTCATGAAGGTGCTCGTCCGCAACAAGGCGCTTTACGAAGAGCCGAAGGGCAACAAGCCGCCACCCTTGTGGATCCGCAGCCTGCTGATCTTCACCTGCACCGGCGTCAGCTTCGCGCACGGCTCCAACGACGGCCAGAAAGGCATGGGCCTGATCATGCTCATCCTGATCGGCCTTGTACCGACCGCCTTTGCGCTCAACCGCACCCCCGATGCGCAATACCTGCATGCCTACGAACAGGCCTCGACGAATGTCGAGACGGCGCTGCAGAAATACGTCAAGCCGGGGGTCACGGTAACCAACGCCCGGGCGGAAGTCGCCAATGCGGTCAAGAACAAGACCTGGAACGACACGACGACGCTGGCGCTACAGCGGTTCATCCACGCCTCAAGCGAGCAGATCTCGAAATTCCCGACGCTCGAAGCGGTTCCGACCTCGCTGGTCGGCAACATCCGCAACGACGTCTATCTGATCGGCGAGGCGCTGAAGCTGATCGGTAAGAACAAGCTGCTGCCGATGCAAGGCGCTGATCTCGACGCCGTCAAGGCCTACCATCAGGCCGTCGACAACGCCACGAAGTTCATCCCGCTCTGGGTCAAGGTCGCCGTCGCGCTGGCGCTTGGCCTCGGCACCATGGTCGGCTGGAAACGCATCGTCGTAACGGTCGGCGAGAAGATCGGCAAGACCCACCTGACCTATGGCCAGGGTGCTTCGGCGGAAGTCGTCGCGATGGTGACGATTGGTGCTGCCGACCATCTCGGCCTGCCGGTCTCCACCACCCATGTGCTCTCGTCGGGCGTGGCGGGCACCATGGCGGCGAACGGGTCGGGACTGCAGTGGTCGACGGTGCGCAACATGTTGCTCGCCTGGGTGCTGACGCTGCCGGCCTCGATCGCTATCGCGTTCGTACTCTACGTGGCCCTGCGCCAGATCTTCTGAGCGTGAGCCCTGAAATGCAAACGGCACCCCGATCGGGTGCCGTTTTTGTATCGAGATCGGCTCTAAATTCAGGCCGAAAGCTTGGCCATGACTTCTTCGGAGACTTCGAAGTTCGAATAGACGCTCTGCACGTCGTCGTCGTCTTCCAGGTTGTCGATGAGCTTCAGCAGCGACTGTGCTTTCTCCTCATCCACCTCGATCGTGTTCTGCGGCCGCCAGATCACCTTGACGGTCTGGGCCTCGCCGAGCGTCGCTTCGAGCGCCTTGGACACTTCGCCGAGGCTTTCGAACGCGCAGATGATCGTGTGGCCGTCCTCGTCGGTGGTCACGTCGTCGGCACCAGCCTCGATCGCCGCTTCCATCACCTTGTCCGCATCGCCGACGCTCGCCTTGTAGGTGATTTCGCCGACATGGTCGAAGGAGAAGGAAACCGAGCCGGTTTCACCGAGTACACCGCCAGCCTTGGTGAAGGTCGAGCGGACGTTGGAGGCCGTGCGGTTGCGGTTGTCGGTCAGCGCCTCGACGATGACGGCGGTGCCGCCCGGGCCGTAACCTTCGTAACGGACGGAATCGTAGTTCTCTCCGTCGGAACCGGCAGCCTTCTTGATCGCCCGGTCGATATTGTCCTTGGGCATCGACTGCGCCTTGGCGTTCTGGATCGCCAGGCGAAGCGCCGCGTTCATGGTCGGATCAGGCAGACCCGTCTTGGCGGCAACGGTGATTTCGCGCGCAAGCTTGGAAAACATCTTCGACCGGATCGAATCCTGCTTGCCCTTGCGGTGCATGATGTTTTTGAACTGTGAATGGCCAGCCATGGCACCCCTGACACTTTAACTTGTTCTGGAATGGCGCCTTATAATTTCGAAGCCGGAGCCATTCAAGGGCATTTCCTGGGTAAGACGAGGCTTTTCTGATGCCGCCTCGCCGAAACAAGCAGGAACAAAGCCAAAGCCTTGCTGTTTGTTCACGCAGATGAACAACAAGGAGACAATCGATGGCAAGCCTTACCGAAGCCCGTGAAGCGCCCGAACGCCAGCTCTGGGACGAGATCAACAACATCCATGCCGGCATGCTCGGCATCGAGGGCTCGCATATGCACTTCCAGCCGATGGCGCCGAATGCCGATCCGAAATCGAGCACGATCTGGTTCTTCACCAAGAGTGATACGGATCTTGTACGCGCCATCCGCGCCGGCAGCCGCGCGCATTTCTGCGTCGTCGGCAAGAACCACGACTACCACGCCTGCCTTTCCGGCACGCTGGAGATCCGTAACGACCGCGCCAAGATCGACGAATACTGGAGCGCCGTGACCTCGGCCTGGTACGAGCGCGGCAAGGAAGACCCGCTACTGACCCTGCTCGCCTTCAAGGTCGACGACGCGGAAATCTGGGCCTCCACCGACAGTACGCTGAAATTCGGCTGGGAAATCGCCAAGGCCAATCTGAAGGACGAGAAGATGCCGGATGTCGGCGTCAAGCAGCACCTCGCCTTCCCGCAGTTCCACTGAACGAGAATAAGGCCGCTGGGCTGATCAGAGCCCCTGTGGCACCAGTATCGTCGGCTTTTTCGGCAGGCTGCGCATCGACACCCGGATCGTCTTATCCTTGGCATAGGCGATGTCGAACTTGGCGTCGAACATGGCGATGAAATTGTCGAGCGGCGGCCCCCAGCGGTGCATCGGCAGGATGAGCGAAGACCGCAGCCGCTGCACCACCCGGCTCATGCTGTCCGCGCCCATCGTCAGGCCGCCGTCGACCGGAACCATCAGGATATCGAGGCGGCCGATCTCGGTATACTGGGCCTCGTTCAGCTCGAAATGCAGGTGGCCGAGATGGCCGATGCAGAGGCCCGCGACCTCGAAGATGAAGATCGAATTGCCGTTTTCCTCGATGCCGCCGCCCCAGTTGCGGATATCCGACATGACATTGCGGATGTAGACATCCCCCACAATCAGACGGTGTTGCACCTTTTCCCCCGGCACATCGCTCCAGCCGTGCAGCACATGTTTGATCCCGGGATCGGGGCTCAGCGTAAAATGGGTGGAATGCGCCTTGTTCATCGTTGCCACGTCCGGCAGCCGCGAGGGGCGATAGGCGCCGCTATAGTCGGTGGCGATGCCGACCCCTTCAGGGGTTTCGATGAAATAGGTGGAATGGCCGACAAAGGTGATCTTCACCTCTTCCCTGTCGGCCAGCGCCAAATTCTTTTTTGCCTGGGCGAACTGCAAGCCGGACGGGTTGAAGCTCGCAAAGGTGACACCGGGCAGCTTCTGGGCGATCGCCTGGCACTGGCTGACAGGCAGGCCGTCCTGGGCGAACGCGGCGAAGGCGGAGAGAAGCAGACCGGAAAGACCGAGTGCTAGAGCCCGTAGCATCATGCTGATCCCAAAGAACTGCGTTCATGCTCATTCCCGGCGAAAACATGCGGCAATGCGAAACACCGGTCCAGCGGGAAGTGTCTAAGGCCGCCTCACAATTCTGTCATTGGTCGAGGTCATGGAATTGACTATTGAAAGGTATGGCGGCGCGCGCCGGTCTCACCGCCATTCCGCATCGGAAGTGCAAGAGGATATATTTCATGAAGCACGAGATTGAGATCAAGACGAAGGACGGCACGGCCAAAGCCGCCGTCATCAAGCCTGCAGACGGTGCTGCAACCGACAAGGGCGTCATCCTCTACATGGATGCCTTCGGCCCGCGCGAAGCGCTCTGCTGGATGGGCCAGCGCATCGCCGATGCCGGTTATACCGTGCTCATTCCGGACCTATTCTATCGCTCGGGCGCCTACGGCCCGTTCGATGCGAAGACGGCCTTCAGCGAAGAAGCCACCAGGGCGCAGCTGATGGCCCTGATGCGCGCCACGCCCCAGACGCTCACCGCCGAGGATGGAGAAGCCTTCATCGAAGCGTTGACCTCCGAAGGCGCCACCGGCGCGATCGGCGCCGTGGGTTACTGCATGGGCGGCGGCCGGGCGATCACCGCCGCGGCCTACTATCCGGAACGCATCAAGGCAGCCACCAGCTTCCATGGCGGCAATCTCGCAAGCGACGCCGAAGACAGCCCGCACAGGCTGGCAGACCGGATCAAGGCACGCGTTTATGTCGGCGTCGCCGGCGTCGACAACAGCTTTCCGCCGGAGCAGTCGGCTCGGCTCGCCGAAGCATTTCGCACCGGCGGCGTCGACCACACGATCGAGAATTATGTCGGCATGGCGCATGGCTGGACGGTGCCAGACCACAGCATCTACGACAAGGACGGTTCCGAACGTCACTTCAAGCGCCTGCTGACGCTGTTCGAAGAGACCCTCTGAGACGACCCCACCGAAACGACAGAGGGGCGGCTTCGGGCCGCCCCCTGATCTCATTGAACGTTCAGCATTCCAGTCCGTGACGCAGCACCACCTCAGACAGGGTTTGCGCAGCGTCCAGCTTTACTTCCGGCGCTCGAAATTGCTGCTGTTGGCCAGTTTCGGCTTGTCCTTCTTCTTGAAAGGCTTGTCGTCTTTCTTGAAGGGCTGCGCGTCCTTGCGGAACGGCTTCGCATCCTTGGCGAAGGGCTTTCCGTCGCGTGCCTCGGCTGCCTTGGGGCCGCCAGGGCCAGCCGCGTTGGAGGTGTTCTTCCTCGGCTTGCCCTTCGCCCAGTCGTCGCCACGAGGCTCCTTCGGACGATCGTCGTAGGACTTCTTGACGTAAGGCTTGGCCGGCGCGGGACGGCTGAGGTCCGGCGCGCTGGTCAGCCGGGTAACGCGGATGCCGCGCTCCAGCGCCTTGTCCTTCCCGACAGCCTGCATGAAGGCGTCGGCGTGGTCGGCAGCGATCTCGACGAAGGTTTCGTCCTGCTGCATCTTGATTGCGCCGATTTCCCGCTTGGTGACGTTGCCGTTGCGGCAGAGCATCGGGATCAGCCAGCGCGGCTCGGCATTCTGCTTGCGGCCGACCGACAGCGAGAACCACACTGCGGGGCCGAACTCGTCGCGAGACGGGCGCGGGGTCATCGGGAAATCGCCCTCGCCGGCGCGCTCGCGCGGCTTGCGGGCATCCTGCTGCACCGAGATCTCGATCAGATCCTCGGGGGCGGAATATTTGGTGCGGTAAAGGCTGACGAACGCGGCCGCCAGCTTTTCCGCGCCGTGGCTCTCGACCAGCTTGGCGACGAGATCCTGTTCTTCCTCGCGCGGATTTTCGCTAAAGATCGGATCGGCCAGCAGACGCTCGTCGTCGCGCCGCATCACCTCTTCGGCGGACGGCGGGCGTGCCCAGGTGGCGGAAATGCCGGCGCCGCCAAGCAGGCGCTCGGCCTTGCGGCGTGCATTGACCGGCACGATCAGGGCGCTGATGCCCTTGCGTCCGGCGCGGCCGGTGCGGCCGCTGCGATGGAGCAGCGTTTCCGGGTTGGTCGGCAGGTCGGCATGGATGACGAGATCGAGACCCGGCAGGTCGATGCCGCGGGCGGCGACGTCGGTCGCGATGCAGACGCGGGCACGGCCGTCGCGCATCGCCTGCAGCGCATGGGTCCGCTCGTTCTGCGTCAACTCGCCGGAGAGGGCCACGACGGCGAAATTGCGGTTGTTGAACCGCGCCGTCAGATGGTTGACGGCGGCGCGGGTCGAGCAGAACACGATCGCGTTGGTCGACTCGTAATAACGAAGCACGTTGATGATCGCATTTTCGCGGTCGGCCGACGCAACGGCGAGCGCGCGGTATTCGATATCGACATGCTGCTTTTCCTCGGCAGAGGTCGCGATGCGCACCGCGTCGCGCTGGTAGCTTTTGGCAAGCTTGGCGATCGCGGCCGGAACAGTTGCCGAGAACATCAGAGTGCGGCGATCGTCGGGCGCCGATTCCAGGATGAATTCCAGATCCTCACGGAAACCGAGATCGAGCATCTCGTCCGCCTCGTCGAGCACGGCCACCTTGAGGGCCGACATGTCGAGCGCGTTGCGGCGGATATGGTCGCAGAGACGACCGGGCGTACCGACGACGATATGGGCGCCGCGCTCCAGCGCGCGCCGTTCGCTGCGGATGTCCATGCCGCCGACGCAGCTGGTGATGACCGCGCCGGTCATCTCGTAAAGCCATTCCAGCTCGCGGGTGACCTGCATCGCCAGTTCGCGGGTCGGAGCGATGACGAGCGCCAAAGGCTGCCGCGCCGGGCCGAATTTTTCCGCGTCGCCGAGCAGAGTCGGCGCGATCGCGAGCCCGAAGGCAACGGTCTTGCCCGAGCCGGTCTGCGCCGAAACCAGCGCATCGGAATGGATGAGAGCCGGGTCGAGCATGGATTTCTGGACGGGGGTCAGCGTTACATAGCCCCGTTTCGCCAACGCCTTGGCGATCGCCGGGACGGCGCCGTTGTAATCGGTCATCTAAATCTGTCTTTCGGATTTTCGCGCACAAAGCGCTGTGGCTGCAACACTCGCAGCCGAACTTGCGCCGTTCCTACTTATTTGCAGCGCAAATGTCAAAGAGCATGTCAGCGCGAGGCCCCGATCAAGGCCGCTATTGACGCCAAAAGCTTAATATCTGACGTAATCTTCCATTGGTGGGGAGGACCCAGGCGGAGAAGGTCATGTCCGGCATTTTGAAAAAGCAGGCCGAACTGCAGGCTCAGGCCGACGCGATTGTCAGCGCCCTCGGCCTCGAGAATGCCTTGCGCCTGGCCGGAAATCCGGTCCGGGTCGGAAGCTCGGCACTCGGCCTCATGGTCCGCCGCGATATCGACATCACCGTGGTCTGCGAGAGGCTCGACCCAGCCGCCCGCCGAACCGTCGCCGAGATCGCCGGCGAACTGATGCTCGACAACCGCGTCGGCGCCATGCGCTACCGCAACGACAGCGGCCTCTGGAATATCGACCCGCAAAACTACCCGGACGGCCTCTATCTTGGCCTCACCTACCGGCCGCAGACGGGCGAAGACTGGAATCTCGACATCTGGTTCATCGACCAGCCGGACCGCCAGCCCGACCTGAAACATCTGAAGACGCTGCTGCCCCGCTTGACCGACAAGGTGCGGGAAACCATCCTCGTCATCAAGACCGAATTCGCCGCCAACACGCCGAAGGATCGCAAGCCGGCCCCGAGTGCGCTTGTCTACGAGGCGGTGCTCGACGATAGCGTCAAGACTGCCGCGGAATTCGAAAGGTGGATGATCCGCGCCGGTGAACCATGATGAGAAAGCACAAACAAGACGTCGTCTCGTGGTACGAGCGGCCGGAACCGGAAATATGCCCCTTGTGCAATCGGCTGATCCCCGATGATCAGCGCGATGAGCATCATCTCGTCCCCAAGAGCCGGGGTGGGCGGCAGACGCAATTTCTCCACCGCATCTGCCACCGGCAGATCCATGCCCTGTTCAGCGAGGCGGAACTCGAAAAGTCATACTCGACGATCGAGGCTCTTCTCGACCATCCCGAGATCCGCAAATTCACCGAATGGGTCGCGAAAAAACCGCCCGGCTTCTACGACGGCACAAAGCGCAGCAACCGCCGCCGATGACGTCGAAGCTTTACCGCCAGAACGACGGGATCGTCTCCGCAAGCCGCGGCCCGATCCGGAGCGGCTCGATCTTTTCTGCAAGCCCTGTCGTATCGGAAATCTCGATGCCAAGGCCGCAGATCGTCGCTGGCCCGGTCGCCGCCTCGAAACGGCCCTTCGGCATTTTCGAGATGAAGCGGTTGAGCGGTTCTTCCTTGTCCATGCCGAGCGATGAATCGTAATCGCCGCACATGCCGGCGTCCGACATGTAGCCGGTGCCGCCGTTGAGGATCTGGAAATCGGCTGTCGGCACATGCGTATGGGTGCCGACCACCAGGCTGGCGCGGCCGTCGACGAAATGCCCGAAGCACTGTTTCTCGCTGGTCGCTTCCGCGTGAAAATCGAAGATGATCGCGTCCGCCTGTTCCTTCAATGGAGCAGCGGCGAGGATCGCCTCGGCGCTCTTGAAGGGATCGTCGAGCTCGGGATGCATGAATACCCGGCCCATGATGTTGGCGACCAGAATGCGCGCGCCGTTGCGGGCGTAGAAGATGCCCGATCCCTTGCCCGGCGTGCCGGCGGGGTAATTGGCGGGCCGCAGGAATTGCTCGTGGCGGCCGGCAAAGCTCACCGCCTCCTTCTGGTCCCAGACATGGTTGCCGGTCGTCACCACGTCGGCGCCGGCATTGATCGTCTCGAGAAAGATATCCTCGGTAATGCCGAAGCCGCCGGCGGCATTCTCGCCGTTGACGATGACGAAATCGAGCTTCAGGTCGGCGACGAGGCCGGGCAGCTTTTCCCACACCGCCACGCGGCCGGTCTTGCCCACCATGTCACCCAGGAACAAAAGGCGCATTCTTATCCAATCTGTGCGCGGCCCATGTCTTCGAAGGGCCGGTAACCGCTCTCCGTCAGGATAGCGTCTAGTCTGATATCGTGAGGTTCAAAGGGAACTGATGCCACTTCCTGGCAGTCAAAGGCAATCCCGATCAGCTTCGGGTTCAGGCCTTTTTGCTGCAGGCGGTGGATCGCCCGGTCGTAATAACCGCCGCCATAGCCGATCCGGTGCCCGCCGGCATCGAACGCGGAAAGCGGAACCAGCATCACCTGCGGCTCGAGCTCGGCAGCGTCCGGCCCCGGGCCGAAGGTGCCGAACACGCCCGGCTCCAGATCGGCGCCGCGCACCAGTTCGCGAAAGATAATCGTTTTCTTGTCGAGGATGACGGGCACGCAGAGCCGCGCGCTGCGGTCCCTGAGATGCGCCATCAGCGGCCGCACGTCGACTTCCGAGCGGATCGGCAGGAAGCCCGAAACGATCGCGCCGGGCTCGATGCGGATTGCCTCTGCCCCGTGCGATGCAATGACAAGGCTCTTCTCGATGCGCTCGACCGGCGCAATGGCATCCCGTGCGGCAAGCCGCGCGGCACGAAGCTCCGCCTTGGTCTTCAAGCCGTCCGTCATACCTTGTCCGACCGCTTGACCAGCAGCTTGTCGATGCGGCGGCCGTCGAGATCGATCACCTCGAAGGTCCAGCCGTTCTTGGTGAAACTCTCGCCGAGTTCCGGCAGGCGTTTCATCTCGTCGAGCACGAAGCCCGCGACAGTCTCGTAGCCCGGATCGTCCCCGAGCGAAAACCCCATCTGGTCGGAGAACTCGTCGACCGGCATCCAGCCGGCGATCAGGAAAGAACCGTCGTCGCGCGATACGATCGCAGGTTCTTCGTCGTTTTCCTCCTGGAACACGCCGGTGATCGCCTCGAGGATGTCGCCCGAGGTGATGATGCCTTCGAAATGGCCGTATTCGTCGTAGACGAGCACCATATGGGCCGGCGCGCGGCGCAGCGCCTGGATGACGTCGAGCGCGCCGGTGAGGTCCGAGACGACGGGCGCTTCGCGCATAATGCCGCGGATATCCAGCATCTTGCCGCCGGCGATGAAGTCGTAAGCGTCCTTGACGAACAGCGTGCCGAGGATTTCGTCGGAACTGCCGTTGCGGATCGGCAGCCGGGAACGCTGCGTGGCACGCAGCTGTTCGCGGATCTCATCCGAATTGTCTTCGATATCGATGACCTCGACATCGCGCCGCGGCGTCATCAGGCCGCGCGCGGTGCGGTCGGCAAGCCGCATGACGCCTGAGATCATGGCGGATTCTTCCGTCTCGATCACGCCGGCGCTCTGGGCTTCGGCAAGCACGGTGCGGATTTCCTCGTCGGTGACCCGGTCGCCCGACTCGCCCCTCTGGCCAAGCAGGCTGAGGACGATTCGGCCGGAAATATCGAGGAACCAGACGATCGGCGCGCCAACGGTCGCCAGCATTTTCATGGCGGGCGCGACACGGGCGGCAACCGCTTCCGGCGCGCGCAGTGCGATCTGCTTCGGCACCAGTTCGCCGACGATCAGCGACAGATAAGTGATGATGACTACGACGGTGCCGACGCCCAGCCAGTCGGCGAGATTGTCCGCCATGCCCTGCGCCTCGAACCAGGTGGTCAATCGCGCGCCGAGCGTGGCGCCCGAGAATGCACCGGACAGCACGCCGACCAGCGTGATGCCGATTTGGACGGAGGAGAGGAAGCGGCCGGGATCTTCCGCAAGCCGCATGGCTGTGGCGGCACCGCGATTGCCTTGCTCGGCCATGATCCGCAACCGCACGGGGCGGGAGGAGACGACGGCAAGTTCCGACATCGCGAGGACACCGTTCAAAACGGTGAGGGCGATGACGATGAGTATTTCGGTTAACAAGAGAAGCTCTTTAATTGGAACAATATGCCTGCACGCGAAACGAACGTGCCGCCCCAGGGAGCGGCCCGCATCCATACGACCGCGCCGGAGCGCTTCGTCGGCGATGCTTCACGCACAGTTCGGAAAACCGGGACCGGTTCTCGGAGCTATGCACCTTCACTCGCATGCGTAAATCATAGGGTCGTCATGCGGGCATTGCAATGGTTGGAACAAAATGAAGGGTTTGCACCGCGGAAGCCGTGACCCGGTCGCTGTCGCCGCAACTACTGAAGGCTGACCGTCAGTTCGGCGCGGGTGCCGGAAAGAGAGGGCACATAATGGATCGTCGACCCGAGCGTCGCGGCCATGGATTTGACGATGCGGCTGCCGAGCCCGGTTCCCTTCGGCACGTCGCCCTCGCGCCAGCCGATCCCGTCATCCTCGACGGCGAGAAGCGCATTGCCCTCGTCTTGACGCTTGAGCAGCACCCGCACTTCGCCCTCGGTGCCGGCCGGATAGGCATATTTCAGCGCGTTGGTGAGCAGTTCCGTGACGATCATGCCGACGGAGACGGCGCGATCGGAGGTCAGCGACAAAGGTTCGGCATCGAGGCGGATCGACGGTCCCCCATCGCCGTTGACGGAGCCCTGGACCTCACGCACCAGCGTGCCCAGATATTTGTCCATCTCCACATGCCGGACGTCGTCGGACGTGTAGAGGCTGCGATGCATGCCGGCGATCGCGCTGATGCGCGCCTGCGTCTCGGAAAGAGCGGCCTTCACATCGTCGCTCTTGCTGCTGGATACCTGCAGGCGGATGAGTGCCGCGACCAGCGCCAGGCTGTTGGCCACGCGGTGATTAACCTCGGCGAGCAGAACCTCGGCGCGTTCCTTGCCCAGGCGAATTTCCTGCTCGGCCTTTTCCTTGGCCTGCCGCAATTCGGCATTGGCGATGCCCTGCGCGATCGCGCTTTCCATCAGCGGCCAGAACTCCTCACCGACCGTCTTGATGACATAGTCGGATGCGCCGCTCTTCAGCGCATCGATGGCGATCGTCGCGTCGCTGGAACCGGTGACGTAGATCACCGGAATGACCGAGTCCTGGTCTTTCAGCTTGTGAAGGATGTCGAGCCCGGTTCCGGTCTTCAGGTAATGGTCGAGGACGATCGCGTCGATACCGCCGTTTTCCACCGCCGCCATTGCCGATGCGGCATCAACGGCGTGGATCACCTGATAACCAGCCCGCGCGAAATGGCGTTCTGCCAATCTGGCAAGCGCGAGATCATCATCGACATAGAGTATGGTTTGCGGCATCACGTCTCGTTATCTTCCGGGGACCTGCATCACGGCAAAGAACAGCCCCAGTTGTCGGATGGCATGCGCAAAACTGTCGTAGTCCACCGGTTTGGTGATGTAGACGTTGGCGCCGAGATCGTAGCAGCGCTGAATCTCCCGCTCATCGTCCGTGGTCGTCAGGATGACCACCGGCAAACGCTTGGAGTGTGGGTTGGACTTCACCTTCTCTAGGATGTCAACACCCGACATGTCCGGCAAGTTGAGGTCGAGGAGGATCAGCAGATGGCGATCCTGATTTGGGTCTCCGGAACGATCCGCGCCGAGGATAAAGTCGAGAGCTGCATTGCCGTTCGTAAAGGGAACGATCTCGTTGTTGACGCCAGCACGGCGGACGTTCTTCTCGATCAGGCGCGCATGGCCTTCATCGTCTTCGATCATCACGATGGTGACTTCTTTACCGGCAGCCTTCATGAGCCGTTACTCCTGACATAGTGGGACAGATCCGTGGGCAACCGGATGACGAACGTCGTCCCGCCGCCCAATGTGGACGTCACGGTAATCTCACCGCCTAGATTTCTAACTAGTGAACGCACATGCGCAAGACCGATACCCTCGCCCTGCTGGTCCTGAACGCCCGAGCGGCGGAAAAGCTCGAAAACCCTCTCGTGATCCTCCTGGGCGATGCCCCGGCCATTGTCTGCAACCTCTATTCTCATCGCAGCGCGGCCAAGCGGCATGGCCTTGACCGACAGGTTCAACGGCCGATCCGGATGTTTGTATTTCACCGCATTGTCGAAGAGATTGCCGAAAATCTGTTCCAGCGAAAATCGGTCGGTAATAAGGCCCCGCGCCTGGGCGACCGAAATATTCACCTCGCCGCCCGCTTCGCTGACCTGATGGTAGATGCTGGCGGCGGTCGCTTCGAGAAGCTCCCCGAGATCGATCCTCTCCGGCTTCAGCTCGCGCCGCCCGTCGCGGGAAATCTTCAGGATGGCGTTGATCAGCCCGTCCATCTTCTTGGTGGACGAGCGGATGAACGCGATGGCCTCCGGCAGATCCTGCTCGACCGCGACACGGGCATCGTTCACATCAGTTTCAGACAGCGGCGTCCCGTCGGCCAGCACATAGGTGCTGATCGACTTGAGGCTCGCGTCGAGTTCGCTGGTGAAACCCATGATGTTGACCAGCGGTGCACGCAGGTCGTGCGAGACGATATAGGCATAACGCTGGATCTCGCGATTGGCCTGGATCAGATCCTCGGAACGCTCGTTGACGCGCTCCTCAAGCCCGGCATTGAGCTCCTCGACCTCGGAGCGCGCCCGTTGCAGTTCGCGGACGTGCTGGCCGACGATCAGGATCGCGCCGCCGATGACGAGGATGATCATCAGGCCGCCGCCGATGGTGATCCATTGCAGCGCCGATGCCGAATCATTGAGGTCGTCGACCCCGGTCCCGATCCGCCCGTCCGTGTCGCGGAGCAGCGTGCCGAGGATTGTCGTGATGCCTTCCATCAACTGCCGGCCATAGGCGCCCCGGATGACCTCGATCGCCCCGATGGCATTCCCCTTCTGCACCATCTCCACCGTCGACTGCATCTCGGCGAGCTTGTCGTCGATCAGCGGGTTGAGTTCGGCAAATGGAACATGCACGGCGTCCAGTTTGCCGGCAGCCCTTTTCAGTCGCTCGCGCAGTCGCGGAATAACCGTGCTTGCGGTCGTATAGGGGATCAGGAATTCAGAATCCTGCGTCAGGACGAAACCACGCTGGCCGGATTCGGCTGCTCTGAGGAAAAGCTGCATGTCCGCGGCAGCACTTCGAAGTTCGCGCAGCTTCACCACGTCCTCAAAATAGACCTGCGTCGTCCGTGCCAGGAGGAAGGAGGACAGCACGATCGCCAACAGGATGGCGCCCCCGACCAGAAGCATCAACAGCGAAGATCGGGCGAAGGTGGATTTCAAAAAGGGCATCGATACGGCCGGCGAGTGAACGGGACGGCAAGAACTTGGGGGCGCGGCCCCCGTTGTCAAGCGAAGGCCGAAGAATAGATTGGTGCACGTCGAGAAGATCCACCTCGATTGAAAAGAGGATTAAGAGTCTCGTCCAAACCGTGACCACGCGGCGCCAAGTCCACGATATGGTGGATAAATTTGAGAATTCTTAAATATAGATCTGGCCCGGCATTCGCAGTTGTCGCCGCCGGATGAACAATCGCCAGCCAAGCCGATCAGTCCGGACCCGATTTCGCTCGTCCTGCACTTTACAAGCAGATGCGAGAATAGATCATCCGGTCAATATGCGAATCGCGGATATTCAATAAGGATGGCCGCGCGGGAAAGACCCCCCAACCAGCAGTCCCGCCTCTCGGCTGCAGTCCGGAATGCAGCTGAGTGTTTAAGCCAGGCGGTCTTTGCCTTGCATGCGGCTGCGACTTCACTGTCGCCGGAAGCCGGAAACAATCAGGTCAAAAAGGGAGAAGTGCGATCCGCGGCAACCGATGGATGTTTACGATCCTGGGTGCCTACAAACGTAGGTGGGCGCCGTGTGTCCAAGCCCACGGGCCTGGCCAGGGACAGCTCCCTTTGGATCGAGTATGGCCCCAGGGATTGTGGTTCCTGTCGTGAGGCGCAGATCGCATCGGCAATATATGTGTGATTGCCGGTCCGCACCAGTGGCGGCAAGCCTTTATTATCGACTTTGATCAGTTCACGGGAGCGGGCGTGCGGCCGTTGAGCTTGGCGGTCAGCCCGTCGAGCCGCGAGGCGAGCTCGCCGAGCGCTGAGACCACATGCTGCTCGTTGCGCTGCTGGGTTTCAAGCGCGCCGTCGCGGTTGGATTTGAGTGCCGCGACCTCGGTCTCCAGCAGGCCGAGCTTGCGGGTCATCTCCGAAAGTTCGTCCATGATCATGATGCCGGCCATCACGGTGATGCGCAGATCGCCGATCTCGCCGAACTGGCTTTTGAGGTGCCCTACGTAGCGGTCGAATCGATCGGCAAGTTCGGTCAGGTGGCTTTCCTGTCCTTCCTCGCAGGCCATGCGATAGGCCTTGCCGTCGATCATCACCGTTACCTGGGCCATGGCATTCCCTTTTGATCCTGGCGCATCAGCGATCGAGCACGGCGCGGATGGTTTCCATCGCCGTCACGAGACGCCTCGAGACTTCCCGGTTTACTTCTTCCAGTCGATTGGCGCGGAATTGCGACTGGTCGAGCTCCTGCGCGAGCCGCGCCCGGTCCGCGTGCACCCGGCGGACCTCGCCCTCCACGTCCTGGGTCTCGCGCTGGCGCTCGATGCGCGCATCGACGGCGCTCTCAAGACCGCCGATCGCCGCCTTAAGTTCCGAAATCACCATGTCGATCGTCTTTTCCGACGGCATGCGAAGCTTCCTGTCGATACACGAAATGAGCCGAATCGATACGATCGACCTCTCCAACAAGGCCGGAAGACTATTCACCGCCTGCAAGCCGGTCAATCAATCGAGACCCTTCAAACATGTCCTAACTGTGGATCGTCAACTATGTTTCTGCCCCTCGCCACACGGTGCACAGAATTCCGGCAGCTGCGGGAAAGTTCGTCATGATGGCTTCGGCGCGATGGCGCTTTTGTTGACTTGCGCGTTGCACCTGCTAAGGATCACCCGCTCTTAGGTGGTCCCTGGGCCACTCTTCAAGTGGTCCAACGCGGACCGTGACCGACACCCGTAAAAAGCGGATTAGCCATGACCTCTCTCGACAAACATAACCGGATGGCGAACGCGATCCGATTCCTCGCCATGGATGCTGTAGAGAAGGCCAATTCCGGCCATCCCGGCCTGCCCATGGGCGCTGCCGACATCGCGACGGTTCTGTTCACCCGCTACCTGAAATTCGATCCGAAGAACTCGCTCTGGCCGGACCGCGACCGTTTCGTGCTGTCCGCCGGCCACGGTTCGATGCTGCTTTATTCGCTGTTGTTCCTCACCGGTTACGAGGACATGACGATGGAGGACATCAAGCAGTTCCGCCAGCTCGGCTCCAAGACCGCCGGCCACCCGGAATACGGCCATGCATCGGGCATCGAAACGACCACCGGCCCGCTCGGACAAGGCATTGCCAATGCCGTCGGCATGGCGATCGCCGAGCGCAAGCTGGAAGAGGAGTTCGGCTCCGACCTGCAGAACCATTTCACCTACGCGCTCTGCGGCGACGGCTGCCTGATGGAAGGCATCAGCCAGGAAGCCATCGCGCTTGCCGGCCACCTGAAGCTCAACAAGCTCGTGCTCTTCTGGGACAACAATTCGATCACCATCGATGGCGCCGTCTCGCTGTCGGACTCGACCGACCAGGTGATGCGCTTCAAGTCCGCCCACTGGAACACGATCGAGATCGACGGCCATGACGTCGATCAGATTTCGGCTGCGATCGAAGCCGCCCAGAAGTCCGACCGCCCGACCTTCATCGCAGCCAAAACCATCATCGGCTTCGGCGCTCCCAACAAGCAGGGCACCCACAAGGTTCACGGTTCGCCGCTCGGCGCCGAGGAAATCGCCGCAGCTCGGCATGCGCTGAACTGGGAAGCGGAAGCCTTCACCGTTCCGGCCGACGTTCTCGATGCCTGGCGCCTGGCCGGCCTGCGCTCGACCACGGTGCGCAAAGACTGGGAAGATCGCCTCGCCGCCACCGCTGCCGAGAAGAAGGCAGAATTCGTGCGCCGCTTCGCCGGCGACCTGCCGGGCAATTTCGACAGCGCCATCGACGCCTTCAAGAAGAAGATCGCCGAGAACAACCCGACGGTTGCCACCCGCAAGGCATCCGAGGACGCGCTCGAAGTCATCAACGGCATGGTCATCGAAACGCTTGGCGGCTCGGCCGACCTGACGCCGTCGAACAACACCAAGACCAGCCAGATGAAGTCGATCACCCCGACCGATTTCTCCGGCCGCTACATGCACTGGGGCATCCGCGAACACGCCATGGCCGCCGCCATGAACGGCATCTCGCTGCATGGCGGCCTGATCCCCTATTCCGGCGGCTTCCTGATCTTCTCGGATTATTGCCGTCCGTCCGTCCGCCTCGCAGCCCTGATGGGCATCCGCGTCGTGCACGTCTGGACGCATGATTCGATCGGCGTCGGCGAAGACGGCCCGACCCATCAGCCGGTCGAACAGGTCGCAGCCCTGCGCGCCATCCCGAACCTCTTGATCTTCCGCCCGGCCGACGAAACCGAGACGGCAGAATGCTGGCAGCTGGCGCTGAAGGAAAAGCACCGCCCGTCCGGCCTGGCGCTGACCCGCCAGAACCTGGCGCCGGCCCGCAAGACCTATGAGGAGAAGAACCTCTGCGCCCAGGGCGCCTACGAACTCGTCTCCGCGGCCGACGCCAAGGTGACGATCTTCGCCTCCGGTTCGGAAGTCGAGCTGGCGCTGAAAGCCCAGGCGACGCTGGACGACAAGGGCATTGCGACGCGCGTCGTTTCCGTCCCCTGCGTCGAACTCTTCTTCGACCAGCCGGAATCCTACCAGACCGCGGTCGTCGGCAACTCGCCGGTCAAGATTGCGGTCGAAGCCGGCGTGCGCGAAGGCTGGGACCACTTCATCGGCCCGAAGGGTACCTTCATCGGCATGAAGTCCTTCGGGGCCTCGGGCCCTGCCAAGGACCTCTTCAAGCACTTCGGCATCACCGCGGAAGCGGTTGTTGCCGCAGCCGAAAAAGAGCTCGCCTGATCCAACTGAAATGTCCAAGACAAGCTAAAAGCGGGAGTATGTAAAATGACTGTCAAGGTTGCCATCAACGGTTTCGGCCGCATCGGCCGCAACGTGCTGCGCGCGATCGTCGAATCCGGTCGCACCGATATCGAGGTCGTCGCCATCAACGACCTGGGCCCGGTCGAGACCAACGCCCACCTGCTGCGTTACGACTCGATCCACGGCAAGTTCCCGGCAAGCGTCGAAGTCAGCGGTGACACGATCATCGTCGGCGGCGGCAAGCCGATCAAGGTGACCGCGATCAAGGACCCGGCGACCCTGCCGCACCGCGAACTCGGCGTCGATATCGCGCTCGAATGCACGGGCATCTTCACCGCCCGCGACAAGGCCGCGGCGCACCTGACCGCCGGCGCCAAGCGCGTCATCGTCTCGGCGCCTGCCGATGGCGCTGACCTCACCGTCGTCTTCGGCGTCAACCACGATCAGCTGACCCGGGAACACCTGGTCATCTCCAACGCGTCCTGCACCACCAACTGCCTGGTTCCGGTCGTCAAGGTCCTCGATGATGCCGTCGGCATCGACCACGGCTTCATGACCACGATCCATTCCTACACCGGCGACCAGCCGACGCTCGACACGATGCACAAGGACCTCTATCGCGCCCGTGCAGCCGCCCTCTCGATGATCCCGACCTCCACCGGCGCCGCCAAGGCCGTCGGCCTGGTGCTTCCGCACCTCAAGGGCAGGCTCGACGGCACCTCGATCCGCGTGCCGACCCCGAACGTCTCGGTCGTCGACTTCAAGTTCGTCGCCAAGAAGACGACCTCGGTTGCCGAAGTCAACGAAGCGATCAAGGCCGCGTCCAACGGCGCCCTGAAGGGCATCCTCGGCTACACCGAAGAACCGCTCGTTTCCCGCGACTTCAACCACGACAGCCATTCCTCGATCTTCGCGATCGACCAGACCAAGGTGCTCGAAGGCAATTTTGTCCGCATCCTGTCCTGGTACGACAACGAATGGGGCTTCTCGAACCGCATGGCCGACACGTCGGTCGCGCTTGCCAAGCTTATCTGAAGCCTGACGGGGCTGCCTTTGGGCGGCATCGGCAAGATATCGCCCCCTCCCCGCAAGGGAGGGGGTTTTTGTTTGTGGGGTGGTGGTGAGGGAGGCGCTGGCTTCAACAAATGGGCGGCAGAAGCGAAGTCAGCAGCCGTGAAGCGCTCATAGCGGCTTTACACCTCCATTTCAGCCATTCAGTCCAACTCGTTCGTGTATTAAGCTGCCCATCCGCTTAGGAGCGTGGCAACGACCATTTCGGGTTTGGTATCGACGGCTAGTTCGAAGCACAGTGGTGTGAAAGCGGCGGGCACCTGGTCGCGACTGATCGACCTCCATGTGGTCGGGGTGTCGAGCGGGAATGCAGAGTGTTAGCGTTGGTTGTTAACAACTGCGAAGGGCCACATACGAATGCTTTATGACCGCATCTCGTTTCAACTGAGCGGCGTGATATCCTTTTCGAGTTCCGCGACTTCCTTTCTGATCAGCTGAAAAAAGTTGCGATTAATCCGCTCGATAGCCCAGTTTGCCACTACAGCGCGGTCGATGACCTTCATTGTAGCGATCAGGTCGATCTTCTGATCGGTAGAATATTCGTCAAACCTGGGAATGTAACGAGTTGAGGTAAGGTTAAAATTGATCTCGTGGTACGCCTTAACAAATCGCTTTGGAGAGCCAAACTGACCCCTCCCCAACCGCCGCCATGTTTTCGCAATAAAGCTGTCCAGCCGCTGGAGCTGCTTTAAGTCGTCCGTCATCGAAAAGAAGAACATCCAACCCATTCTTCGGCCATCAAAGATGCATCCGGTGATTTTCAGATTTAGGCGAGTGAGGATTTTGGCGTGATTTGCATTGTATTTCACGCCGGTCATCACCGTCATCACCTTGTCAATGATGCGCCGGTATGAGCTTTCTCGCACCGACGTGACTTCGGGCGCGAGATGGAAGCCAAGATAATCAACTCCTTGGGAGAGCGGGACAATTTTAGTCTTTGTCTTGTCTTCGAGGCGATGACACTCCAGCCCAATCTTCGCCAACCGCCCTTTTATCAAACGAAAGTTCCGCTTGGCATGTGTCGTGGGGCATATGATCAAAATGTCGTCGACATATCGGAAATATGCAAACCGCGACCGGGCGAATTCATCGAACTTTATCATATATATAGACGACAGCACGTTGGAGATGCTGAGGCCCTGCGGGATGCCAATCGTGTTAGGTCGTGTTTCCTTGCTAGCTGAGGTTGGAGTGCTAACCGCTTGCATGATTAGATTGAGGAGCGGCTTATGGCGAATACGAGTTCTTAATCGGCAAAGCAGCTCGTCGTGGCGCACGGAGGGATAGAAGTTTTTTATATCAATTTGAATGAACGAGTAATCATCTCCAAGTGGCGCGATCAAATCAGCGACTTCGTCTATAATATAATGGGCAGGTGGGATCCTGGAGTCAGGAAAAACAGACATCAAAACATTCGTTAGCGCACGTAATGCGACCCGATCTCTTACTGTTGCAACAGAAATTTGCCGTGGTGGCTTGTCGGGACCTTTGAGGACGAGCTTTTGTTTAAATGTCGTGAAATTGTACGATCCAGCAAGTGCCCTGTCAGAAATTCGCTGTACTCCCTCATCGAGGGTTTGGGCAAAGACGGAGGGATGAGCCCCATCCTTCCCGACGGTGTGAGAGTGAAGAATACGTTCGTTGAAGATTTCCGCTAGCCGCTGTGGCGCGAACTCGGTGGTGAAAATGCCGAGCGCGGTCACCTGCACACCCATCCAAGGATCAGAGGCCACGCAAGAAAGACCAATGGTGCTACGAACAAAAACGAGATAGACACGTAATAGAAGGTATGGCGAAAAATATAAGATAGCCACATATAATTTGTGGGAGTGAGCGACTTGTCGCCGATATTAAGTTCTTTTCCCTCCCAGTACGTGTGATTGACAATAAGGTCATAGTAATCTTTTTCGGAATGATTCGGGTATATCTCGAGGATTTCGAGATACCCGTTGAGCC
Source organism: Neorhizobium sp. 05N33 (assembly GCF_056397445.1). Classification (NCBI taxonomy): domain Bacteria; kingdom Pseudomonadati; phylum Pseudomonadota; class Alphaproteobacteria; order Hyphomicrobiales; family Rhizobiaceae; genus Neorhizobium; species Neorhizobium sp. 05N33. The sequence goes on along the minus strand of NZ_JBFTNK010000003.1, from coordinate 413,749 downwards.
TCTCGTCCGGGTTTATGCTTACACTCTCAAGTTTTTGAAGTTTTAGGTAGCACTCGCGGAATATATTCGCGCGGCTTTCAAAGCGAAAACCTCCGGAGACAAGGGACGCGACCAACACAATGACCGACGCCGAGAGATTAATCTCTTCAAGAAGAGGATAAGTTTGCACGTAAAACTTGGAGAATATTGATAGGACTACCGTAAATAGGGAATAATATGTAACAGATAGATAACTAACATTTTGATTTCGAATGGCTTTTCGCTCAGCGATCATCCTGATACGGGAGGTAATCCAGATGCGGTCGTCAACGTTGCTCAATTTTATTCCCGTCATGAATGGGTGAAGGTGTCCGGACGCAAAGATTTCATAACGATTAAGCACTCCAAGGAGTGCAGCTTCAAGCTCAGGCATGCCAGTCTTGGTAACAGTGACCCACAGTAGTGAATCAGTGGTTTTCACCACTCCGCCCGGACACGAAATATTTATCTTCGATTTTCGTCGATTTCAACCATATCGTGCATGTCTTTGCCAACTTGGTTACTCGGCCAAATAAATGCCCTCTGGCCGCGACTTCGACTCGGCCAAAGGCGGTCGACTCCGACGCTACAGGTAATATCTGCTTTAAAGAAGAGAAACGAACGTCATCGCGACCATTCGAGATTGTTTGCAGTACGGCCGCTTTTCAAGATCACGATCCCATAAGCTGTCGGTCCGCTACCGGCCCAAAAGGGGCCATTCATGACCTTCGCTTCCTGATACCGCAACGCGCGACACCATACCTACAACCGAATTTTTTCACCCTCGATCATCCCCACCCCTCCAACCCATGCCTACAATCCTCCCGCTTCCGTCGCCGGAGTGTTTCGCGAGACGTTCGCGGGCAGGCGGGGGCCGGCGCTTTCATCAAAACCGTAACGTGCGGGGATGGTGGAAGAGGTGAAAGCCATGGAGTGCAAGTCGAAAGACGAACATTCCTATCAAGCCTCCCCCGGACAGCCATGTCCGGTTCGGTTGAGCCGTGCAAGTGGCAGGCCTGTCCCGAAAGGATGGGCGCGAATGAAGCCACGCAGCGAGGCGAGATGATCACCTGTAGGGGCCGGAAGCCTCGAAAGAACGCCGAAGGCCACGCGAATGCGGAGCCATACTATTATTTTACTATGAGGCTCCGCATTCGTGTGGGCTCTCCGATAATCCAGCGCCCCCAAAAGTGGGTACCGGTTTTGGGACGGGACGCTGGGCAGAAAAGTGAAAAGCCTCAGGCACCAAGGCACTGGTCCGTCTTTTTTATCCCCTGCCCTTCTCTTGCCGGAATTGTTCCCGCCTAATCGATCAGTCGATTCGCCTGGCCCTCGGCCGGGATCTGCCCCATTCTCGCATGGCCGCGTTGCGGCGTGGCACAGTTCCGTTCCGGGGCTGCGGACGGGGATGGTGTCGGCAAGAGGTGCGAAGGAAGGGACTTATAGGTGGAGGCTTTTTATATCGTCCTGCTGGTCGGCACGGTCCTGGTGCTGGCGGCTGCCCTTTCGAGCCTCCTCGCCTTCCGCTTCGGCGCTCCCCTCCTGCTGATCTTCCTGTCGATCGGCCTGCTCGCCGGCGTCGATGGCCTCGGCATCCGATTCGAAAACTATTCCTTCACCTTCATGCTGGGATCGCTGGCGCTGGCGATCGTGCTGTTCGATTCCGGCTTCATGACCCCTATCCACTCGTTCCGCCTTGCCGCGGCTCCGGCGATCACGCTTGCGTCGGTTGGGGTGCTGCTGACGACCGGCATCTTCGCCCTCGGGGCGATGATCCTTCTCAATTTCAACTGGCTCGAAGGCCTGCTGCTCGGCTCGATCGTCGCCTCGACGGATGCCGCCGCCGTCTTCTTCCTGCTGCGCGTCAGCGGCATCAACATCCGCGACAAGGTGCGCTCGACGCTCGAAGTCGAGTCCGGCACCAACGATCCGATGGCGATCTTCCTGACGATTGCGCTCGCCGAGCTTCTGGCGACCGGCCAGGGCCTTTCCGGCCTCGACCTGCATTTCCTTTTCCTATTCGTCGAGGAAATGGGACTCGGCGTCATCTGCGGCCTGTTCGGCGGCATGATGATCGTCTGGGTGCTGAACCGCTTCACCTCCGACCGCGGGCTGGCGCCGATCTTCGTGCTGACGCTGGCGCTTCTCGTCTTTTCCTTCACCGGCGCCATGGGTGGCAGCGGCTTCCTGGCGGTCTATGTCGCCGGCATCTATTCCGGCAATCGCAAGATGTTCGCGAAACCCCAGATCATCCGCTTCAACGAAGGGCTGACCTGGCTTGCGCAGATCATCATGTTCCTGGTGCTCGGCCTGCTCGCGACGCCTTCGCAATTCCCGGCTATCCTCTTGCCGGCGATCGGGCTGGCGCTCTTCCTGATCTTCGTCGCCCGGCCGATCGCCGTGTGGCTGAGCCTGCTGCCCTATGATTTCACCCAGCAGGAGACCAGCTTCCTCGCCTGGGTCGGCCTGCGCGGCGCGGTCTCCATCCTGCTCGCGATCATGCCGGTCTTGAGCGGCGTCGAAAACGGCCAGCTTTTCTTCAACACCACCTTCATCATCGTGCTGGTCTCCCTTCTCGTCCAGGGCTGGACGATCAAGCCGGTCGCCCACAAGCTCGGCCTCATCATTCCGCCGCGCATCGGCGCCGTCGACAAGATCGAGCTCGACCTGCCGGGCACCGCCCATCACGAGCTGATCTCCTATCGCGTCATGAAGGACAGCCCGATCCTGCAGGGCGAACGCATCCCCCGCTGGGCCATGCCGTCGCTGGTCATCCGCGACGGCCGCAGCATGCGTTACCAATATGCCGGCCGGCTGAAGGAGAACGACCAGGTCTACCTGTTCATCTCGCCCGCCTATTCGAAGCTGCTCGACCGCATCTTCGCAAGCCAGGTGCCGGTCGACGAGGACGACGCGGAATTTTTCGGCGCGTTCGCGATCTCGCCGACGAGGCCCGCCAAGGAGCTCGATGCCGCCTACGGCCCCGGCCTGCTCTCCGCCAACGAGCAGAACATGACGATCGGCGACCTGATCACATCGCGACTCGGCGGCCGCGCGGATTATGCCGACCGCATCCGCTTCGGTTCGATCATCCTGATCGTGCGCGAACTGGACGAGCACGAACATGTCCGCAGCATCGGCATTTCGCTAGAACCCGTGGAGCCGGCGACCAATCTGCCGATCTTCATTAACATGCGCGAGATCGCCCACCGCGTCCGTGATCTGATCCGCAAATACCGAGGCAAGCACCTCCCCGTGAAACCGGGCGCCGTGCCGCCCGAGGGGCCAGCGTAGAGTGGCGAACGCCCAAATAAAATCCTCCACCCGCTGCATTATCGCGGTAGAATCGGCGTGCGGCGTATCCGCGACAGACGGAATATCGAAGGCTGCAACCAATCGTCTTGCGTCGCCGGTCAGGCATAGTAAGGTCCGCTGCGAACTTTCCGAGTAAATGGATTAGCATCATGCCGGCCTTCAAAACCCTTGACGACCTCACCGATATCGCAGCCAAGCGCGTGCTCGTGCGCGTCGATCTCAACGTTCCCGTTTCTGCCGACGGCAAGGTCACCGATGCGACCCGCATCGAACGCGTCGCACCGACCATTCTGGAACTGTCGAAGAAGGGCGCCAAGGTCATCCTGCTTGCCCATTTCGGCCGTCCGAAGGGCGAGCCGGTCGCCGACATGTCGCTGTCGCTGATCGTCTCCGCCGTCAACCAGGTTCTCGGCCACAAGATCCTCTTCGCCTCCGACTGCATCGGCCCGGAAGCCGAACAGGCGATCGCCGGCATGAAGAACGGCGATATCCTGCTGCTCGAAAACACCCGTTTCCACAAAGGTGAGGAAAAGAACGACCCCGGCTTCACCGAGGCGCTCGCAAAGAACGGCGATATCTTCGTCAACGACGCCTTCTCCGCCGCCCACCGCGCCCATGCCTCGACCGAGGGCCTCGCCCATCACCTGCCCGCCTATGCCGGCCGCACCATGCAGGAAGAACTCGAAGCGCTCGAAAAGGGCCTCGGCAATCCAGCCCGCCCGGTCGTTGCGATCGTCGGCGGCGCCAAGGTGTCCACCAAGATCGACCTGCTGCAGAACCTCGTGAAACGGGTCGACGCGCTGGTGATCGGCGGCGGCATGGCCAACACGTTCATCGCGGCACAGGGCATCGATGTCGGCAAGTCGCTCTGCGAGCATGACCTTGCCGACACGGCCCGCAAGATCATGGCGGAAGCCGAAGCCTCCAATTGCGCTATCGTGCTGCCGGTCGACGGCGTCGTCGCCCGCGAGTTCAAGGCAGGTGCTGCCAACGAAGTGGTCGATATTAACGCGATCCCGGCTGACGCCATGATGCTCGACGTCGGGCCGAAGTCGGTGGCAGCCGTCAACGACTGGATCTCCAAGGCCTCGACGCTCGTCTGGAACGGCCCGCTCGGCGCCTTCGAGATCGAGCCTTTCGACAAGGCGACGGTCGCTGCGGCCAAGCATGCCGCAGAGCAGACCAGGGCCGGCAAGCTCACCTCGGTCGCAGGCGGCGGCGATACGGTCGCGGCCCTCAACCACGCAGGCGCTGCCGACGACTTCTCCTATGTCTCGACTGCCGGCGGCGCATTCCTGGAATGGATGGAAGGCAAGGATCTGCCAGGCGTCTCAGTGCTGATCAAGGCCGCCTGATCTGTCATTTTCCGAAACGGAGCGCGTGCCATATAGGGCGGCGCGCTCCCGAGTTAACTGGTTTAAAAAATTTTAGATGTTTTAAACGATTGAAAGCATTTCAATCGTTTCAATAGCTTACCGTAGGATTTCCCTTTAAAATAACTTCTGTTATCCGCATTTCATGAGCTTTGGGAGAACCGAAAATGACTGAACGTCTTGAAGACATCGCCGTGAAGATGGTCGCCGACGGCAAGGGCCTCCTGGCCGCCGACGAATCGACCTCCACCATCAAGAAGCGCTTCGACAGCATCAATCTCGAATCGACCGAAACGAGCCGCCGCGACTACCGGGAAATGCTGTTCCGCTCCGACGACGCCATGAAGAAGTGCATCTCGGGCGTCATCCTCTACGAGGAAACCCTCTACCAGAAGGCCGCTGACGGCACCCCTTTCGTCGATATCATCAAGGCCGCCGGGTCGATCCCGGGTATCAAGGTCGATACCGGCGCCAAGCCGATGGCCGCGTTCCCGGGCGAAACCATCACCGAGGGCCTCGACGGCCTCGGCGAGCGGCTCGCCAAATATTATGAAGCCGGTGCCCGTTTCGCCAAATGGCGCGGCGTGATCGCCATCTCCACCGAGCAGAAGCTGCCGACCTGGGGCTCGATCAAGGCCAATTCGCAGGCGCTCGCCCGCTACGCGGCGCTCTGCCAGCAGGCCGGCATCGTGCCGATCGTCGAGCCGGAAGTGCTGATGGATGGCGAACCGGCGACCCACAGCATCGATACCTGCGCCGAAGTGACCGAATGGGTCCTGCGTACCGTCTTCGCCGACCTCTATGACGCCCGTGTCAAGCTCGAAGGCATGATCCTGAAGCCGAACATGGTCATCGACGGCAAGAAGGCCCGCAAGGCCTCGGTCGAGGAAGTGGCCGAGCGGACCGTCAGGGTTCTGAAGGCAACCGTTCCGCCCGCGGTTCCGGGCATCGCCTTCCTCTCCGGTGGTCAGTCGTCGGAAGAAGCGACCGCCCATCTTTCGGCGATGAACTCCGGCTACGACCTGCCCTGGGGGCTGACCTTTTCCTACGGCCGCGCACTTCAAGACCAGGCTCTCAAGGCCTGGGGCGGCAAGTCCGAGAATGTCGCAGCCGGCCAGCGCGCCTTCACCCATCGCGCCGAGATGAACAGCCTCGCCGCCAAGGGAAGCTGGAAGAAGGATCTCGAAAAGGCTGCTTGAGGAGCGCCTTTTCAAGGAGGAGGAAGAAGGCCGCTTCGGCAACGGAGCGGCCTTTCTGTTGTGTCGCCACCTCAAAATCCAATTGAACCGAAAGGGCGAAGCGGCGTTCATTGCGTGAATGGAGGTTGCCATGATGGAAATGGAAACCAGGGTCCGCAGGCTTTTCGACGAGTACGGCCGGACCAGCAATGATGCCCTCAAGGATGCGGCGTCGGTGAATATCGCGGGCATCGCAGCGTTCTTCGCCGCCTATTTCGTCGGCTCGACACCGCAGGCCGTGTTCGGCGGAGCCAATGACGCGGCATTCCGCGAAGTGATCCCGCAGGGCTTTGCCCGATATCGCGAGGTCGGCGGCAAGCGTATGGACATAACCGGCGTGAAGATCACCTGCCTCAACGATCTTCATGCGCTTGCCGAAATCGGCTGGGATTTTTCCTATGTCAACAAGGCGGGCGAGGCTGGCAATGTGCGGTTCACCAATTTTTATTTGGTGACTGTCGCCGACGGCACCCCCAGGATTTTCGCCTATATCACCGGCGACGAGGAGAAAGCGATGCGGGATCACGGCCTTGCCTGAGCCGACGATGCTGGCCGGTTTCATTTCCGTGATGATGCCGATCAAAAACATTGGCTGGTCATGGCGGTTGATGAAGTTTTAAATCCGGCATCGCCCCCGGAGAATTTCGCCATGCCGACCGCCGATTTCGTCACCGTCGATGTTTTCACGAGCGAACGTTTCGCCGGCAATCCGCTCGCCGTGGTGCCGGATGCGCGTGGGCTCACCGACCGGCAGATGCAGAACATCGCCATCGAATTCGGTTACGCCGAAAGCACCTTCGTCCTACCGCCCGAAAACCCTGAAAACAGCGCACGGGTACGCATCTTCACCCCGACGATGGAAATCCCCTTTGCCGGCCACCCCAATGTCGGCACCGCCTATGTGCTTGGCCAGCGCGCCGACCTTTTCGGCAAGCCGGTCGCCGATACGCTCCGGTTCGAGGAGATCGCCGGCTTGGTGGAAATCCGGCTGCTGCGTGAGGCAACCGGCGTGATCGGCGCCACGATCCGCGCGCCGCGGCCGCTGGAAATCGGCTCGGAGATCGAGCCTGGCCTGATCGCCGGCTGCGTTTCGATCGATGCGAAACATGTGCGCACCACCGCCCACAAGCCGGTCTTCGCCTCCGTCGGTCTCGCCTTCGCGATCGCCGAACTTGACGGTCTCGAAGCACTTGCCGCCGCCCGGCCGAACATCACAGTCTTCCACGAGGCAGCCGCAAAGCACGAGGGTCCCGAAGGCGACTTCCCCATCTTCCTTTATGTCCGCAACCCGGAAAAGCCCTGGAACTTCCGCGCCCGCATGTTCGCGCCGCTCGACAACATCATGGAGGATCCGGCAACCGGCAGTGCCTCCGCCGCCCTCTCAGCCTTCCTGGTGACCCGTGCACCGGAGACGGAAACCACGGTGCATCTGACGATCGAGCAGGGTGTCGAGATGGGCCGCCGCAGCATCATCGAACTCGATGTGGTGAAGGCAGCCGGAACCGTCACCGACGTCACCATCACCGGCCGCTGCGTGCCCGTCATGCGCGGCTCGATCGATGTCTAGATTAGAGAGTCGTGAATTCGCGCAGGATCAGCGCAATGCTCCAGACAGCGAAGGCGACGACGGCGAGCCTCCAGAAATCGCTCCGGCGCCTTAAACCTGGAAGATTGAGCGGCTTGATGATCTGCACCAGCATGGCGAGGATCAGAAGAACCGCGATTGGCTTTGTCATTTAAGCTTTGCCGATCTCATCCGCCACAGGCTGGACATTTTTGCGCTCCACCACAGATAGATGCGGAGGGATTCGGGGAATAGATAGTCCGCTTCGCTTTCGTTAACGCCCGGTTCATTCGCATGCAACAATGCTTGCCTGCGGTCCCGTGATTGATCGCATTCGCGCAAAGAGCTGACAGTAGCAAAGATGAGACGAAACCTCCTTCCAATCCTCGCCCTCCTTTGCGGTACGCTTCTCCTTTTCCTCGGCAACGGCCTGCAGAGCCTGCTTCTGCCGGTGCGGGGCGCGCAGGAAGGTTATTCCAACGAAGTGCTCGGCCTGCTCGGCACCACATGGGCCTCCGGCTTCGTGATCGGCTGCTTCGTGGCGCCGAACGTGGTGCGCCGCATCGGCCACGTCCGCGCCTTTTCCGGCTTCCTGTCGCTGATCTGCCTGAACGTGCTGCTGACCGGGCTGATGGTCGACCAGAACACCTGGCTGGTCCTGCGCGCCATCACCGGTTTCTGCACCGCCGGCACCTCGATGATCATCGAAAGCTGGCTGAACGAGCGCGCTACCAGCGAAAGCCGCGGAACTATCTTTTCGTTCTATATCTCGATCACTCTTTTCGGCGTCGTCGGCGGCCAGTTGATGGTGCCGTTCGCGGATATTTCGACACCGACGCTGTTCATGATCTGCGGCATTTTCTACAGCCTCGCAGCGCTGCCCACCACTCTATCCAAGGCCGCCTCGCCGCAACCGCTGAAACGCGCACGCCTGGATCTGCGCGGCCTCTTCCGCAACTCGCCCATCTCCTGCATCGGCATCCTGCTGATCGGCACCGCCAACGGCGCCTACGGCACGCTCGGCGCCGTCTTCGCCACTCGTGCCGGCCTCGACCAGGGCGCGGTGGCGGCGATGGTCAGCATCACCCTCTTTGCCGGTGCGATCATGCAGTTTCCGGCAGGCCGGCTGTCCGACAGGATGGACCGCCGCCACGTCCTTGCCGGCCTTTCGGCCGCGGCAGCACTGGCGGGCCTGGCGATCCTGGTCATCCACCCGACCGGCACCTATCAGATCGTCGTGCTGGTAGCGATCTATGGCGCCGCCGCCAACGCGCTCTATCCGATCGCGGTCGCGCATGCCAACGACTTTGCCGCTCCCGAGGACTTCGTAAAAGTCTCGGGCGGCCTGCTTCTGCTTTATGGGATCGGAACCATCATCGGCCCGACGCTCGGCGGCCCGGTAATGACCTGGGCCGGCCCGCATGCACTGTTTGCGGTGACGACCGGGGCGCATCTTCTGGTCGCCGCCTATGCTATCATTCGCAGCCGGCAGCGAGCGCCGGTTCCCATCGCCGAGCGCGACGCCTACACGACCGCACCGGCCTCGACCTCGCCGCTTGCCACGCCCGAGAGCCTGTCGCTCGACCCGCGCGCCAAGACCGGCGGCTCGACGCCGGATAGTGTCAGGCCGGAAACCAGTGCCGGAAAGGAGGCATCATGAGCTTCATCGACGACGAACGACCGAAGAAACCCACCACCCACGAACTCGGCAGCGACCTCTCCATGCTGTCCGTGGACGAGCTCGAATCGCGAATCGATCTGCTGCGGCAGGAGATCGCCCGGATCGAGGCCGAGAAGGAGAAAAAGGCCGCAGGCCGGCGCGCAGCCGACAGTCTGTTCCGTTCCTGAACGCCGCCGCCCACCAATTATTTTAAGTATTTCCCCTTAATATTAAGACTATATTAATCATCATCGAACAATATAAAAACGTTCAGGCTTCCTGGACTCAGACAGTTTCACCATTCGGCGAATGGTCTGATTTCTCCCTGTTTTACCTTGAGAGCCGCCTTTCCGCGGCTCTTTTTTTTATGGCCGCGCCGGCCCGGCCCCGGCTCCTTGCCCTCGATACCGCGGAGGCAAGGGTTTCAACCGGCTTTCCCACAGAAACAAACTGTTGTATTGGACGCCAAAATGCGTCTCATTTCAGGAACATGGCGGCTGTTTACCACTTCTTGTGGGTATTAACCTTTCCTTAAGAAACGCCTTGCGGATTTCCATTATAAGTATCATGTTCAGATCAGTCAGAACGGCATGGGAACTTTTATCCGCCGTTGTCATTGCCTGAATGTGATTGCGTTGAGCAGGATGATTTCGATGTCCGAACAGGGATTGAATACCGTAAGTTTTGCAGGCCGTGCCGCTGCGTCTTCGCAGTTCAAGGCGCTCTACTCCGAAGGTATGTCGCTGGTCGAGGAGACCGCGAGCTACCTTGACGGGACGGGACGCGCCGCGTCGAAGGTTCTGCCGCGCATGGCATCGGTTCTTTACGCAGCCGAATCCATGCGGCTGACCACCCGCCTCATGCAGATGGCCTCCTGGCTGCTTCTGCAACGCGCCGTCAACAATGGCGAGATGAGCCGCGAGCAGGTCATGTCGGAAAAGAGCAAGGTCCGCCTCGACGGCTTCAACGTCGACCGCAATGCTCCGGGCTGGCTCGACCTGCCGGAAGGTTTCCGCGACCTCGTCGAGCGTTCGCTGCGCCTCCAGAACCGGGTCGCCATTCTCGATCGCGAGATCTATCGCCCGGCCGACCCGGCCGTCCTGCCGGACAACGAAAACAGCGTCCGCGCCCAGCTCAGCCTGCTGCGCACCGCCTTCGGCAACTGATTGCCGTAGCGCTATTTGATAGGATCAAACGAAGGGCCGACGCCAAGCGTGGGCCCTTTTCATTTCTGTCAACGCCTTCGAATGTTCGGGTCCATCTCGGCACGCTCCACTGCCTCGATGACGGCATCGAGCGCATCGGCCGTGAGGTGGCTCCGCTGTGCCGCCGCTTTCAGCCAATCATGTTTATCGGTTGGCATCGGCAGAAGGCTCTCCGCATAGGCATCGATCTCGTCCCGGCTCGTCAGCCGCGCCTTCTGGCCCAAGAAGCTTTCATAAAGCTTCAGGTGAGCATCGAACGAGTTCCAATTGTTCTTTCGAAGCCTGTATTCCGACACCCATTTGACCAGCCCGTCGAATGACCCCTGGCTCTCGCCGCCCTGGATGCCGCGGCGCATGATATTCGCCACGCACTCGTCTTCACTCAGATCAAGCCAGATCAACGTCGTTGTCCTCGGCAGGGCGATGCCGACGTAGAGGCCGTAGACGCCTTCGATCAGCCAGGCTTCACCCGCTGCGATCGACCGGACATCCTCGTGCACGACGGCCCGGTCGCGCGCAATTCCGTAGCGACCCGGCTCCCAATGCACGTCGTCGAGGTGAACGAGCGACAGGCTAAGCGACTCTGCCAGCCTTAGTGCCAGCCAAGTCTTGCCGGACCCGCCATTCCCCATGATCACGATCCGCCGGGATGCGGCCGGAATATCGGATTGCTCTTGCAACGGCTCCTCCCCCGCCAGAACACCGCTAACGAAAAAAGCCCGGCTTCCGCCAGGCTCTTCGAAACTCTTCCGTCAAGAAGCGTATTAGAGGCCGAGGCCGCCGAAACGCTTGTTGAACTTGGAAACGCGGCCGCCGCGGTCCAGCATCTGCTGATTGCCGCCGGTCCAAGCCGGATGGGACTTGGGGTCGATTTCCAGGTTCATGGTTGCGCCTTCCGAACCCCAGGTAGAGCGGGTTTCGTACTCGGTGCCGTCGGTCATGACCACTTTGATCACGTGATACTGCGGATGGATGCCAGCCTTCATGTCGATATTCCTGCTCTGCGAGGTCCATTTGTCGCAATTGCGAGCGAGAGGCCTCTTTAATAAATGAAGCCGCAGACCGGTCTGGTCACGGCTTCCCAATTCGATGCGGAGCCTATACAGGAAGGTCGCCGGAAGTACAAGTACCCGCAAGGCCGAGAAATGAGCCTTTCGAGCCTATGGAGATGACGTGGCAGACGCCCGAGAAAACCAGCCGAGAGGCAAAGCCTTAAGACCGCTCGCAAGGCTCCTTCCCTATCTTGCCCGGTATCGTTCGATGGTCGCCGCGGCAATCGTTTTCCTGGCGCTCGCCGCCGCAACCACGCTCGCTCTGCCGCTCGCCGTGCGCCGCATGGTCGACCACGGTTTTGCCTCGTCCGACGGCCATTTCATCAACAACTATTTCGGAATGCTACTGGCCTTGGCGGCCCTCCTCGCCGTCGCAAGCGCCATGCGCTACTATTACGTCATCACGATAGGCGAACGGGTCGTCGCCGACCTGCGCCGCGAGGTCTTCTCGCATGTGACGTCGCTGTCGCCCTCCTTCTTCGACGTCAACCAGTCCGGCGAGATCGTCTCGCGGCTGACCGCCGACACGACCCAGATCAAGTCCGCCTTCGGCTCCTCGGCCTCGCAGGCTCTGCGCAACACCATCCTCTGTCTCGGCGCGATGGGAATGATGATCTATACCAGCCCGCGCCTCTCTGCGCTGGTGCTCGGCGCCATCCCGCTGATCGTCTTTCCGCTGGTGGGTTTCGGCCGCTCGGTCAGAAAACGCTCCCGCGCCGCCCAGGACACGCTTGCCCAGACCTCCGCCTTCGCATCCGAAGTGATCGGCGCGACCCGTACCGTACAGGCTTTCGGCGGCGAGGCGACCGCCAACGGCCGGTACGGCGGCACGGTGGAAAGCGCCTATGACGCCGCCCGCACCGCCATCAAGGCCCGCGCGCTTTTGACCGGCTTCGGCATTCTGCTTGTTTTCGGCAGCATCGTTGGTGTGCTCTGGTACGGCGCCCAGAGCGTTCTGGCCGGCACCATGACCGCCGGCACGCTCGGGCAATTCGTGCTCTATTCGGTGATTGCCGCAAGTTCCCTCGGCCAGCTTTCCGAAGTCTGGGGCGAGCTTTCCGCAGCTGGCGGCGCCGCCGAGCGGCTGACCGAACTGCTGCAGGAAGTCCCGGCCATCCGCGATATCGAAAACCCTGTCGCACTCCCCTCCCCGCCGCGCGGTGAAGTGGAGTTCGAAACGGTCTCCTTCGCATACCCCGCCCGCGTCAGCGCCATCACATTGAATTCCCTGTCGTTCAAGGTGAAATCCGGCGAGACGGTGGCGATCGTCGGGCCGTCCGGTGCCGGCAAGAGCACGATCTTCTCGCTGCTGCTGCGCTTTTATGATCCCTCCGCCGGATCGGTGAGGCTCGACGGCATCGACCTGCGCCAGGCAAGGCTCGCCGAACTGCGTTCCCGCCTCGCGATCGTGCCCCAGGACGTGACCATCTTCGCCGCCTCCATCCACGATAACATCGCCTTCAGCGCTCCGGATGCCAGCCGCGAGGCTGTCCGCGCCGCGGCAAAAGCCGCCCAGGCAGATGAGTTCATCTCGCGGCTCGACAATGGCTACGACACCATGGCCGGCGAGCGCGGCATCACCCTTTCCGGCGGCCAGCGCCAGCGCATCGCCATCGCCCGCGCTATCCTCAAGGACGCTCCGGTCCTGCTGCTCGACGAGGCGACTTCGGCACTCGATGCGGAAAGCGAAACGCTGGTCCAGAAGGCGCTCGACGGGCTGATGGAGAACCGCACCACGCTGGTCATCGCGCATCGCCTGGCGACAGTTCTCAAAGCCGACCGCATCCTCGTGCTGGAAGACGGGCGGATCGTCGAAGAAGGCACCCATCAAAGCCTGATCACCGAGGGCGGCCTCTATGCCAAGCTTGCACGGCTGCAGTTCCACGATATCGAACGGCAGAGCGCCACGGCGCTCTGATCCTTCACGCCAACGTGTTTCGCTTGGTCTAAATCGGGCGCACCGAGTGCCTACCTACTGCAGAACCGCTAGTATCGCAGATACCATTGCCGCCAGAAGCTTGAGATCATGAATTTCAGTCAATTGCCGCCCAGCCCAACCCTCGACGATTGCCTCGACAAGATACAGTCCCAAACCTTTCGCTTCTTCTGGGATGGTGCCCATCCCGAATCAGGGCTGCCGTTCGACAAGTGCTTCGTTTCGGGCGCGCCTTCTCCCGGCATCGTATCGGTCAGCGGCGTCGGCTTTGGGGTGCTTGCCATCATCGTCGCCTGCGAACGCCAGTGGATCACCCGTTCGCAGGCACTGGCGCGCATATCGACCATCATCGATCATCTGAGGCACTCCCCAACTTTCCGCGGGGCATTCGCGCATTTCATCGACGGCTTGACGAACGACGTCATCCGCTTCTCCGGACGCGACGACGGCGGCGACCTCGTCGAAACGACGCTGCTGATGCAAGGCCTGATCTGCGCGCGGGAATATTTCGCCGGTGGGACCGCTCGGGAAGAGAAATTGCGGGCGGATATCACGCGATTGTTCGACGAGGTGGAATGGAGCTGGTTCACCCGCGGCAAGGATGAAGCCCTCTACTGGCACTGGAGCCCGAACTACGAATGGGCCATGAACCTGCCGATCCGCGGCTGGAACGAAGCCTTGTCCTGTTATGTCCTGGCGGCCGGCTCCGACACCCATCCGATCAAGCCCCAGAGTTACCATGCGGGCTGGGCACGGGCTGGCGCCATGCGTAACGGCGAGACCTATCTCGGAACGGAACTTCCTCTTGGCGAGCCCTATGGCGGCCCGCTCTTCATCTCGCATTATTCGTTCTGCGCGCTGGATCCGCGGGGCCTGAGCGACCGCTATTGCAACGACTACCAGAGCCAGGCCGTGGCCCATACGCGCATCAACCACGACTATTGCCTGACCGTGCCCGATTATGCGGATGCCGGGGTCTGGGGCCTCAGCGCCTCCGACGGACCGCAAGGGTATGGCGCCCATTCGCCGACCTACGATCGCGGCGTCATCGCCCCCACCGCGGCCCTGTCGAGCTTCCCCTTCTTGCCCGCCGAGGCAGAAAGCGCCATGCGCGCATTGCTTCGGTATGGCGATGGCAAACTGCTCGGCGCATTCGGCTTCGTCGACGCCTTCGTGCCGAAGACAGACTGGGTGGCCGGCACATATCTTGCCATCGACCAGGGCCCGATCATCGCGATGATCGAGAATTATCGATCCGGCCTGCTGTGGCGCCTGTTCATGAACGCGCCCGAGGTGCGTCGCGGCCTGGAGCGGCTGGGCTTCACGTCGACCACCCATTCCATCGCGGCGGAAAATACCTAGTCCAGGCGCCTGAACGTCCACTTCACCACGTAGTCGCCGTTGCGCTTCACCTTGGTCTTGGTCCGCACCTCGACCGGCCCGCCGAGAGCAGCCTCCGCCTCTTCGAACGCCTGGCGCGCCTCGGCCATCGCCTTGTGATAGACGCTGTTGTCGCGTTTCGGGCTTTCCGCGACCTCCTTCAGAAGGACGCTCATATCCGGCTTGTCTTCGGCCATCCCTTGGGTTCTTCCCCGCCGCCTGGATTTAGCGGCCTTCAATGAATACGAAAATGGCCAGGCTTACCGCTCGGTGAGCTTCAGCTCGATGCGGCGGTTCTGGGAGCGGGCGTCCGGCGTATCGCCCTGGGCGAGCGGCTGGAATTCGCCGAAGCCGGCGGCGACGAGCCGGTTGGCCGGCACGCCCTTGGAGATCAGGTATTTGACCACCGACGTGGCGCGGGCCGAGGAAAGCTCCCAGTTGTCGCGATAACGGCCGGTGCCGGTAAGCGGCGAATTGTCGGTGTGACCGTCGACGCGCAGCACCCAGTTGATCTCGGCCGGTATCTCCTTGGCAAGGTCGAGCAGCGCCGCCGCAAGCTTGTCCATCTCGACCCGGCCGGCCGGATCGAGCTCGTTGCCGCCGACCGGAAAGAGCACTTCCGACTGGAAGACGAAACGGTCTCCAACGATACGGATGTTCTCGCGGTCAGACAGGATCTCCCGCAGCCGGCCGAAGAAATCCGAGCGGTAGCGGTTCAGTTCCTGGACGCGCTGCGCCAGCGCGACGTTGAGGCGCCGGCCGAGATCGGAGATCTGCGCCTGCGACGACGAGTCTCTGGCCTCTGAGGCCTGCAGTGCCTGTTCGACGGCCGCGATCTGGGCCCGCAGCGCCGCGATCTGCTGGTTGAGCAGCTCGACCTGGCTTGCGGCGCGGGCACTCAACTGTTGTTCCTGGTTGAGCTGGTTGGTGAGGTCGCCGATGCGGGCATTGGCGGCGCTGCTATTGCCGGTGCCCTGGCTTAGAAGCTGCTGCAGGCGCGAGCGGTCGGCCTCGGCGGTGGCGAGCGACGACTGCAGGTTGGCAAGCTGATCCTCGACATCCTGGTTATTGCCTTTTTCGAGCGCCAGCAGTTCCGTCAGTTCGGCGATCTGGCTGTTCAGCCGGTTCAGGACCTCGTCGCGGCCGGTGATTTCGCGGCTGAGCAGGAACTGCGCAAGCACGAACACGGTGAGCAGGAACATGATGGCGAGCAGCAGCGTGGACAGCGCATCCACGAAACCCGGCCAATAGTCGACGCCCCGCTCCCGGCGGCGGCTCTTGCCAAGCGCCATCGCTTACTTCCCCCCGATCTTGTCGGAAAGCCGATCGAGCGTGCGGCGCAAGGCCTTTGATTCCTCCTGCTGCGCCTCGATCCAGTCGCGCAGCATCTGTTGTTCGTTGCGCATGTTCTTGACGAGGCCCTGGATGCCTTCGGCAAGATTGGCCATGGCCGACAGCGACCGCTCGTTCTGATGGGCGTCGACAGGCCCCTTGGTCTGGGCGGATGCGAGCGCACGCAGCTGCTCCGTCAGCGCCCTCAAATCTTCCGAGGAACCGCTCGCGAGGGTTTCGGCGACGACCGGCGGCATGTCCGATCCGAGATCGGTCACCGAAGACAGCCAGTTTTCGAGTTCCGTGTAGAAGCGATTCTGGGCGCGGCCGGCCTGCAGGTCGAGGAAGCCCAGAATCAATGATCCGGAAAGGCCGAGCAGCGAGGACGAAAACGCCGTGCCCATGCCGGCCAAAGGCTGGGCAAGGCCGCTCTTGATGGCGGCGAGCACGTCGTTGGAACTGCCGGAATTCGGGTCGAGAGCCCCGATCACGTTGCTGATCGAGCCGATGGTCTGGATGAGGCCCCAGAACGTGCCGAGAAGGCCGAGAAAAACGAGCAGGCCGATGAGATAGCGCGAGGTGTCGCGTGATTCGTCGAGGCGCGTGCCGATCGTGTCGAGGATCGAGCGGAAGGCATTGGTGGACAGCGCCATTCTGCGGCGGCTGCCGATCAGGGTGCGCATCGGCGCCAGAAGGCGCGGTTCGCGACCGACCTTGTCGGCGTTACCGGCGGCGCGGAAGGAATTGAACCAGCGCACTTCCGGCATCAGGGCGATCACCTGGTTGAAGACGAGGATCACGCCGATCAGGAGAACGCCGAGAATGAGGCCGTTCAGTCCCGGATTGGTCTGAAACGCATGCGCAGCCTGACGGTAGAGGATCGACGCGACGAAACCGACGATGATCAGGAAGATCAGCATCGTCCATAAAAACGATGCGGGATTGGACAGTTTATAGGCATAACCGCCGCGGTTCGTTTCAGACGCGTCCAAATCGTCCACTGTCGCATTCGCCATAATAAGCCTTCGCCTCCGGTAGTCTGCCGGCCCGGAGGCTAGTTGAAAAATGCGACGAATTGAAGTGCAGAAGCTTAGGAAAACAGTCAGCTATTCAGTACTGCAGCGCTAAGCTGGGCGGTGGCGCAAAAATGCCTCAGCGGGTCGGAACGGGCCGGTTGACGACGTCGATCAGCGCCTTCTGGATGAGCTCGTTGCCTGCCACGACATTGCCGCTGCCGAAGATATCGGTCGTGCCCTTCATGTCGGAGACGAACCCGCCGGCCTCGCGGATAAGGATCAGACCGGCCGCCATGTCCCACGGCGAAAGCTCGGTTTCCCAAAAGCCGTCGAGCCTGCCAGCAGCAACATAGGCAAGGTCGAGAGCCGCCGCGCCGAAGCGGCGCATGCCGGCCACTTCGCCCATGACGTGGCGCAGTTCGACGAGGAACTTGCCGTGATTGCCGCGGCCGAGATGCGGCATGCCGCAGCCGATCACGCAGTCGGACAGCACCCGGCGGGCAGCGACGCGGATGCGGCGATCGTTCATGAAGGCGCCGCCGCCCTTTTCGGCGGTGAACAGCTCGTCCGTCGCCGGGTTGAACACGACGCCGGCAACCACTTCACCATTACGCTCGAGCGCAACGGAGACTGCGAACTGCGGAATGCCATGCAGGAAGTTGGTGGTGCCGTCGAGCGGATCGACGATCCAGCGATGCGCGCCGTCGGTGCCCTTCAGCTCTTCGCTTTCCTCACCGAGGAAACCGTAGGTCGGACGCGATTTCAGCAGCTCGTCGCGGACGATCTTTTCCGCCTTCAGATCCGCCTGGGACACGAAATCGCTGGGGCCCTTCACCGAAACCTGCAGGTTCTGCACCTCGCCGAAATCCCTGGAGAGCGACTTGCCTGCCTTGAGGGCAGCCTGAACCATGACGTTGAGAAGGGCGGAGCGGGCCATGCGGGAAATCCTTGGGGGTTGTCCCGACTTGTCGTCTGGACGGGACGGCGTTTTATGAGCGATTTTTTGATTGGCGGCTTCAAGACCATAAAACAGCGCGAAATTCAAGTCGTCTGCGGGAATGCGGGCATTGCCGCCATTGACCACGTCTGCAAAACTGGGTCCATCTTGTCCCGGCTGTATCACGGAGGAAGCAGGATGAAGGCTACGCTGCCGCTGACCTTGAGCCTCGCGCTGCTTGCCACCATGGCCGCGGCATCGCTCGCAGCCTGGTTCACGATAACGCCAGGTGCAGACCTTGCCGTACATTTCGGCCTCGACGGCACACCCGACCGTTATGCACCGGCCCCCTTCGCGCTCTCGATCATCCCGGCCGCCGCGCTCGTCTCGACCGCGATCTTTGCGCTGACCCGACGCTTCGACCGCAGGGCTGCCGATAGGCCGGTACTTTATATCGCTCTCTGGATCTTCGTGATTGCCCTACTGGCGGGAGGTCACGCGATGATCGTCGGCCACGCTTTGTCGGCGAATTGATCGGGCCGGCTATTTGCCGCACCGTCTCCCGGCCGCTTCGCTTTGGCTCAGCGCGTTCGGCCCTGCAATCGATTCACTGGATCGATTGCTCCGGCTTTGCCGGAGCAGGCCTCACCCACGCCGGAACTTGTTCGCTGCGTCGATCGCCTGGCGCTGAGTTTCCTCGTTGATCCCGAGATAGAAATCTTCGAGCTCAGGGTCCTGCAGGCCGGCGCGGCGTGACAGCACGTACCATTTTGCCGCCTCGACCGGATTGGGCCGGGTGCCGAGCGCGTTGATATAGAGATGGGCGAGCTTGTTCTGGGCCACGACATTGCCGCGATGGGCCGCGATCCGTAGCCATTCGAAACCCTTTTCGTAGTTGCGCTCTCCAGCGATGCCGTTGACCATCCAGAGGCCCATGTCGAGCTGCGCGGTGTCGAAACCGGCATCTGCGGCACGCTCCAGCCATTCGCGGGCCCGCGCTTTTTTTTCCGCCGGCAGGTCCTTCAGCGCCACATAGACTTGCGCCACAGCATATTGGCTATCGGCAACGCCTTGCCTTGCGGATTTTTCGTAGAAGGGCAGTGCCAGACGCAGGCCTTTGTCGCCGGGATTTTCGGAAACCAGGATCTGCGCCCAGTTGAACTGCGCCGAGGCATTGCCGGCCTCTGCCGCCTTGCGCATGAAATCGTCGGCTTGCCGCTTGTCGCGTGGCACATCCCGGCCGGTCATCAGCAGCAGCGCATACTGGAACATCGCAGCTGGATCGCCGCCTTCCGCCGCCTTCTGATACCAGTATGCCGCTGTCTTCGCATCCCGCTTGATGCCGAGCCCCTTGGTCATCATCTCCGCGACCAGGGTTTGGGCCGCTGCATCGCCGGCCCCGGCCCGGGTCAGCGCCTTGTCGAGCGCCGTCAGGTATAACCCGCGCTGGTAGGCCCCGTAGGCATCGTCGACGGTACCGGTATAGGCTTTTTCAGGCGGCGCGGGCGGCAGGGCTGCGCCCATCCGCTGGTAGAGTTCGACGCCGCCCGAGGGAACGATCCCGCTCGGCTGGCCATCTGGCTCCTTGGTTCCCTTTGCTGAGCCCGGAACCGGCTGGATCTCGACCCGACCCTTTTTCATCGGCTGGAAATTGGGCTCCACCGGCCGGGTCACGGCCCTGGAATTCGCCTGCGCCAGCGCAAGGCAAGGCATTGCCGCCGAAGCGATGAACGTCGCCAGCAGCCCTTTGAGAATCACGCGGGAAAGGCGGTTCGACGGCATGGGCTCCATCAAGCCCCAAACCGTGGCGCTTTTTCGTCCAGAATTGCGTTGACTTCGGCGACCGCGGCGCCGGGGCCCTGGGGGTTGGAAAATACCGCTTCCCTGAGCGCCACGAACTCCGCACCGGTCTCCGCGACGGCAAGCGCCGAGGAGGTATCGGTGCCGCCCATGACGATGCAGGGAATCTCGATCATCGATGCCCACCATTCGCCGAGCGCGAGGTTTTTCGGATGTGCTTCCGGCTTGATATCACCGTCGAGCTTGCCGAAGAAGATATAGTCGGGACGATGTTCGCCGATCGCAAGCGCCTGATGCCGGTCGCCCGCCCCGCCGGTGCCAACGATCATCTTCGGCACGAATTTCTCGATCGCCTCTCCCAGCTCGGTGAGGTCTCCGCCAAGATGCAGGCCATCCGCCTTGATGCGCCCGGCCACCCGGCTGTCGCCGGAGATCAGCGCGGCAGCACCCGCCGCCTGGATCAGTTCGACCAGTGCCTCCGCGCGCTTCTGGAACGCCTGGTCGTCGAGGCCATATTGCGGCACGATCACCGAGGCGACGTCGCCGCCGGCAAGTGCTGCTTCGAGATCCTTGGCCTGCTGATCGGCATCGTCATATTGCGGCACGATCAGCACCAGGCGGCAGCGGTCTTCCTGTCCGGTCATGTTTCTTCCCGTTCGGCGGATCGACTTATGAAATCCGCACTCGTTTTCTGTCCGCAAATTCGATAGACCGGACCGCCTGCCGGATCAACCATTCCCTCATCACCCGCCTGAGTCTTCATGCCCGATACGCTTAGCTTCGCGTTCTTCACCTTCGCCATCCCCGCCGTTCTGCTTGTCGGCCTCTCGAAAGGAGGCATTGGCGGCGCCATCGGGTTGCTCGGTGTGCCGCTGATGTCGCTCGCCGTGGACCCGGTCAAGGCGGCGGCGATCTTCCTGCCGATCCTGATCGTCATGGATATCGTCGCATTATGGTCCTGGCGGAACTTCAACGATCCCAGAACGCTGCTGATGATCCTGCCCGGCGGCATCATCGGTATCGCGCTCGGTTGGGCGACCTCGGCCTATGTCTCCGACAATGCGCTGCGCCTCGTCATCGCCGCGGCGACGCTCCTGTTTACCGTGCGTTATTTCTGGCAGGTCTACGGTCCTCGCTCCAACCAGCCGAGGGCTCCCCTGCCGCACCGCCCGGCCGCCGCCACGTTCTGGGGCGCCTTGTCCGGTTACGCAAGTTTCGTCGCCCATGCCGGCGGACCGCCTTTCCAGATCTACGTGCTGCCGATGCGGCTCGATCCGAAATCCTACACCGGCGCCAGCATCCGCTTTTTTGCGATCGTCAACGCGGTCAAGGTCATCCCTTATTTCCTGCTGGGCGCGCTCGACGCGGAGAACCTCACCATATCCGCGACGCTACTGCCGGTGGCCCTGATCGCGACCATGCTCGGCGCGGCCATCGTCAAGCATCTGAAGGCGGAGACCTTCTATCCGATGACTTACGGTCTGGCATTCTGTGCGGGATTGAAACTGCTGTGGGACGGCCTGCCGTTCTGACCCGGCAATGCAGGCGCGGCGTCGCTAAAAAAGCAACGCAAAATAAGGCAATCCATATTGTTGCGATGCACAATAAATCTTGCCGTCACCGGGCGTTTACCGTAAGTTCAACGCATGACAACCGTTGACCCCTTTGCAGCCATAGCTGATCCTAACCGGCGGTATCTGCTGGAGGAATTGCGGCGCGCCCCGAAAACCGTAAACGAACTTGCGCAAGGCCTGCCAATCAGCCGGCCCGCGGTGTCGCAGCACTTGAAGGCGCTTCTGGACAGCAATTTGGTGAATGTGACGGCGGAAGGCACGCGGCGCATCTATTCCGTCAATAGCAAGGGCTTCGACAGGCTGAACCTGTGGCTCGATCAATTCTGGTCGTGACGACCGGGGCTTTTAAATCTTTTTGGATTTTGTGGTCCCCCGCACCACGACCAGAACCTTGTCATTGATATTTCTGGATTATTTTGCCGCCTTCATTATGCGCCTCTAACTGATGAAACAATGGGCGAGCGGCGGGTTCTCCTACTGAGGAACTAATGACGCGTGGATGCCTTTATGCGCTGCATTTGGTCCTTGATGCGCAGCTTACGCCGCTTGAGATCGGCTATTTCACGGTCGTCGGCGGAGGGTGACGCGAGAATTGCCTGGAGCTCCTCCTCCAAAGCACCATGCTTCTTTTCAAGCGATGCGATATGAGCCTGGACGGTCATGTGGCATGTTCCTTCCTTAGTACCTACCACGGCATTCCCTAATGCCGAGGCTTCAGGTTTACGAAGGAAGTGTGACACGATCGGCTGGCTTTGTCGAAGGTGAAATCATGGTTTCAAGGAGGCAAATTCGTGACCTTGTCTAACTTCCCGTTAACGCGGTTTGGTGGTAGAGGCTTGCGGAGAATGCCGGCGACCGCTGAAATGCCGGGCGTGAGAATGGGGACTGGAATATGGCAGATCAGGAACAGGCGGATGTCCGGCTGGTGCTCGCGAAACTTCGACAGGAACACGAGGATTACGACGCCGCCATCAATGCCATGATCCAGGTCGGCTGCGACGCTCTTCGCGTGCAGCGCATGAAAAAGAAGAAACTGTCGCTGAAGGACAAGATGACTCAGCTCGAAGATCAGATTGTTCCCGACATTATCGCGTAAGGGTCCCGCCATGTCTGAAAGACCTGCCGTCGCCATCATCATGGGTAGCCAGTCCGACTGGGAAACCATGAAGAACGCCGCCGATACGCTGGAAGCGCTCGATATCGGCTACGAGGCCCGTATCATCTCGGCGCACCGCACGCCGGAGCGGATGATGCAGTTCGCTAAGGGCGCCCGCGCCGAAGGGTTCCAGGTCATCATCGCCGGTGCCGGCGGTGCGGCACACCTGCCCGGCATGACCGCCGCCATGACGCCGCTGCCGGTTTTCGGCGTGCCGGTTCAGTCGAAGGCGCTGTCCGGCCAGGACAGCCTGCTGTCGATCGTCCAGATGCCGGCAGGCATTCCGGTCGGTACTCTTGCCATCGGCCGGGCCGGCGCCATTAACGCCGCCCTGCTGGCAGCCGCGGTTCTCGCGCTCAACGACGATGAGATCGCCGACCGGCTCGACGAATGGCGCGCCCGCCAGAGTGCGGCGGTTGCCGACTACCCAATCGACGAGGCTCCATGACTGTCCACACGATCGGCATCATCGGCGGCGGCCAGCTCGGCCGCATGCTGGCCATGGCCGCGGCCCGGCTGAACTTCCGCACGATCGTGCTCGAACCGCAGGCCGACTGCCCGGCAGCCCAGGTCGCCAACGCCCAGATCACTGCCGCCTATGACGATCCGGCAGCGCTCGCCGAACTCGCCAGCCGCTGCGACGTCGTCACCTACGAATTTGAGAACGTGCCGGTCACCGCCGCCGAGGTGCTGCAGCGCTCGGTGCCGGTCTATCCGCCGGCCAAGGCGCTCGACGTCTCCCAGGACCGGCTGACCGAAAAGCGCTTTCTCAATTCCTGCGGCATCGAGACCGCCCGATTCCATGCCGTCGACAGCCAGTCCGACCTCGAAAAGGCGCTCGCCGATTTCGGCGGCCAAGGCGTCCTGAAGACCCGCCGGATGGGTTATGACGGCAAGGGCCAGCGCGTCTTCCGCTCCGCCGAGGACAAACCCGCCGGCGCCTATGAGGCGCTCGGCGGCGTGCCACTGATTCTGGAAAGTTTCGTGCCCTTCGAACGCGAAGTGTCGATCATCGCCGCCCGCGCCAAGGACGGCACGGTCGCCTGCTACGATCCAGCCGAAAACGTCCACCGCAACGGCATTCTCCACACCTCCACCCTGCCCGCCACGATCACCGAAGCGACGGCGAAGACCGCCCGCGAATCGGCCGAGAAGCTGCTCGCGGCGCTGGATTATGTGGGCGTCATCGGCATGGAGTTCTTCGTGATGGCGGATGGCACGCTGATCGCCAACGAGATCGCCCCGCGCGTCCACAATTCCGGCCACTGGACCGAAGCCGCCTGCGTCGTGTCGCAGTTCGAGCAGCATATCCGTGCTGTCGCAGGCCTGGCCCTCGGCAACCCCGTCCGCCATTCCGACTGCGTGATGACCAACCTCATCGGCGACGACATTCTGGACGTACCCGCCTGGCTCTCCCGCGATGAGGTTCTGGTCCATCTCTACGGCAAGACGGAATCCCGACCGGGCCGGAAAATGGGCCATGTAACCGAATTGAAGGGCCCGAAAACGTCGTCACAAGGTTGACATGCAGATTGGCTCGGGTTATCTGCACGCCCAACTGAGAGCGCGCCCCTCGAAGAATCTTGGCGGCGCGCTTTTGATTGATAGACATGCGGCTTCGCGCCCACAGACTGCTGGACCAGGAAAATGAAGATCAAGAACTCGCTTAAGGCGCTGAAGGCTCGTCACCGCGATAACCGTCTGGTTCGCCGCAAGGGCCGCGTTTACATCATCAACAAGATGAACCCGCGCTTCAAGGCTCGTCAGGGCTGATATCGGCGTTCGGTTCCGGTCTTTGACCGCAGCCGATCAAATTGTCGGTAACACGACAAATCGGGTTTGACCTTCGGCGCAGGCGGATTACGTTATTCGCATGCGCTATTTTCGTTTCAGTACCCTGATTCTCGCCGCGAGCCTTGCCGCTTCGTCCGCTCTTGCTCAGACCGCGACACCCAAGCCGCCCGCAGCCCCGCCTGCCGCCGCTCCCGTCGTTCCGGCCGTCGCCCAGAAACCGGGCCGGCCCGTGGATGCTTTGTTCGATGCCCTGAAGCGCGAACGCAATCCGGAAAAGGCACGCGGTATCGCCAGCCAGATCATTGCCGACTTGAACGATTCGGGCAGCGCCACCGTCAACCTGCTGATGCAGTGGTCTGCAACCGCCATCAAGGAAAAGCGCAATGCCGCGGCACTTGATTTCCTCGATCAGGTGACGGTCCTCGATCCCGCCTTCGCCGAGGGCTGGAACCGCCGCGCCACATTGCATTACACGATGGGCGACGCCCGCAAATCCATGGCCGACATCGCCGAGGTGCTGAAGCGCGAGCCGCGCCATTTCGGAGCGCTTGCCGGCATGGCCGGTATCCTGACGGAAGCTGGCAAGGACGAGCTTGCGCTGAAGGCATGGCAGGATTATCTGGCCATCTACCCCGCCGACCGCGATGCCCAGGAAGTGGTCACCAAGCTTTCCGAAAAGCTCGCCGGCAACCGGACCTGAGCCCTACGGCAGCCCGTCGATGATGATCTTGCCCCTTGCCATCGCCGGCATTGTTGCCACCGCTTTCTGCTTCACCGCCTGGAAGGCGAAGGCGATCGAGATCGCGTTCCCGAACACCGGTGAACTGATCGATGTCGGCGGCTTTTCCATGAACTCGCTGCATATGCCGAAACCGGCAGGCGCCGACTTGCCGGCGATCGTCTTCATCCATGGCGCCAGCGGCAATTTCCGCGATCAGGAGGCGGCCTTCCGAGGGGCGCTCGAAGGCCGCGCCGAAATGCTCTTCGTCGACCGGCCGGGCCATGGTTATTCCGAACGCGGAGGTCCTGAAAACGGTTTCCCGGACGGCCAGGCGGCGGCGATCGCAAGGCTGATGGAAAAGCGCGGCATCGACAAGGCGATCATATCGGGCCATTCCTTCGGCGGTGCGATCGCCGCGAGCTTCGCCCTTTATCATCCGGAAAAGACTGCCGGCCTGCTGTTCCTGGCGCCTGCCACCCATCCCTGGCCCGGTCGGATCGACTGGTACTACAATCTCACCGCCCGCCCGGTCATCGGCCGGCTGTTCAGCCATCTACTCGCCCTGCCGGCAGGCCTCATGGTGATGAAGACCGCCACGCGCTCGGTCTTTCACCCCAACCCCTCCCCCGAGACCTATCTTCGCGACGGCGCGCCGTATCTGGTCCTGCGTCCGAAAGTGTTCCGCAGCAACGCCATCGACGTCGCCAATCTCAACGGCTACGTGACGCGTGTCGCGCCGAGATACAGCGAGATCACCGCGCCGACGGTGATCATTACCGGCGACAGCGACGCGATCGTTGCGGAGGAAATCCACTCGCGGGGCCTTGCCGATGATATCGCCGGATCCGAACTCGTCTCGATCCGCAATCTCGGTCATAAGCCCGACTACGTGGCAACCGACGTGGTGATTGCCGCGATCGAAAAGCTTTCCGGTCTCCCCCGCGACCTGAAGGCCGCGGCCCGCATCGCGGAAGCACGGATCGCGCCGGCAGCGGAGGACTCGGCCCCTGAAATGGATCTCTCGATCGAAAAAACCTGAGCCCGGCTCCGATAAGCCAGCCACAAGCAAGCTGCCCGTCCCAACGTCCGAGTAAACGGAATCGGAGAGACGAGATGGAAATCGGCAGCATTGGCAGGGACTATTCCGCACGGTCCGCGAAGCCGGATAGCGCGACAAACGCCGCACCGGCATCGTCCGATCCGTCCAGCACCAAGGACGCGCCTTACGATCGCCTCGTCCATGGCCTGACGTCGCTGAACAAGGCGACGGACGAGGCGGAAGAGCAGGCAAAGGCCCGCGCCAAACAGAAGCTCGACGACGCCAAGCAGCAACTCGAGTTCATGCGGCGCTGGGGGTTCGATCCGGAAGTGGTCGCCAAGCAGGCGGCCCAACTCGGCGTCATGGTCGCCGGCGCTGCCCGCGAATTCACCGAGGCCCTGACCGGAGCCGGCAGCGGCACCCCATCCTCCGTTCCCGCCAATGCTCCGTCCGGAGCAGAGACGGCCGATCCTATGCTCGATGCGAGCGAGGAGGCTGCGGCCGCAGATACGACGGACGACGCGTCGGCGGAGGGCGACGAGCCGGTATCGTACGCCGAGCAGGCCTATCTCGACGAGATGGACGAAACGCCGCGGGAGGCGCCAAAACTGTCGCTCGACGACATCAAGACCGCGATGGAATTCAGCACGGTGGCCCGGCAGATCAAGGCGCTTCTGGAGGAGGCCGCCCGTAGGCTGCGCGAACAGAACAGCACGGCCACTGTCCCCGGCACCGGAAGCCTCGACGCCTCGGTCGACACGCTGACCGGCACCATCTCCGCGCTGCCAACGGTCGGCATCTCCATCTGACCAATGGAAGTGCGCAATAAAAAACCGCCGGGGATCACTCCGGCGGTTTTCGTTTGTCCGGGCCTAGCGCCTCAGATGCCGCTCTGGCCGTCCGAGCCGATATAGGCGATGCGCAGCATGTTGGTGGCTCCGGGCGTGCCGAGCGGCACGCCGGCCGAGATGATGATCCGGTCGCCGGGCTTGCCGAAACCTTCCGACACGACGATCCGGCAGGCACGGTTGACCATGTCGTCGAGATCGGTCGCGTCGCTGGTGACGACGCAATGCATGCCCCAGCCGACCGAAAGCCGCCGTGCCGTCTGGACGATCGGCGACAGCGCGATGATCGGCACCTGCGGGCGTTCGCGGGATGCGCGCAGGCCGGTCGTGCCCGACGAGGTGTAGGTGACGATAGCCGCCAGCTTCAAGGTTTCGGCGATCTGGCGGGCGGCCAGCGAAATGGCGTCGGCGCCGGTCGCTTCCGGTGTCGCACGCTGGGCATAGATGATGCTCGGATAGAGCGGATCCTGCTCGACCGTGCTGGCGATCGACGCCATCATCGAGACCGCCTCGACCGGATACTGGCCGGAAGCCGATTCGGCGGAAAGCATGATCGCATCGGCGCCTTCGAAAACGGCGATCGACACGTCCGACACTTCGGCGCGGGTCGGAACCGGGGCGGTGATCATCGATTCCAGCATCTGAGTGGCGACGACGACCGGCTTGCCGGCGCGCCGACACAAGCGGGTCAGCTGCTTCTGGATGCCCGGAACGGCTTCGATCGGCATTTCCACGCCGAGATCGCCGCGCGCCACCATCACCGCATCGGAAAGCTCGATGATTTCGTCGATGCGCTCCAGCGCCTGGGGCTTTTCGATCTTCGACATGATGCCGACACGGCCGCGGGCGATCTTGCGCACTTCGGCAAGGTCGTCGGGACGCTGGACGAAGGAAAGCGCCACCCAGTCGACATCGTCGGTCGCCAGAACCGCATCGAGGTCGATGCGATCCTTTTCGGTCAGCGCGCCGACGCCGAGCAGGGTATCGGGCAGGCTGACGCCCTTGCGGTCGGAAATGCTGGTGCCGGCGACGACCTTGCAGACGATGCTCTTGCCGTCGGACTTCTCGGCCTTCAGCGCCAGCTTGCCGTCGTCGATCAGCAGGCGATGGCCCACTTTCACAGATTCGAGAATTTCCGGATGCGGCAGGAACACGCGGGTCTCGTCGCCGGGTTCGTCACGGCTGTCGAGCGTGAAGGTCTGGCCGGGGGTCAGCGTTACCTTACCGGCCGCAAATTTGCCGACGCGCAGCTTCGGCCCCTGAAGGTCGGCGAGAATGCCGATCGGCCGGCCGCTGCGCTCTTCGACGGATCGGATGCGCTTGATCAGCGTGCGCATCAGGTCGTGGCTCGCATGGCTCATGTTGATGCGGAAGAGATCGGCCCCCGCTTCGTGCAGCTTCTGGATCATCTCCTCTTCGGACGAAGCGGGTCCGAGGGTGGCGAGGATCTTTACTTTGCGGTTGCGCCTCATCAGTTGTGGCCTTCTTGTGTGCCAGGCGTATCCGAAAGCTGGACCATCCAACTTCCCTGACGGCCCGTGTCATATTCCTTGAAGCCCATGCGCTGGAAGCCACGGGCAAAACAATCGTTGACGCCGACGATCTTGAACTCGTTCTCCGCGACGCACATGTTCACATTGCCGGTCCATCGGCCTCCTCGAGCTGCATCCTCGGCATAAAGATAATAGTAGCGCGACTGCAGTTCGCCTTCGATCAGCGTTGCGCAGGTGGAGGCCGGAACCTGCCACCAGCCTTCCGTGGTCCAGCCTTCGGTGGCGCGGTAGCCAATCGCCACGCCAACGAGGTTCTGCGTGGCGTTGCAAACGCGGAAATCCGCATGCGCGGCAGTCGCCGCGAAAAGCGGAATACCGGAGGCGACCATGGCGGCAAGCGCCGGAGCGGAAACGAGGGAGCGAAGATAAGCTTTTGGGGATTTTTTCGACACGGTTTCCGTCAGGACTCCATGGTTATTCGTGAAGCACTTTCTTCGCGCGGCGGAGTCGGAAAGTCAACGTAACTCTAATCGATTAGTCCGTCTCACGGCCTCAACCCATGCTGATCGCGATGCCAGCACGGCTTGCGTCGCGACTTTCCCCATGTCATCAACACCCGTCTCTCGACCCACCTTTCGCAACCACTTCATTTTCGACGGCGATGCAGGACTTCATTCCTTTCGAGATCATAGAAGGCGATTATGACAGCGGCATGGTGCTGCTCGCCGACCATGCGATGAACCGCCTGCCCACTTCCCATGGCAGCCTCGGTCTTCCGGAGAGCGCCTTCCACCGCCATATCGCCTTCGACATCGGTGTCGAGGGGCTGACCCGCCAGCTGGCGGCGATGTTGAACGTGCCGGCCGTGCTCGGCTGTTTTTCCCGCCTGCTGATCGATCCGAACCGCGGCGAGGACGATCCGACCCTGATCATGAAGATTTCTGACGGGGCGATCATCCCCGGTAATCATCCGATCACGCAGGAAGAATGGGATTTCCGCCTCGATACCTATCACCGGCCCTATCACCGGGCCGTCGAGCGCACCATCGCCAAGGCAGGCGCCTCCGGCCGCGCGCCGCTCGTCCTGTCGCTGCATTCCTTCACCCCGTTCTGGAAGGGCGTCGCCCGCCCCTGGCACGCGGCCGTGCTCTGGGACAGCGACGATCGCGCCGTGAAGCCTCTCCTGCACCTGCTTGGCGAACCCGGAGACATCGTCGTCGGCGACAACGAACCCTATGACGGTGCGCTTAAAGGTGACACCATGTACCGGCACTGCATGGTGTCGGGAATTCCACACGCGCTTCTCGAGGTCCGCCAGGACCTGATCGGCGACGAGACCGGCATCACCGCCTGGGCGGAAAGGCTGGCGCCGGTCTTCAAGAGGCTCAACACCGACCCCACATTGCATGAATACAGGATCTTTCCCTCGCGCACCGGCCCCTATCCGGTCTGACGCGACGACACCCGGAGATGCGCCATGAGCGAACTCACGCCAATAGAATTGACCAGAGAACAGCAGACCGAATTCGAGGCCGCCGCTTTCCGCCGTCTCGTCCAGCACCTGCGCGAGCGCACCGACGTGCAGAACATCGACCTGATGAACCTCGCCGGCTTCTGCCGCAACTGCCTGTCGAACTGGTATCGCGATGCCGCCAACGATGCCGGCATCGACCTCTCCAAGGACGCCTCCCGCGAGATTGTCTATGGCATGCCCTACGAGGATTGGAAAAATTTGCACCAGGCGGAGGCCTCGGATGCACAAAAAGCCGCATTCGACGTGAACAAGCCCGTCCATGGCTGATCGATTTGCCGATTGCGCTTGACCTTGCGGCGGCTTTTCGGCAGTTGACGACCATTCATTGAAATCTACACGATCAGGAGGCCCCGATGTCTGATGCTCATGGCGTCGCCCGCGACCAGCTTCGCGCATTTATCGAGCGTATCGAACGACTGGAAGAAGAAAAGAAGACCATCGCCGACGACATCAAGGATGTCTACGGCGAAGCCAAGGGCATGGGCTACGACACCAAGATCATGAAGAAGGTCATCGCCCTTCGCAAGAAGGACGATCAGGAGCGCATGGAAGAGGATCTGATCCTCGATACCTATCTCCAGGCACTCGGCATGATCGAAGCCCCCGCCGACCAGGATGCCGCCTGATCTTTCGCAAGACATGCAGGCCAGGCACCAAGCATGAAAAAACCCGCCATTTCGGCGGGTTTTTTATGGTCTTCGATCAGTCCGGCGATCAGTTGTTCGGGCCGCTGAAACGGTTCGGGTCGATCGCTACCGTGGCGGCAACCGGCCTGAAGCCGCCGCCGGAATAACCTGCCGAATATTCGTTGTTGAGGGTACGGCTGACGACGCGCGGTGCCTTCATCGAGGCGGCGGCGCCGGCACGATTGTTGCTGAGAGCCCATTTCGCCAGCACGTCGCCGGTCAGCGCGCCGCCGCTTGCACCCTGCGGCGCGGACGTACGGCCGCCCTTTGCAGGGATCGGAAGCGCGCTTGTCGAAGCGGAGACCGGGCTGCGCGGCGTATCGAAACCATCGCCGAACTGCGCACCCTTGTTGGAATGGATCACTTTCGGAGAAACCGACGCCGTTTCGACGGGCTTCTGGACCGGCATCGGAGCCGCCGCCATTGCCGCAGCAGGCTGGGCCGGTGCTGGCTGGGTCGGTGCTGGTTGAGTCGGAGCCGGCTGGGCCGAGGCAACCGGCGCGGGCGGCACTGCCGCCGGACGCGGCTCGACGCTCTGGGCAAGCGCCGCAACGAGGGCCGGCGTCAGCTCCTGCTGTTCCTCCGCCTTGGCAGCGGGCGCCGCAGCGGCAATGTTCGGACGCTGGCCGGGAAGCGGTACGGACGCGGCATCCTCTTGAGCGCGCATCGGGCCAACGGATGCGGTCATCACGCCGCTTTCCGCGTCACCCTTGAAGCCACGCGGTCCGAGCAGCGTCGGGACCGGAATAGTGTAGGCGGAAAGATCGGCGAAGGTTTCGCCGCCGGGCTGGGCGGGAGCCGACGCCTGCAGGGCGAGCGCTTCCTGGGCCGGATTACGCGCCGGAGAATAGAGCGCCGTCGCAAGCCCGCCCGCATCCGAACGGAAAGCGGGGCGCGAAAGCGGTACGGGCGCTGCAATCGTCTGCGCCTGTGCCGGAGCCTGGGCTTGAGCCTGCGTCTGGCCTGTCAAAGGCGAAGCCGAGGCAACCGCGACGGGCGCCTCGCCCTCGTCGTCGTCTGCAGCGGGCTTGGCAGCCGGAGCCCCACGCTTCGCCACGGCCGGAGCCGTGTTTTCCGCGTTGTCCTCCTCCTCGTCGGCACCACCGCCGCCGAACAGGAAGGCCAGCAGGTTCGGCTGCCGCTTCCGTTCCGAGCCGTCGCCGCGGATGCCGGCACCGGCGGTGCTGGCGATCTGGATCGAATCGGAACCGACGCGCCGCTTGTAATCCGCCATCGCCGCTTCGTAGCCGGGAAGCGGCTTGCCGTCGGCGGGAAGATGGATCGTATTGCCGTTCGGGAATATCTGCACCAGTTCCTGGCGCGTCATCCGAGGCCAGGCGCGCACGCCGCCGACATCGAGATGCACGAAGGGCGAACCCGAAGTCGGATAATAGCCGACGCCGCCGACCTGCATCTGCATGGCGAGCCCGCGCAGCGTCGAAAGCTTCACGCCCGGAATGTAGAAGTCCATGGCCTTGCCGAGCATGTGCTGGCTGTTCTTGGCGACACCGGTGTAGCGCGAACGGGTGCGCAGCATGTTGTTGGTGGTGGGAGAACGATAGGCCGAAACCACATGGATATAATCGGAAGCGCCGGAACGGCGATAGACTTCCCAGACGAGATCGAAGAGCCGCGGGTCCATCCTGGCCGGCTCGTTGCGGCGCCAGTCGCGCAGGAACTGGTTGATCTGGGCGAGGCCCTTGGGATCGAACTTGCCATTGCGCTTGAAGGTGATGACGGCCTTTTCGCCGGTATGGACGAAATAGAGCTTGAGGCTTTTTTCCTGTGCAGCGGCATCACTTGCGGAGACCGAAAGCACGGGCAGAGCCATCAGCACCAACAGGGCGACGGCCGTAACGCATTTGGTGAGGCCGGCAAAAAGCCCGACTTTGCAGCCGCGCCCCTTCTCACCCGAAGGCGTTTCTTTTGCATACTGATCCGGCAAAACGATCCCCGTCCTGTCGACAACGTCCCACGTTGCCTCAAATGACTGTCAATTGCGGTGACACGATGGCAAATGTGCCACACATGTACAAGCTTCTCCCGTATAGTCAACAATTGACTAATCAGAGATTGACAGACGTTGACAGGACATCCTTGCGCGAAGGTTAACACTCGCTAATACATTAGTAATTACGCGGCTTCCTTCAGGGGATCATCAGGATCGATGCCGTAATCCTTGAGTTTACGATAAAGCGTCGAGCGTCCGATGCCGAGCTTGCGGGCAACCTGGCTCATCTGGCCGCGATAGAACTTCAGCGCGAAGCGGATCAGCTCCTCCTCGACATCCGCAAGCTTCCTCACTTCGCCCGTGTCGTCGGTACTGACGATGACGTTTTCCTGGGGATAAGCGGCGGCGAGCATCGCCTTCGCATCGGGCCTGCCGACCCGCCCCTTATCGTTATTGGCAAATACCGGCGAATCGGCGAGCGCCTCGCGCATGGCGTGGTCGGACAAAACACCCGGCGTGGGCATGACGGCGGTCGCCGCCAGTTCCGCCTGCCGGAATTCCGGGATCTGCGCGGCGATCTGTGGAAAATCGTCTTCGGTAAGTTCGTCGCCCTCGGCAAGCACCACCGCCCGGAACACGGCGTTTTCGAGCTGGCGGATATTGCCCGGCCAGTCGTAGGCCGTCAGAAGTGCCAACGCGCCGGCGCCGACCGACAGCGTCCTGTTGAGCTTCTGCTCGGTCGAGAACCGCTCGGCAAAGACGCGGGCGAGATGCGGAATGTCTTCCTTGCGGCGCCGCAACGCCGGAATGGTGATCGGGAAGACGTTGAGTCGGTAGTAGAGGTCTTCGCGGAAGCGGCCGGCCCGGACCTCCTCGATCAGGTCCTTGTTGGTGGCCGAGATGAGCCGGACGTTGACCTTCTGGACCTTCGAGGCACCGACGGTCTCGACTTCGCCCTGCTGCACGGCGCGCAACAGCTTCACCTGCACGTCGAGCGGCAAATCGCCGATCTCGTCGAGGAAAAGCGTGCCGCCATCGGCTTCGACGAATTTGCCGGTATGTTTTTCAGAAGCGCCGGTGAAAGCGCCCTTCTCGTGGCCGAACAGAATGCTTTCCACGAGATTGTGCGGAATGGCGCCGCAGTTGACGGTGATGAACGGCTTGCCGGCCCGGTCGCTGTTCGACTGGATAGCCCGTGCGATCATTTCCTTGCCGACGCCGGATTCACCTTCCAGCACCACCGGGATGTTGGAATGGGCGGCGCGCTGGGCGAGGTCGATGACCCGCAGCATGTCGGGGCTTGCCGAGATGATATCGCCGAAACCGACGGCGCCGGCGCGATGGCGGCGGCCGACGCGGGCCTTCGATTCCTTCTGGTCGAGCTTCAGCGCATTGGAGATCGAGGCGCCGATCCGTTCCGGCGATACCGGCTTGACGACGAAATCGAAGGCACCGGCGCGCATGGCCTGCACCACGTATTCGATGCTGCCCTGTCCCGTCTGGACGATGACGGGCGTTTCGACGCCGAGTTCACGGATCGCCGCGAGGAAGGTGAGACCATCCATTTCCGGCATCATCAGGTCGAGCACGATGACATTGATGTCGGTCGCGGTGCGCTTCAGGAACTCCAGCGCCACCAAGCCGTTTTCGGCGAGATGGGCGACATGGCCGTAACGTTCCACCGCATTTTTCAACAGGCGACGCTGAATAGGATCGTCATCGACAACGAGGATTTGCGCAATCATGCTCGGCTCCCAGCAATGGTCATCATGGCCCTTTTAGGCTGTTATGCCGCTGGTTGTGTCAGAAAGCCTTGAACATCCCCTTTTGAGAAAAGCTTGCATTTTAACGGCCGGCAAGGAAAACAGACGCAACAGGTTGAGAAGGAAAAAAGCGATGAGAATGTCCGCCCCCGCCCTCCCCGAAATTCTGGCCGCAACCGCCGCAGGCGCTGCCGCCTCCGACCCGGCGCTCGGCCTCCTGCCGATCTGGAAGCTTTCGGATCTCTATGCCGCCAAGGATGCCCCGGCTTTTACCTCCGACATGGAGAAAGCCCAGAAACTGTCGATCGCCTTCGAGGAAAAGTGGAAGGGCAAGCTTACCGAAGCGGCGACCAAGACCGGCGCCGGCGGCATCGGCGAGGCGCTCAAGGAATATGAGGCGCTCGACGATCTGCTCGGCAAGATCGGCTCCTTCGCAGGCCTCACCTATTTTTCCGACACGTCGAGCCCTGCCAACGGCAAATTCTACGGCGACGTGCAGGCGAAGCTGACCGACCTCTCCGCGCACCTGCTGTTCTTCGCGCTGGAACTCAACCGCATCGACGACGCGGTGATGGACGCCTGCATGGACCGCGACCCGGCCGCCGGCCACTACCGCCCGTGGCTGGTCGACCTCAGGAAGGACAAGCCCTTCCAGCTCGAAGACAAGCTGGAACAGCTCTTCCTCGAAAAGTCGATGACCTCTGCCGCCGCCTTCAACCGTCTCTTCGACGAGACCATGGCCGAGCTTCGCTTCGCGGTCGACGACGAACAGTTGCCGCTCGAAGTCGCCCTCAACATGCTGCAGGAGCCTCAACCGGAGACCCGCGCCAAGGCAGCCGCAGCCCTGTCGAAAACGTTCGGCGACAACCTGCGCGTCTTCACGCTGATCACCAATACGCTCGCCAAGGACAAGGAAATCTCCGACCGCTGGCGCGGCTTCGAGGACATCGCCGACAGTCGTCATCTCGCCAACCGTGTCGAACGCGAAGTCGTCGATGCGCTGGCTGAAGCCGTGAAGCAGGCCTATCCGCGCCTCTCGCATCGCTACTACGCGATGAAGGCGAAGTGGCTCGGCGTCGACCAACTGAATTTCTGGGACCGCAACGCACCGCTGCCGGAAACCCCGAACGCGCTGATTTCCTGGACGGAGGCGAAGGATACCGTGCTCGACGCCTATCGCGGCTTCGCACCCGAAATGGCAGAGATCGCCGGCCGCTTCTTCGAGGAGGAATGGATCGACGCACCGGTTCGTCCCGGCAAGGCGCCGGGCGCCTTCGCGCACCCGACCGTGCCGTCTGCCCACCCTTACGTGCTCGTCAACTACATGGGCAAGCCGCGTGACGTGATGACCTTGGCCCACGAGCTCGGCCACGGCGTGCACCAGGTTCTCGCCGGCGATCAGGGTGCCCTGATGTGCCAGACGCCGCTGACGCTTGCCGAAACCGCTTCCGTCTTCGGCGAAATGCTGACCTTCCGCGCGCTCCTCGAAAAGACCACGGACAAACGCGAGCGCAAGGCCATGCTCGCCCAGAAGGTCGAGGACATGATCAACACGGTCGTGCGCCAGATCGCCTTTTACCAGTTCGAGCGCAAGGTCCACACCGCCCGCAAGGAAGGCGAGCTGACCGCCGAGCAGATCGGCGAACTGTGGCTTTCCGTCCAGGGCGAGAGCCTGGGACCGGCGATCAGGATCTCGGAGGGTTATGAAAGCTGGTGGACCTATATCCCCCACTTCATCCACTCGCCCTTCTATGTTTATGCCTATGCCTTCGGCGATTGCCTGGTGAACTCGCTTTATGCAGTCTACAATCAAGCCGCTCCGGGCTTCCAGCAGAAATATTTCGAGCTTCTGAAGGCCGGCGGCACCAAGCATCACTCGGAACTGCTGAAGCCATTCGGCCTCGACGCCACCGATCCATCCTTCTGGTCCAGGGGCTTGTCGATGATCGAAGGCCTGATCGACGAGCTGGAGGCTCTGGACAAGGCTTGAGGCATTCCCTTAATGCACGCCCATGCCCATAATACACTGCCATGAATGAGAAAGCGCCCTTCGCGCTCTTTCGCGACGACCCCGCCGGCCGGAGCCTCGTCTTCGACCGGCCGAAGGAAATCGTCATCGCCCGGACCGCCGCCGAGGTGCTGCCCGCACTTCGGCGCCTGGAAGAGGCGCGCCTCGCCGGTCAGTGGCTGGCGGGTTATATTTCCTATGAGACAGGCTACGTCTTCGAGG
This sequence comes from Neorhizobium sp. 05N33, assembly GCF_056397445.1. NCBI lineage: Bacteria > Pseudomonadati > Pseudomonadota > Alphaproteobacteria > Hyphomicrobiales > Rhizobiaceae > Neorhizobium > Neorhizobium sp. 05N33. Next base: position 377,134 of record NZ_JBFTNK010000003.1, on the reverse strand, counting down.
ACAAGCTCCGGCCGCTGATCGTCGACAACCGGCCGACGCCGCTGATCGCCATGGGCATATTCGACAAACCCTCGGGTAACGAACATCCGCTCGCCGGACCGCCCGGCACGATCGTGGACGATGGTTCTTCGCAGGGCTCCTTCCTCAGCGAACCGCATGCCGGCTGGGATTTTGCGACCTATCAGGAACGGTTCGACCGGCTTCACCAGCACCTGCGCAACGGCGACTGTTACCAGGCGAACCTGACCATGCCGGTCGCGGCACGCTGGCACGGCGATCCGCTTGCCGCTTTCTGGTCCCTCGTCGCCCGCCAGCCGGTGCGCTACGGCGCATTCGTCGACCTCGGCGGCCCCGTCATCCTGTCGCGTTCGCCCGAACTGTTCTTTTCGGTCGATGCGGATCGTTTCATCGAAACCCATCCGATGAAGGGCACCGCCCCGCGTGGCGCGACCGCAGAGGAAGACGAATCGATCATCGCGGACATGCTCGCCGACGAGAAGACGCTGGCCGAGAACCGGATGATCGTCGATCTGCTGCGCAATGATATTTCGATAATCAGCGAGGTCGGCACGCTGTCGGTTCCGAGGTTGTTTGACATCGAAACCTATCCGACCGTCCATCAGATGGTGAGCCACGTGCGGGCAAAGCTGCTGCCCGAGATCGGTTTCCCCGAGATCCTTGCCGCTCTCTTCCCCTGCGGTTCGATCACCGGAGCGCCGAAAATGTGGGCCATGCGCATCCTCGCCGATCTCGAAAGGGAACCGCGTGACGTCTATTGCGGCGCCATCGGCTGGTGCGATCCGTCCGGCCCGATGCGATTTTCGGTGGCCATCCGCACGATCACGCTTTTCAACGACGAAAAAGCCGTCTTCAATGTCGGCGGCGGCATCGTTTTCGACTCGAAGGCGGAAGCCGAATATGACGAGTGCCTTCTGAAGGCACGCTTTGCGGTGGGCGACCAATGGATTTCTCGCTGATCGAAACAATGCGCTGGGAACCGGGCAACGGCTTGCTCCGGGTGGAGCAGCATCTGCGCCGGCTCAGCCGCTCGGCTGATGCGTTGGGCTTCCGCCAGCCGCCGGCGGATACGCTGAAACAGCTTCAAGCGGCCACAGCCGCCAGCGAGACGCCGCTCCGCGTCCGGCTGGTCATGACCTATCGCGGCAAGATCGAAATCACCACCACGCCGTTCACGCCCCTGCCCGCCGATACGCTCTGGCGGATCCGGGTCGCCAGGACGACGCTTCCCTCGGATGATCCGACCTATCGCCACAAGACCTCCCGGCGGGAACTCTACGAGGCCGCCCGCGCCGAATTTACACCGGAAGAGGCGGACGAGGTTCTGCTCCTCAACGAGCGCGGCGAGGTCTGCGAAGGCACGATCACCAACGTCTTCGTCGAACAGTCGGACGGCTCGCTGCTGACCCCCGCACTGTCGAGCGGCCTCCTGCCGGGCATCCTGCGCGCCGACCTGATCCGCGAAGGAAGAGCGAAAAGCCAGGTCCTGCGCCTCGCCGATCTCGAAAACCGCCGCTTCTTCGTCGGCAATTCTCTGCGCGGCCTGATCGCTGCCGAACTTGTCGCCCAGGCGGAGAGATCGGAAAAGCCGTCGGAAGCCCCTCGCCCTGCCGCGCGCGCCGCGAAAATGGCCCGGGCAGGCCGGTAATGGCCACCCCCAACCCCCTCGCGGATCATCTGCTTGCGCTTGAAACCGCGCTGCAGACTCGAGAGGTTCGCAATTCCGAGGAAAAACTGCGCGAACTGCTGGCGCCGGAATTCCGGGAATTCGGCCGCTCCGGCCTCGCCTACACGTTCGACGATATCGTCACCCACCTCACCGCCGAGACCGGCCCGGACAACAGTTCGATCTCGGATTTCAGCGCCACGATGCTGAGCGACACGATCGCGCTCGCGACCTATCGCGGCACCCGCGTCAAGGACGACGGCAGCAGGCTCTTTACCAACCGCAGCTCCATCTGGCGCCTCGATCCCGACGGCAAATGGCGCATGGTCTTTCACCAGGGCACGGCATCAAAGCCCTGACCTTGGCCCAGACCGAATACAAGGCTCGCGCCGAGCCCGGCAGCTCTACTGAAATCCGCAGCCCCCCGCCGCAATCGAATAACCTCCTCGATTCATCTGCCGAAAATCGACAGGCTCTTTATTGTGACGGAGTTTTATGATCTAGAGCGCCGCGAATTGCCCGAGTGCAGCCTTTAAATTTCCATTCCACTGCCGAATAAGCGGGGCAGCGGCCCGAGAAGGCCGCGATCAAGGAGAAAGACATGTCAGAGACTACCTATCCGGTTTATGGCGAAATCACCGGTCCGATCGTGATGATCGGTTTCGGCTCGATCGGCCGTGGCACGCTGCCGCTGATCGAACGCCATTTCAAGTTCGACAAGAGCCGGATGGTCGTCATCGACCCGCGCGACGAACCCTCCGACATGGAGATCCTGAAGAAGCACGGCGTCCGTCACATCAAGGAATATGTGACCAAGGACAACTACAAGGACCTGCTGAAGCCGCTTCTGACAGCTGGCGAAGGCCAGGGCTTCTGCGTCAACCTCTCGGTCGACACCGGTTCGCTCGACCTGATGAAACTCTGCCGCAAGCTCGACGTCCTCTACATCGACACGGTCGTCGAGCCCTGGCTCGGCTTCTATTTCGACAAGAACATGAAGAATGCCGAGCGCACCAACTATGCGCTGCGCGAAACCGTTCGGCATGAAAAGAAGAAGAACCCCGGCGGCGCGACCGCCGTTTCCACCTGCGGCGCCAACCCGGGCATGGTCTCCTGGTTCGTCAAGCAGGCGCTGGTCAACCTCGCCAACGACACCGGCCTGAAGTTCGACGAGCCGGATCAGCACGACCGCGAAGGCTGGGCAAAGCTGATGAAGAAGCTTGGCGTCAAGGGCGTCCACATCGCCGAACGCGACACCCAGCGCACCAAGCACCCGAAGCCGCTCAACGTGTTCTGGAACACCTGGTCGGTAGAAGGCTTCATCTCCGAAGGCATGCAGCCGGCCGAACTCGGCTGGGGCACGCATGAGGAGTGGATGCCGAAGAACGGCAAGAAGCACAAGAAGGGCAACAAGGCCGCCATCTATCTCGAACAGCCGGGCGCCAACACCCGCGTCCGTTCCTGGTGCCCGACGCCCGGACCGCAGTATGGCTTCCTCGTCACCCACAACGAGTCGATCTCGATCGCCGACTATTTCACGGTGCGCGACAAGGACGGCGAAGTGACCTTCCGTCCGACCTGTCACTATGCCTACCATCCGGCCAATGACGCGGTTCTGTCGCTGCATGAGATGTTCGGCAATGGCGGCACCCCGCAGCCTGTCCACCACGTTCTCGACGAGGACGAGCTTGAGGACGGCATCGACGAACTCGGCGTGCTGCTCTACGGCCACGAGAAGAACGCCTATTGGTTCGGTTCGCGCCTGTCGCTCGAGGAAACCCGCCGCATCGCGCCCTACCAGAATGCCACCGGCCTGCAGGTAACCTCCGCCGTTCTCTCCGGCATGGTCTGGGCGCTCGAAAACCCGACCGCCGGCATCGTCGAGGCCGACGAGATCGACTACAAGCGCTGCCTCGAAGTGCAATTGCCCTATCTCGGCCCGGTCGAAGGCCACTATACCGACTGGACCCCGCTCGACGGCCGCCCGGGCCTCTTCCCGGAAGAGATCGACACCAAGGATCCGTGGCAGTTCAAGAACATCCTGGTTCGCTAATCTCGCGAATGGGTTCGCTAGTCTCGCGAATGGGTTCGCTGACTTCGCGAACGGGTTCGTTGATCCGATAAAACACAATGGAAACCGCCTGCCTCACCGCAGGCGGTTTTTTGCATGTTGAAAGCTCTTGCCTTTTCAAGGCCACATCTTGCGTTACATAGGGCGATGGCGGCAAGGTTTGCCAACCGAAGCCGGACCGAATCGCGGGAGACTGATCATGAAATTTAAAGTGAGCTTTGCGCTCATCGCCGCAGCCAGCTTGACCGCCTGCGTTTCGTCCCCTCCGCCGCAACAGATGGCGGCCGTGCAGCCGCAGGGGGTCGAAGGCAGCTGGGTCGATCCGAACGGCATCGTTTCCTCGTTCCAGGCAGGCACGTTCAACACCCGCTCCAGCGACAGCAACACGCTGCTCGCCTCGGGCACCTATACCAGCCTCTCGCCGACGCTGGTCGAGATCAACATGACCTCGCTGGTGCGCAAGACCCAGTCGCGCGTCAACTGCTCGCTGGTCAGCATCAACCAGCTCAACTGCACGCAGGATAGCGGCGCCCAGTTCTCGCTCGCCCGCCGCAGCTGAGGCGACGCATCCTCGACCGCACATCGCAACCCCGCTCCGGCGGGGTTTTCGCGTTTTGCGCGCGCTCATTTCAGAATACCCTACTGTCACATTTCCCTTGAACCCACCATCGGTTGATGAAAACATGCCCGCCGGAATGGTTGTCACATTGAAAAACTAGAACAGATAAAAAGGGCGGCGCAGCCGGCCGAATTAAGAAAGAGGAGAGATCAGATGAAGAAGACATTGGGGTTCGGGCTGCTGACTGCGTCGGTCATGGCTCTTTCGAGCGGCGCGGCATTTGCCGATTTCGAACTCAATATCCTGCACATCAACGACTTCCATTCGCGTCTTGAATCCATCAATGCGACGGATTCCACCTGCTCGGCCGAGGATGAAGGCAAGGGCGTCTGCTTCGGCGGCGCGGCCCGGCTGCTGACCGCGATCAACCAGACGCGCGACGCGCTGAAGGCTCAGAACAAGAACGTCATCCTCCTCAACGCCGGCGACAACTTCCAGGGTTCGCTCTTCTACACGACCTATAAGGGTGCGGCCGAAGCCGAAGCGCTGAACGCCATGAAGTTCGACGCGATGACCGTCGGCAACCATGAATTCGACGACAGCGACGACGTGCTTGCCACCTTCCTCGACAAGATCCAGTTTCCGGTCGTCACCGCCAACGTCGTTCCGAGCGCCGCCGCCAAGATCGGCAACCGCATCAAGCCGTCGCTGGTGCTGACCGTTGGCAGCCAGAAGATCGGCATCGTCGGCGCCGTCACCAACGACACCGCCGAAATCGCCAATCCCGGCCCGAACATCACCATTGCCGACGACGTCGCCAAGATCACCGAAGCCGTTCAGGGCCTGAAGGCTCAAGGCGTCGACAAGATCATCGCGTTGACCCATGTCGGTTACCCGCGCGACCTCGCCATCATCGCCAAGATCCCGGATGTCGACGTCGTCGTCGGCGGCCACACCCACACACTGCTCTCGAACGTGGCCAAGGGCGCCGAAGGCCCCTACCCGACCTGGTCGGACAATCCGGGCGGCTACAAGGTCCCGGTGGTCCAGGCTTTCCAGTATTCGAAATATCTCGGCGACATCAAAATCGTCTTCGACGACAGCGGTGTCGTAAAAAGCGCCGAGGGCGAGCCGATCCTCATGGATAAGTCGATCACGCCCGATCCGGCCTTCCTGGCTCGCGTTGCCGAGCTGAAGAAGCCGATCGAGGACATGAAGAAGAAGGTCGTCGGCGCGTCCGACGCGGTCATTGATGGCGACCGCCGCGTTTGCCGCGCCAAGGAATGCTCGATGGGCAACCTCGTCGCCGACGCCATACTTGACCGCACCAAGGGCCAGGGCATCACCATCGCCATCCAGAACGGCGGCGGCTTGCGCGCTTCGATCGATGCCGGCGAAGTCACCCAGGGTGAGGTCGTCAGCGTCCTGCCCTTCCAGAACACGCTCGCGACCTTCCAGCTCACCGGTGCCGATGTCGTCAAGGCACTCGAAAACGGCGTCAGCCAGATCGATGACGGCGCAGGCCGCTTCCCGCAGGTCGCGGGTCTCAAATATTCCTTCGACAAGTCGAAGCCGGCCGGAGCCAAGGTCAGCGACGTGCAGGTCAAGGAAGGCGACAAGTTCGTACCAATCGACCCGGCCAAGACCTACGGCGTTGCCACCAACAATTTCATGCGCGCAGGCGGCGATGGCTACGCCATCTTCAAGACCGGCGGCAAGAACGCCTATGACTACGGTCCGGACCTCGCCGACGTGACGGCGGAATTTGTTGCCGCCCACAATCCCTACAAGCCCTACACGGACGGCCGCGTCACCGACTTGACCCCGGCCAGCTACACCCCGCCGGCCAAGCCCGCGCCTGCCGCCCCGCCGGCAGCTGCTCCGGCTCCGACGGCTGCCGCTCCCGCTACCCCGGCTCCTGCCGCCCCTGCTCCGGCCCCCACTGCAGCCGCTCCGGCCGCACCGGCGAACCCTGCTCCAGCAGCACCTGCAGCTCCTGCACCGAACACCATGGCTGCAGCTCCGGCGAAACCTGCTCCGGCAGCGGCTCCCGCCGCACCGAAGCCGGCCGGCCCCACCAAATACACCGTCGCCAAGGGTGACTCGCTCTGGAAGATCGCCGAAGCCACCTATGGCAATGGTGAGAAGTGGACCGAGATCGCCAAGCTCAACTCGCTGCGCCATCCAAACGTCATCCAGGTCGGTGCCGAGCTGGAACTGCCGGCGAAGTGACATCGCTTGACCCGGATCAAGGTTCGGGCCGGCGACTTCTGGCAACACATTGGGACGATTTGTCCCGATCCCATGATCGGCCCGGGCTTTCCCGGGCCGATTTTTGTTTCTAAGTAATTTGCGAAACAAACGAGTGCGTCGCCGCCCGTGCAAGACTTGATCGAAAGTATCCGCATGACCTCCCATTCCGCCCATATGCCCTCCGATCATCCGAAGGTGAGTTTCGGCAAAGTCGGCGTATTGCTCATCAATCTCGGCACCCCGGACGGCACGGACTATTGGTCGATGCGGCGCTATCTCGCCGAGTTTCTGTCCGACAAGCGGGTGATCGAGTGGTCGCGGTTCTACTGGTACCCGATCCTCTACGGCATCGTGCTCAACAAGCGGCCGCAGAAGGTCGGCAAGGCCTATGAGGCGATCTGGAACAAGGATTTTAACGAGAGCTACCTGCGCACCTATACCCGCAGCCAGGGCGAACTGATGGCCGAACGGCTGAAGGATCTGCCGAATGTCGTCGTCGACTGGGCGATGCGTTATGGAAAACCGTCGATCGCCGAACGCATCGACGCGCTGAAGGAAAAGGGCTGCGAGAAGATCGTCCTCTTCCCGCTCTATCCGCAATATGCCGCCTCGACCACCGCAACCGTCAACGACAAGGCCTTCGAGCACCTGATGAAGCTGCGCTGGCAGCCGGCCTTGCGCACCGTGCCGCCCTATCACGACGAACCGGCCTATATCGAGGCGCTGGCGGATTCCGTCAGGGCGAAATACGCGGCGCTCGACTGGGAGCCGGAAATGCTGATTGCGTCCTTCCACGGTATCCCGCAATCTTATTTCAAGGCAGGCGACCCCTATTACTGTCATTGCCAGAAGACCGCCCGGCTCCTGAAGGAGGCCCTCGGCTTCACGGACAGGAACTTCATGATCACCTTCCAGTCCCGTTTCGGGCCGGAGGAATGGCTGCAGCCCTATACCGACAAGACGGTCGAAAAGCTCGCTCAGGACGGCATCAGGCGCATCGCTATTATGAATCCCGGTTTCGTCTCCGACTGTCTGGAAACGCTTGAGGAAATCGCCGAAGAAGCGGGCGAGATCTTCCGCCACAATGGCGGCGAAAAGTTCGCCCATGTCCCCTGTCTGAACGACAGCCCCGGCGGCATGACGGTGCTGGAAAAGGTCGTCCGCCGCGAACTTCAGGGCTGGGTGTAGGCCGGCTTACCGCACTTCGGTCGCCGTGAATCCTTCCGTTGCAGTCCTCCAGAAATCAGGATCTTCATACTCCGTCGGGTCTTCGATGCCGGCGATGTTAAAAGCTTCGCGCCGTTCGACGCAGGTGCCGCAGCGGCCGCAATGCAGGGTACCGCCCTTGTAGCAGGACCAGGTTTCGGCAAACGGCGTTCCGTGCCGGGCGCCATCGGTGACGATATCCGCCTTCGATCCGTTGACGTAAGGCGCAAGCAGCCGGACCGACGCGTAACCGTCCAGGGCATGATCCTGCATCGCCTGGAACGCATCGATGAAACCTGGCCGGCAGTCGGGATAGATAAAATGGTCGCCGCCATGCACGGCGATCGCCACCGCATCGGCGTTTCGCGCCGCAGCCACTCCGAAGGCGACCGACAGCATGATCGCATTGCGGTTCGGCACCACGGTCACCCGCATCGTCTCCTCGGCATAATGTCCGTCCGGCACATCGAGATCGTCGGTCAAGGCGGAGCCGGTCAGCCGGCTGCCGATCCCACGCATGTCGATGATCTCGTGGAAGACGCCGAGCCGCGCGGCGCAGGCGGCTGCAAAATCGAGTTCCTTGCGGTGCCGCTGGCCATAGTCGAAGGAAATCAGCCCCAACAGCTCCTGCTCTGCGGCAATCCTGTGGGCGAGCGAAACGGAATCCAGTCCGCCGGAGCAGACGACGATGGTTTTCATGGTCATTCATCCTTGTTTTGACCGGGTAGGCTGCGACCGGGTGTTCGAACCCGCTCTCTAGACCGCCGGTGCGTCCTTGTGAATAACCTGGGGCGACATCGACGGCGTCGAGCTGTCATTTCTTCCCTGCAAAGAACGTGCTAACTCATCACGTGTGACCTGGCGGGCTTACCGCCTGCAATGGAGGAATGTCATGAACTTGGGCGGCCTGGGTGGCTTCGATATCGTCGTGATCGGCGTGGTGGTGCTGATCATTCTGGTCCTGTTTGCCGGGATCAAGACCGTGCCGCAGGGTTATCGCTACACCGTGGAGCGCTTCGGCCGCTACACCCGCACGCTGGACCCGGGCCTCAACCTGCTGACACCTTTCATCGAGCGCATCGGCGTGCGCATGAACGTCATGGAGCAGGTCCTCAGCATCCCGACCCAGGAGGTCATCACCAAGGACAATGCCAGCGTCTCCGCAGATGCCGTGTCCTTCTACCAGGTCCTCAATCCGGCCCAGGCCGCCTACCAGATTTCCAATCTCGAAAATGCCATCCAGAACCTCACCATGACCAATATCCGCTCGGTCATGGGTTCGATGGATCTCGATGAACTGCTCTCCAACCGTGAAGTCATCAACGAGCGGCTGCTGCGCGTCGTCGACGAAGCCGTGGGTCCCTGGGGCATCAAGGTCACCCGCGTCGAGATCAAGGACATCCAGCCGCCCGCCGACCTCGTCGAATCGATGGGACGGCAGATGAAGGCCGAGCGCGAGAAGCGCGCCCAGATCCTCGAAGCCGAAGGCTCGCGCAGCGCCCAGATCCTGCGCGCCGAGGGCGCCAAGCAGGCGGCCGTTCTGGAAGCGGAAGGCAAGCGCGAAGCAGCCTTCCGCGAGGCAGAAGCCCGCGAGCGTCTGGCGGAAGCCGAAGCGCGGGCCACACAGGCCGTCTCCCAGGCGATCGCCGCCGGCGACGTGCAGGCGATCAACTATTTCGTGGCGCAGAAATATACCGAAGCGCTGGTGGCAATCGGCAGGGCGCCGAATTCGAAGATCGTGCTGATGCCGCTGGAGGCTTCGTCGATCATCGGTTCGCTGGGCGGTATCGGTGCCATTGCCAAGGAGGTTTTCGGCGATGGTTCAGGGCATGCCGCACCGCCGCGCCCACCGGCCGGCCCGCGGCCCCAGCCCGGTCCGCGCACCACGCCAGTCCTCAATCCGTTCAACCCGACGTCTTCAGAGACCTGAGCCATGCTGCATGATGCTGTGGTCAATCTCGGTCCCTGGAGCTGGTGGATTTTAGGTGTCGTCCTGTTGTGTGCCGAACTCGCGGCACCAGGCGTGTTCCTGATCTGGATCGGCGCGGCCGCGATTGTCATCGGCGCGCTGTCTCTAGCGCTCTGGGATATGGCCTTCTGGAGCTGGCATGTACAACTTCTGCTGTTTGCAGTGCTCTCAGGCGCCTTCGCGCTGGCCGGCCGCCGTTTCTATTCCAGCCGCAACCAGGCGACCGATGAACCCAACCTCAACCGGCGTGGCGAAAGCCTGGTCGGCCGCACTGCAACGCTGCACGAACCGATCGCCGAGGGGCGCGGCCGCATCCGGCTCGACGATACATGGTGGTCGGTGATGGGACCGGATCTGCCGGCCGGCACGCAGGTGAAGGTCGTGGCGGCAAGCGGCCGAGACCTGAAGGTCGAAGCGGCCTAGTTTCGCCGGACGGAAGCGGCTTGGAGCCTAGCTCGATATCAAGCCACGCCGACGCGCAGCAGATCATGAAAGTGAACGATGCCGATCGGCTTACGCTCTTCGTCGACGACGAGCAGCGCGCCGATGCTGTGCTTGTTGAGCATCGCCATGGCCTTCGTGGCGAGCGTTTCCTTGCTAATGGTCTTCGGATTGCGCGTCATCACCTCATCGACCCGCGTCTCGCGCAGGTCGAGATGAAGGTGCCGGGAAATATCGCCATCGCTGATGAAGCCGCAGAGGCTGCCATCCTCGTCGACTATGCCGACGCAGCCGAAGCGCTTGCGCGACAGCTCCTGGATCGCCTCCAGCATGAGGACGCCCTTTTTGACCAAAGGCATGCGATCGCCGGTATGCATCAGATCGCCGACATGGCTGAGCATCGCCCCGAGCTTGCCGCCCGGATGATAGACGCGGAAATCGGTTGCCGAAAAACCGCGCGCTTCGAGCAGCGCCACGGCAAGTGCATCGCCCATCGCAAGCTGCATCAGCGTCGACGTGGTCGGCGCCAGGCCGTGCGGGCAGGCTTCCTGTTCCTTGGGCAACAGCAGGACGACATCGGCCTCGCGGGCCAGCGTCGAAACCTCGCCTGACGTCATGGCGATCAGCGGAATGGAGAAGCGGCGGGTGAAGGAAACGATGCCCTGCAGCTCGGCGGTCTCGCCGCTCCAGGACAGAGCCAGCACCACGTCCCCCGACCCGATCATGCCGAGATCGCCATGATTGGCTTCGACGGGATGCACGAAGAAGGAAGGCGTGCCCGTCGAGGCGAGGCTGGCGGCGATCTTGCGGCCGATATGTCCGCTCTTGCCGATGCCGGTCACGACGACCCTGCCGTCGATGTCGCCGATCAGTTCCGCAGCCTTGCGGAAGGCTTCGCCAAGGCCGTTCTGAAGCGCCAGCTCCAGCGCATTAAGCCCTTGTTTCCCGAAGGAAATTGTCCTCAAGGCGGAATCGACAAGGTCGTTCTCGACCAGTTGCAAAGCTCTCTTGATCATGGGCAAGGCTTAACGCTTTTCACCTATCAAGTCTATCGGCTTCGGCACGGGCCATTAAGTTGGCGGCAGTCATGGCGTCGCAACCAAACGTTAACCACATGGCTTTACGTTTGGGTAAGCATTTGCGATTGCCCGGGCAGGCCTATGAAGATCACCACAACGACAGGCGGGACGCGCCAGAGGCGCCGGACGGCACTCGGCCTTCTGCTGGCCTGTTCGGCGCTTGTCTCGCCCGCAGCCGCCCAGACCCGCAACGTGTTTCCGCCGCAGAGCGGCTCTCTTCCATCGGTCACAGACACCAGTTCGCCCGCGTCGAATCCCGCTTCCGGCGCGGCCTTGAGAGGCAATACCTCGGCGCAGCCGTCCGCCAACGCCGCCGCCGATCAGAACCAGGACGACCCGAATGTCGCGACCGGCACCACGCCCGGCCGCAACCGTACGGCAACCCAGGAGCCTCCCTATGAGGACGACCTGAACCAGCCCCACGAAGAGCCGCTCGACCGTGGCGCCGAGCCGGTCGAGACCCAGGAACAGCCCCGCGAACCGGGTGATCCGACCGGCATCCGGATGGGCAGTTTCCTGCTCCGTCCTTCGATCAACCAGGGTATCGACACCGAGATCCGCCGCTCGAGCGGCACCAAGATCCGCCGCGATTATCTGTCGACGGCGATCCGCGGCACGCTGACCTCCGACTGGTCGCGCCATTCGTTGACGATCACCGGCGAAGGCACGCTGGAGCGCAATCTCGGCAGCAGCAGCCAAGGCGAGCAGCCGGAAGCGAACATCAATGCCGACCTGCGGCTCGATCTCTCCAACGATACGGTCGCCCATGTCACCGGCGGCTATAAGTTCTCCCGCGAGAACGACTACGATCCGAACGCGCTCGGCGGCGCATCGACCCAGTCGGGTGTCCATGAATTCACCGGCGGCGCCTCCGTCCAGCGCGACTTCGGCAAGATCCGCGGCACGGCCGCGATCGACCTTTCCCGCGCCTCCTATACGGATGCGAAGCTCTCCGACGGCACGATCGTCAGCATGAAGGATCGCAACCGGACTGGCATCGACGGCCGACTGCGGCTTGGCTACGAACTGTCGCCGGCGCTCGTCCCCTATGTGGAAGTGGCGACCGGCCACACGTTCTATGACCTCAGGCGCGACAATTCCGGTTATGCCCGTTCGTCGCAGAGCTACGCTGCACGCACCGGCGTCGAATTCGATCTTGGCGAAAAGCTGCGCGGCGAAATCGGCACCGGCTACGAGGTCGTCGATTACGAGGACGACCGCCTGAAATCGGTCGGCGCGGTCACCTTCAGCGGCAGCGCCACCTGGTCGCCGCAGCGCGGCACCAATGTCGATCTCGGCCTGCGCACCACGGTGCAGGATTCGACCACGCCCGGTCAGAGCGGCTGGGTGGAATACCGGGCGACGGCAGCCTTGACCCACGAGATGCGCGACAACCTCATCGCCCGGCTGACCGGCAGTTCGACGCTGCGCGACTTCCCGAGCGGCGGACCGAGCGACGAAACCGTCTGGATCGGCGGCGCCGGCCTCACCTGGGCAATCAACCGTTACCTCGACCTGACCGGCGACGTCGAATACGAACAGGCGGGCGGCGGCGGCACCAACGACAAGATCGTCCGCGCCGGCGTCGGCCTCACCTTGAAGCGTTAAGCTTTCGTTCGACCGGTCATCCATTCCATCAGCGCATTCTGCGCATGCAGCAGGAAGGCTTTCGCCGGCGTGCTCTGGCAGGCCGCGTGCGTCATCGCATCCGCTGTGACTTCCTGTCCGCGCGCCACCGGCGGACAGGGGATGAAGATCGCATCGGGACGGCAGAGATCGAGAACCGCCGCCGAGATCCGGTAATCCGCAAGCGTACTTTCAGCGACCCCGCCCGGCCAGCTATCCGTGAAGATGACATCGGCATCCTCAAGCTCCCGCATATCCGTGCTCCGCCGGAAATTGTCATTGAGCAGTGCCGGGTCGCCCACGTGCCAACCGTCCGGATAGACCTGCACCACCTCGATCGGCAGCGAGATCGACGCCTCGATCCAGGACCGCAGAATATTGGCGTCCGGCGCCACGCCGACGATCTTCAGCCCCTCGATACCGCCTCTTTTGGCACCAATATAGGCAAGGTCTCCGAGCGTCTCGCAAGGATGGTTCGATCGCGTCCGGGCATTGATGACCGGTGCCTGGGCATGTGCCGCAAGCTCCCGGAGCGACGCGAGTTCCGGCGTGCGGACGACGATCGTGTCGAACCAGTTGTCAAGGTAACCTGCCAGGTCGGCGATCGTTTCCCGCCCGCCGAGGCTCGCCGGCGCATGTGTGCAAATGCCGCCCATCGACTGGATGCCGAGATCGAAAGCTGTCGTATTACGCCAGCCGCCGTCATCGACGATCAAGGCGGCTCGACGGCCCTCGAGGCTTTTCGGCATCCGCCGCTCCCGCCACGCTTCGGCAAGCACGCCGGCGCGTTCGAGGATCGCCGCTATGGCATCCGCCGAAAAATCGTGGAATTCCAGAAAATCGAGACCCGCAGAGACAGCCATGGCACCCGGCACCGTGAAAAACAAAACCCCTCATAGCAGGACCATGAGGGGTTTGCGTGACGTCCGGACCGGCAAATCGCCGGTCGGAAAGATTTACTTCAGCGAGGCGAGCAGCGCCTTCATCGGTCCTTCGATTGCAGGACGGATATCGGCGCGCTGCAGGGCGAAGGCGAGGTTTGCCAGGATGAAGCCGTCCTTGGCGCCGCAGTCGAACGTGTCGCCCTTGAACGGATAGGCGGCGAATTCCTGAGCCTTGGCGAGCGTCAGCATGCCGTCGGTGAGCTGGATCTCGTTGCCGGCGCCGCGTTCCTGGGTTTCCAGGATCTTGAAGATCTCCGGCTGCAGGATGTAGCGGCCGTTGATGTAGAGGTTGGACGGTGCCGTGCCTTTGGCGGGCTTTTCGACCATCTGGGTGATCTTGAAACCTTCGCCAACCGGCGCGCCGATGCCGACGATGCCGTATTTATGGGCCTGGTCCGGATCGCATTCCTGCACCGCGACGACGTTGCCGCCGCTTTCGGCATAAAGATCGACCATGCCCTTCAAGCAGCCCTTGCCACCGGCCATGATCATGTCCGGAAGCAGGACCGCGAAAGGCTCGTTGCCGACGATGTCGCGGGCGCACCAGACCGCATGGCCAAGCCCGAGCGGCACCTGCTGGCGCGTGAAGCTGGCGGTGCCGGCAACCGGCAGAAGGCCGGCGAGCAGGGTCAGCTCGGCATTCTTGTTGCGCTCGCGCAGCATCTGCTCCAGCTCGTACTGGATGTCGAAATAGTCTTCGATAACCCCCTTGCCGCGGCCCGTCACGAAAACGAAGTGTTCGATCCCGGCTTCGGCCGCCTCATCCACGACGTACTGGATGACCGGCTTGTCGACCACGGTCAGCATTTCCTTCGGCACTGCCTTGGTCGCGGGCAGGAAGCGCGTGCCCAGACCTGCTACCGGAAACACTGCCTTACGGATCTTTTGTTGCTGTGCCACTCACGCCTCCTGAAAGCACGTCATTGTGCGAATATTCAAATCTCGGCATCTAATGACGAATTGCTACCGTTTCGCAAAGACTGCCGTGGGTCCGGTTTCTATGGTAAAGAATTTGTTGACCCAATCCTGTTATTACATCGTTAAGCCGCATGCCACTCTTGCCGCAAGGCTTGGTAAAAAGAAGACTGGACCCGACTGCCGATGAAGACCCTTCGCACCAACCTCTTTCGAGGGTTTGCCTTCTCCCTGATCGCCGGGCTTGCCATGGCGGCCATGCCGATAGATGCCCAGGCAGACGCCGGTTTCAAGGCGTGGATCGTAAAATTCTACGATACCGCCGCCAAGAGCGGAATCACCCGTTCCACCTATGAGAAAGCGTTCGCCGGTGTCAGCGAACCCGATCAGGACGTGCTTGAGAAGGCGAACTATCAGCCCGAATTCACGTCCAGGATCTGGGATTACCTCGACAGCCGCGTGAACCCCTATACGGTCAAGATCGGCCGCGAGATGGCGGCCAAGCATGGCTCGACGCTTGCCGCGCTGGAACGCCATTTCGGCGTCGACAAGAACATCCTGCTCGCCATCTGGTCGATGGAATCCAACTACGGCGCTGCGCTCGAAAAACCCGAGCGCCTGCACCACGTGCCGCAGGCGCTCGCCACACTTGCCTGGGGCGATCCCAAGCGTACCAAGTTCGCCCGCACCCAGCTGATCGCCGCGCTCAAGATCCTGCAGTCGGGCGATATCACCCCCAAGCAGCTGACCGGCTCCTGGGCCGGCGCCATGGGCCATACTCAGTTCATCCCGACCAGTTACCTGCTCTACGCGGTCGACGCGGACGGCAACGGCAAGCGCGACATCTGGCATTCGGTCCCGGATGCGCTCGCCACGTCCGCCAACCTGCTCGCCAAGAACGGCTGGCAGAGCGGAAAGACCTGGGGTTATGAAACCGTGCTTCCGGCCAATGGCACCCGCTACGAAGGCCAGACCAAGGCGCTCGGCGAATGGGCGAAGCTCGGTTTTGCCCGCCCGAACGGCAAAAGTTTCCCGCGCGGCGCCGACAGGGCGACGCTGAAGATGATGGCCGGCGAGAGTGGACCGGCCTTCCTGATGCTCGGCAATTTCTTCACCGTCAAGAAATACAACGCCGCCGACAGCTATGCGCTGGCCGTCGGCCTGCTCGCCGACGAGATCGCCGGCTTCGGCGGCGTCCAGCAGAGCTGGCCGCGTCCCGACGGCACGCTCGACATCAAGCAGAAGTTCGAACTGCAGAACCGCATGAAGCAACTCGGTTATTACGAGGGCGAAGTCGACGGCAATTTCGGCTCCGGCTCGAAGGCTGCGATCTCGGCAATCCAGAAACGCCTCGGCATGCAGCAGAGCGGCGAGCCGTCGAAGTCGCTTCTCGAAGCTTTGCGTTGACAAGAAGGTGCTTCGCGCCACATCGTTTACAAGGAATCTCCCGCAAGCGTGCGGGACGGCGGAGACATGAAGGCTTTGCATAAATCCGGGCAAAACGAGGCCGGCTGCAACGGGGCCGGGCTGAACGAGCCCCTGCGGAGCAGAGGATGGGCACGCTTGGCTCTCCTCCTCCTCGCGGTGCTGCTCGCCCTGCCGGTCGCGCCGCGGCCGGCCGCCGCCCAGGAGCCTCTCCCGCGCCGCAACCTCTTCGATTACCTGTTCGGCGGCCCGCGTTACGAGCGCGACGACCGCTATGAGCAACCTCCTCCTTATAGCCGACGCCGTTACGACCGGGATGGCTCGATCATCGATATGAGGCCGCGTCCGCGCCGCAGCACAGGACGGGCGGCCGCTCCCCGCCCGGTGCAGCCAATGGTGCCGGCGGCGCCGGAACCGGTTGCCAAAATCGACAATGCCAAACAGGTTCTGGTGGTCGGCGACTTCATGGCCGGCGGCATCGGCAGCGAACTGGAAACGGCGTTCGCGACCGCTCCCGGCGTCGCGATCACCGAGCGCAGCGACGGCTCCTCCGGTCTCGTCCGCGAGGATCACTTCGATTGGCCGGGCGAACTCCCCGCCATGCTCGACGAGGTGAAGCCGGCCGTCGTCGTCGTCATGCTCGGCGCCAACGACCGCCAGCAGATGACGATCGGCAGCACCAAGGAAAAGTTCCGCAGCGACGCCTGGTTCAAGGAATACGAGCGGCGGGTGACCCGGCTGGTTGGCATCGTCACTTCCCGCAAGCTGCCGCTTCTCTGGGTCGGCCTGCCCTCCTTCCAGTCGCCGACCGCAACCGCAGACGCCGTGACGCTCAACGCCATCTATCGCAACCAGGTTGAAAAGGCCGGCGGCGAATTCGTCGACATCTGGGAAGGTTTCGTCGACGAGGACGGCAAGTTCGTCATCACCGGCTCAGACGTCAACGGCCAGCAGGTGCGCCTGCGCGGTTCCGACGGCATCACCTTCACCAAGGCCGGCAAACAGAAGCTCGCCTTCTACGTGGAAAAACTGGCCCGCCGGCATCTCGGCGAAATGGCAAGTCCCGATGTCGTCAAGCTCGACGGTTCGAACCTGCCGGCACTTTCAGCCCTTCCCGCCTCGCCCGGCCAAGCGGTCCCGACCCATCCGATCAGCCTCTCCGACCCCGAACTCGACGGCGGCAAGGATCTTCTCGGCGCAGCCCCGCTCCCGCCGGTCCTCGTCGAAACGCCGCGCGACAAACTGGTCAGGCGCGGCGAACTGGCCCCCGCACCGGCCGGACGGGTTGATGATTACAAGGTGAAAGTGGCCCAGTAGCAGCAGTTGTCATCGTTGGCGTGGGAGCAAGATCGCTCCCACGTTATTGAATTCCGCTCCCGCTTACCGCGGCAGAACCGAGCTTCCCATCAGCGCCTCGTCGATCGCCCGTGCTGCCTGGCGGCCTTCGCGGATCGCCCAGACGACCAGCGACTGGCCACGGCGCACGTCGCCGGCGGTCCAGAACTTGTCGACTGAAGTCTTGTAGTCCTTGTCGTTGGCGACGACATTGGTCGAGCCGCGGCGGTCGACATTCAGCGTCAGCTTGCCTTCGAGCTCGTTCAGAACACCGTCCGTCAGAGGGCCTGAAAAGCCGATGGCGATGAAGGCGAGATCCGCCTTGATGATGAAATCCGTGCCGGCAATCGGCTTGCGGCTTTCGTCGACTTCGCAGCAGCGCACGCCGATGAGCTGGCCGTCTTCGCCGACGAATTCGAGCGTCGCCACTTGGAATTCGCGCACCGCACCTTCGGCCTGGCTGGACGAGGTGCGCATCTTGGTGGCCCAGAACGGCCAGACGGCGAGCTTGTCTTCCTTTTCCGGCGGCTGCGGGCGGATGTCGAGCTGGGTCACCTTGACGGCACCCTGGCGGAAGGCCGTGCCGACGCAATCGGACGCGGTATCGCCGCCGCCGACGACGACCACATGCTTGGCGCCTGCCAGGATCGGATCCGCCGCCCAGGCGACGCTCTCGATGTTCTCGCGGCCGAGGCGACGGTTCTGCTGCACGAGGTAAGGCATCGCGTCATAGACACCATGCAGCTCGACGCCTGGAATGCCGGCCGGCCGCGGGGTTTCCGAACCGCCGCAATAAAGAACGGCATCGTGTTCGGCGATCAGCTTCTCGACGGGAATGTCGACGCCGATATTGGCACCGTAATGGAAGGTCACGCCTTCGCCGGTGATTTGCTCGACGCGACGGTCGATGAAGTTCTTCTCCATCTTGAAGTCCGGAATGCCGTAGCGCAGCAGGCCGCCGGCCTTGGACTCGCGCTCGTAGACATGCACCTCATGGCCGGCGCGACCAAGCTGCTGGGCAGCCGCCATGCCGGCGGGGCCGGAACCGATGATCGCCACTCGTCTGCCGGTATGAACGGTTGCGGGCTGCGGCGCGATGAAGCCGAGCTCATAGGCCTTATCGGCGATGGCCTGCTCGACCGTCTTGATCGCGACCGGCGCATCCTCGAGGTTCAGCGTGCAGGCTTCCTCGCAAGGGGCGGGGCAGACGCGGCCGGTGAATTCCGGGAAGTTGTTGGTGGAATGGAGGTTGCGGATCGCCTCCTCCCACTTGTTGTTGTAGACGAGGTCGTTCCAGTCCGGGATCTGGTTGTGAACCGGACAGCCGGTCGGACCGTGGCAATAGGGAATGCCACAGTCCATGCAGCGCGCCGCCTGCTTGGTGACCTCCGCATCCGACATCGGGATGGTGAATTCGCGGAAATGGCGGATGCGGTCGGAGGCCGGCTGATACTTGCCCACCTGCCGGTCGATCTCCAGGAAACCCGTTACCTTGCCCATGTTCTACCTCTACTTCGCCGCTACCGCAGCCAGTTCTCAATCTTCAATCCCGGCACCCGGGAAAACTCACTCTCGTTGTTCGTCACCAAGACCGCATCCAATGCAAGGGCATGAGCAGCAATCCAGAGGTCGTTTGGACCGATATTCTTGCCCTGTCTCAATGCCTGCCGGATGTCGGCATAGCGCTGGTCTACCGGCAGGTTGAGCGGAGCGACATAAAACCTCCGCGTGACTGCGGCGACCTTACGCGCCAATTCCTCAGAGCCGTTCTTCTTGACGCCATACCAGACCTCACCATGGGTGATGATGCTGATGAAGACGTTCTGTTCTCCCACTTCAGCCAACCGCTCGAACACCTTGCCGCGAGGATCACGGACGATGGCCGAAACGATGTTGGTATCGAGCATGAAGCGCATCAAAGGTCGATCTCATGAAGCGGCGCCAGATCGTCGTCACTCGCGATAAAATCTTCCCCAGTCCAAGCTTCAGCTTGCCTGAGATAGTCGATCAGCCCGGCAGTTACCGCCGTTCGAATGAGGATCGATCCATCTGGCTGCTTCACCATCACGACCTTGTCCCCATCCAGATCGAATTCCTTCGGTATGCGTACTGCACGGCTGCGACCATTTTTGAAGATGCTGACGGTAACGCCACCATCCTCACGAGACTCCCTTATGTGTTCGTTCATCTCCATACTCCATCGTCGTCATATGCCGCCAGCATATCACAGCAATGATGCCCGGTGAAGTTACTCCGCAGCGACGCCCATCCGCATCCGCTCCATCTCCACCAGAGCACGGCGGTATTCGACCGGCATGACCTTGCGGAATTTCGGGCGGTATTCGCTCCAGCGGTCGAGGATTTCCTTGGCGCGGTTGGAGCCCGTGTAGTGCAGGTGGTTGGAGATCAGCTGGTAGAGGCGTTCCTCGTCGTGGCGCGTCATGTCCTCGGAAACGTCGACGCGTCCCTTGTGCATGAGGTCGCCACCGTGATGGTGCAGCTTCTCCAGCATGTCGTCCTCTTCCGGAACCGGTTCGAGTTCGACCATCGCCATGTTGCAGCGCTTGGCGAAATCGCCGGTCTCGTCGAGCACGTAGGCGACGCCGCCGGACATGCCCGCCGCGAAGTTGCGGCCCGTCTCGCCGAGCACGACGACGATGCCGCCGGTCATGTATTCGCAGCCGTGGTCACCCACGCCCTCGACCACCGCGATCGCGCCGGAATTGCGAACGGCGAAACGCTCGCCGGCAACGCCGCGGAAATAGCACTCGCCGGTGATCGCGCCGTAAAGCACGGTGTTGCCGACGATGATCGAGTTCTCCGCGACGATCCTGGAGTTCTCCGGCGGGCGCACGATGATGCGGCCGCCCGACAGGCCCTTGCCGACATAGTCGTTGCCGTCACCGACCAGATCGAACGTGATGCCGTGCGCAAGGAACGCACCGAACGACTGTCCGGCCGTGCCGCGCAGCGTCACATGGATCGTGTCGTCCTTGAGGCCCTTGTGGCGCCAGCGCTTGGCAAGCGCACCCGAAAGCATGGCACCGACGGAACGGTCGACGTTTTTGATCGGCACTTCAAAGACCACCGGCTCCTTGTTCTCAAGGGCAGCCTGCGACTTCTCGATCAGCTTGCGGTCAAGAATGTCGTCTATCGGATGCTTCTGGCGCTGCGTCCAGTAGGTCGCCTCCTTCGGAGCCTCCACCTTGTGGAAGATCTTCGAGAAATCGAGGCCCTTGGACTTCCAGTGGGCGATCATCTCGTCCTTTTCCAGAAGCTCGACCATGCCGATAATCTCGTCGAAGCGGGTAAAGCCCAGAGACGCCAGGATCTCGCGCACTTCTTCGGCGACGAAGAAGAAATAGTTGATGACATGCTCCGGCGTGCCCTTGAAGCGCTTGCGCAGAACCGGATCCTGCGTCGCCACACCCACCGGACAGGTGTTCAGGTGGCACTTGCGCATCATGATGCAGCCGGCGGCGATGACCGGAGCGGTCGCAAAGCCGAATTCGTCGGCACCCAGCAGCGCGCCGATGATGACGTCGCGGCCGGTCTTCAGGCCACCGTCGACCTGCAGGGCGATGCGCGAGCGAAGACCGTTCAGCACCAGCGTCTGCTGGGTTTCGGCAAGGCCGATTTCCCAAGGGGAACCCGCATGCTTCAGCGAGGTCAGCGGCGATGCGCCGGTGCCGCCGTCGAAACCGGCAACCGTGATATGGTCAGCACGCGCCTTGGCCACACCTGCGGCAACCGTGCCGACGCCCACTTCCGAGACGAGCTTGACGGAAATGTCGGCAGTCGAGTTGACGTTCTTCAAGTCGTAGATCAGCTGCGCCAGATCTTCGATCGAATAGATGTCGTGGTGCGGAGGCGGCGAGATGAGGCCGACGCCCGGCGTCGAATGCCGGGTCTTGGCAACCGTCGCGTCGACCTTGTGGCCGGGCAGCTGGCCGCCTTCGCCGGGCTTTGCGCCCTGCGCCACCTTGATCTGTAGCATGTCGGCATTGACCAGGTATTCGGTCGTCACGCCGAAGCGGCCGGACGCGACCTGCTTGATCGCCGAGCGTTCGGGGTTCTGAGAACCGTCCGGCAGCGGCATGTAGCGGTCGCTTTCCTCGCCGCCCTCGCCGGTGTTCGACTTGCCGCCGATCCGGTTCATGGCGATGGCGAGCGTCGTATGCGCCTCACGGCTGATCGAGCCGAACGACATGGCGCCGGTCGAGAACCGCTTGACGATATCGACGGCCGGCTCCACCTCGTCGATCGAGACAGGCTTGCGGCCGATCGCTTCGGCAGACTTGATCTTGAAGAGGCCGCGGATCGTGTTCATCCGCACTGCCGTCTCGTTCACCATCTCGGCGAATTCGCGGTACCGCTCCTGGCTGTTGCCGCGCACCGCGTGCTGCAGCGTTGCGACCACATCCGGCGTCCAGGCATGGCTTTCGCCGCGCATGCGGTAGGCATATTCGCCGCCGATATCGAGCGTCGAGGCCAGGACCGGGTCCTTGCCGAACGCGGCGTGGTGCCGGGAAACCGTTTCCTCAGCGATCTCTTCCAGACCGACGCCTTCGATGTTCGAAGCCGTGCCGAAGAAATACTTCTCGACCAGACCCGAAGACAGGCCGATGGCATCGAAGATCTGCGCACCGCAATAGGACTGGTAGGTCGAGATGCCCATCTTGGACATGACCTTGAGGATGCCCTTACCGACCGCCTTGATATAGCGATAGACGATTTCCGAGGAATCCACTTCCTTGGGGAATTCGCCGCGCATGTGCATGTCGGTCAGCGTGTCGAAGGCCAAATAGGGGTTGATGGCTTCTGCGCCATAACCGGCGAGACAGCAGAAGTGATGGATTTCGCGCGGCTCACCGGATTCAACGACGAGACCGACCGAGGTTCTGAGCCCCTTGCGGATCAGGTGATGGTGCACGGCAGCCGTCGCCAGCAGTGCCGGGATCGCGATGCGGTCCGGGCCGATCTGGCGGTCGGAGAGCACGATGATGTTATAGCCGCCCTTGACCGCTGCTTCCGCGCGTTCGCAGAGACGGTCGAGCATTTCCGGCATGCCTTCGGCGCCACGCTCGATATCATAGGTAAAATCGAGCGTCTTGGTGTCGAACCGGTCTTCGGTGTGGCCGATCGAGCGGATCTTCTCGAGGTCACCATTGGTCAGGATCGGTTGGCGCACTTCCAGGCGCTTGGCGTTCGCAGCCCCCTCGTGGTCGAGAATGTTCGGACGCGGGCCGATGAAAGACACGAGGCTCATGACGAGCTCCTCGCGGATCGGGTCGATCGGCGGGTTGGTGACCTGCGCAAAGTTCTGCTTGAAATAGGTGTAGAGCAGCTTCGACTTTTCCGACATGGCCGAAATCGGCGTGTCGGTACCCATCGAGCCGATGGCTTCCTGCCCCGTCGTCGCCATTGGCGACATCAGGATCTTGGTGTCTTCCGAGGTGTAGCCGAAGGCCTGCTGACGGTCGAGCAGCGACACGTCGCGACGCAGCGCCCGCGGCTCCACCGGCTTCAGGTCTTCGAGGATGAGCTGGGTCTTGTCCAGCCACTTGCCGTAAGGATGCTTGGTCGCAAGTTCGGACTTCAGCTCCTCGTCGGAGATGATCTGGCCCTTTTCCATGTCGATCAGCAGCATCTTGCCGGGCTGCAGGCGCCACTTCTTGACGATGTTCTCTTCCGGCACCGGCAGCACGCCCGCTTCGGACGCCATGATGATCCGGTCGTCGTCGGTGACCATGTAGCGGGCCGGACGCAGACCGTTGCGGTCGAGCGTCGCGCCGATTTGGCGACCGTCGGTGAAGGCAACGGCGGCCGGACCGTCCCACGGCTCCATCAGGGCGGCATGGTATTCGTAGAAGGCCTTACGCTCCTTCGACATCGACTGGTTGCCGGCCCAGGCTTCCGGGATCAGCATCATGACCGCATGGGCAAGCGAATACCCGCCGCGCACGAGGAACTCGAGCGCGTTGTCGAAACAGGCCGTGTCCGACTGGCCTTCGTAGGAGATCGGCCAGAGCTTGGAAATGTCCTCACCGAACAGCGGCGAGGAGACCGACGCCTGGCGCGCCGCCATCCAGTTGACGTTGCCGCGCAGCGTGTTGATTTCGCCGTTATGGGCGACCATGCGGTAGGGATGCGCGAGCTTCCAGGACGGGAATGTGTTGGTCGAGAAGCGCTGGTGGACAAGCGCCACCGCCGTCTCGAACCGAGGGTCGGCAAGATCCTTGTAATAGGCACCGACCTGATAGGCGAGGAACATGCCCTTGTAGACGATCGTCGAGGACGACAGCGACACCGGATAGAAACCCATGTCGACGCCGCCGAACGCGTCATAGATGCGGTTGGAGATCACCTTGCGGATCAGGAACAGCTTGCGCTCGAAATCATGGTTGGTCGCGGCGTCCTTGCCGGCACCGATGAAGACCTGGACGTGATGCGGTTCGGTGGCGGCGATGTCAGGCGCCTTGGAGAGTGACGAGTTATCGACCGGCACATCGCGGAAACCGAGGAACTGCTGCCCCTCCTCCGCGACGACGTCCTGGATTACCTTCTTATAGTGCTCGATTTCATCCGCCTTGCGCGGCATGAAGATGTGGCCGACGGCATATTCGCCGGCCTTCGGCAGGGTGACACCCTGCTTTGCCATCTCCTCGCGGAAAAAACGGTCGGGGATCTGCACCAGAATGCCGGCACCATCGCCCATCAGCGGATCAGCGCCGACGGCACCGCGATGCGTCAGGTTTTCGAGGATGAACAGGCCGTCCTTGACAATCTGGTGCGACTTCTTGCCCTTCATATGGGCGATGAAGCCGACGCCGCAGGCATCGTGCTCGTTGCGCGGGTGATAGAGGCCCTGGGCCATCGGCAAACCGCCGGCGACAAATGGAACGCGAACTGTCGTCTCGGCCGACATCGGGGCTTCAGCGCCGGATATCTCGGAGATGGTCTTCGTCATCGTCATTCCTCCTGTTGGCCGCCTTCGGCAGCGGGCAAAGTGGCTCTCAATTGTCTCTTGGGGATGACAGGCCGAGGCTCCATCCCGTGCTTCATGCGATGGCGCCGCTCCGGTGCGGTTGCAGCTTCGCAGCGCAACATAACCCGGATCGGCGCGAACGTCAGCGGGAAAGACACGCAAAATAACGCTTCATTTCCCGAAATTAGGACAGTACTTCTGTCCTAATTTCCAAAATCTATGCCATAGAAGTTAACCCGCGACAAGAGCGGTCATTAAAAATCTCCCGCCTTTTGCGACAGAAGATTACGCCGAATGGCGTAGATGTGGAAATTTAATTACAATCGAGGGCGTTTTAAAGCGTGGCGGGTGCTGACCTAACCGTTTTGGCCGCTCGACCGCCCTCGCCGATTGATTACCGGTTCAAAAAGATTAATCTCCCCAAGCTTCCGAGACAAAACTTCCAGGGTATTTTTCAGAATGTTTTTCGCTTCCGACAATTGGGCCGGCGCCCATCCTTCGATCAATGAACGCCTCTCCAAGGAGTCGACCCGGTTTGCCGCCGCCTATGGCAACAGCGATCTCGACAAGGCGGTCGAAGCCCGTTTCAACGAGATTTTCGAGCGGGACGTCTCGGTCTATTTCGTCTCTACTGGTACGGCTGCCAATTCGCTGTCGCTCGCCAGCATCGCGCGGGTGGGCGGCGTCGCCTTCTCTCATACGGAAGCGCATGTGATCGAGGATGAGTGCGGCGCACCCGACTTCTTTTCCGGCATGCGCATGGTCCCCGTCGAAGGTGAAGACGGCAAGATGGATCCGGAGAAGCTCAGCGCCCGCATCGCCGGCTTTCCGCAGGATTCGCTGCATCACGGCCGCGCCGCCGCCGTCACCCTCACCCAGGCGACCGAGACCGGCACCATCTATACGCTCGGCGAGATCGACGCGATCACCGCGATTGCCAAGGCGAGCGGCCTGCCGGTGCATATGGACGGCGCCCGTTTCGCCAACGCGCTGGTCTCGCTCGACGTCTCCCCCGCCGAAATGACATGGAAGCGCGGCATCGACATCCTCTCCTTCGGCGGCACCAAGAACGGCTGCTGGTGTGCCGAAGCGATCGTGTTCTTCAATCCGGAACTCGCCAGGGACTTCGCCTTCATCCGCAAGCGCGCCGCCCAGCTCTTTTCCAAGACCCGCTTCATCTCGGCCCAGTTCGACGCCTACCTGCAGGATGGGCTCTGGCTCAACATGGCAAGCCATGCCAACAGCATGGCCGACCGCCTGCGCGCCGGCATCGGCTCGCTGAACAGCACAAGGCTTGCCTGGGACACGACCTCCAACGAGGTTTTCGCCGTCCTCAACAAGGCGTCGGCAGAGGCCGCCGAAGCCAGGGGCGCAAAATTCTACGGCTGGCCGGTGCCGAACAACATGCCGGAGCCGGTAAAGGACGACGAGACCCTGATCCGCCTCGTGACCTCGTTCGCCACCACCGAAGAGGACATCGACCAGTTTTTGGCGATCTGCAAAGCGGGTTGAAGCCTCAACCTACACCTGACGCTGCGGCGCGATCTGCGCCACGATCAGGCTCGACAGCGCTTCCATGAGCGCGGCATCGGCGCCGCGCCGTGGGACCAGCACGAACTCCACGTCTTCCAGCACCGGCAGCCGGTCCGCGGCGATTTCCTTGAGCCCCGCCGGCGCCATGCTGCGCGGCTGGACAAGCACGCCCATGCCGGCCCGCGCCGCCGCCGTCAGCCCGCTCAAGCTGCCGCAGGTGCAGACGATCCGCCAGGCCATCTTTTCCCGGTCGAGCGCTTCCTGGGCGACGCGCCTTGTAATGCTCGGCGGCGGAAACGCGATCAGCGGCAACGCATCGCCACGCGACAGGACATGGTCCGGATCGCGTGCCAGCCAGACCAGCGGTTCGCGATAAAGCAGCCGCCCATGCGTCTCGCCGATATGCCGCTTGGCGAGCACCAGATCGAGATCGCCAATGTCCTGCATCTGGTAGAGCACCGCGGAAAGCGCCACGGTCAGTTCCAGATCGACCAGCGGATAAAGCCGGATGAAATCTTCGAGGATCGACGTCAGCCGGCTCGCCACCACGTCTTCCGAAACTCCGAGCCGCAACCGCCCACGCAACCGGCTTTCGCCGAACAGCGAGGCGACCTTGCCGTTCAGATCCAGCATGCCGCGCGCATAGCCGACGAGTGCCTCGCCCTCCGCCGTCAGCCTCACCTGATGGGTATCGCGAAACACCAACTGACGGCCGAGCGATTTTTCCAGCCGTTGGATATGCTGGGTGACGGTCGACTGGCCGACGCCCAGCCGGGCCGCCGCTTCCGTGAAACTGCCGGTCTGCTGCAGCATGACGAAACTATTCAGGTGATGAAGGTTCAGCATGGCTATCCGTTACCGTGATAACTGTTAGTGTTTGAATTCTGCTTCATGATAAGTGAAGGGTAAATCCTCAAATCCGAGGAACCTCGCCCATGAGCCGTTTTCTGCCGGACCGCTTCACGGTCCTTCTCGTCTGCACCGTCATCCTCGCCTCGGTCCTGCCGATCCATGGCATTTATGCCGACTGGTTCAACGTCGCGACCGACATCGCCATTGGCCTGTTGTTCTTCCTGCATGGTGCGCGCCTGTCGCGCGACGTAGTGGTGGCCGGCGTCCTGCACTGGCGCCTGCACCTGACGATCCTGCTGACGACATTCGCGATCTTCCCGATTCTCGGGCTGATGATCGGATTTATTCCGGAAAATATCCTGGCGGCACCGCTTTATGCCGGCATCCTCTTCCTTTGCGTGCTCCCTTCGACCGTGCAGTCCTCGATCGCGTTTACCTCCATGGCCGGCGGCAACGTGCCGGCGGCGATCTGCGCCGCTTCCGGCTCCAACATCTTCGGCATGTTCCTGACGCCGCTTCTCGCCGGCATCCTGCTTTCGACCACCGGTGATGCCGGTTTCTCCTGGGATGCGCTCGAAAGCATCCTGCTGCAGCTTCTCGCCCCCTTCGTCGTCGGCCAGATCCTGCAGCCCTGGATCGGCAACTGGATCCGCTCGAAGAAGAAGATGCTCGCCCCCGTCGACCGCGGCTCGATCCTGATGGTCGTCTACCTCGCTTTCTCGGAAGCGGTCATGGAAGGCCTGTGGCACACCTTCTCCGCGCTCGATATCGGCGTCGTCATCCTCGTCGACATGGCGCTGCTGGCAGTCGTCATCTGCATCACCATGTTCGGCAGCCGCGCGCTCGGCTTCAACAAGGAGGACGAAATCACCATCACCTTCTGCGGCTCGAAGAAATCGCTCGCAAGCGGCGTGCCGATGGCCAATGCCATCTTCTCCGGCCAGTCCTCCTCGATCGGCGCCATCGTCCTGCCGCTGATGCTCTTCCACCAGATCCAGCTGATGGCCTGCGCCGTTATCGCCCAGAAATATGCGAACCGCCTGAAGGCGAAGAAGGATGCGGTCGCGGCGCCGGCTGCGGCTTGAGGGGCCGGCGGTGCTGATCAGGGCTTGCCGATCAGCGCACCTGCTCTGGCCCTGATCTGGGAAAGCTCACGGGTGGAAACCCGGCCTTTCCGCTGCGCATTGCGCGCCTTCCAGTCGAGGCTCTTCACTTGGTCGGCAAGGACCGTGCTGTCTCCGTCGTCGCCGATCGCCACCTCGAAAGGATATCCCTTCCGTTTGGTGGTCATCGGGCAACACAGCATCAAGCCGAAGCGATTGTAGCTTTGGGGACTCAACACGACGGCAGGGCGGCGCCCGGCTTGTTCATGTCCCGCCTGTGGAGAAAATTCCAGCCAGACAGTATCGCCGGCCTCTGGAACATAGGAAGCAGCCGTCATAGGGCTTCCTTGCCGACAGGCCCTCCAAAATCGATTTCCTCATGCAGATTGTCGGGTGTCATCCCCGCAATGAGCTGGTCGAGATCAAGCTCCGCGTCCCGCACCGGCTCAATAATGATCCGCCCGTTTTCCTCAGACACATCAACGACCGTGTCGATCTGCAGCTGCGCAGCCTCCATGACGGCGGCGGGAATGCGCACTGAGGCGCTGTTACCCCATTTTTTGACTGTCACGCGCATTGGTCGCTCCAACTCCAAGTTGATACATTGTCGATACAATAGACCTCTAGAGCCGGGTGGTCAAATAACTCCCCAAGCGAAAAATGGCCCTTCCCCCAAGAGGAAGGGCCGCATTGGGCTTGCTCGAATATATCGGCCGGGTGCCCGGCAGCGGGTTAGTTGACCTGCTGCGGGGTGACCTGAGCCTCGATCGTCTTCGGAGCGACTGCGTCTGCGGCAATCGCGATGCGACGGGGCTTCATGGCTTCCGGAATGTTCCGGAGGAGATCGATATGGAGCAGGCCGTTCTTCAGCGAAGCGGACTGCACTTCGACATGATCGGCGAGCTGGAAGCGGCGCTCGAACGCGCGCTTGGCGATGCCGCGATAGAGGTATTCGCTCTGTTCGGCAGCGGTTTCGTCTTCGCTCTTTTCACCCTTCACGGTCAGCACGTTCGCATGGGCTTCGAGGCTCAGTTCCTTTTCATCGAAACCGGCAACGGCCATGGTGATGCGATAGGTGTTATCGCCGGTGCGCTCGATGTTGTAGGGCGGATAGCTCGGCGTCTGATCTGCCGGCCCGCGATTGTCGAGCAGGTTGAAAAGACGGTCGAAACCGACGGTGGAACGATAAAGGGGCGAGAAATCGACGTGACGCATGGAGTCCTCCTTGGGAAGCGACGTTGCGGTTTTCATCTGGGTTTGCGCATCCCTTGATTGGCGATGCGGTCCCGTTCAGCGGACCCGTTTGGCGCCCGCAGAGTTCAGATGGGGATTGATTTCCGCGGCTTCAAGAGCCCGGTTTGCGGCGCAGTTTTGCGCGTGAACCTGACATGAACGGCACGTTTCGGGCCGGTTCAGGATCGTTTTGATAGAAAAGACAGTGGAAGGCAGACTGTCTCTCTCGACCGAAGCTCCATTCGTCCCTTCGCTTCGGTCATCAATTGCCGGAATCGCTTGGGGTATCCCTAGCCCCGCGATTCCGGCTTCTTTTTTCCTGCTGAAAACGCCTTCAGTCCTCGGCCCGAGACTCCAGCGATGCGCCCGGCAGATAAAGCAGGATCGGCCTGATTTCGTAGACCGCCGTCGGATTGGCCCGCCGCAGATCCCGTGCCGCCGCAATGGCTCCCTCGATCGTCGGAAAGTCCACCACATAGAGGCCGAGCAATTGTTCCTTGGTCTCGGCAAACGGTCCGTCGATGACCATGCCCTCGCCCTTGCCCCGCAATGTCACGGCCTGCTCCGTTGGGCCGAGCCGCGCGGCCGGCCCCAGGGATTTCTGCGCAACCAGACGGTCGTTGACCTCCAGCAGCTCGGTCATCAGCGCCTGGTCCTCCTCCTCGGTCCAGGATTGGACCACCCCCTCCTGGTGATAGGCAAGAATTGCGTAATACATTGCTCGTCTCCCTCTTATGCGCCGACTGACGCCAACCCGCCTCCTCGCACACTCCCATGCTCGGGCAGACCGACGGACATCCGGAAATCTGTAAATGCGGTTGAATACACATGTTTGACCGGCAGCGTGCAAGCCCCTGACTTCTACGATATCGTCGGTCACGCCATCGGCTGTCGCCGGCAGCGCTTTTTCCTTGACGTCCCGCCGCCGCTGGCTGACGCTGGACGGCATGAGCGAAGCGGCAGATTCCATCGACGACATTCTCCATCCGACGCCCGGCAATCCGGCTCCGTCCAATTACACGGCCGGCTATTTCACCGGCCATCGCGGCACAAGGTTGCGCTACGGCCTGTTTCGCTCGGAAGTATCGCCGGCGATCGGCACCATCGTGCTCGTGCAGGGCCGCAACGAGTCCATCGAAAAATACTTCGAAACGATCCGGGATCTCAACGCCATGGACCTCTGGGTCGCGACGTTCGACCTGCGCGGCCAGGGCGGATCGCAACGGCTGACGAAAAATCCGCGCAAGGGCCATGTCCGCCGCTTTTCCGATTACGAGCGGGATCTCGAGATCTTCCTCGAACATATCGTGCTGCCCGATGCCCGCCTGCCCTTCTTCCTTGTTGCCCATTCGACCGGTGCCCTGATCGCGCTCTCGGCCGCCCCGCGGCTTTCGAACCGCATCAACCGGATGGCGGTTGCAGCCCCCTATATCGCGCTCTCAGGTCAGGGTGTTCCGGAAGGCTTCATCCGCACGCTTGCCGGGATTGCGAGCTGGACCGGTTTCGGCCGCGTCTCGATGGGTGCGGACCGCAGCAACCGCGCCTTCGAAGGCAACCCACTGACCTCCGACCGCAAGCGTTTCGCCCGCAACATGGAGATCGGCGCCGCCCATCCGGAGCTGACGATCGGCCCGCCGACCGCCCGCTGGCTGCACGAGACGTTCAAGGCCGCTCGCCGCGTATCTTCTCAATCGCATCTGACCAGGATCACCATTCCGACCCTGATCCTCGCTCCCGTTCTCGACGCCATCGTCCCCTATGCGGCGCAGGAGGAACTGTCGCGCAATTTCCGCGCCGGCCAACTCATCACCATCAACGGCGGGCGCCACGAAGTGTTTCACGACAAGGATATCTATCGCGCCCAGGCGCTCGCGGCGATCGAGGCCTTCATGCCCGGCCAGGATGGCAGCTTCGGGCTTTCCGAAACCGCTGCTTGATCCGCGGGTCTGTCTGTCTGCCAACCTATTTGCCGGAAAGCAGCTTCATCGCTTCCGCATGCACAGCCTTGCTGCCTGCTGCAAGAATATTGCCGCCGTTTTCCGGGCGCCCGCCGTCCCAGGTGGTGATGATGCCGCCCGCCTGCTCGATGATCGGGATCAGCGCGCCGACGTCATAAGGCTTCAGGTTGTTCTCGACCACGATATCCACATGGCCGGAGGCGAGCAGCACATAGGCGTAGCAATCGCAGCCGTAACGGAACAGCTGCACCTTTTCCTCGACCGAACGGTATCTCGCCAGATCGTCGCCGGCAAAGATATGCGGCGACGTGGTGAACAGGGTGGCATCGGCAAGGCTGCCGCAGTCGCGCACCGAGATCTGGCGCTCGCCATCCGGGCCAGAATACCAGGCGCGCGTCCCGTCGGCGAAATAACGCTCGCCGATAAAAGGCTGGTCCATCAGGCCCATGACGGCGCGGCCCTTCGACTGAAAGCCAATCAGCGTGCCCCAGACCGGCAAGCCGGAAATGAAGGCGCGCGTACCGTCGATCGGATCGATCACCCAGACATGTTCGCGGTCGAGGCCGACATTGCCATGCTCCTCGCCGAGAATGCCGTGCTCGGGAAACTTCTCGCTGATCAGCGCCCGGATCGCGTTCTCAGCGGCGCGGTCGCCTTCGGTCACCGGGTCGAACCCGCCCAGCAGCTTGTTGACCACCGAAAGGCCGGTTCGAAAGCGTGGCAGGGTCTCGGCCTTGGCGGCGGCGGCAAGCGCATCGAAGAAGTCGCGATCGGGGAGCATGGGGAGATCCGCTGAGGAAGAGGTGATCTCTTCTAGGATACTCGCCTGAAACTGAAAACCGGATTCGCGTGGTCCTGGGCAGAAAATCAAAAAACAATCGACCGGCGCCGAAAAACTCACCAAACCGCCCAAAAATGGCGCATATTTAATCAGTCAAAAAAGATGCTTGACATTTGTGCAGCGCACTCATAGCTTCAATGCGCAGTCTTTGACTGTAAATACCCTCCTTGGGTGTTTCCTCCCTAGACTTAGCCGCGCCCACAAGCGCGGTTTTTTTTGCCCGCAATCGAGCTGGCGAGCCAGTCGCCCCGGCAGGCGGTAGACCAAACCTGTGGAAAACTTTTAAGGGAAGCTATTCGGCTGCGAGCGCGCTGTCGCCGCCTGCGAAGTCGACGACGAAGTCCGCCATCTGCCGCATGAAGGTCGAAAGTGCGGCTGCGATCACCGGGAATTCCGGCCGTCGAGCAAGCGTCATCTCGTCCACGTAGAGCGCGCGGTTGATCTCGATCTGCAGCGCGTGCAGGCCACGCACTGGCCGTCCGTAATGTTCGGTAATGAAGCCACCGGCATAAGGTTTGTTGCGCACCGCCGAAAAACCCATGCCGTCGAGGAATTGCATCGCCGCCCGAGAGAGCTCGGCAGACGCACTGGTGCCGTAGCGGTCGCCGATAATGAAGTCGGGCCGCACATCCGAACCGGAAAGCCGGATATTGCCCGGCATCGAGTGGCAGTCGATCAGGATGGCAAGCCCGAAGCGGGCATGGGTGCGGGCGATCAGTTTGCGAAGGCAGGCGTGGTAAGGCTTGTAGATCGTTTCGATGCGGGACATCGCCTCGTCGACCGGCAGCCGGCGGCGGTAGATTTCCATGTTTTCGGCGACGATCCGCGGAATCGTGCCCAGCCCGCCTGCGACCCGCATAGAGCCGATATTGACGAAAGGCGGCAAAGGCCCGTCGAACATCCGCGGATCGAGCTCGTAGGGCTCGCGGTTGACGTCGAGATAAGCGCGCGGGAAATGAGCAAGAAGCAGCGGCGCACCGAGTTCCGGCGCGTCTGCGAAAAGCTCGTCGACATAATGGTCTGCGGAGCGACGGATGGCGAGCGAATCGAGGCCGCTCTCGGCGAGAAATTCAGGCGGGTAGAAGCTGCCGCTATGAGGCGAATTGAAGACGAAGGGGATAGTCTGCGTGGCGGGCTCCCTCACTTCGAAATGTCCAAAATCACCTACGTTGCAATCCATCCTGCCTTTACCATGTCACGAACTTGTTCAGGAACTCATGTTGCCAGTTGCCCGAGGCGAAGTCCATACTATCTATACCCTACCAAATCCTCTTACACCCTCATTAAACGGATGTTTACCGCGCGTAGGCAGTGTAAGAGATACCGACAACTCTAAAAATTTGCATTGGATAACGGTCCTGGAGATGATTCAGAAAATCCTTCTCGCCGAAGACGATAACGACATGCGTCGTTTCCTGGTGAAGGCGCTTGAAAAGGCGGGCTACAAGGTCGCGTCCTTCGACAACGGCGCGAGCGCTTACGATCGCCTGCGCGAAGAACCCTTCTCGCTGCTCCTGACCGACATCGTCATGCCGGAAATGGACGGGATCGAACTCGCCCGCCGGGCGACCGAACTCGATCCTGACCTGAAGGTGATGTTCATCACCGGTTTTGCCGCCGTCGCGCTGAACTCCGATTCCAAGGCCCCGAAGGATGCCAAGGTGCTGTCGAAGCCCTTCCACCTGCGCGATCTGGTGGACGAAGTGAACAAGCTTCTGGCGGCCTGAAACCGGAAATCCGGCCGCAAAAGCCCTGATCTGCAAGGCCTTCAAAAAACCTTCGCATTTCCTGGCAAAAACCTGTTGACGGCCCGACCAGTCTATGGTCTATGCGCCGCCACGGATGGGCGTGTAGCTCAGCGGGAGAGCACTACGTTGACATCGTAGGGGTCACAGGTTCAATCCCTGTCACGCCCACCATCCAGTTCAAAACGTTGAGAAATCCGCTTCGGCGGATTTCTTCGTTTCTGACCCCTCCCTTAACGAATTCGTTCCAAAACGGCACATCTTCGCCCCAAACTCTTCACCAGCCTTGCTGGCGATTTGGTCATTTGCGCCTGTTATGGTGTTACAAAATCAAGGGGAGTATAGCATGGCGCAGTTCAAGAATTTGGAGCATCTCGTCCAGACCGGCGCGCCGGCCTTCGACAAGGACTGGATGCCCGGACAGAAAGTGCCGAATGCCGGGATCTACCGGTGCCGGACCTGCGGCGACGAGATCGTCGTCCACAAGGCCGCCGCCATCCCGCAAATCCATCACGAGCATACCGTCCTTGGCCCGGTAGTCTGGAAGCTGCTCGTGTTCGCCCAGAAACATCCGTCGCGCCCCTGACCTCCGCATCTGCGCAGAGCAGTCTCGCCGCATCGAGACCGGTCTGTTTTTTTCGCTCGAGCGTACCGAATCGGCCTCAACCCGCCTCGTAGCACGACATGGAATATGCCAAATGCGACCCACCGCGTCACTGATGCGGATTTTCCCCAATTTGCCCCGCCCGACCTTCGGCGGGGCTTTTTTGTTTCAGCGGCCCGATTCCTTGCGCTTCACCCGCGGGACGCCAGGAGATTCAGAGAATCGCATTGCCGGCCGCAAAGGCGAGCACGACGAAGATCAGGAAAACGACAAGGAAGATGAAGAACAGGATTTTCGCGATCCCTGCCGTCGCGGCGGAAATGCCGGAAAAGCCGAGGAAGCCGGAAATCAGCGAGATGACGAGGAAGATGAGAGCCCATTTCAGCATGGAATTGTTCCTTCACGTTGATGGTCCGATAACGCGAAGAAATGTTCCAGGGTTCCATAAACGTGCCACTCGTAAGCCTCGACTGCGAAGCGGCGTATCTCCAATATGCCCCTGCCCGCTGCGCGATATCCGCGAAACGTGAATTGGATTGCGACACATGATATTGAGCACCGAATACGACCGGATGCTGTCTCTTGCCAGTAAAGCCGCCGTCGCGGCTGGGAATGCAGTGATCGAACAGTGGGAAGCATCCCGCAGCCAGGTCCGCTTCAAGGGACCAAGCGATCTGGTGACCGGCGCCGACCTGCTCTCGGACGAGATTATCCAGGCGGCGATCAAGGCCGAGTTTCCCCTCCACCGCATCCTCTCGGAAGAAGACGCCGACAGCCACCGCTTCGATTACTCAGGTCCCTTGTGGATTATCGACCCGATCGACGGAACCGCGAATTACGCAAGGGGACATCCCTATTTCGGCATTTCGGTCGCTTTCGCCATGGATGGTGACGTTCTGGCGGGTTGCGTCCATGCGCCTGCTTTGGGCGAAACATTCACCGCGGCGAAGGGCCAGGGCGCCTTTCTGAACGGCCGCCCGATCCGGGCGTCCTCGCCGGATAGCCTGGCGCGTTCGATCGTCAGCACCGGTTTCCCGCATGAAAAAAGCGATCCCGGTCCGCTGCTGGAACGGGTGCGGATAATTCTGTCGATGTGCCAGGACATCCGGCGCGGCGCGGCGCCGGTTCTGGATATCGCCTATGTCGCAGCCGGACGGCTGGATGCCCATACGGAAACGCTGTTCCCGTGGGACGTCGCCGCCGCGGGGCTTATCGCGACGGAGGCTGGTGTAACCCGCAGCCACCTTGCAGGCGTTTCTGAAAACATTCCGCCTGATCTATCCGGAAACGCGGTCCTGTTCTCCTCGCCTGCCATTCACGACGAGATCGCGGCACACCTTCGGCGATGAAGGCCCCGTAGAATCCTGAAAGTCACAGATCCTTTTTCAGGCGGCCTGTAGTTGTGGCACGCCGGCTTACCGGAAGAGGTGGGCGGCTCCCGCCACACCGATCGTCACCCGATCCCCGGCGGCAAGCGCCTCGCGGCTCGGAATGTCGAGCCGGAAGGAGAAACCTTGCGGATCGCTGCCAAGCCTGATTCGCACGTCCGAGGTCGGACCACAGAAATTGATGTCGGTGATCGTCCCCGAGGCGCCCTTGCTGCCGTCCGGGCTGCTATCCTGCATGACGGTAACCTGTTCGGGCCGCAGCATGATCTCGCCTTTGCCGCGATAGGCGACGTCGTCGACCGGCAGCACGCCCAGCGGGCTTTTTGCCTGTCCGCCGGCGATGTCGGCCGGCAGAACGATCGCCTCGCCGAGAAACGCCGCTGTCGCCGCATCGACCGGCCGCGAATAGACCTCGCGCGGGCTCCCCACCTGTGCGAACCGGCCGGCACGCATCACGGCCACCTGGTCGGCAAAGGCGAGCGCCTCACCTTGGTCGTGGGTGACCAGAAGCGTGGTGATGCCGGCCGCGGTCAGCACATCGGTCACCGCTTTGCGGGTCGCCGCCCTCAGACCCGTATCCAGGGCCGAGAAGGGCTCGTCGAGCAGCATCAGCCGCGGCTTGCGGGCCAAGGCCCTCGCAAGCGCCACGCGCTGCTGCTGGCCGCCTGAGAGCTGGTCCGGCTTGCGGGAGAGCATGGCCTGGTCGAGCCCGACCATGTCCATCAACTCCGCGATGCGCGCATTCTTGATCGAGGCCTCCGCATCGAGCCCGAAACCGATATTCTGGCGGATCGTCAGATGCGGGAACAGGCAGCCGTCCTGCGCCACGATGCCGATGCCGCGCTTGTGCGCCGGCACCTGGGACGAGCCGTCGGCAAGCGTCCGCCCATCGAACACAATGCGGCCCTCATCCGGAGCGTCGAAGCCGGCAACCAGGCGCAGCAGCGTAGTCTTGCCGCAGCCGGACGGGCCGACAATCGCCGTGCGGCTGCCGGCTGTCACCGACAGGTCGACGCCGTCGAGGGCGGCCACGGAGCCGTACTGTTTGCGCAGGGAGGTCAGGGTAAGCAGCGTCATCGCCCGGCGATCTTTTTCGATTGGTGATGGAGAAGAAAGGTGAGCGGCAGCGAAAAGGCGACCATCAGCACCGCATAGGGCGCAGCGCCGGCATAGTCGATCTCGCCGGTCAGCGCCCAGAAGGCCATGGCGAGCGTGCGGGTGCCGTTCGGCGCCAGCATCTGGGTGGCGGTGAGCTCGTTCATGATGCCCAGCGAGGAGAGTGCGACGCCCGCCGCAGCGCCCGGTGCCGCAAGCCGGATCGTCGTCGCGAGCAGCGCATTGCCCGGCGAACGCCCCAAGCTTGCCGCAGCCTGTTCGATCTCGACCGGCACCTGCGCAATACTGGCGCGCAAGCTCACCAGCGCGCGCGGCAAAAACATCACCACATAGGCAAGCACGATGGTGGCAACGCTCTGGTAGAGCGGCAGCATGGCCCGCACGGTGATCGTCACCAGCGCCAGCGCCACGACGACGCCCGGCATCGAGCTCGCGAGATAATAGCAGCCTTCGAGGAACCGGCTGGCACGGGTCGGCCGGCGCACGGAAAGCCAGGCAATCGGCACGGCGGCGGCGGTCGTGGCGATCCCGCCGATCAGGCAGATGACCAGCGTCTGCCACAGCGCCAGCCCAACCTCGTCGATCCGCCACACACCTGCACCGCCGGCAATCAGCCAGCGACCAAGGGTCAGCACCGGGATGCCGAGCGCAAACGCGGCGGTGACCGCAGGCACGAGCAAGGCCGCGTATTTCCACTTGCCGAGCCTTGCGACCTTCGGCCGCCGAGCGACGCCCGACCCGAGCCGCGCATACCGGCTGCGGCCGCGCAACGAGGCTTCGAGGCCGAGCAGCACGAAACAGCAGAGCACCAGCACCAGCGCCAGCATGTAGGCGGCAACGCCGTTATAGGTGGACTGGAACTGGTCGATGATCGCGGTCGTGAACGTGTCGAAGCGGATCATCGCAAACAACCCGTATTCGGCCAGCAGATGCAGGCCGACCAGCAGCGCCCCGCCGCAAAGGGCAAGCCGCAGCTGCGGCAGCACAACACGCCGGAAAACGGCGAAAGGAGCAAGCCCCAGCGACGCCGCCTGGTCCTCAAGCGCCGGGTCGAGCAGCCGGAAGGCGGCCGAAAGCGGAAGATAGAGAAACGGAAAATAGGCGACGACCGAGATCGCCACGCCGGCGGGAAGGCCGTTGAAACCGGGCCACTGCCCGATCCAGGCATAGGAATGCACGAAGGCCGGCACGGCCAGCGGCGTGACGCAAAGCCAGGACCAGAAACGCGCGCCCGGCAGGTCGCTGCGTTCCGTCAGCCAGGCGAGCGAAACGCCAAGCACGGCGCAGATCG
Organism: Neorhizobium sp. 05N33; assembly: GCF_056397445.1. NCBI lineage: Bacteria > Pseudomonadati > Pseudomonadota > Alphaproteobacteria > Hyphomicrobiales > Rhizobiaceae > Neorhizobium > Neorhizobium sp. 05N33. The sequence goes on along the minus strand of NZ_JBFTNK010000003.1, from coordinate 338,975 downwards.
GAATGGTGAAGACGACGAGCAGGACGGTATTGGCCAGCAGCTCGCCGACCCGCGAGCGGAAGATCAGCTGCGAGGCCATCTCCCAGCCGGTCACCGCCGCCGCCCACAACACGAAGCCGAGCGGCAGGAGCGCCAGCAAAGCCACCACGACCGCGATCGTCAACGTCCAGAACGATGCCGCCGGCAGGCGGTGTCGCGGCGCGATGGAGATCCGGGTATCTGTGGTGGAAGTCATTGACGGTCCGAAAATACGAGACATCGCAGGTACGCCCTGCGATGTCTCCATGCAACTGTTATCGACCGCTTTTAGAGCAGGCCGGCGGCGGTCATCATGTCGGTGACCTTGGCGTTGTTGAGGGTCGAGGGCTCGACCTTCGGGGCCTGCAGGTCGGCGATCGGGGTCAGCATCTTGTTGGAAGCCTCGCCCTTGCCGACGGCGTATTCAAAGGAGGTGCCGTCGCGCAGGACCTTTTGGCCGCCCTTGCCGGTGACCCACTTCAGGAAGGCCTGGGCCTGTTCCTTGTGTTTCGAGGAGGCGAGGATGCCGCCACCTGAGATCGACACGAAAGCACCCGGATCCTGGTTTTTGAAATAATGCATGCCGACGTTCTTGGTGTTTTCGCCGGTCTTCGCCACGTCGCCGAAATAGTAGTAGTGATAGATCAGCGCGCCTTCGAACTGGCCAGCATTGACCGCCTTCATCGCGGTCGAATTGCCGCGGATGGGGGTCGCGTTTTCCTTCATGCCCTTCAGCCAGGCGGCGGTCGCTTCCTCGCCCTTGAGCTGCAGCAGCGCGCCGACGATCGCCTGGAAGTCGGCGCCCGACGGAGAAGCCGTCCAGCGGCCCTTCCATTCCGGCTTGGCAAGGTCGAGCATCGACTTCGGCAGCTTGTCTTCCGTCAGCTTGGTCTTGTCATAGGCAAAAACCGTCGAGCGGGCAGCGATGCCGACCCAGTTGCCGTTGGCCGGATGGAAGCCCGGCAGAACCTGGTCGAGCGTCGCCTTGTCGATCGGTGCGAACAGGCCCTTGCCGTCCACCAGCGCCATGGCCGGCGAGTTTTCGGTGAGGAACACGTCGGCCGGCGAATTGGCGCCTTCCTGAACGATCTGGTTGGCGATTTCGAGGTCGCCGCCCTGGCGGATGGTAACGACGATGCCGGTCTCTTCCGTGAAGGCCTGCGCCCATTCCTTGGTCAGCCCCTCGTGCTGGGCATTGTAGATGGTCAGGCTATCCTTGACCTGCGCCGAAGCCGGCGAGGAAAGAGCGAGAACAGAAACAGCCAGGGCAACGCCCGCAGCCAAGGTGAACGAAGTTTTCAAGATCGCCTCCGCAAGAGAGTCAGGAATTTGACGAGGCCGTCATAACCAAAGCAGAGATTTGTGGTCAAGTTTATTTCGAGAGGCCGCATAACAAAAGCGTGATTTACGTTTGAAATACAAACAGATACAGGGCCGGAAGCGAATTGGTCGCGGCACCAGCCCTTGGAACGCAATTGCATCTGGGCGGAAATACCGCCGCCGACATGATCGCAATGTCCCGGCACGCATGCAAGTTGGTGACTTGCCGCATGCACGGCGATGCGGATTTCCGCGCAGGCGCACGAATCAGCTATGGCTAATTCGAACACATCGGGAACGGGCATGGCTGTTGCTTATCTGGAAAAGCTGAATGACGCGCAGCGGCGCGCGGTGGAGCACGGCTCGGACGTGCCCAAAGGCGGCCCGGCCGGGCCTTTGCTGGTCATCGCCGGCGCCGGTTCTGGCAAGACCAACACGCTCGCCCATCGTGTCGCGCATCTGATCGTCTCGGGCGCCGATCCACGCCGCATCCTGTTGATGACCTTTTCCCGCCGCGCGGCCTCGGAAATGGGCCGCCGCGTCGAGCGCATCTGCGCGCAGGTTCTGGGCGCCAATGCCGGCATCATGACCGACGCGCTCTCCTGGGCCGGCACCTTCCACGGCATCGGCGCCCGCCTGCTGCGCCTTCACGCCGACCAGATCGGCCTCGACCACGACTTCACCATCCACGACCGGGAAGATTCCGCCGACCTGATGAACCTCGTGCGTCACGAACTCGGCTTCTCGAAAACAGAGAACCGGTTTCCGACCAAGGGCACCTGCCTGCAGATCTATTCCCGCGCGGTGAATTCGGAAACGCCGCTCGACGACGTGCTGAAACTCTATTTCCCCTGGTGCTCCGCCTGGGAAAAGCAGCTGCGCGAACTGTTCGCCTCCTATGTCGAGGCCAAGCAGGCCCAGAACGTGCTGGATTACGATGACCTCCTGCTCTACTGGGCGCAGATGATGAGCGAGCCGGCGATTGCTGAGGATGTCGGCGGCCGTTTCGACCACGTCCTCGTCGACGAATACCAGGACACCAACCGGCTGCAATCGTCGATCCTGATGGCGATGAAACCCGGCGGTATCGGCCTCACCGTCGTCGGCGACGATGCGCAGTCGATCTATTCCTTCCGCGCCGCCACGATCCGCAACATCCTCGATTTCCCGAACACGTTCGATCCGCCGGCCAACATCGTCACGCTCGACCGCAATTACCGCTCGACCAATACGATTCTGGCCGCCGCCAACGGCGTCATCGATCTCGCCCGCGAGCGCTTTACCAAGAACCTCTGGACCGAGCGCCAGTCGGAAGAGCGCCCCCGCCTCGTTGCCGTCAAGGACGAGGCCGAACAGGCCAATTACATCGTCGAAAAGATCCTCGAAAACCGCGAGACCGGCATGACGCTGAAAAGCCAGGCCGTGCTCTTCCGCTCCTCGCATCATTCCGGCCCGCTCGAAGTCGAGCTCACCCGCCGCAACATTCCCTTCGTGAAATTCGGCGGCCTGAAGTTTTTGGACAGCGCCCATGTCAAGGACATGCTGGCGGCGCTGCGTTTCGCCCAGAACCCGCGCGACCGCGTCGCCGGTTTCCGGCTGATGCAGCTCATCCCCGGCATCGGCCCCCAGACGGCTGGAAAAATCCTCGACGCCATCGCCGCCGATCCCGAGCCGCTTGCGGCCCTCCAGGAAATCCCGGCCCCGCCGCGGTCCGGTGCAGACTGGCCCGCCTTCGTCGAAATGCTCGCCGCCGTCCGCAAAGGCCAGGGCTGGCCGTCCGAAATCGGCCTCGCCCGTCTCTGGTACGAACCGCATCTCATCCGAATTCACGAGGACGCCGAAACCCGCAAGGCCGACCTTTTGCAGCTCGAGCAGATCGCCTCTGGCTATACCTCCCGTGAACGCTTCCTTACCGAACTGACGCTCGATCCGCCGGATGCGACCAGCGCCGAATCCGGCACTCCCTTGCTCGACGAGGACTATCTCATCCTCTCGACCATCCATTCGTCGAAGGGTCAGGAATGGCGGTCGGTCTTCCTCCTGAACTGCGTCGACGGCTGCATCCCCTCCGACCTCGGCGTCGGTTCGACCGCCGAGGTCGAGGAGGAACGCCGCCTCCTCTATGTCGCGATGACGCGGGCGAAGGACCACCTGCATCTGATGACGCCGCAGCGTTTCTTCGTGCACGGCCAGGCGTCGCAGGGCGACCGCCACGTCTATGCCGCCCGCACCCGTTTCATCCCGGCGACGCTTCTGCAATTCTTCGAAACCGCCGCCTGGCCGATCGTCGCCCAGATGACCGACGCCGAACGGCAGGCCCGCCACCAGGTCCGCATCGACGTCACCCCCCGCATGCGCGGCATGTGGCGGTAACAAAACTGTCCTAAGACTCGCCAGCAATCTGCCCCGGAACCGGACGAATTCTTATGGAAAAAATCGCAGTCTTCGACGGGCATAACGATTCAGTCCAGTTCATGCTGGACTATAAGCCTGGGGGTCGGGACTTCCTCATCCGGTCGAAGACCGGCCATCTCGATCTTCCCCGCGCGATCGAAGGGCACCTGGTCGGCGGATTGTTTGCGCTGCATGCCTATCCGGAGCGCAAGCCGGAAAACGATCTGACGGTCACCAATGATGGTTACGAGGTTCGTTATGCAGACGCCCTGGAAGAGGGTTATGCCCGCCGGCTGATTGACGCCCAGCTTGCCGCCATCAATCTGTTGATCCGGCGCTCAAGTGGCCGGATGCGCCTCGCGACCGATGTCGGCAGCGTCGAGACCGCCCGGGCGGAATCCGCCTTCGCGGTCGTTCTTCATATGGAAGGCGCAGAGGCGATCGGTCCCGATTTCGACTATCTCCATATCCTCCATACGGCAGGTCTCCGCTCCCTCGGCCTGGTCTGGAGCCGCCCCAACATATTCGGCTACGGCGTGCCCTTCGCTTATCCGAGGTCTCCCGACACCGGCCCGGGCCTGACGGATATTGGAAGGGAACTGGTGAGAGCCTGTAATGCCCTCGGCATCATGATCGACCTTGCGCATCTGAACGAACGGGGCTTCTGGAATGTGGCGGCCTTGAGCACCGCTCCCCTCGTCGCCACGCATGCCTGTGCCCATGCCCTCTGCCCCTCCACCCGCAATCTCACCGATCGGCAGCTTGACGCCATCCGCGATACAGACGGGGTCATCGGCTTCAATCTCGTCGTCTACGATATCCGTGCCGATGCACATCTGGACGAAAACACCCCTCTCGACACCGTCGTCTCCCACATCGGATATCTGATCGACCGCGTTGGCGTGGACCGCGTGGCGCTCGGGTCGGACTTCGACGGCACAGTCGTGCCCCGCGAGATCGGGGATGCAAGCGGCCTGCCGCATCTCTTCGCTGCCATGCGCAAAGCCGGTTTCGACGAGCCTACCTTGAGAAAATTCGCCTTCGACAACTGGCTCCGCGTCTTCCGCCTCACCTGGAAGAACGGCTGAACAGCCGTATCCCGCCAAACCTGTCCCCCCACCTGTCGCATTGACTCCACCGGAGCCGGATGGGAAACAACCGGCATCGTTCAGACGGGAGGGGATGAATGGCCAGCCGTAAAATCGTTCTGGTGCAGGGTGCCTGGGGTTCGAGCGCGAGCTGGACGCCGGTTGCCGATATTCTGCGGGGCATGGGCCACCAGGTCTTTGTGCCGAGCCTCACCGGGCTCGGCGAACGCACTCACCTCTTCTCTGGCGCCATCAATCTCGACACCCATATCGGCGATGTCTGCGGCCTTGTCGAATCGGAAGGCCTGGAGGAGTTCGACCTCGTCGGCCATTCCTATGGCGGCATGGTGATCACAGGGGTCGCCGATCGTTTCGCGGCCCGCATCCACACGCTGACCTATCTCGACGCTTTCCTGCCGGAAAACGGCCAGTCGGCGCTCGATCTGCTCGGTCCGGAAGTGGCGATGGCCAACCTCGCCATGGCTGGCGAACTCGGCGGCGTCGCGGTGCCGCCTCCTGCCCGTCACGCGACCCGCGTGCCGGAACATCTGCGCCACTACATGACCAGCCGTTCACCGCAGCCGTTCGCGACGATGATCCAGAAGATCAAACTGTCGGGTGACCATCAGAAGATCACGAAAAGGCTTTACGTCTCGGCCAATATCGACCAGTCGAAGATCTTTTCCGGCATCTACGCCAAGCTTGGCGCCGATCCGTCCTGGGCATCCATGGAGGTGCCGAGCGGCCACATGTTGCAGCTCGAAATGCCGGAACAGGTCGCCCACATCATCCACGATTTCATCGGCTGACTTTTCGCCACTCAGTCCGACGAGACGAAAGCGGCGACGGAAACAACCGCCGCCGCAGCCGATATCACTTTCCGATCGGCTTGATCGACAACAGGATGTCGACGAGTTCCTTCTGGTGCTTTTCCTCGTCGCCCTTGGTTCCCCAATAGGTGACGACGAGGCCTTTGGTCGGCGACGTCTGGATCAGTGCAAGCCCGACGCTCACCGGACCGTTCTCGTCCTTGCCGTCCCAGTCGAGCGTGGTCATCTGCATGCCGTTGAACTCCTCGACCGGAGTTTCCTTTATCGTCTTGGGATCGACGGTGACGCCAGCCTCCTTTAGGAAATCGATGGCGTCGGATACCGTCTTGTCCATCGACTTCAGTTCCGCAACATCGGCGGAGAGATAGACGGCGCTGTCCTTGGACGTGGCATCGACGCCGGTCTCGGTTTCCTTCGGGTTCCAGCTATCGGGGATATTGATGCTGGCGATCGGAGCGTCGCTCGGGAATTTGAGTGTTTTCGCCTGGGCCAGCGCGGGAGCGGCCAGGACGAGCATGCCAATGAGAAGAGCTTTTTTCATCTGGGAATCCTAGAAAGATGGGAACCGCAGATGCTTTAACCGGCGGCAAAAACCATTTAGCACGCAGCCCTTTAAGAATGGGTGGAGCAAACGCTCAAAAGCCGGCGATCCGGCCAAACTCGCGTTAGGGTTTGCCACCTCCCCTTCCGCCATCGCTGGCAGGCACCTGCTGATCCATGCCAAACCGCAAGATCGGTCGAGCGCGTCATATTTGAAAGGGCGTAGATGCTGTCGCCACGGAGGAAGACTATGAAGGCGCCACTTGAAAACTACCATGCCCGAATGCAGCGGGTGCTGGACCATATCGACCAGCACCTGGACGATGATCTGGGCCTGGACGTGTTGAGCGGCGTCGCGGCGTTCTCGAAATACCATTTCCACCGGCAGTTCGCGTCCACCTTCGGGGTGTCCGTGCATCGCTATGTCCAGCTTGCGCGTTTGAAGCACGCTTCGCACCGGCTGGCTTCGAAGGACGCTCCAAGCGTCACGGACGTAGCGATGGATGCCGGTTACGATGCACCCGACGCCTTTGCCCGCGCCTTTCGGCAAAGGCTTGGCCAATCGCCTTCATCATTCCGGAAGTCGCCCGACTGGGCACCGTGGCTTGCGGCCTTCGGGCCTTTGAACAATGCGAGGAGCAAGCTCATGCAGATTACCTATACCAACGACGACGTGACTATCCGCGATGTCCCCCCGATGCCGGTGGCGATCATGGAGCATCGGGGCGACCGGGCAACACTCGGCGATACCATCGAGCGCTTCATTGCCTGGCGCAAGGCGGCCGGCTTATCGCCTGAGACTAGCCCGACCTTCAACGTCTTCCGTTCTGAGAGGACGCCTGCGATCCCGGCCGATTATAGCATGGACCTGTGTGTCGGGACTGACCTGCCGATTGCGTCCGATGACGCACAGATGAAACCAGGCGTAATTCCGGGCGGGCGCTGTGCGGTCCTGCGCGTCTTCCATGATACCCACAATTTAGAACCCGCCGCGCTCTTTCTTTATCGGGATTGGCTTCCAGCCAGTGGGGAGGACGCACGCGACTTCCCCATCTATTGCCAGCGGCACTTCTCCCTCTTCCCGGGCGCGCAGGTCCATGATGTCGTCGTGGAACTGTTCCTGCCCTTGAAATAGTAGGGGTGAACGGCGGCCTGTACTTCTGATCGTCAGAAGCGGACTGGCCGCCGTTCACCCCATCTCATTCGGCACAAGAGTTCACGGCCTAGTTCTGGCCCGGCCCGCCGCCACGCCGTTCCAGAAGCTCGATCTGGATCTGCTGCATTTCCGCCAGACGCTCCCATTGATGCGCCATCTGGTGGTCGATCTTTTCATGGAGCTGGCGGATTTCGAGTTCGGCGCGCAGGTTGATCATGTAGTCGTTCTCCGAACGCATCCGGTCCTTTTCCTCCTGCCGCCGCTGGCTCATCATGATGACCGGTGCCTGCAGCGCCGCAAGACATGAGAGCACCAGGTTGAGCAGGATGAACGGATAGGGATCGAACGGGACTGCGAACAGGCCGACGACGTTCACCGCCATCCAAACGCAGAGCACCCCGAGGAAGCTCAGGATGAACGTCCAGGAACCGCCGAAGGACGCGACCTTGTCGGCCACCCGCTCGCCGAAGGTCGGGTTGCGCTCGAGCAGGTTGACGGCGCTCGTCTGCACCGTCGAGGCGCCCTTTTCAAAGCTGTCGAGCACGCGCTTGTCGAGGTCGGAAAGCTCGCCGCGTTCCTCGTCGAGCAGCTTTTCCACATAACGGCGGCGATAACGGCCGAGATCCTCGTCGCAGATATAGCTGTCGGCGGTGCAGCWTGGAACTTCCTCTGCCACCATCGCGACGAGGTTCGGCCGCAGATACCCGGCCCTGTGCAGTCTCGACAACGGAAAGGTGCGACCGCAGACGACGCATTGCCCGGTATTGGTCGACGTCATATGCCTGCCCATGTCATGCCTCTACGCTGGTCTTTTCTGCATGCACCTGAAGCGGCGACAGATGGAAGAGCCGCGGCGAGAATTTCTTCCGGAACTCTTCCGAACGGCCGATATAGATGAGCGTCACGCCTTCCAGACGGCTGAGCACGCCCAACAGCCGCTCCTGGGTTTCCGGTTCCAGGCCTTCCAGCACGTCGTCCATGATCAGCCAGTCCGGCTTGCGCAGCACCGCGTTGGCGATCGACAGCGACGCCTCCTCGTCCTTGTCGAGCAGCCGGTCCCAGCGCTCCACCTCGTCCAGCCGGTGCACGAGGCGGTCGAGCCCGACCTTCTCCAGAGCCTCGGCCAGCGCCTTGTCGTCGATGTTGCTCAGCCCGGCCGGATAGGTCATCACTTCGCGCAACGTTGCCGTCGGCAGGTATCCGTCCTGCGGCATCAGGATCATGCTGCCCACCGGCGGCAGGCCGATTTCGCCGCGCCCCCAGGGCCAGATGCCGGCCAGCGCCTGGAAGAACAGATGCCGGTCGGCGCCCGGATCGCCGTTGATCATCACCCGCTCGCCCGGCTTGATGGCGCAATCGCCCTCCACCACGCGCACCCCGTGTCCGGCCGCGCCCTGCTCGGGCGCGCCGTAGACCGTGACGCCGCAAACGCTGATACCTTCCCCCCGGGACGTCTGGTGATAGGCGATTACCCCGCCCTCCCCAGCTGGCGTATCCATGGTCAGCAGTGCGTGGCGAAAGGAGGAGACGCGGTTCAGCGTCGCCCGCCAGTCGGCGATGACGCTGAAATTGACGACGTACCAGCGAAGCGCCTGGTTGACCTGGTTGAAGGCCCCGACCGCCATCATCAGCCCGCCGAATGAAAGTTCACCGGAAAAATACATCGGCGACGCGATGATGATCGGCGCCACCAGCGCCAGCCAGCCGAACCCGGCCGAGACCCAGGTGAGGTTGGCGAGTGCCCAGGCGAGCTTGCGGAGCATGCCCAGCACGCCCTCGATCGCGAAATCCACCCGGACGCGCTCGCTTGCCTCGCCGCGTGCGAGCGTGATCGGCTTCAGGTTCTCGTTCGCCCGCACCAGGGCCGCGCGCAGGTCCGCTTCGCGCGCATAACGCTCGGCGTTGAGCCGCGGCAAAAGGTTGCCGACGACGTTGCTGAGCACAGATCCCAACAGCGCATAAAGGATCGTCGTCCACACCATGTAACCGGGGATCGAAATGGTGCGGCTGCCGAAATGGAAGGCGAAATCCGACGAGATCGCCCAGAGCACGCCGATGAAGCTTGCGAGCAGGATCGTCGAGTTGACGAGCCCGATCGCCAGCGCCGTGGTGTTTTCCGCCAGGATGCGCGTGTCCTCGTGCAGCCGCTGGTCGGGATTGCTGGCGATCGCGCCTGCGCCGCCGAGCTTGAGCGCCCGGCCGGGCTTCAGCCAGACATCGGCGAGATCGCGCGCCAACCCCTCGCGCATCCGCATCGCGGTGATCTGGTTCAGCCACTGCTGGACGACGTTCAAGAGCGTCAGCGAGAAGGCGATAATGCCAAACACGACGAGCTGGTTCAGAAATTCCGGCATGTCGCGCCGTTCCAGCGCGTCGTAGAACGGCCCGTTCCACTCGTTCAGCCGGTATGTCGCATAGGTCGTCGCAAAGATGACGATGAGCAATGCCGAGATCAGCACCAGGACCCGATTGCGCACCGGCGCATTCCAGAATGCCTTGCCCATCATGCGGAGCTGGCCCCCCAGGGAAAGCTCGAAATTCTGCAGTGCCGTTTCCGGGGGCTGCGTCATCGTGTCCGAACTCCTTGCGACTGATCAACTCTCAACGGCGCCGCACCCTTACCACGGCAGGACGGCCTCTGCAGATATGGGGAGCGAATGTCGCCCGCGCGACCGCTGACGCTGTTTCCAATCGCCCCACTGATGGTTTTAAACGAGAAATCCTCAGATTTCCTTGAAGAGAATACCCTAATCGAAAAGATATTTCACCGGGATCGGCAGACCAGGTCCCGCAGACGCTGACGCGGCACCGCTTTAACCCGCCTTCCGGAAAGCCCGGCTGGAAACTGAAACGGAGTTCAGGCACGGGTCCTTGGCGTTGGCGTAGACATAGCCGTCGGCTTTGTGGATGGGGCCGAAATCCAGGCCGTTTTCGGCGCTTCGCCGGCAGAACGCCTCGACATCTTCGACGTCGAAGACAAGTTTGACGATCGCCTGGCCGCTCCTTAGCCCCCGGCCGGCCGGATGCAGCATGATATTGACGCCGCCGTCCTGCGCCACCAGTTCGACGATCCTGTCGCCCGGCAGCCGCATCGCCCGGAAGCCGAAATGCGTCTCGTAGAAGAGCGCCGCCGCCTCGACGTCCTTCGCATAGATCACCAGCCTGCCGAGCGGCACGATATCCTCCAAAGGTTTCTGACCACGTCCCCCAGAGTTACCCAACATCCCCATTTCCCGCTACAGCGCTTGTAAATTATCTTCATCTGTGTTAATGACCGACCAGTCAGTCATAACTGAGAATATAGACGATGCCCGAGAAGAAAAGAGAGAAACGCGACCCTCAACAGCGGCGAGCCGATATCCTGGCCGCCGCCTTCGCCTGCTTTTCCGAGCGCGGTTTTGCTGCCACCCGGATGGAGGATGTCGCGGCCCGTGCCGGCATCGCCAAGGGCACCGTCTACCTGCATTTCCCGGACAAGGAGGCGCTGTTCACCGAACTCGTCTCCGGCATCGCCACGCCCATCCTCGGAGAGATCGAGGGGCTGGTAACCAACGAGGCGATCGCGCCACGTTTCGCCGTGTCGATGTTCTACGCTCTTTTCAAGCGCGAGGTGCTGGAGACCGACCGCCGCCATCTGCTCCGGCTGATCCTCGCTGAAGGTCCGATGTTTCCTTCCGTCACCGAATTCTACCACCGCGACATCATCTCCAAGGGTCTTGGCGTGCTGCGCATCCTCTTGAAACGGGCGGCCGCCCGCGGCGATCTGCGCAATCCAGCCATCGCCGACGTGCCGCAGATCGTCATCGCCCCGGCGCTGCTGTCGATCGTGTGGACGACGTTGTTCGAGGCTTACGAGCATCTCGACACCCAAAAACTGTTCGACGCTTTTCTCGAAACCCTGTTCGTGCCGGAAGGAGGAGCGAAGTGAAGCGTATCCTCGTCATCGTTTTCTTGGCGGGCGCCGCCATTGCCGCCCTGCCCTTCCTCTTCGCCGATAAGCCGCCACGCCCCTACCAGGGTTGGGTCGAAGCAGATACGCTGTTCATCGGTGCCGAAAGTGCCGGCCGGCTCACCCTGGTAAGCATTGCCGAGGGCGCAACGATCGCAGCAGGCGCGCCGCTCTTCAGGCTAGACTCCTCAAGCGAAGAAGCCGCTGTCGCTGCGGCCCGCGCATCGCTTGCCCGCTCACAGGCCGAACTGGATCTGGCGCATGCCGCCCAGAAGCGCCCCCAGGAGATCGACGTGCTGCGCGCCTCCGAGCGCGAAGCCTCGGCCCGGCTGGAGCTTGCCGAACAGGATCTCGACCGCACCCGGGTTCTCGTCGAGCGCGGCACCGCGACGCGCGCCAATCTCGATACCGCGACCGCCACCGAAGCCGCCAACCGCGCCGCCCTCGACAACGTCCACAGCCAGATCATCCTCGCCGCCCTTCCCGCCCGCGATGAGGCACTGCGCCAGGCGGAGGAATCCGTCGCCGCCGCCAGGGCCGATCTCGCCTCGGCGCAGGCGGCACTTGCCCGCCGCTCGGTTTCAGCCCCCGCCGCCGGCAGCATCGAGACGCTCTATTACAGGAACGGCGAAGTCGTCCCGGCCGGCCGGCCGATCGTCGCGCTCCTGCCGCCCGAAAATGTCCGCATCCGCTTCTTCGTGCCCGAAACCGAGATCGCCCGCCTGTCGCTCGGTCAGCCGGTCCATGTCACCTGCGACGCCTGCCGGCCGTCCGACGCAAAAGTCAGCTTCATCGCCAGAAACGCGGAATACACGCCGCCGGAAATCTACAGCCTCGAAGAGCGCGCCAAACTCGTCTACCGCGTCGAGGCCATCCCGACCGACCCGAAGGCGCTCCGCCCCGGCCAGCCGGTCGACGTCCTGCCCGGGCCACGCCCATGACCGCCGCCGAAACCTACGAAGTCGACGTCCCGGAAACCGTGATCGACGTCCACCACCTCACCAAGAGCTTTGGCGGCCGCAAGGTGGTCGACGACCTCTCTATGTCGGTGAAGAAAGGCCGCATCCACGGCTTTCTCGGCCCCAACGGCTCCGGCAAGACGACTACCATACGCATGCTCTGCGGCCTGCTGACGCCAGACAGCGGCGACGGCACCTGCCTCGGCTTCGACATTCTGACCGAGAGCGACCACATCCGCCGCCGGGTCGGCTACATGACCCAGAAATTCTCGCTCTACCAGGACCTGTCGATCCGCGAAAACCTCGAATTCGTCGCCCGCGTCTACGGCCTCTCCGATCCGCGTGGCAAGGCGAGCGCCGCCATCGAACGCCTCGGACTCAAGGGCCGCGAGAAGCAGCTGGCCGGCGAACTTTCCGGCGGCTGGAAACAGCGCCTCGCGCTCGGCGCCTGCATCCTGCCGGAACCTGCACTTCTCCTCCTCGACGAACCGACCGCCGGCGTCGACCCGAAGGCCCGCCGCGACTTCTGGAACGAGATCCACGCGCTTGCCGCCAACGGCCTCTCGGTGCTGGTCTCCACCCACTATATGGACGAGGCCGAGCGCTGCCACGAGATCGCCTATATCGCCTACGGAAAACTGCTCGCCGAAGGCACTGTGGACGAGGTGATCGCCGGCACCGGCCTCGTCACCTTCACCGTCTCCGGCCCGGGCGCCGACCGTCTGCAAGCGGAACTCGAACATGCACCCGGTGTCGACATGATCGCTCCCTTCGGTACCAGCCTGCATGTCGCCGGCCGCGATGCCGCGGCTCTCGAACAGGCGATCGCTCCCTATCGCGACAGGCCCGGCCTCAAATGGGAAAAGGGCGAGCCGACGCTCGAAGACGCCTTCATCGACCTGATGCGCCGCTCAGAGGACAATTTCAAATGACCCCGGCGCCCAGCAATACCAACGGCAATGGCTCTTCGGGCGGCGGCTCCTTCGGCCGCTTCTGGGCGATGACGGTCAAGGAATTCATCCAGATGACCCGCGACCGCATCACGCTTGCGACCATGGTCATGCTGCCGATCATGCAGCTCTTCCTGTTCGGCTTTGCGATCAACACCACCCCGCACAACCTGCCGACCGCCGTGCTGATGCGCGAAAACAGCGATGTCGGCCGCTCAATCCTGGCCGCGCTGAAAAACACCGATTTCTTCGAGGTGAAGACCGTCGTCACCCGCGCCGAGGACATGGATGCCCTGCTGCAGTCCGGAAAGGCCCTGTTCGTCGTCGAAATCCCCGAAGGGTTCGAGCGGTCGCTGCGCCGCGGCGATTCGCCCTCGCTGCTGGTCGCGGCAGACGCCACCGATCCGGTCGCTGCCAGCTCAGCGCTCGGCGCACTCTCCGGCATCATCTCGACCGCGCTCGAAAACGACCGCCAGGTCGCCTTCACTGAGCCGGTAAAGCCCGCCTTCCAGATCGTCCAGCACCGCCGCTACAACCCGGCCGGTTCCTCGACCTTGAACATCGTCCCCGGCCTGCTCGGTACGATCCTGACCATGACGCTGCTGATCTTCACCGCCCTTTCCGTCACCCGCGAGGTCGAGCGCGGCACGATGGAGAACCTGCTCTCCATGCCGATCAAGCCGCTGGAGATCATGCTCGGCAAGATCGCGCCTTACGTACTGATCGGCCTCATCCAGGCTCTGGTGATCATCGGCGTCGGCGTCCTTGTCTTCCGGGTTCCGATCCTCGGCGATCCCCTGTCGCTGACCGCCGCGACCGCCCTCTTCGTCATCACCAACCTGTCGATCGGCTACACCTTCTCGACGGTTGCCGCCAACCAGCTTCAGGCCATGCAGATGGCGATGATGTTCTTCCTGCCGAACATCCTTCTCTCCGGCTTCATGTTCCCCTTTGCCGGCATGCCGAACTGGGCGCAGTGGATCGGCGAGGCGCTGCCGCTCACCCACTATATCCGCATCGTCCGGGCGGTGATGCTGAAGGGCGCCAGCATCGAGACCTTGGCCTATGACACGCTGGCGCTGGCCGGCCTGATGGCCGTCGCCATGCTGATCGCGGTCCGCCGTTTCCGCCGCACGCTGGATTGAAGGCCGCAAACCCTACGTATTTCACCAGTATTGCCGCATCGCGATAAGCTTGGAATACGCCTTGCTTTATTCTCGTGCATTGCACAAAATCCCGGCAACGATCATCGATCGGTCAGCGTAAAGGCCGGCAAGGGGAAGTATGTCGATCAAGGCGAGTATCTACCACCTTACCCATTACATGTACGACAAGCCCGTCCGTCTCGGACCGCAGATCATCCGCCTCAAACCGGCCGCCCATTCGCGCACCAAGGTGCTCAGCCATTCGCTGAAGGTGACGCCCTCCAATCACTTCGTGAACCTGCAGCAAGACCCTTACGGCAATTACCTCGCCCGCTTCGTCTTTCCGGATCCCGTCACCGAATTCAAGATCGAGGTCGACCTCGTCGCCGACATGACGGTCTACAATCCCTTCGACTTCTTCGTCGAAGAGGACGCGATGAAATGGCCGTTCAGCTATCCGCCGGAACTGGTCGAGGACCTGTCGATCTACATGGTGCCGGAGCCGCCGGAACCGGCGCTCGTCGACTACCTCAAGACCTTCGACATGTCCCCGGGTCAGCCGACGGTCGACATGATCGTCGGCATCAACGCCCGCCTGCAGCAGGCGATCGGTTATGTCATCCGTATGGAGCCGGGCGTGCAGACGCCGGAACAGACGCTGACCTCCGCCATGGGGTCCTGCCGCGACACCAGCTGGCTGCTTGTCCAGATCCTGCGGCATCTCGGCCTCGCCACCCGCTTCGTCTCAGGCTACCTCATCCAGCTCACCCCGGACCTGAAGGCGCTCGACGGTCCCTCCGGCACCGAAGTCGATTTCACCGACCTGCATGCCTGGTGCGAAGTCTATCTTCCCGGCGCCGGCTGGGTCGGTCTAGACCCGACTTCCGGGCTTCTGACCGGCGAAAGCCACATCCCGCTTGCCGCCACGCCGCATTTCCGCAACGCAGCGCCGATATCAGGCGGTTATTTCGGAGAGGCTGACACCTCCTTCGCCTTCGACATGAAGGTCAACCGGGTCGCCGAACATCCGCGCATCACCAAACCCTTCTCCGACGAATCCTGGGATGCGCTGAACGACCTCGGCGAACAGGTCGACCGCGTGCTGAAGGCGCAGGACGTACGCCTGACGATGGGCGGCGAGCCGACCTTCGTGTCGATCGACGATTTCGAATCCGGCGAATGGAACACCGATGCCGTCGGCCCCACCAAACGCGAAAAGGCCGACATCCTGATCCGCAAGCTGCGCGAGCGTTTCGCGCCCGGCGGCTTCATGCATTACGGCCAGGGCAAGTGGTATCCGGGCGAAACTCTGCCGCGCTGGACGTTTTCGCTCTACTGGCGCAAGGACGGCCGGCCGATCTGGACCAATCCCGACCTCGTCGCCGAGGAGGGCCGCGATTACGGCATCGGCGAACAGGATTCCGCCAAGCTCCTGACCGGCATCGCAAGCGAACTCGGCATTGCCCCGGACATGGTCGTACCGGCCTATGAGGATCCGGCGGAATGGATCATCAAGGAAGGCAACCTGCCGGACAATGTCGATCCGTCCAATTCCAAACTCAAGGATCCGGAGGAGCGCAACCGAATCGCCCGTGTCTTCGAACGCGGCCTGACCAGCGCCAGCGGTTATGTCCTGCCCGTCCAGGCGTGGAACGCGCAGGCCACCGGAAGCTCGGCGGCTAAGCGCTGGATCAGCGAGAGGTGGCGCACCCGCCGTGGCAAGATCTTCCTCGTGCCCGGCGACAGCCCGGTCGGTTACCGCCTGCCGCTCGGCACCCTGCCCTATGTTCCACCGTCGCAGTTTCCCTATATCCACGAGGCCGACCCCTCGATCCCCCGCCAGCCGCTGCCCGAGGCGATCATCCCGGCCGGCCGCGCCATGCCTGAATCCTCGTTCAAGGCAGGCGACGCTGCCAATCCCGGCCGCGTCGAGCAAACACTCGGCGAAATCGGCGGCGCGGTGCGTACCGCGATTTCGGTCGAGGCCCGCGACGGCAGGCTCTGCGTCTTCATGCCACCGGTGGAAAAGATCGAGGACTATCTCGAACTGATCGCCGCTGCCGAAAACGCCGCCACCGCACTCGGCCTTCCCGTCCATATCGAAGGTTATGCGCCGCCGCATGACGAGCGCATCAACGTCATCCGCGTCGCACCGGATCCCGGTGTCATCGAGGTCAACATCCATCCGGCCGCCAGCTGGAAGGAGACGGTGTCGATCACCACCGCGATCTACGAAGAAGCCCGCCAGAGCCGGCTCGGCGCTGACAAGTTCATGATCGACGGCCGCCACACCGGCACCGGCGGCGGCAACCACGTCGTGGTCGGCGGCGCCAACCCGAACGACAGCCCGTTCCTGCGCCGCCCCGACCTGTTGAAGAGCCTGGTGCTGCACTGGCAGCGCCATCCGTCGCTCTCCTACCTGTTCTCCGGCCTGTTCATCGGCCCGACCTCCCAGGCGCCGCGCATCGATGAGGCCCGCCATGATTCGATGTACGAGCTGGAAATCGCGCTTGCCCAGGTGCCGGCGCCCGGCCAGGGTGCTCCGCCACTGCCGTGGCTGGTCGACCGGCTGTTCCGCAACCTTCTGACCGACGTCACCGGCAATACCCACCGCTCGGAAATCTGCATCGACAAGCTGTTCTCGCCGGACGGCCCGACCGGACGGCTCGGCCTCGTCGAGTTCCGCGGTTTCGAAATGCCGCCGAATGCCCGCATGTCGCTTGCCCAGCAATTGCTGGTCCGGGCGCTGATCGCCCGCTTCTGGAAGAACCCGCTGCAGGGCCGGTTCGTGCGCTGGGGAACGGCGCTCGCCGACCGCTTCATGCTGCCGCAATATGTCTGGGCGGACTTCATGGACGTCCTCCAGGACCTGCGCGAAAACGGCTTCGACCTGCGTCCCGAATGGTTCGAGGCGCAGCTTGAATTCCGCTTCCCCTTCTTCGGCGAGGTCGAATACGAAGGTTCCAAGCTCGAACTGCGCCAGGCGCTCGAACCCTGGCACGTGATGGGCGAGCAAGGCGCCATCGGTGGCACCGTGCGTTATGTCGATTCGTCGGTGGAACGCCTCCAGGTCCGGCTCGAAACCACCAATCCGGCCCGCTATACCGTGGCCTGCAACGGCCGTGCCGTGCCGCTCAAGAGCACCGGCACGTCCGGCGTCTCGGTTGCCGGCGTCCGCTTCAAGGCCTGGCAGCCGTCCGCCGGCCTGCACCCGGTCCTGCCGGTTAATACGCCGCTCACGTTCGACATATATGATACATGGTCCGGCCGTTCGATCGGCGGCTGCATCTATCACGTTGCCCATCCGGGCGGGCGTAGTTATGACACCTTCCCGGTCAACGGCAACGAGGCGGAAGCGCGTCGGCTCGCCCGGTTCGAACCATGGGGCCATACCGCTGGAAGTTATACGCTTCTGGCCGAAACGCCCTCGCCCGAATTTCCGCTGACGCTCGATCTGCGCCGGCCGCAAGGAGTCTGAAACGCCCGATGTCCAAGGCACCGGCAACCGAACGCAAGGCAAAAGAGGGGATCGCGCGCGATCCCCTGCTTGGTTATGCCGCGCTGCCGGGCGTTGCCGACGAGATGCTCGACGCGAACGGCCAGATCCGGCCGGTCTGGCGCAACCTGATCTCCCATCTCGGCCGCATGACCGAAGGCGAGCTGCGCGAGCGTTTCGCCCGCGCTGACCGTTACCTGCGCGATGCCGGCGTTTTCTACCGCACCTACGGCGCTCAGGGGAGCGGCGAGCGCAACTGGCCGATCAGCCACGTGCCGGTGCTGATCGACGGCCGGGAATGGGAGACCGTCTGCAAGGGCCTCGTGCAGCGCGCCAATCTTCTGGAAGCGTTGATTGCCGATATCTACGGTGAGAACAAGCTGGTGCAGGAAGGTTTCCTGCCGCCCGCGCTGATTGCCGGAAATTCCGAATTCCTGCGCCCGCTGGTCGGCGTCAAGCCGGTCGGCGGTCACTACCTGCATTTCTGCTCCTTCGAGATCGGACGCGGCCCGGACGGAAACTGGTGGGTGCTTGCCGACCGTACCCAGGCGCCGTCGGGTGCCGGTTTCGCGCTGGAAAACCGCGTCGCCACCACCCGCGCCTTCTCCGACATCTATGCCGAGAGCCATGTCCATCGGCTGGCCTCCTTTTTCGGTGCCTTCCGCGATGCGCTGCAGTCTCACAAGCAGCACCCGGACGACCGCATTGCCGTGCTTTCGCCCGGTCCCGCCAACGAGACCTATTTCGAACACGCCTATATTGCCCGCTATCTCGGTTTCATGCTGCTCGAAGGCGAGGACCTGACGGTCGTCAACGACCGCGTCATGGTTCGCACCGTCGCCGGCCTCAAGCCGGTCGGCGTGCTCTGGCGCCGTCTCGATGCGGCTTACGCGGATCCGCTCGAGCTCAACCAGCATTCCCATATCGGCACCCCCGGCATGGTCCAGGCGCTACGGGCCGGCGCGCTCACATTCGTCAATGCGCTAGGCTCCGGCATTCTCGAAACCCGCGCGCTGCTGGCATTCGCGCCGACCGTCTGTCGGCGGCTGATCGGCGAGGACCTGATCATGCCTTCGATCGCCACCTGGTGGTGCGGGCAGAAAAAGGAACGCGAGCACGTCGCCAAGAATATCGAGCGGATGGTCATCGGTCCCGCCTATTCGCGGTTGCCCTTCTTCGACGACAACGGCCAGTCGGTGCTCGGCTCGTCGTTGCGCAAGACCGCCAAGGAAACGGTCGGCGAATGGCTGGCGACCGAAGGCGCCAAATTGGTCGGGCAGGAGGTGGTGACGCTTTCGACGACGCCCGTCTATGTCAACGGCAAGCTCACCCCGCGGCCGATGTCGTTGCGCGTCTTCGCCGCCCGCACCGAACACGGCTGGCAGATCATGCCGGGCGGATTTGCCCGCATCGGCGCCGGCGACGACGTGGCGGCGATCGCCATGCAGTCCGGCGGGGCTGCGGCCGACGTCTGGATCGTCAGCGACAAGCCGGTCGCGAGGGCGACGCTTCTGCCGCCCGAGGAGAGTTTCACCCGCAACATGCCCGGCAGCCTGCCGAGCCGCGCCGCCGACAATCTCTATTGGTTGGGGCGGTATATCGAGCGGGCCGAAGGCGCACTGCGCATCCTGCGCGCCTGGCACCAGCGTTATGCCGAATCCGCCGATCCGAACGCGCCGCTGCTCGCCGACGTCACCCGTTACCTCAAGGGCACCGACATCGAGATGGTGAAGGCGGTGCCTGCAACGCTTTTGCGCAACATCGACAGCGCCATCTATTCGGCGAGCAATATCCGCGACCGCTTCTCGCCGGATGGCTGGCTGGCGCTGACCGATCTTGCCAAGACCGCCCGCCGCTTCCACGACACCGTGCATGCAGGCGACGACGCCTCGCATGCCATGACCATCCTGCTGCGCAAGCTCGCGGGCTTTGCCGGTCTGGTGCATGAAAACATGTACCGTTTCACCGGCTGGCGCTTCCTGTCGATCGGCCGTCATCTCGAACGCGGCATGCACATGACCCGCCTGCTCGGCCACATGTCCGGCCCGGATGCGCCGGACGGCTCACTCGACATGCTGCTCGAAATCGGCGACAGCGTGATGACCCATCGCCGCCGCTACAACGTCGCCACCGCGAGGCTGACGGTCGCCGACCTCCTGGGGCTCGACCCGCTCAATCCGCGCTCGATCCTCTTCCAGCTGAACGAGATCCGCACCGAGGTGGAACAGCTGCCGAACGCCTTCGTCAACGGTCAGATGTCGCCCTTCTACCGCGAGGCGATGCGGCTGCATTCCGGCTTGGCAGTGATGACCCCGGAAGGGATGAGCGAGGATACCTACCGCAAGCTCGAACAGGAGATGGAGAAGCTGTCTGATATTCTCGGCCAGACTTATTTCAGCTGATGCTCTACGATCTCTCGCTTCACATGGGTTATACCTACGACGTGCCGGCCTCGGGCGCCCGCCACGTCATCCGCCTGCTCCCATTGTCGCTGCCCGACCGGCAGCGGCTGATCGCCGGCTCGATCACCGTCGGCCCGAATGCCGAGGAGCGGACCACCTTCATCGATTTCTTTGGCCAGTCGGCGACCTCCGTGCTGCTGCGCGCGCCGCACGAAACGCTCGACATCCGCATGCAGGCCCGCGTCATGGTGGAAGCCACCTCGATGACCGCGGACCTGTCGCCGGAACTGGCGACGCTCGCCGACGAGCTGGCGGATTTCTGGTCGGTCGATGCCGCCTCGCCCCATCACCTGACGGGGGCAAGCCCGCGGCTTGCCGAAGAGCCGCTGATCGCCGCCTATGCCCGCGAGATCGCCAGGCCCGGCCAGACGGTGCGCGAGATCGCCCTCGCCGTCTGCGCCCGCATCTACAAGGACTTCACCTACGACGCCAAGGCGACCAATGTCGACACCACGCCGAAAGAGGCCTTCCGGCTGAAGCGCGGCGTCTGCCAGGATTTCACCCATATCATGATCGTCGCGCTCCGTAGCCTCGGCATTCCGGCCGGGTACGTCAGCGGCTTTCTGCGCACCATTCCGCCGCCGGGCAAGGAACGACTCGAAGGCGCCGACGCCATGCACGCCTGGGTGCGGATCTGGTGCGGCGAGACCATGGGTTATATCGAACTCGATCCGACAAACAACATTCCGGCCGGCAGCGACCACATCGTCGTCGGTTACGGCCGCGATTATTCCGACGTCGCCCCGGTCATCGGCATGCTCAAAGGTTACGGAAACCAAAAAGCCGAGCAAGCCGTCGACGTCATTCCACTGAAATCATGAAATCCCGCCCCGTTTTGGCGCTGATTTCTGTGGTCCGCTAAAATTGCAACGAATGGTTTAAACCTTCCTATACCCGCCAGGAATACACCGGAGATGTTCAAATGAATTGAACGGATCTGGGGGCTATGATGAGGCACACGCTTTTTGGGCGGTTGGTGAAGGACCGCGCAGGTAATTTTGGCATCATAACGGCAGCCATGCTTCCTGTGCTGCTGGCTGTAGGCGGTGTCGCGGTCGATCTGACCCACGTGATGGAAGAAAAGAACAAGCTGCAGGCGCTCGCCGACAGCGCCACGCTCGCCGCCGCGGCCGCCATGGCCGACAAGGGCACCATGACGGTTGAGGAGGCTCAGACCCTCGCCAAGAATTTCCTGCTTGGGCCCAAGAAGGCCGACATCCGGAACTCCGGCCTGCCTACCGCTGAGCAGGACGCCGCGATCGCCAAGATCGAGAAAGACACCACAGCCCTTGCGACCATCGCGACGACCTCGAACACTGCGGCCAGTTACGAAGTCAGCATGAAGTCCGCCTATGAGGTGCCGCTGACGGGGCTGACGTCGTTCGTCGGCTTCACCACCATGCGTGTCAGCGTCGACAGCAAGTCTGCGAGCGGCCGCGAAGGCAATGCGCTCTCCATGTATCTGGCGCTCGACGAATCGGGCTCGATGGCCTGGGATACGACGACGGTCGACCCGACCAACCCCACCAAGCAGGAAAGCTACGACTGCTCCACCGGCTGGCAGTACAAGACCTGCACCAGGACCGTGCCGAACTACCTGTCCAAGATGCTGTCGCTGAAGACCGCGGCCGCAGTGATGTTCGCGGAACTCAAGAAGGCCGACCCCAGCAACGAGCTGATCCGCGTCGGCGCCGACAGCTACGACGACAAGACCAAGACTGAGCAGAAAATCGACTGGGGCACAACCGCCGTATCCACCTATGTCAACAAGCTGCCGGCCGTCCCGGACGGCGGTACCGACGCCAGTGGCGCGATGACCAACGCCGTCAACGCGCTGAAGGCCGCCAATGCCACCGAAAAGACCGCGCACGACAGCAAGAAGAACACCTCTTTCGAGCGTTTCATCGTTTTGATGACGGATGGAGAAATGACCGGCAACAGCTCGAGCTGGAACAAGACGCTGGATACCAAGGTGCGTGGCATCTGCGATCAGGCCAAGACCGACGGCATCAAGATCTACACGATCGCCTTCATGGCCCCGGCCAATGGCAAGAGCCTGCTCGAATATTGCTCGAGCGGCAAGGCCGAATATTATTACGAACCGGACGACATGACAACGCTGGTCGAGAGCTTCGGCGAGATCGCCCGCAAGGCCGCCAAGACGGGTACCCGCCTGACCAACTGAACCTGCCTTCCAGAAAGGCCGCAAAAACGCCCCGCCCTCACCGGCGGGGCGTTTTTCGTTGGTCTTGTCCAGCCGATACACGCAAAGATAAATCGGTCATTGCGCAGTGTCATAACGGTGCATAAACTGTCTCTATACATCATGCCAGATGGACTGAATCGGACGCCCTTCCTCCCGCTCCCCAGAAAGTTGGCGACATATGAACAACACGTCTTCTCCGGTCGAAATTCCTCAGCCGGCCCCCCGCAGCTCTCGCCCCGAAATCATGGCGGAAGAGATCATCGAGCGCCTGACCTACCGTATCGGCAAGGACGCGAAGGTGGCCAAGCCCCACGACTGGCTGACCGCCACCATCTTGGTTGTGCGCGACCGCATCATCGACACCTGGATGGAATCGACCCGCAAGGTCTATCGGACCGGCGGCAAGCGCGTCTATTACCTGTCGCTTGAATTCCTGATCGGCCGCCTGATGCGCGACGCGGTCAGCAACATGGGCCTGATGCAGGAAATCCGCGACGCGCTGTCTTCGCTCGGCGTCGACATCGACGTGATTGCGGTTCTGGAACCGGATGCCGCACTTGGCAACGGTGGTCTCGGCCGGCTCGCTGCCTGTTTCATGGAGAGCATGGCGACCGTCGACATCCCGGCCTATGGCTACGGCATCCGCTACGTACACGGCCTGTTTCGTCAGCAGATGGCAGACGGCTGGCAGGTCGAGCTTCCGGAAAGCTGGCTCGCCCACGGCAACCCCTGGGAATTCGAACGCCGCGAAAGCTCCTACGAGATCGGTTACGGCGGCACGGTCGAGACGGTCGGCGGTTACGACGAGACGCCGCGTTACGTCTGGAAGCCGGCCGAACGCGTCATCGCCATGGCCTATGACACGCCAGCCGTCGGCTGGCGCGGAAAGCGCGTCAACACGCTGCGCCTCTGGTCGGCCCAGCCGATCGACCCGATTCTATTGGATGCCTTCAACGCCGGCGACCACATCGGCGCCCTGCGCGAAAGCAACAAGGCCGAAAGCCTGACCCGAGTCCTCTACCCGGCAGATGCCAACCCGGCCGGCCAGGAACTGCGCCTGCGCCAGGAGTTCTTCTTTTCGTCGGCCTCGCTTCAGGACATCCTGCGCCGCCACCTGCAGCAATATCCGGATTTCACGAACCTGCACGAAAAGGTCGCGATCCAACTCAACGACACCCACCCGGCCGTATCGATCGCCGAGCTGATGCGCCTCCTGACCGACATCCACGGCATGGATTTCGAGCAGGCCTGGTCTGTCACCCGCCAGACCTTCTCCTACACCAACCACACGCTCCTGCCGGAAGCGCTGGAAACCTGGCCGGTGCCGCTGTTCGAACGCCTTCTGCCGCGCCACATGCAGATCGTCTATGCGATCAACGCCCTGATCCTGATCGAGGCGCGCAAGCAGAAGAGCTTCTCCGATACCCAGATCCGCTCGATCTCGCTGATCGACGAAAGCGGCGACCGTCGCGTCCGCATGGGCAACCTTGCCTTTGTCGGCTCCCATTCGGTCAATGGCGTCTCGGCCCTGCACACCGACCTGATGAAGGTCACGGTGTTCGCCGACCTGCACACGATGTATCCGGCCCGCATCAACAACAAGACCAACGGCATCACCCCGCGCCGCTGGCTGATGCAATGCAACCAGGGTCTCACCTCGCTCATTCAGGAAGCGATCGGCGACGAGTTCCTAGACAATACCGATGCCTTGAAGGGGCTCAATGCCCATGCCGACGACAAGGCGTTCCAGGAGAAGTTCGCCGCCGTGAAGCGGGCCAACAAGGTGCAGCTCGCCAATCTCGTCGGCAGCCGCATGGGCATCCGCATCGATCCGTCGGCAATGTTCGATATCCAGATCAAGCGCATCCACGAATACAAGCGCCAGCTTTTGAACATCATCGAAGCCGTCGCCCTTTACGACCAGATCCGCTCGCATCCCGAACTGGACTGGGTCCCACGCGTAAAACTGTTCGCTGGCAAGGCGGCGCCGAGCTATCACAACGCCAAGCTGATCATCAAGCTCGCCAACGACGTGGCTCGCACAATCAACAACGACCCGGCCGTCCGCGGCCTGCTGAAGGTCGTTTTCGTGCCGAACTACAACGTCTCGCTCGCCGAGATCATCGTTCCGGCCGCCGATCTTTCCGAACAGATCTCAACCGCCGGCATGGAAGCATCCGGCACCGGCAACATGAAGTTCGCGCTGAACGGCGCGCTGACCATCGGCACGCTCGACGGCGCCAATGTCGAGATGCGCGACCATGTCGGCGAGGAAAACATCGTCATCTTCGGCATGACTGCCGACGAAGTCGCCAAGGTCCGTGAAGAAGGCCACCAGCCCCGCGCCATCATCGAGAAGTCGCGTGAACTGGCCCAGGCGCTCAACGCGATCGCCACGGGTGTCTTTTCGCCGGACGACCGCTCCCGCTTCACCGGCCTGATCGACGGCATCTACAACCATGACTGGTTCATGGTCGCCGCAGATTTCGACGCCTACGCGGAAGCCCAGCGTAACGTTGACCAAATCTGGTCCGACCCTAAATCCTGGTATTCGAAGACAATTCGCAATACCGCCCGGATGGGATGGTTCTCCTCGGACAGAACTATTCGTCAGTATGCGTCGGAAATCTGGAGAGCCTGATGAAAAAATCGCCGCGCGTCGATGACGGGAGAGCCCCAGGCGAGATTCCGTTATCCGAGATCGAGGCGATTTTGGAAGGCAGGCATACCAATCCCTTTGCCGTCCTCGGGCTCCACAAGCTCGGGGATGGTTTCAGGGTCCGCTGTTTCGTGCCCGGAGCGGAAGCGGTCACCGCCCTTTCGCTGAACGGCACCGAACTCGGGGAACTGAAGCGCCGCCACGACGCCGGATATTTCGAAGGCGTCGTCAACGCCACCCATCTCCAGCCGATCCGTTACCGCGCCCGCCGCGGTGATGACGAATGGGCGGTGACGGACCCCTACACGTTCGGCCCGGTGCTCGGCCCGATGGACGACTATTTCGTCCGCGAAGGCTCGCATCTGCGCCTGTTCGACAAGATGGGCGCACATGCCCTGAAACACGAGGGCGTCGAAGGTTTCCACTTCGCCGTCTGGGCGCCGAACGCCAAGCGCGTTTCCGTCGTCGGCGACTTCAACGGCTGGGACGGTCGCCGACACGTGATGCGGCTGCGCGTCGATACCGGGATCTGGGAAATCTTCGCCCCCGACGTACGGGCCGGCTCTGCCTACAAGTTCGAGATCGTCGGCAAGAACGGCAAGCTCCTGCCGCTGAAGGCCGACCCCTATGCCCGGCGTGCCGAACTGCGGCCCAACACCGCCTCGGTCACCGCACCCGAACTCTCCCAGAAATGGGACGATGCCGCCCACCGGGAATTCTGGGAAAAGGCGAACCACCGCCGCCAGCCGATCTCGATCTATGAGGTGCACGCGGGCTCCTGGCGCAAAAAGCCGGACGGCTCCTTCCTCTCCTGGGACGATCTCGCTTCGGAACTGATCCCCTATTGCACCGACATGGGCTTCACCCATATCGAATTCCTGCCGATCACCGAACATCCTTTCGACCCGTCCTGGGGTTACCAGACGACCGGGCTTTTCGCCCCGACCGCCCGCTTCGGCGAGCCGGAAGGGTTTGCCCGCTTCGTCAACGGCTGCCACAAGATCGGTCTCGGCGTCATCCTCGACTGGGTGCCGGCGCATTTCCCGACCGATGCCCACGGCCTGCGTTTCTTCGACGGCACGGCGCTCTACGAGCATGCCGACCCGCGCCAGGGCTTCCACCCGGACTGGAATACGGCGATCTACAATTTCGGCCGCAACGAAGTCCTCTCCTATCTCGTCAACAACGCGCTCTACTGGTCGGAAAAATTCCATCTCGACGGCCTGCGCGTCGATGCCGTCGCCTCCATGCTCTATCTCGACTATTCGCGCAAAGAGGGCGAGTGGGTACCGAACGAATATGGCGGGCGCGAGAACCTCGAAGCGGTGCGCTTCCTGCAGAAGATGAACTCGCTTTCCTATGGCGCCCATCCGGGCGTGATGACGATCGCCGAGGAGAGCACGTCCTGGCCGAAGGTCTCGCAGCCCGTTCACGAGGGTGGCCTCGGTTTCGGCTTCAAGTGGAACATGGGTTTCATGCACGACACGCTGAGCTACCTGCAGCGTGAACCGATCCACCGCAAACACCATCATCACGAACTCACCTTCGGCCTCCTCTACGCCTATTCGGAGAATTTCGTCCTGCCGCTGTCCCACGACGAAGTGGTGCACGGCAAAGGTTCGCTGATCGCCAAGATGGCCGGCGACGACTGGCAGAAATTCGCAAACCTGCGGGCCTATTACGGCTTCATGTGGGGTTATCCCGGCAAGAAGCTGCTGTTCATGGGCCAGGAATTCGCCCAATGGAGCGAATGGAGCGAAGCCCGCTCGCTTGACTGGAACCTGCTCCAGTACCATCCGCACGAGGGCATGCGCCGCTTGGTGCGCGATCTCAATTTCTGCTACCGCTCGAAACCCGCACTGCATGCCCGCGACTGCGAGGGCGAAGGTTTTCAGTGGCTGATCGCCGACGACGCGGAAAATTCCGTCTATGCCTGGCTGCGTATGTCGCCGGGAGAAAAGCCCGTGGCGGTGATCAGCAATTTCACCCCCGTCTATCGTGAGAATTTCCGTATCCCCTTGCCAATCGAAGGCAGATGGCGGGAAATATTGAATACCGACGCCGAGATCTACGGCGGCAGCGGCAAAGGCAATGGCGGTCGCGTTCACGCTGTGAACGCGGGAGGAACCATCCAGGCCGAAGTCACGCTACCGCCGCTCGCGACGATCATGCTCGAACTGGAACAAGCATAAGGGACCTTGGGAGGGAACGATGAACGAGAAAAGAATTCAGCCTCTATCGCGCGATGCCATGGCCTATGTGCTTGCCGGGGGTCGCGGCAGCCGATTGAAGGAACTCACTGACCGCCGCGCCAAGCCGGCGGTCTATTTCGGCGGCAAGGCGCGCATCATCGATTTCGCACTGTCGAACGCACTGAATTCCGGCATCCGCCGCATCGGTGTGGCGACGCAATACAAGGCCCATTCGCTGATCCGCCACATGCAGCGCGGCTGGAACTTCTTCCGGCCCGAACGCAACGAGAGCTTCGACATCCTCCCCGCCTCCCAGCGCGTCTCCGAGACGCAATGGTATGAAGGCACCGCCGACGCCGTCTTCCAGAACATCGACATCATCGAGGCCTACGCGCCTGAATACATGGTCATCCTCGCCGGCGACCACGTCTACAAGATGGACTACGAATACATGCTCCAGCAGCATGTGGACAGCGGCGCCCAGGTCACCGTCGGCTGCCTGGAAGTGCCGCGCATGGAAGCCACCGGCTTCGGCGTCATGCATGTCAACGAGAAGGACGAGATCATCGCCTTCGTCGAGAAGCCCGCCGATCCGCCCGGCATTCCCGGCAATCCCGGTTTTGCGCTCGCCTCGATGGGTATCTACGTCTTCCACACCAAGTTCCTGATGGACGTTCTGAAGCGCGACGCCGAGACACCCGGCTCCAGCCGCGACTTCGGCAAGGACATCATTCCTTACATCGTCGAGCACGGCAAAGCGGTCGCCCATCGGTTCGCCGATAGCTGCGTTCGGTCCGATTTCGAGCGCGAACCCTATTGGCGCGACGCTGGCACGGTCGACGCCTACTGGCAGGCCAATATCGACCTGACGGAAATCGTTCCCGGGCTTGATATCTATGACAAGTCCTGGCCGATCTGGACCTATGCGGAGATCACCCCGCCGGCGAAATTCGTCCATGACGACGAAAACCGCCGCGGCTCGGCGACCTCGTCGGTCGTTTCAGGCGACTGCATCATTTCCGGTTCGTCGCTCAATCGAAGCCTGCTGTTCACCGGGGTACGCGCCAATTCCTATTCGCGCCTTGAGGGCGCGGTCGTGCTGCCGAACGTCCGGATCGGAAGACGCGCGCAGCTTCGCAATGTCGTCATCGATCACGGTGTAACCATTCCGGAAGGCCTGGTGGTCGGCGAGGATCCCGAAATCGATGCGAAGCGTTTCCGGCGCACCGAAAACGGCATCTGCCTGATCACCCAGACGATGATCGACAAACTGGACCTGTAACGCGTTATGGAAGTGCTTTCGGTTGCGTCCGAAGTCTATCCGCTGGTCAAGACCGGCGGACTTGCCGATGTGGCCGGGGCGCTGCCGCTGGCGCTGAAGGGGCATGGCGTTTCGGTCAAGACGCTGATGCCCGGTTATCCGGCCGTGATGCGGGCCGTCAAGGGCGCCAAGCTCCGTCTGAGTTTCGAAAACCTGCTCGGCGCCAGGGCCGACCTGCTCGAAGTCGAGCATCAGGGGCTCGATCTCCTGATCCTCGATTCCCCCGTCTTCTTCGACCGCCCGGGCGGCCCTTATGCCGATGCGACCGGCAAGGACCATTTCGACAACTGGCGTCGTTTCGCGGCCCTCTCCAAGGCCGGCGCGATGATCGCCCAGGGCGCCATGGCGGACGGCGATGGCGGCTGGCGACCGGATATCGTCCACGTCCACGACTGGCAGGCGGCGATGGTGCCGGCCTATATGCGTTATTCCGACGAGCCGGAAGTGCCGACGCTGATCACCATCCACAACATCGCCTTCCAGGGCCAGTACGGCGCCGACATCTTTCCCTATCTCGATCTGCCGGCGCACGCCTTTAGCATCGAAGGCGTCGAATATTTCGGCGGTGTCGGTTTCCTGAAAGCCGGGCTGCAGACGAGCTGGGCAATCTCGACCGTCAGCCCTTCTTATGCCGAGGAGATCCTCACCCCCGAATTCGGCATGGGTCTCGAAGGCCTGCTGACGATCCGCCAGGGCGACCTGCACGGCATCGTCAACGGCATCGATGCCGATATCTGGGACCCGGCGACCGACCCCGCCGTGAAAACCCACTACAACGCCACCACGCTGAAGACCCGCGCCGAGAACAAGCGGGCGGTCACTGAGCGCTTCGGTCTCGACCGGGAGGCCGGACCGCTCTTCTGCGTCATCTCGCGGCTCACCTGGCAGAAGGGCATGGACCTGCTGGCCGAAACGCTCGACGACCTCGTCGCGATGGGCGGGCGGCTCGCCGTGCTCGGCTCCGGCGACCGGGCGCTCGAAAACGCCTTCCATGCCGCAGCCAAACGCCACCCCGGCAAGGTTGCCGTCCTCTCCATCTATGACGAGCCGCTCTCCCACCTGATGCAGGCGGGCTGCGATGCGATCGTCATCCCCTCGCGCTTCGAGCCCTGCGGCCTCACCCAACTCTACGGCCTCAGATACGGCTGCATTCCGGTCGTAGCCCGCACCGGCGGTTTGAACGACACCGTCATCGACGCAAGCCATGCCGCGATCGCCGCCAAGGCCGCCACCGGCATCTCCTTCAGCCCGGTCACCACCGACAACCTGCGCCGGGCGCTTCGCCGCACCGTTGGCCTCTACCATCAGCCGAAGGTCTGGACGGGGATGCAGAAGCAGGGCATGAAATCCGACGTCTCCTGGGAAAGGAGCGCCGGACTTTATGCCGGCCTCTATTCCAGCCTCATTGCCAAAAAAGGTTCCTGACCATGATCAAGACCGTCACCACCACTCCCTATCAGGATCAGAAGCCGGGCACGTCCGGCCTGCGCAAGAAGGTCCCGGTCTTCGCGCAAGTGAACTATGCGGAGAACTTCATCCAGTCGATCTTCGACAGCCTCGAAGGCTTCGAGGGCCAGACGCTGGTGATCGGCGGCGACGGCCGCTACTACAACCGCGAGGTCATCCAGAAGGCGATCAAGATGGCCGCGGCCGCCGGCTTCGGCAAGGTCATGGTCGGCCAGGGCGGCATCCTCTCGACGCCCGCCGCCTCCAACATCATCCGCAAGTACAAGGCTTTCGGCGGCATCATCCTCTCGGCCAGCCACAATCCAGGCGGTCCGACCGAGGATTTCGGCATCAAGTACAATATCGGCAATGGCGGTCCGGCCCCTGAAAAGATCACCGACGCGATCTTCGCCCGCTCCAAGGTCATCGACACCTATAAGATCGCCGATGTCGTCGATCTCGATCTCGACGCGATCGGCTCCTTCGACGTCGCCGGCATGGCGGTCGAGGTGATCGACCCGGTCGCCGATTATGCCGAGCTGATGGAGCAGCTGTTCGACTTCCCGTCGATCCGCGCCTTGATCGCCAGCGGCGTCGACGTCGTCATCGATTCGATGGGCGCCGTCACCGGCCCCTACGCCCGGCAGATCCTCGAAAACCGCCTCGGCGCGCCGGAGGGCTCGGTGCGCAACGCCGTGCCGCTGCCGGATTTCGGCGGTCACCACCCGGACCCGAACCTCGTCCACGCCAAGGAACTCTATGACGACGTGATGAGCCCCGACGGGCCGCATTTCGGTGCCGCGTCAGACGGCGACGGCGACCGCAACATGATCGTCGGCAAGGGCATGTTCGTCACCCCGTCCGACAGTCTCGCGATCATCGCCGCCAACGCCACCGTGGCGCCGGGCTATGCCCGCGGCATCGCCGGCATCGCCCGCTCCATGCCGACAAGTGCTGCCGCCGACCGCGTCGCCGAAAAGCTCGGCATCGGCATGTACGAGACCCCGACCGGCTGGAAGTTCTTCGGCAACCTGCTCGACGCCGGCAAGGCGACTGTCTGTGGCGAGGAAAGCTTCGGCACCGGCTCCGACCACGTGCGCGAAAAGGACGGCCTCTGGGCGGTGCTCTTCTGGCTGAACATCATGGCCGCCCGCAACGAAAGCGTCGAGGAGATCGTCAAGTCGCACTGGGCCGAATATGGCCGCAACTACTATTCCCGCCACGATTACGAAGAGGTCGATTCGGAAGCCGCCAACCTGCTGATCACCGCTCTGCGCGACAAGCTGGCGACCCTCCCCGGCCAGTCGTTCGGTGCGCTGAAGGTCGCAACGGCCGACGACTTCGCCTATCACGATCCAATCGACGGCTCGGTCTCCAAGAACCAGGGCATCCGCATCCTCTTCGAAGGCGGCTCCCGCGTCGTCTTCCGCCTCTCCGGCACCGGCACCTCGGGCGCCACGATCCGCGTCTATGTCGAGCGTTACGAGCTCGATCCGTCACGCCACGCGATCGACACCCAGGAAGCGCTGGCCGACCTCATCACTGTTGCCGACCAGATTTCCGATCTGCGCAAGAGGACAGGCCGCGACAAGCCGACCGTGATTACCTGACCCCATGGCAAAAACGGCGATCCAGGGCGGCGTGACTTTAACAGCAGACGGCGCGGATTTCGCCGTCTGGTCGCACCATGCCGAGCGGATCGAGCTCTGCCTTTTCGACGCCGAAGGAAGGAAGGAAACCGCCCGCCACCGGCTGGTGCGCGGCCGGGACGATATCCACCGCATCTCGGTGCCGGCGCTCGGTGCCGGTGCCCGTTACGGTTATCGCGCCTGGGGTGCCTACGATCCCGATAACGGCTCCTGGTTCGACTCCTCCAAACTGCTGGTCGATCCCTATGCCCGCGAACTGGATCGTCCCTTCCGGCACGACGCCCGGCTCTCCATGTTCGGCGTCGACACCGCCGATCTGGTCCCGAGGGCGATCGTCACCCGCGATCCGCTCGCCAAGATCGGCCGGCCGATCCTGCCGCCCGGCGGCTTCGTCTACGAGGTAGCGGTCAAACCCTTCACCATGCTTCACCCGGCGATCCCGGAAAAACAGCGCGGCACGGTCGCAGCGCTTGCCCATCCCTCGATCATCGCACACCTGAAGAAGATCGGCGTCGATGCGATCGAGCTGATGCCGATCATCGCCTGGATCGATGAACGCCACCTTCCCCCGCTCGGTCTCACCAATGGCTGGGGCTACAATCCGGTCGCCTTCATGGCGCTCGATCCGCGCCTCTGCCCTGGCGGCATCAGGGAACTGCGCGAGACGGTCGCAACGCTGCACCAGGCCGGCATCGGCACCATCCTCGACCTCGTCTTCAACCATACCGGCGAGAGCGACCGGCAGGGCGCGACGCTCTCCATGCGTGGCCTCGACAACCGCTCCTATTACCGCCATGTCTATGGCGAGCCCGGCCATCTGGTCAACGATACCGGCACCGGCAACACGGTCGCCTGCGACCATCCTTATGTCCGCCGGCTGATCATCGATACGCTCCGCCATTTCGTCGTCCATGCCGGCGTAGACGGGTTCCGTTTCGACCTTGCCCCCGTCCTCGGCCGCACGGAAAGCGGTTTCGATGCCAAGGGCGAGACCCTGAAGGCGATGATCTCCGACGAGGCGCTAAAGGACCGCATCCTGATCGCCGAGCCCTGGGATATCGGGGCCGGCGGCTACCAGCTCGGCAATTTTCCGGAACCTTTCCTGGAATGGAACGACCGCGCCCGCGACGACATGCGCCGCTACTGGCGCGGCGACCAGTGGACGATCGGCGCGCTCGCGACGCGGCTTTCGGGGTCATCGGATGTTTTCGAAAGGTCCGGCCGCAGCCGCACCGTCAACTTCCTCGCCGCCCATGACGGCTTCACCCTGATGGATCTTGTCTCCAACGAGCACAAACACAACGAGGCGAACGGCGAACAGAACCGCGACGGCCACGGCGAGAATTTCTCCTGGAACAACGGCGTTGAAGGCGAGACCGACGATGCGGCGATCAACGAGAACCGCCGCCGCGATGCCGCGGCCCTTATCTCCACCCTGTTTGCCAGCCGCGGCACGGTCATGCTCACCATGGGCGACGAAGCCGGCCGCAGCCAGCGCGG
Source organism: Neorhizobium sp. 05N33 (assembly GCF_056397445.1). Classification (NCBI taxonomy): domain Bacteria; kingdom Pseudomonadati; phylum Pseudomonadota; class Alphaproteobacteria; order Hyphomicrobiales; family Rhizobiaceae; genus Neorhizobium; species Neorhizobium sp. 05N33. The sequence goes on along the minus strand of NZ_JBFTNK010000003.1, from coordinate 305,695 downwards.
CAACAACAACGCCTATTGCCAGGACAATGCGATCACCTGGCTCGACTGGAGCAAGATCGACAAGGTGCTCGTCGAACACACCGCCATGCTCGCCGCCCTTCGAAAACGCTTCGCGGTCTTTTCGGAAACCTCCTTCTTCACCGGCGATGGCGATGTCGAATGGCTGTCCGCCTCCGGAAAGCCCATGGAGGTCGGCGACTGGGAAAATCCCGACAATCCGGTGCTCGGCATGGTGCTGAAGACGCTCGACCGGCAGACCGACAGGGACACCCGCATTGCCATCCTCTTCAACCGCGGCCACGAGCCGGCAAGCTTCGCGCTTCCCGGCTGGGGTTGGAAACATTTCGCTTCCCGGGAGCTGTGGAACCAGGTGCTTTCCGCCCGTTCCGTGCGTTTCTGCATCGAGGAATGACGCGCTGCAAAAATCACTCGCCAACCAGGGCAAACCCTGTAAAGTCCGACAGCTATTGAGCATTTTTGGGGAAGTGCAAGGCGGCGTTTCGTCCGGGATTGTCAACGTCCAGAAGAAATCAGAGAGGTCGCATGCGTGAAATTTCGCTAACCGAAGTCGAAGGTTTGGTTGGCACGGAAGTCGGGGTATCCGAATGGATCACGGTGGATCAGCCGATGATCGACCTCTTTGCAAACGCCACCCACGATCACCAGTTCATCCATGTCGATCCGGAGCGCGCCACGGCCGAAAGCCCCTTCGGCGGCACCATCGCCCACGGTTTCCTGACGCTGTCGCTGCTGTCCGCCATGAACTTCGATTGCGTGCCGAGGATCCGCGAACAGACGATGGGCATCAATTACGGGTTCGATCGCATCCGCTTCATGTCGCCGGTCAAAAGCGGCAGCCGCATCCGCGGCCATTTCACGCTGGCCGAAACCCGCTTCCGCGGTGGCGGCATGCTGATGACCACGTACGACGTCTCGGTCGAGATCGAGAACGAAAGAAAACAAGCGCTCACGGCCATCTGGATCACCATCATCCAGTTCGACCCGAAGGACCGGCCGGAAGGAGTGTGAGCGCGATGGCATCCGAAGACGAAATCAGGCAGGCGTTCCGGGAGCAAGTCGTCGGGGGCCAGCTCCTAGGATCGCTGTTTACCGCACGCCTTGGCCGGCTGATGCTGGACCATCTCGACCGTTCCACAGAAGTGGGCCGGCGGATATGGAGCTGGGAAGGCGATCCCGGCACCCGCGGCGACTTGGTTCCAACCCGCCTCGCCGGCGCCCTGCATGCGCTCGTCATCGACGGCAAGGACGATCGCCTGAAGGCCGCCTATCCGCCGAACGACGTGAGCGACGACACGCTTTGGACGGCGATCGCCAGGGCCTTCGAAACCCATGAAGCCTTCATTCTCGAACGGCTGAATTTCGCCCCGCAAACCAACGAGGTGCGACGGTCGAGCGGCCTGCTGGCCGGTTTCCTCACCGTCGCCGATCTGTTCCGCAGACCGTTGGTCCTGTCGGAATTCGGTGCCAGCATGGGCCTCAATCTCAATTGGGACGGCTATCACCACGATCTCGGCGGCTTGCTCTGGGGCGATCCGTCATCGCCGGTCCGGCTGAAGCCCGGCTGGCAAGGCCCGCCCCCGCCCGATGTCGAGATCACCATTGCCGATCGCGCCGGCTGCGACCTCAACCCTCTCGACCCCAACTCGCCTGAAGACTGCCTGCGGCTGCTGTCCTACATCTGGGCCGACCAGACGGACCGGGTGGAACGTACCCGCGCGGCGCTGCAGATCGCCAGAGAACATCCGGCGCTCGTCGAAAAGGGCGATGCGCTCGCCTGGCTGCGCGACAAGCGCCTGAAGGTGCTCGTGCCCGGCACGGTCCATGTCGTCTACCATTCGATCGCCTGGCAATATTTGCCGCCGGAAGCCCGCTCGGCAGGCGAGGCGATCATCGCCGAAGCCGGCAGCCGGGCGACGGAAGCAGCCCCACTCGCCCGCCTGCAGATGGAAATGGACGACGATCCGAACAGCGCAGCACTCAGCCTGCAGATCTGGCCGACCGGCGAGACCCGGGAGCTCGCCCGCATCGATCCCCACGGCCGCTGGGTGAAGTGGAAAGGCTGGCGAGCCTAGAACCCGCGCGCGAACTGTTGATCGCCATTCCCGAAACTTGATGTTAGCCTGTCCTTCGGGTGCTAATGGTTCCGGGGGGATGCTGATGTTTCCGCTGTCGCATATGATGAAATCCTTCATTCGCCGCGGCCGATTGACGGTCATCGATGCAGAGGGTAACCGCCATGTGTTCGCCGGTACGCCCGGCCCGGCGGTCACCATGCGCCTCACCGACAAACGGCTCTACCGGACCCTGGTGTTCAATCCGGAATTGGCTGCCGGCGAAGCCTATATGGACGGTACGATGCGGTTCGAGGACGGCTCGACGCTGCGCGATTTCCTGACGCTGTTTTCGGTCAACCGGCTGTCGCTCGGCTCCTATCCGCTCCAGAAGGTTCTGCGCAGCATCAAGATGCGCTTCCGCAAGCGGCAGCAATCCAACCGCAAGGGCCAGGCGCAGCAGAACGTCGCGCACCATTACGATCTCGGCAACGACTTCTACAAACTCTTCCTCGACGACAACATGCTCTATTCCTGCGCCTATTTCCGCGAGCCGTCCGAGACGCTGGAACAGGCACAGCGTAACAAGCTGCGGCTGCTGGCTGCCAAGCTCGGCCTCAAGCCGGGCATGAAGGTACTCGATATCGGCTGCGGCTGGGGCGATCTGGCGCTCTACCTCGCCGGGCTCGAAGACGTCGAGGTTCTCGGCGTCACCCTGTCGAAGGAACAGCAGGCGCTGGCCTCCTCACGGGCACAGGCGGCGGGGCTCACCGACCGTGTGCGTTTCGAACTCAAGGATTATCGCGACGTGACGGAAACATTCGACCGCATCGTTTCGGTCGGCATGTTCGAACATGTCGGCGTGCATCACTACGACGAGTTCTTCGCCAAGCTGAACAGCCTGATGCCGGACGACGGCCTGGCGGTGCTGCACTCGATCGGCCATATGAGCCCGCCCGGCATGGCAAGCCCGTGGCTGCGCAAATACATTTTCCCGGGCGCCTACTCGCCGGCCCTGTCGGAGGTCTTCGAGGTGGTCGAGCGCAACAGCCTGTGGGTGACCGATCTTGAATTTCTGCGCGTGCATTATGCCACCACGCTTGCCCATTGGTCGGAACGGTTCGAAAAGAACCGTGGTGCGGTCATTGCTCTTTACGACGAGCGTTTCGCCCGCATGTGGGAATTCTACCTGATCAGCGCCGAGATGATGTTCCGCACCGGCAGCCAGTTGGTCTTCCATATGCAACTGTCGCGCTCGCGCGATGCGGCACCGATCGTGCGCGACTACATCACCGATCAACAGCGCGCCTATATCGAGCGGGAAGCAGGCTTAAACCTTTCGCTGTGAGAGGCTCGGACGACAGTCGGCCCAGCCCAGCGAGTGATCCCCGCTACCTAAGCCCCCATTTCCATCAGCATGAAACCGATGAGCGGCGGCAATGCCGCACCGATCGCGATCTGGGCGGTGCGCGTCGGCGTCAGGCCGACGGCCGAGCCGGAAATACCGGCGGCGATCAGGCCGGCTATCGGGATCGACAGGTTCCGGTCGATACCCGGTGCGGAGGAGGCGATCACCCCGGCGACGGACGCGCAGGCGCCGATCAGCGCGCCTTTCCAGATCTCGATACCCGCAAGCTTCGCGGCAATCGCCCCGCCGATCACCGCCGCGACGACCGCAATCGCCATCAGTCCGAATTGTTCCATGATGTCCTCCCCCTTGTGGGGAGAGAGTGCGGTTCTGCGAGAGCAAGTCAAGTGAGGCGATTGTCTTAGACAGCCGCGTCCTGTGCGCCTTCCGCCAGCAGGCCGAAGGCGTAGTCTGAGAACGACCGCCATACCTCCATCCGGAACGCTTCGTCACCGGTTCGCAGAAGTACGATTTCCACCTTGCCGAAAACGGTCCGCGAGCAGGCGCCAACCGGGAAGACCTTCAGCGACAGGTCCTGCGGGCAGCCGGCATTGATCGCCGCCGCGGCCCCCGGCCCCGACACCAGGATCGCCGTATTGCGGTGGGAAACATCCGTTGCCGAATGCAGTGCGCCGGAATTCCTCGCAGCCTGCATCAGGCTGTTGCCGATATCACTGCCGTCTTCCGCGATCACCAGCCATTCGTCCGGCCCGAGCCACAGCGCCGAACGACCGTTGGCGGAAGCCGACGTTTTCGGCCTGACGGGCAGATCGACGCCGAGCGCCGAGGAGAGCGCTGCGACATCCTCGGCCCTGGCGCGCAGTGAAATGCGCTCGGCGGGCGGTGCGGCTTCGAGTCGGACGGTCGACGAGCCGCCGTGAAAGCCGGAAAGAGGCAAAGTGCGGTTTACCAGATCAGCCCCAGAATCAGCCATGGATGCGGCCTCCATCCTTGTCGAAGAACACCATGTCGGTCACTTCCACTTCGATCGTCCTGTCTTTCAGCGGCACATAGAGCGTCTCACCGATCCGCGCCCTTCCGCCGGCAACCAGCGCCAGCGCGATCGAGCGGCCGCAATTCTCCGACCAGTAGGCGGAGGTCACATGGCCGAGCATGGTCATCGGCTTGGCCTGGTTCGGGTCGGCGACGATCTGGCCGCCCTCCTCCAGCACCAGTGCCGGGTCCTTCGTCAGCAGCCCGACGAGCTGCTTGCGGCCCTCGCGCACGAGGTCTGGACGCTTCAGCCCGCGAATGCCGACGAAATCGGGCTTCTTGGAGGAAACAGCCCAGCCGAGACCCGCATCGTGCGGCGTCACCGTGCCGTCCGTATCCTGGCCGACGATGATATAGCCCTTTTCGGCGCGCAGCACGTGCATGGTCTCGGTGCCGTAGAGGCAGGCGCCCATCGGCTCCGCCCGCTCCCAGATCGCCTTCCAGACCGCCGGACCGTAGTCGGCGGGCACGTTGATTTCGTAACCGAGTTCGCCGGTGAACGAGACGCGGAAGAGCCGCGCCGGCACGCCCATCACGCTGCATTCCGCTACGCTCATATGCGGAAAGGCCTCGTTGGAAATATCGACGCCCTCGACGAACGGCTGGATGATCTCGCGTGCCTTCGGCCCCTGCACGGCGATAACCGCCCATTGCTCGGTGGTCGAGGTGAGCCAGACCCTGAGATGCGGGAACTCCGTCTGCAGATAGTCTTCCATGTGGTGCAGAACACGCGGCGCCCCGCCGGTCGTGGTCGTCACATGGAAGCGGTCCTCGGCAAGCCGGCCGACGACGCCGTCGTCATAAACGAAACCGTCCTCGCGGGTCATGATCCCGTAGCGGCTCTTGCCGGGCTTCAGGCTGTCCCAAGCATTCGTATAGAGGAGGTTGAGGAACTGCGCCGCATCGGGTCCGACCACCTCGATCTTGCCGAGCGTCGAACCGTTGAACACGCCCGCGACTTCGCGCACCGTCCGGCATTCGCGGTTGACGGCAGCCAGCATGTCCTCGCCGCGCTTCGGGTAATACCAGGCGCGCTTCCAGTTGCCGACATCCTCGAACTCTGCACCTTCGCCCGCTTCGAGCGCGTGCATTGGCGTCTTGCGCGCCGGATCGAACAGTTCCCCGCGCGAATGCCCCACCAGCGTGCCGTAGGTCACCGGCGTGTAGGGCGCACGGAACGTGGTCAGCCCCACCTGCGGGATCGGCCGCTCAAGCATTTCGGCAGCGATGGCGAGGCCGTGCATGTTGGAAAGCTTGCCCTGGTCAGAGGCCATGCCGTTGGTGGTGAAGCGCTTGATATGCTCGATCGAGTGCATGCCCTCGCGCACCGCAAGCCGGATGTCCTTGGCGGTCACGTCGTGCTGGAAATCCACGAAGGCTTTCACCGTCGTATCCGGCCCCGCCCCTTCCGCCGCACCGATCATGCCGCCGGTCCATTCGAAACGGTTCTCACCCGCAAGCGCCACCGAACCGCCGCCGGCGGCAATCGCCTCGTCGATCAGTTCGGCCAGATCGTCCGTACCGTTGCAGGAGCCGACGGAAACGCAATCCTGCGCATAGATATTCGGCAGGAAACGCTGGTTGACGTCGTCGAACCGGAGTTTTCCGCGCGACTGCGAAAACAGATGCACCGAAGGCGTCCAGCCGGCCGAAACGATCAGCGCGTCGACAGCAATCTTGCGGGCATCGCCGCCGCCGTTGCGCGCCACCGTCATCGAGGAAATCCGCAGCCGGCCGCCGGTATCGGTCACCGAGTGGCCGCTCAGCACGGAGATGCCGAGCCCGCGGGCTTCCGCCAGCAGCGCCTCACCGGGATCGGCGCGGCAATCGACGATCGCCGCGATCGAGACGCCCGCCCGCTTCAGGTCGAAGGCCGTCTCGTAAGCCGAATCATGCGCCGTATAGATACCGACCTGCCTTCCGACAGCGACGCCGTGATGATTGAGGAAGGTGCGTGCCGCAGACGCCAGCATGATGCCCGGCCGGTCGTTGTTGGCAAACACCATGTGCCGCTCGATCGAACCGGTCGCCAGCACCACCTTTTTCGCCCGCACCTGCCACAGCCGTTCGCGGGGCAGGTCCTTGCCGGGCTTGGCGACATGGTCGGTCACCCGCTCCACGAGGCCGAGAAAACCGTGATTGTAATAACCGAACACCGTCGTGCGGGTCAGCACCGTCACGTTCGGCATGGCCTTCAGCTTTGCCGCCGTCGCCTGCGCCCAGTCGTAACCGTTCTGTCCGTCGATCGTGGTCGCCGTGTCGTAATGCAGCGCGCCGCCGACTTCCGGCTGTTCGTCGACGAGGAAAACGCTTGCCCCCGTCGCAGCCGCCGAAAGCGCCGCCGTCAAACCGGCAACGCCGGCGCCGGCAACCAGCACGTCGCAATGGGCATAGCGGTTGGCATAGTGATCCGGATCTTCTTCGGTCGGCGCAACGCCAAGGCCGGCCGCACGGCGGATGAAGGGTTCGTAGATCTTCACCCAGGCCTCGCGCGGCCACATGAAGGTCTTGTAGTAGAACCCGGCCGCAAAGAACGGCGAGAACAGATTGTTGACCGCCCCGACATCGAACTTCAGCGACGGCCAGCGGTTCTGCGAGGCGATCTTGGCGCCGTCGAAGACTTCCTGCACGGTGGCGCGCACGTTCGGCTGGCGCCGCGCCGCATCGCGCGACACGTCGATCAGCGCGTTCGGCTCTTCCGGACCGGCAGACAGGATGCCGCGCGGCCGGTGATATTTGAACGAGCGGCCAAGCAGATGGACGCCATGCGCCAGCAGCGCCGAGGCAACGGTATCGCCTTCCAGCGCCGTATAACTCTTGCCGTCGAAGGTGAAGCGCGCCGTGCGGGCGGGCGTCAGCCGCCCTGCACCCTTGATGCGGAAGGCGCCGGAATTGGAGGAGGTGCTCATCGGGCGTCTCCCTCTGTTGCTTCATAGGTCTCGACGGTCTCTTCGGAAGCCCCGGTTTCAGGCAACACCTGCTTCGGCATTCCCGCCTTGTAGGTCATCAGGAACCGGTCGCTCACCGTGTCGCGCGCCGCGTTGAAGAACCGTCCGCAGCCGTGGATATGCCGCCAGCGTTCATAGGTGAGGCCTTTTTCGTTGTTGCGCAGGAAGAAATATTCCGCGAATTCCTCGTCGGAAATCGCCGAGATATTCTCCGGCCGCGCAATATGCGCCTCGCCGGCCCAGCGGAATTCCAGCTCGGAGCGATCTTCCTCGCAATAGGGGCAATGGATCAGCAGCATGCGGGGCTCCGCAGGGGTTGGGAGGATGAATGTGAGCGAGGCAGGCTCCCACTGATCTCCCCCCTTGAGGGGGAGATGTCACCGAAGGTGACAGAGGGGGGTAGCGACGGTGCGGCAAATACGGCGTCGGAAGAATATACCGAGAGGGTTACCCCCCTCTGCCCTGCCGGGCATCTCCCCCTCAAGGGGGGAGATCGGTATGCCGCACCGTCTTCTCCCATGCGTGACCGCCGTGGAGTTGGAGCGAAGGGCACAATTTGGTCCGGAAGGCAAAACATCCCGCCCCTCATCAATGCGCCACGGCGGCGGCGGCCGCCTCGTCGATCAGCCGGCCGGTGCGGAACCGGTCGAGGTTCAGCCCCGCTGCCAGCCGGTGCGGCTCGCCCTTGGCAATCAGATGCGCGAAGAGATTGGCCGAACCCGGCGTCGCCTTGAAGCCGCCGGTTCCCCAGCCGCAATTGACGAACAGGCCCGGCACCGGCGTGACGCCCTGGATCGGCGAACGATCCGGCGTGTTGTCTGTGATGCCGCCCCACTGGCGCATCATCTTCACCCGCCGGAACATCGGGAAGAGTTCGCAGATTGCGTCGAGCGTATGGGTGATGATCTGCAGCCCGCCGGTCTGGGAATAGGAATTGTACTGATCGGTGCCGGCGCCGATCACGAGTTCGCCCTTGTCCGACTGCGAGATGTAGGCATGCACGGTGTTCGACATGACGACGCAGGGGAAGATCGGCTTCAACGGCTCGGAGACCAGCGCCTGCAGCGGAGTTGAATGGAGCGGCACACGCACGCCGGCCATCTCCATCACGACGGATGAATGCCCGGCGGCCGAGACGCCGATCTTCTTCGCCCCGATGAAGCCCTTGCTCGTCTCGACGCCCAGGACATCGCCGTTCGGGCCGCGGCGGATGCCGGTCACTTCGCAATTCTGGATGATGTGCACGCCGCGGTCGGACGCCGCACGCGCATACCCCCAGGCGACCGCATCGTGGCGGGCCGTACCGCCGCGCCGCTGCAGGGCGGCGCCGTTGATCGGGTAACGCGCCGTCTTGGCAATATCGAGCGGCGGCACGAAGGCCTTGGCCTGTTCCGGCGTCAGCCATTCGTTGTCGATACCGTAGAGCCGGTTGGCGTTGATATGCCGCTTGAAGCTCTGCATGTCGTGGGTGTTGTGCGACAGCATCATCACGCCGCGCGGCGAATACATGACATTGTAGTTGAGATCCTGGCTCAGCCCCTCCCAGAGCTTGAGCGAATGCTCATAGATATCCATGCTCTCTTCATAGAGATAGTTGGAGCGGATGATCGTCGTGTTACGGCCGGTATTACCGCCGCCGAGCCAGCCCTTCTCGATCACCGCGACATTGGTGATGCCGTGTTCCTTGGCCAGATAATAGGCAGCACCCAGGCCATGCCCGCCGGCGCCGACGATGACCACGTCATAAGCGCTGCGCGGCTCCGGGGAGGCCCACTGCGCTTCCCAGCCCTTGTGGGCACGCATCGCCTCGCGGGCCACGGCGAAAACCGAATATCTGCGCATCTCGCCTCGAACTCCTAGGGATCGTCAGCCCTCATCGCAGGGCCAGCATTTGGGTAGTGCCATACCCATCGCAAATCAATATGCGTCGCAATGGCTCTATTGCGACGCATTCGCCCTCCCCATCGACACCGGCAAGATCGTCCGCGAATTCGGGAGGATCGACCGGCACTCCGACCGTAAATTGCGACCGGCTATTCAGATTTTACGGCAGTTTCTGAAAAGGCGGCGGAATTGGCGCAGATCGGCCTTAATGCGTCTGGACTTCGCACATCTCTTCTGCTATCTGCCGTCATCAATCGCACGGCTCCAGGCCGAGCGGACGTTATTCTTTCGCCTCGAATCGTACCGATCCAGGCGAGCAACAAACCAAAGGAACGGGATTCACGTGCAGGTACTTGTCCGCGACAACAACGTCGATCAGGCGCTCCGCGCTCTCAAGAAGAAGATGCAGCGCGAAGGCATTTTCCGTGAAATGAAGATGCGCGATTATTACGAGAAGCCGTCTGAAAAGCGCGCCCGTGAAAAGGCAGAGGCTGTTCGTCGCGTTCGCAAGCTTGCTCGCAAGCGCATGCAGCGCGAAGGTCTGATTGCCGCTCCCGCTCGTGCGGTTCCTGCGCGCCCGGCTCGTTGATCGGCCGTTTTTTGGACGTTTTCATGTGCTTTCAGGGCGGTGGCGACATGGGCGCCGCCGCTCTTTTGATTTGGTCCGAGACTTCCAATGCCTTTGCCCCGACATGAGGAAATGCGCCTGATGGCCGCCAAAAATGCCGTTCTCGATCGTGGAACCGAAATTTCCGGCCTCTTGACCCAAGCTTCTCCCGTCCGTCGCAAAACAGCGTTGCCTGCCGCGCTGATCGCCCTTCTGGCGCTTGCCGGCTGCGCAACCACCAGCTCGACCGACATGATCACCGTCGACCGTGCCCAGGGATCCCAAGAGAACATCGCCTCGCTCTCTTCCGTCATCAATTCCAGTCCGCAGGATCCGGAAGGCTATAACGTCCGTGGTACGGCCTACGGACGCGCCGGCGAGTTTTCGCGCGCGCTTGAGGACTTCAACCGCGCCATCCAGCTCAATCCGCAGTTCTACCAGGCCTATGCCAACCGGGCGCTCGTCTATCGCAACATGGGCAAGCCCGTCGAAGCGGCCAACGACTATAACCGCTCGCTGCAGATCAACCCGAATTACGACGTCGCCTATATCGGCCGCGGCAATATCTATCGCCAGGCCGGCCGCACCAACGAAGCCTTCAACGACTTCAACAAGGCGATCCAGCTGGAAACCACCGATGGCCGGGCCTGGCACAATCGCGGCCTGATCTACCAGATGCGCGGCCAGCACGCCCAGGCGATCGACGATTTCTCGAAAGCCATCTCGCTGTCGGCGAATTCGCCTGAGCCCTATAACGGCCGCGGCATTTCCTATGTCGCCTTGAACGATGACGACAACGCGTTTGCCGACTTCAACCATGCGATCGAGCTCAACGACAAGCTGGCCGAATCCTGGGCCAACCAGGCGCTGGTCTATGAGCGCCGCGGCGACAAGGCGCGCGCCTACAAGTCCTATTCGCACGCCATGCGCCTCGACCCGAACTACAAGCCGGCCCAGGACGGCGCGAGCCGCACCCGCGCCAGCACCTGAGATCCGCGTAGCGGCGCAACACCTGAAACCGTTAACGTTTCATCCGACGCAAGGCGCGTTGTTTGCGCCGGGACGGCACCCCGCCAAACATTAATAACAGATGAAACTAATAAAGGCGTTACTATTTGGTACTACTGTTCCCGGATGGAATGGGGTACGTGCATGCTGGATAAACTCCTGGGCGACAGGTCCGGAAACTTCGGAATAATGAGCGCCTTGCTGCTCGTGCCGCTGATCGCGGCCGCCGGCCTTGCCATCGATCTTACCGATGCCCTCGAGGCCCGTAACCAACTGCAGGGTGCGGCGGACGCCGCCGCCCTGGGTGCCGTCGCGGAAAAATCCATCGGTACGGCGGAAGCTATGAAGATGATGACGGACGGCTCGATCACCCCGGCCGTTCAGGATGCCGAGAAAATCTTCGCGGCGCAGATCGCATCGGCGACCGGCTACACGCTGACGGACCATGCGGCGACGGTCACCAAGGTCAACAACCAGCTGACGGCGATGTTCACTTATACCGCGACCGTTCCGACCACCCTTCTGAAGGTCATCGGCAAGAACGAGTTCACCGTGACCGGTCAGGCGACGGCAGTCTTCCAGACGGAAACCTACCGGGATTTCTACCTTCTGCTCGACAACACGCCCTCCATGGGGGTCGGCGCCACCACGGCCGATATCAACACCATGGTCGCCCATACATCCGACAAATGTGCATTCGCCTGCCACATCGTCAATAACGGCGTCGAGGACGAGAACAGCTATTACAACCTCGCCAAAAGCCTCGGCGTCACGATCCGCATCGATGTTGTCGCCAGCGCGACGGCCGCGCTGATGGACACCGCCGTGTCGGTGCGCAGAAGCGACAATCAGTATCGGATGGCGGTCTACACCTTCGGCCAGAAAGCCGAGGATACCAAGCTTCTCGAGATCAGCCCGCTGACCGACAATCTTGCCGACGCGAAAAGCAAGGCCTCGCTCATCGACCTCATGTCGATCCCCTATCAGGGTTATAACAAAGACCAGCAGACCGATTTCGATCTCGCCATGAAAAATATCGGCGACAAGATGGGCACGCCGGGTACGGGCCTGACGCCTTCCGACCCGGAGAAGATCGTGTTCTTCGTGTCGGACGGCGTCGGCGACAGCAAAAAGCCGACCACCTGCACCAAAATGCTCACCGGCACCCGCTGCCAGGAGCCGATCGACACAAGGGCCTGCCAGCTGCTCAAGGACAAGGGATACAAGATCGCCGTCCTTTATACGACCTACCTGCCGCTGCCGACCAACAGCTGGTATAATTCGTGGATCAAGCCGTTCCAGAGCGAGATCAGCACCCGGATGCAGAGTTGCGCATCCAGCGGCTATTTCTTCGAGGTCAGCCCGTCGCAGGGCATCAGCGACGCGATGAATACCCTCTTCCTGAAAATCGTCTCGACGCCGCGCCTTTCGGGCTGAGCAGCCGACCCGCCTCAGATATAAAGCGCCGCCATCTTGCGCCAGGCACCGGCCCGGTGGGCGCGCCCGTCCCAGACATGCATCCGATGCCCGACGCCCTTCTCGGAAAGAACCCGGCTGAGATGCTGGTTGTTGTCGAGGAAAGGGTCGGCATCGCCGATCGTCAGCACGATCTCCACCTGCCGCAGCCTTTCGATCTGCCATTCGCTGGTGATGCCGGGCAGGAAATGCGACGGGGTGTGGAAATAGACGGTCTCGTCGTAATAACCGTCCATCAGGTCGTCGAACGCCTCGACCTTCAGCGTCAGGTCGTAACGCCCCGAAAACGCGACGAGCTTGCGGAACAGGTGCGGATGGCGAAAGACGATGCTGGCCGCCTGGAAGGCACCGAGGCTGCAGCCCTGAACGATCGTGCAGTCATGCCCGTTCCGGTCTGCCATCAGCGGCAGGACCTCGTTGAGGATATAATCCTCGAATGCCGCATGCCTGCGGATGCGCACCGACGGATGCTGCCTTGCGTCGTAGAAGGTCTCGGTCGCCAATCCATCGACGCAATAGAGCTGCAACTGGCCGGCCCGGATCTTGTCTGCCAGGCTTCCGACGATGCCAAGCTCTTCATATTCCCAGAAACGCCCCTCGCGGGTCGGGAACATCAGCACCTTGGCGCCGGCATGGCCGAACACCAAGAGTTCCATGTCTCGATGGAGCCGCTGGCTGTACCAGCGCAGATATTCGCGGTTCATGACACCTTGAAGAACTGTCCGGCCTTCTCGCGAAGCGCCGCTTCTTGCAACATGCTACCAGGATAGTCGAAATGTCCGGCATCCAGGATGAAGATTTCATTAAATTTCGATTTCGGAACTGCGTTGGCGACGGCGAACTGGCAGGGCGGCGCAACCGCGGGATCGAATAGCGCGACGCTCGTCAGCATCGGCACGGTGATGCGGCTCGCCGCCACCGCCGAATCATGCAGGCGCAGCGTCTTCAGCGCATTGCCGTATTTCGCCTGATAGGCCTGGACCGAGGCAGCGCTGCCGATGCTTTTCAGCTTCAGCCGCAATTCCTGATGCCCGAAGGTCGGCAGCGACAGATGCCCCCGATCGATCCGGTTGTCGAAGGGAATGGCAAGCCCGCCGATGCCGCCGCCGAAACTGATGCCGCTGTAGCCGACATGGCCGGAAAGCCAGGGATAGAGGGCGATCAGCATGCTCACCGCGACCCAAAGGTCGTCGACGCAGCCGCCGATAATGTACCGGTCCGGCTTGTCGATATCGTGCAGCACGTGCCACTGCGAATCCGGCGAGATCGGCGGGCGGGTGCTGCGCGACATGCCTCGAAAGCAGAGAAACAGGACGGCTGTCTCCTCGACCGGAATATCGAGATCCGGCTCGTCGCGCCCGCCATATCCATGACCGACCACCAGCCCGCGTCTGATCTCCCCCCGCCGCGGCAGAAGAAGCCAGCCGCCGATCGGAAACCGGCCGGTCGACATATAGGCGATGTCGAAGACATGCCATTTCGGATGGTCGAGCCCGCTCTTGCGCAGGCCCGGCTCCGGATCGACAGTCATCGCCCGCCGATAGCGGTCCTTCCAGAACGCATCGAAACCCTCTGGCGCCTGAGGCGGCACTACCGCCTGAAGCTCCTTCAGCCCCATGCCATAGGTGGGGTCGAAATCGTAAGGGTGTTTAGTGAGCCTGAATTCAGGCACGCTTTGCCTTTCGAAGGGCCACGATTTTTTCTGCCTCGGCGAAAATCTCATCCATGCTGCGTGAGCTTATTCCGCTTTCGCGAGAAGCATTCACGACCTGACGCATCTCATCCAACGAAAGCTCCTCGCCCTCGCGGAGGCGTTCACGGATCACGAGTTCGCTGACGAATTCGGCCACGTTCGCAAATCTTCCGCTGCGAACCTGATCTTCGATCCAGTCCTTGGTCGTGTCTGGAAGGGAACCGGTAATATCTGCCATTCTGGCCTCCTGCTCACCACCAATGTCGCACGATCCGTCTTCACAAAAAAGCCCGGCAATGCCGGGCTCCATGTTCGTTGTTCGACTGGCCTCAGTGCTTCATCGCCTTGACGATGTCCTCGGTCATCTTCTTGGCGTCGCCGAGCAGCATCATCGTGCCGTCCTTGTAGAACAGTGTGTTGTCGATGCCGGCATAGCCCGAGCCGAGCGAGCGCTTGACGAACAGACAGGTCTTGGCCTTGTCGACGTCGAGGATCGGCATGCCGTAGATCGGCGAGGTCTTGTCGTCGCGGGCCGCAGGGTTGGTGACATCGTTGGCGCCGATGACATAGGCGACGTCGGCCTGCGCGAACTCCGCATTGATGTCTTCCAGTTCGAAGACCTCGTCATAGGGTACGTTGGCTTCGGCGAGCAGCACGTTCATATGGCCCGGCATGCGGCCGGCGACCGGATGGATCGCGTACTTGACCTCGACGCCGTGGCTCTTCAGCGTATCGGCGAGCTCGCGCAACGCATGCTGCGCCTGGGCGACCGCCATGCCGTAACCCGGCACGATGATCACCTTCTCGGCGTTCTGCATCAGGAAGGCCGCGTCGTCGGCGGAACCCTGCTTCACCGTCCGCTGCACGCCGTCGTCGCCGGCAGCAGACGCCGTCTCGCCGCCGAAGCCGCCCAGGATGACGGAGATGAAGGACCGGTTCATCCCCTTGCACATGATGTAGGAAAGGATCGCGCCCGAGGAGCCGACCAGCGCGCCGGTGATGATCAGCGCCAGGTTGCCGAGCGTGAACCCGATGCCGGCGGCGGCCCAGCCGGAATAGGAGTTCAGCATCGACACGACGACCGGCATATCGGCGCCGCCGATCGGCACGATCAGGAGCACGCCGAGCGCCAATGCCAGCACCACGACCAGCCAGAAGTCGAAATGGCTTTCGGTCTGCACCAGGCCGAAGATGAAGACGACGACCAGCACCAGCAGGCCGATATTGATGGCGTGCCGGTAGGGCAGCATGATCGGCTTGCCGGACATCCGCCCATCGAGCTTCAGGAAGGCGATGACCGAGCCGGTAAAGGTGATTGCGCCGATCGCCGCGCCGAGCGCCAGCTCGATCAGCGCCTGGCCGTGAATATGGCCGATCGCGCCGATGCCGAAGGAATCCGGCGCATAAAGTGCTGCCGCCGCCACCATCACAGCGGCAAAGCCGACTAGCGAGTGGAAGCCGGCGACGAGCTGCGGCATCGCCGTCATCGGAATGGTGCGGGCGATATAAGCCCCTGCCCCACCGCCGAGGCTGAGCGCCAGCACGATCAGGATGAAGCCGCCGAACGTCGGCGTGGCAAGCAGCAGCGTGGTGACGATGGCGATACCCATGCCGACCATGCCGTAGACATTGCCCTTGCGGCTGGTCGTCGGGTGGGAAAGACCCCGAAGCGCCATGATGAACAGCACGCCGGAGACGAGATAGAGGAAGGCTGCGAGGCTCTGCGACATGTATCCGAACCCTCAGCGATCTTTTTTCTTGTACATGGCGAGCATCCGGCTGGTCACCAGGAAGCCGCCGAAGATGTTCACCGAAACGAGCACCAGCGCCACGAAACCGAAGCCGGTCGCAAAGCCGCTCGCCGATATGCCGACCGCAAGCAGCGCGCCGACGACGATAACCGAAGAGATCGCGTTGGTGACCGCCATCAGCGGCGTATGCAGCGCCGGCGTCACCGACCAGACCACGTAATAACCGACGAAGATCGACAGCACGAAGATCGCCAGCCGAAACACGAAGGGATCGATCGCCCCACCGGTTGCAGCACTCGCGGCTTCCGGCGCCTGGGCGGCAGCGCTCATCACGGCGGTCACGGCCTGATCGAGCTGTTCCAGCGCCTTGTCCATTGCTTCACTGGCCATCAAAGCTTCTCCTCGGCTGTGGCGTCCCCGCCTCTTTCGGCGTCAACGGCGGCAGGCTTTTTGCGGGCCCGGGCCGGTCCCGCTGCCGGGGCTGCGGTTGGCGCGGCAACAGGCGCATCAACGACAAATGCGGCCGCGGCCGCCGCAAAATTCGGATGCACGACCTGTCCGCCATTCGTCAGCATGGTCGCCTTGACGAGCTCGTCCTCGGGATTGACCGCAAACTCCTTGGTGCCCTTGTCGACCATAGTCTCGATGAAGGCGAACAGGTTGCGGGCATAAAGCGCCGAAGCGGAGGCGGCGATGCGGCCGGCGACATTGGCATAACCGATGACGGTGACGCCCTCGACATCCGCGACCTTGCCCTTTTCGGAACCTTCGATATTGCCGCCGCGCTCGACGGCGAGGTCGACCGCCACCGAACCCGGCTTCATCGAAGCCAGCATGGCCCGCGACACCAGTTTGGGCGCAGGACGGCCGGGAATGAGGGCCGTCGTGATGACGATGTCCTGCTTTGCGATATGCTCGGCAACCAGAGCCGCCTGTTTGGCCTGATAGGCTTCCGACATCGGCTTGGCGTAACCGGCAGCCGTTTCGGCCGCCTTGAATTCCTCGTCCTCGACCGCGATGAACTTGGCGCCGAGCGAGGCGACCTGTTCCTTGGCAGCGGGGCGCACGTCGGTCGCCGAAACCACGGCGCCGAGACGACGGGCCGTGGCGATCGCCTGCAGGCCGGCGACACCGGCGCCCATGACGAAGACTTTTGCGGCCGGAACGGTGCCGGCGGCGGTCATCATCATCGGCATGGCGCGGCCGTATTCATGGGATGCGTCGATGACGGCGCGATACCCGGCAAGGTTCGCCTGGGAAGAAAGCACGTCCATCGACTGGGCGCGGGTGATGCGCGGCATCAGCTCCATGGCAAACGTGGTGAGCCCGGCTTTCGCCATGTCCGCAAGAGCGGCCTCGTTGCCGTAGGGATCCATGACCGCAAACACGACGGCGCCTGGTCTGTAGGACGCCATCTCGGTCGCCGTAGGCCGGTTGACCCGAAGGATGATATCGGCTGAACCGACCTCGCCGGAACCGGCAATGCGGGCGCCGGTGGCTTCGAAATCCGCGTCGCGGACGCCGGAGGCAAGGCCTGCCCCGCTCTCGACCACGACCGAGAGCCCGAGGCCGATGAGCCGCTTGACGCTCTCGGGCGAAGCGGCGACGCGCGGTTCGTCGGAACCTTCACGGCATACAAATACGATCTTCGGCAAAGACTGTCTCCTCCCAGTCGATATCGCAAGGCGGGCGAAAGACTTCGCCCTGCCTCAAAGCCGGTGGCCGGGTTGGCCGAACCGGATCAACGCAGCAGGAAAACGCCGGCTATAGTGAGAATGATGAAAACGAGGAGGCTGCCGATGAAGCCCGCTCCGCCGAAGAAACCGGCAGCCATGGCGATCATCAGGACGACGATGACCATCGTGCCCCATTTCGCACCCGCGATGAAGGCGTTGTAGGTCTTGTCGTGTTCCGAATAGTCCATCGAAGCACCCGTTTCCACCGGCCCGCTATGGTGATTGTCCATCAGTCCCGTCTCCTTCATCAGCCGCACGCGGTCCGCTTGATCAAAGCGTCGGCGCGTGCGGGAAAACCCGTGTCGACATCCGGAATCATGCCGTCGTTCGGCAGGATCGGCGTCTCTTCAGGCCTTACACAAAGCGGCAGGAAAGCGCAATGCCGCCACAATGGCTTCCGGTACGCCGGAGCGCGACCTTCAGGTGAGGTAGGACATTTCGGGGGAGTTCGGGCGGCCGGCGATACGGGCCGTCGGCAGGATGGTAAGCGGCGCGGTGTCGAAATTCGAGGAGCGTGCAAACAGCAGACGGCGCTCGTAGGCCTCCGACTGGAATGCCGGGAAGCGCTTCATCATCTTGGAGCGCAGTTCGCGGGTCTGCGAGGCGAGCAGCATCAGATCGAAATCGTATTGCGGGATCCGCCGCGGCGGCACGACCGGCTGGGCATAGAAGAACCGGCGGTAAAATGCCGCATGCGCCGGACGGATCGGCTGCAGCACGCGGTCCGCATCGAAATAGATCGCCGCAACCGGCGTCAGCCGCACCGTCAGGTAGGGCATGGCCGAAAGTTCGCTGGCATATTCCGGGGCTATCGCAAAACGCGCCGAGTCGATCAGCGTCATGCCGGCATCGAGAAGGCCATTCACGGCTTCCGGGAAAATGCTGATCGACTGGCAGACCCGATGCTCCGGCGTGACGTGGTGGAGGCGGATCGTACTGACAAGTTCCTCGTCGTAATAGACGCCGAAGACATGCGCATTCTTGTCGAAGTCGATCTCGTCGATGAGCTTGGTCGCCGCGACCGGCAGCACGTTGTGTGTCTTGTAGGCCCTGTATCGAAGCCGGGCGATATCTTCGAAATCCTCGTTGCTCTCGATCCGTCGGTATTCGACATGGTCGAGGGTGGAGAGAAGCTTGGCTGAAAAGTTTCCGTCCGAAAAGGACTTATCTATTGGCATTGGGTTTTGTTCCATGGGCTTTAACCAAGGATTAACCCTAAAAGACCCATAGCCCGCAATGAATGATACGCGAATTGAGTAAAATTCTAAATGATATGGTTAACAAACAGTTAACGGACGTTTCCTAACGTCCCAAAACCGTTAACACTGTCCTGATTTTAAGCGGAGTTTAACGCGCCGCGGCCCGAAGAGGCGAGGCCTGTGCGCTTTTGGCACCACGCCGAACGGCCGAGAGCTTGGCCGCGGAAGCGCCCTCGGCAGCCAATTCGATGATCTTTTCGGAAGCCACCGGCATCGAAAACACGTAACCCTGGACCAGGTCGGAGAACCGATGGCGATTGACCAGCGCGAGCTGCTCCTTCGTCTCCACGCCTTCGACGACGATCTTGAGGCCGAGCTCCCGGGACAGATGCACGATGCCGCGCAGGAGCTTCAGCTTGCGCTGGTCCTCGACAATATTGCGGATGAACGCGCGGTCGATCTTGACCACGTCGAGCGGCAGGGAATCCAGGTAGCTGAGGCTCGAGAAGCCGGTGCCGAAATCGTCGATGGCGATCGTCACGCCGGTCACGCGGAACTGGTTGAGGATAGCGCTGACCGCCACCGGCTCGTCCATGAAGCAGCTTTCCGTCACCTCGAGATGCAGCCGCGACGGATCGACCGAATAACGCTTCAGCACGTCCGCCACGTAACCGACGATATCGTCGTTGCGCAGGTCCTGGATCGAGAGGTTGACGGAGACGGCCATCGGCTCCGGCCAGGTCGCGCAGTCGCGGCAGGCCTGGTCGAGCACCAGATGGGTGATATGCGAAACGAGCCCCATATCCTCGGCCATAGGGATGAAGACATTCGGCCCGACCATGCCGCGCTCCGGATGGCGCCAGCGCACCAGTGCCTCGCTGCATTCGATGCCGGAGCCGTCGGGGCGATACATCGGCTGGTAGACGACATGCAGACCGCGGTTCTCGATCGCCTGGCGGAGGTCGACACGAAGCTTCTGCTCGTCGATATACTGGGCGTCCATCTCCGAACGGAACGCCGTCAGCGTGCCGTTGCCGGTCGATTTCGCATGGTTGAGGGCAAGATCCGCCTTGATCTGCCAGTTTTCCATATCGAAGTCCTGCGACGGCAGCACGACGCAGCCGCTGTTCATCGAAACGGGAAGGCGAAGTCCGTCGACATAATAGTCGCCCTGGATCTCGGCGTGAATTCGACGCACCTGGCGCTCCAGCTCGCAATCGTCGTCGCCGCCGGTCAGCAGCACGACGAATTCGTCGCCGACCAGGCGGCCTGCCAGCAGGCCGTCGGTCTTCATTGCCGAAAGCCTGGCCGAGATCGCCGCGAGCAACCGGTCGCCGATCACATGGCCGCGCAGGTCGTTGACATGCTTGAAGCCGTCGACGTCGAACACGGCGAGTGCTGCCAGGGCTTCGCCGCGGCGCTTCAGCTTCTTGGTGGCAAGATCCGCGAAATGACCGCGGTTCGGCAGGCCGGTCAGGGCGTCGAACCGCACCATGTGCAGCACCTTCTCCTCGGCGGCGAGACGGGCGGTGACATCTTCGAAGATCAGCACGACGCCGCCGTCGGAACGGGGGCTGACCGAGAATTCGAGATGGCGGTCGTCCTTGAACTTGAAGAGCGCGCGTTCGAGCGAGCCGTCTGCGAGCTTGGAAAGCTGCCGCAGGATGGTTTCCGGCGCATTTTCCGCATCTTCGCAGAGCACGGCGGCGAAATCGCGGTCCTTGAGGTCGCTCTTCTTGTCGAGACCGAGCAGATCGCGGGCGCGGCGGTTGATCACCTGGATCTTGCCTTCGCCGTCGAGCATCACCAGGCCGTGGGAAATCGTCTTCAAGGCGATATCGAAGCGGCCGGCGATGATCGCCATCTTCCGCGAGGCGATGACGTTTTCATAAAGGAATTCGCGCACGCCGTTGGCCATCGACCGCGTGGTGAGACCGAAGGGGATGAGCAGCAGCGACATCAGAGCGAGGTGCAGGTCCTCGGTGAACAGGCAGGCGATCAGGATCGGGCCGCAGCAGCCGAGCGTCTGGAGGTCTACGGCGATGCGCGAGCCGTAGTTGCGGCCGACGATCGACATCATCGAGCCGAGCGTCATGGCGATGCAGGTGAAGCCGACGAACGGGTTTTCGAGCACGAGCAGGGCGTAGCCGCTGGCGATGCCGAGCAGAAAGGCAGCCAGGAACGCCCCGATCACATATTGCTGCTCCCAGGCGGCGATGCCGTCATAGGTGAGCGACGCCTTGTCCACCTTGTCGAACCGCTGGAACCAGTACATGCGATAGGCAAAGACGGCCGCGAAACCGCAGGCGAACAGGAGATAGAATTGCGCACCGCTGTAATGGAAAACGAGCAGGCACCACAGGACGTGAACGACCACGCCGGTCCACAATGTGCCGCGATTTCCAAATAGCGACGTGACGAACGACAGATACACATCCGTCGACAGCGTCTTCGCTTCTGTCTCTTTCATCGGGTTCATCCCTTGTCTTCCGGTCGACACTGCGGGAAACCCTTTAAAAATTGCTTGTTCACGAGCCACGTAACCCCCTTTCATTGGGGGGTTCTTGAGAGTTTGCTGAACAAATTGACAACGAGATGGTTAAAATTTCTAGGAGGCAACCTTCGGCACAGGCGCAACCCCTCCGGAGCCTGCACAAACACCCTGCGATCCCGGCTTTTTATAGACGAAAACCTGACTTGTTGGGACTTTCCTTTTCTTAGACCTTCGTTTACATCGCCATCCAAGAACGGGCGGGGTAAGAGAGACCTGTTGGAATTGGGGAAAGCATGGCTGCACTGTTGAAGATCAGCGGTCTCATCGATCGCGTGAGCGAAATCCTCGGCAAATTTTCAGGCTATATGGTCCTCGCCTGCACGCTCATCAGCGCCGGCAACGCCATCATCCGCTACCTCTTCAACTACAGCTCCAACGGCTGGCTTGAAATCCAGTGGTATCTCTTCGCCTTCATCGTGCTGCTCGGCGCTTCCCACACGTTGCGGCTGAACGAGCACGTCCGCGTCGACCTGATTTACGGCGCCGTTTCCGATCGCGCCCGGCTGTGGATCGATGCGATCGGCCTGATCGTCTTCCTCATCCCGGCCTGCCTTTACCTCGCCTGGCTCTCCTGGCCCTTCTTCTCGCTTTCCTTGGCGCAGGGCGAGGTGTCTTCGAATGCCGGAGGCCTCATCCGCTGGCCGGTCAAGCTGATCATCGTCGCGGGCTTTAGCCTGCTGGCGCTGCAGGGATTTTCCGAACTGGTAAAGCGCATCGCCGGCCTCATGGGCGTCCTCCAGGTCGATACGACCTACGAAAAGCCGCTTCAATAACAAGAATTTCGGGGGAATAAGCCGCTCATGTTCGAATACGGTATAATGCCGCCGGCAATGTTCCTTGGCATGATCATTTTCATGCTCTACGGGTTCCCTGTCGCCTTCTCGCTGTCCGCCGTCGGCCTGTTCTTCGGCCTTCTCGGCATCGCCACCGGCCATTTCGAATTCGCCTTCATGCAGGCGCTGCCGTTCCGCATCTTCGGGATCGTCTCCAACGATCTCCTGCTCGCCATCCCCTTCTTCACCTTCATGGGAGCGGTGCTTGAGCGTTGCGGCCTTGCCGAAGACTTGCTCGAAGGCACCGGCAAGCTGTTCGGCGCCATTCCCGGCGGTCTCGCCTATGCGGTCATCCTGGTCGGCGCCATCCTCGGCGCGATCACCGGCACGGTCGCCGCCTCGGTCATCACCATGGGCGTGATCTCGCTGCCGATCATGCTGAAATACGGCTACAATCCGCGGATTGCGACAGGCGTCATCGCCGCATCCGGCACGATCACCCAGGTCATCCCGCCGTCGCTCGTGCTGATCGTCCTTGCCGACCAGCTCGGCCGTTCGGTCGGCGACATGTATCTCGGTGCGATCGGCCCGTCGATCCTGCAGGTGGTGATCTTCCTGCTGTTCATCCTCGCCATGTCGATCTTCCGCCCGAAGGACGTGCCCGCTTTGCCGCTGGAAGCCCGCGGTGAACTCAATGCGGCGCTGGTCTTCAAGGTCCTCTGGGGCATGATCCCGTCGATCGTGCTGATCTTCCTCGTGCTCGGTACCATCTTCATGGGCCTGGCCACCCCGACCGAAGCCGGCGCTCTTGGCGTCGTCGGCGCCATGGTGCTTGCCGCCATGCACCGCCGCCTCACCTGGGACCTGATCAAGCAGGGCATGCATTCGACCATGACGATCACCTCCATGGTGGTCTTCATCCTGGTCGGCGCCACCTGCTTCAGCCTTGTCTTCCAGGGCATGGACGGCGGACTGTGGATCGAATTCCTGCTGTCTCACGTCCCGGGCGGCGCGGTCGGCTTTCTGATCTTCGTCAACATCTTCGTTTTCTTCCTCGCCTTCTTCCTCGATTTCTTCGAAATCGCCTTCATCGTCCTGCCGATGCTGGCGCCGGTGGCGAACGCGCTTGGCATCGACCTGATCTGGTTTGGGGTGCTGCTCTGCGTCAACATGCAGACCTCGTTCATGCACCCGCCCTTCGGCTTTGCGCTGTTCTACCTGCGCTCGATCGCCCCGAAGAGCGTCAAGACCAAGGACATCTACCTCGGCGCCATTCCGTGGCTCGGCATGCAGCTCATCCTGGTCGGCATCATCATCTTCTGGCCCGAGTCGGTCACCTACTGGCTGGACAAGTCGCCGGACGTCGACCTCAACACGATCAAGATCGAAATCCCCGGCTTCGGCAACGGCAGTGGCAACCAGATGCCGAATTTCGGCCTGCCGCCGATGGACGGCGCCCCGGCCCAGCCCAGCCAGCAAGGACTGCCCGGCATGCCGAACTTCGGCCAGCCCCCGAAGATCAACCCGTAAGGCGGCTTTTTCCGTCCGAAAAAGGAGGACAGGGTTGGCGCCCTGTCCTCCTTTTCTATTATTGCCCAACAGGCCAGATCGCTCCTCCGGTTTCCCTGGAGGGACAGCGGCAAACGCGAGCGAAGTCGTTGCTTGGAGGCCCGCGTCAAAAGCGTCTTTCGGCCCTTCCTCTACCGAAAAAGCGGTATGCCGGTGGAGGCTCGACGCGAAATCCCGTTGCCGCTAACACTTTGGTAGACGTACTAACCGGCTTACTGAGCGTATAAAACTTGGCGCGGGCGGCATCGCGCGCGGGTTGGCCGTCGCCAGACCGGAACCCGGTCTGGCTGAACCGCTCGGGGGCACGACATGCAGATGAACCACGTATTGCCGAATGCGATGTACGTCGTGCGAAGGTCGATCGATCGGACCATAGTCGAGCCGTTGCGGCGCAGGCAGTTTGCCAGAGAGCGCGACGTATTCACCCATCGCACCAACCGGGGATACATCTTCAACCTCGATCCTGCACAAAGTATCGACGAGGCTATCTTCGTCGAAGGCTGGTTTGAGGGACGGTTTCTGGAATTCCTGCAAGGCCGCTTCGAGCCTGATGCCGTCGCGCTCGATATCGGCGCGAATATCGGCAACCACGCCATTCACCTCAATCGAGACTTCGCCGAGATCCATTGCTTCGAACCCAATCCCGACGTCTTCAGGCGGTTGACCGAAAACATTCGCTCGAACCGGCTCGATAACATTCGACTGCATCAGGCGGCTCTCGGCGATTGCGACGACACGCTCATGTTCCGCGAAAATCTCGAAGGCAACCTGGGCGCCAGCGGCTTCGTTGAGGATGACCGGCCATCAGGACATAGCCGTATCCTGCGCCTGCCGGTTTTCGAAGCGGACAAGCTCATCCGGCGCCTCGGAATAACCAGGGTCGATTTCATCAAGATAGATGTCGAGGGGTTCGAGCTGCGGGTTCTGAAAGGACTGCGTTCGACGATCGCCTTCAATCGGCCGATCGTATCCTTCGAGTTCCATGGCCATCTCGCAGCACCGGACGACTTCGGCAAGCTCGCCGCCTGCCTGCCGGATTATCAGTTCTACGATCTCGAATATGCGCCTGAATCGGCTTCCACGCTGGAAAAGCTGAAATGGAACTTCCGCCATGGCGGCGCACCCGTTCTGAACCGGTTCGACCGTCCCGAGCCGCGCACCTACGAAAACATACTGGCATTCCCATCGCAGGATACGTTCAGCCGCTTCACGAACCGCCCTTCGGCCGCCCTTGCCATTTGAACCGATCCCCCGGGTACCCGCCAGACAAAAGCCCCGGATCTCTCGATCCGGGGCTTCGATATCAGGAACTGCCTGACCTGTGATCAGAGCTTGCCGTTACGCTGCTGGATCATCATGAAGGTGTCGTAGGTATATTCCGACAGCTGCATCCAGAGATAGGCTTCCTTCTTGAAGGCGACCTGATCTTCGTAGACCTTCTTGAAATCGGCATTGGTCGCCGAGATGTCCTTGTAGACCTCGAGAGTGGCCTTGTAGCAGGCTTCGAGGATTTCCTGACTGAAGGGGCGAAGCGTCGTGCCCTGCGAAACGATCTGCTTGATCGCCGTGGGGTTCTTCACGTCGTATTTGCCCATCATGTTCGTGTTGGCGAAAGCGCAGGCATCGGTCAGCGCCGCCTGATAGGCCTTCGGGAGCGCATTCCACTTTTCCAGGTTGACGAACGCATGGATGGTCGGGCCGCCTTCCCAGAAGGCCGGATAGTAGTAGTACTTGGCAACCTTGTAGAAGCCGAGCTTGTAGTCGTCATAGGGGCCGACCCATTCGGCCGCGTCGATCGTGCCCTTTTCCAGCGCCGGATAGATGTCGCCACCGGCGATCTGCTGCGGCACGGCGCCGAGTTTCTCCAGCACCTTACCGGCAATGCCGGCGATGCGCATCTTGACGCCCTTGAAGTCGTCGACCGTGTTGATTTCCTTGCGGAACCAGCCGCCCATCTGTGCGCCGGTATTGCCGGCGGGCATGCCATAGATGTTATGCTTGGCATAGAATTCGTTCATCAGCGTATTGCCGTTGCCCTGGTAGAACCAGGCATTGTTCAGCCGGGCATTGAGGCCGAACGGGATGGCGGTGCCGATCGCGAATGTCGGATCCTTGCCGACAAAATAATAGGAGCAGGTATGGCACATTTCGACCGTCGAATTGCTGACGGCGTCCGCTGCCTGCATGGCCGGCACGATTTCGGCGGCGGCAAACGGCTGAATGGTGAAATTGCCATCGGTTGCTGCGGCGACATGCTTGGCGATGTCTTCCGCGCCGCCATAGATGGTGTCCAGCGACTTCGGGAATGAAGACGTCAGACGCCAGGTGACTTTTGGGCTCGACTGCGCGATGGCCGGAGCGGCGAGCACCGTGGCGGCAGCTGCACCGGCGCCGGTCACGGCAGCCTTTTTGAAAAATGAACGACGATCCATGAAATACCTCCCAGTAAGACAACCGTAGGGCTTATCTGTTCCCACTCCCCCCGGTCCTGGGGCGAGGTAAACATTTTGGTCTAGCGGTTGCAAGCGCCGGAGCTAATATTCCTCAATGCGGGAAGGTCTTTTATCGTTAGACTTTCGTAGCGTCCCGCCGAAACTGGATTCACCAGACATTTCAAAGGGGCAATGCTTATTCTTTGGGCAACGCCCGACCCCGAAACACGCCTGGAACTTGACTTGAGCCGGCCTCCCGCGGCACAACGACATCAGACGCAACAGCATGCTTCGTTGGAGAGCCTGATGCCGAAACCGATCGTCGCCCTGCCCGCCGACATCCGCCAACTGGATGGAGCGATCTGGCATGCGTCGCCGAACCAGTATGTTCAGGCGGCGTTGAAAGTGGCGGACGTGATGACCTTCATCATTCCGGCTTTCGAAGAGGGCAACGAGACCGATACCATCCTCGACCGCGTCGACGGCGTGCTGGTTTCGGGATCGGCGACCAACGTCCACCCGTCGCTCTATGGCAGAGAAGCGACCGACGGCGACGGCCCCTTCGATCCGGCCCGCGACGCGACCTCCATGCCGCTGATCCGCCGGGCGATCGACCGCGGCATTCCCCTGCTCGCCATCTGCCGCGGCATCCAGGAACTGAACGTCGCATTGGGCGGCACGCTGGCGAGCGAAATCCAGGACCAGCCGGGCATCTGGGACCACCGCAAACCCGATGTGACGGAGCGCGACGGCATGTACGCGATCCGCCAGCCTGTGTTCGTTGCCGAAGGCTCCTGCATCGCCAATTATCTGGGCCTGGCAGGCGAGGTTCAGGTCAACTCCCTGCACCGCCAGGCGATCGCCGAAACTGCCCCTCAGCTGAAGGTCGAAGCAACCGCCGAGGACGGCACGATCGAGGCGGTTTCGGTCATCGACGCCAAGAATTTTGCCGTGGGCGTGCAATGGCATCCCGAATACTGGGCCGAAACCGACGCTCCGTCGCGGGCACTCTTTCACGCTTTCGGCGAAGCCGTCCGCGCCTATGCGGCCCGCAGGACGCTGACCAACGTGGCGGCTTGACGCTCGCGACGTCGCGGCCTGATGCCGGCCAAGCAGGATATCGGGAAACCTACCCCTCGTCTCCCGGCCCTTCCCCCGCCTCCACATAAGCAAGCTTCAGCATGATCTGCGAAGCCTCGATCAGCGTTTCGCGCTCTTCCGGGCTGAGGCAGGCTTCGATTGCCTTTTCCAGCCAGGCGCGGCGGGCGCGGATATCCTCGGAAAGAACCGTGCGACCGTGAGGCGTCAGTGCCAACTCGATTTCGCGGCGGTCCTGCCCGTTGCGACTGCGGCTGATGAGGCCGTCGCGTTCCATCGCCGCGACGATGCGGGTGACTGATTGCGGCTGCAGCCGCTCCTCCAGCGCAAGGCGCCACGCCGGCATCGGCCCCAACCGATGGAGCGTGGCGAGCATGGCGATCGTCGACAGACTGACCGAGCCTTCCGCTCGCGCGGCGCGCAGCCGGCGGCCGAGCAGCAGCACACTGCGAACGATCAGCGTCGAGGCGTCGTCACTGGACATATGATACGCATTGCGTATTATTATGCCATTGCTCAATCGCGAGCCCGAGGGATGGCGGATGGAAAAGACATTCAATCACGTTGCCGAAGCCTTTCGCTGGTCGACGGAAAAAGAAGTGACGGCGATCGAGATCGTCGTTTCGGCGCTTGCCATGGCCGTGCCGGCGCTGCTGGTCGCAAAGGGCCATCACATGGGCCTCGGCCTCGTCGGCGGCATGGCGATGAGCGGAACCGTAGCGCATGGCAAGTTGAGGGTGCAAGCCGGCAGTGCGGGTGCCGCCTTCGCGACACTGGCGCTTGCGGCAGGACTTGCCTGCCTCATCGGCCGCCTGGGCATGGCCGGCCAAGTGGCGATGCTTTCGCTGGCGGGGATCGCCGGCATCGTCGGCGGGTTCGACCGGGCGATGGTGGCCGCGTCGATGCGGTTCGTCTTCTATCTCATCATGGTGGGCGGCATCGTGGCGACGACGAGTGCCGATCCGCTGCTGATCTTTGCCGTCGTCATGAGCGGCGCACTCTTCGCGGCGATCCTGCATATCGGCATGTCCGCCGTCGTCGATCGCATCCGCAAGCCTGAAGAAAAGCCGATCGAAGCCAGCCGTGTCCCGACTGCCAGGCAAAAGTTCAATCGGCTGAAGCGCTCGCTGGGAGAATGGGCCGGCTGGCAATATCCGATCCGGCTGGTCCTCAGTCTCGGCGCTGTTTTGTTCGCGCACGCGCTTTTTCCCTCCCACGACGTTCACTGGGCGGCGCTGACGCTTGTGCTGCTGGTCGAGCGCCGGCCGGAGCGCATGCCGCGGAAGACGACGCAAAGGGTGATCGGTGTCATCTTCGGCGTCTGCTGCGCAGGCCTGCTTTCATTCCTTGCTCTGCCCGCCTGGGCGGATGTGCTCAGCATCGCCGTTCTTGGCGGCTGCCGACCATTCCTGCGGGCCAGGAACTATCTCGCCTATTCGATCGTCATGACGCCGCTGATGATGATGGCCATGGGCACAGCCGATCAAGTTCTGACGGCCGCCACATTATGGGACCGGCTCTACGCCACCGTCTTCGCCGCATGCCTGGTGCTGTTCGTCAATCGGGTGGCGATCTTTCTGTGGCCGGAGACGGCGGCACCCGTCGCGGCCTAAACCCTTGGCCGGTGCACCCCGGTCGACTGGCGGATGCGCATTTCCGGCTTGATCAGATGGATGCCGTCCGGCTCGTGGCTGCCGGCAAGGCGGTCGAGCAGAGCGCGCGCCGCAAGCCGGCCGACTTCCGTCTGGCCGTTCCACACCGTCGTCAGCGCCGGCGTCGCGATCGACGCCTCTTCCAGATCGTCGTAACCGGTGACGGAGATATCGTGGCCGGGCAACAGCCCGGCGCGGGCGACACCGTTCATCAGGCCGATCGCCACCAGATCGTTCCAGCAGACCGCAGCCGTCGGCTTCTGCGGCAGGGAGAGGAAATGCACCGCCGCCTCGAACCCGCCCTGCTTCGAACGCGGGCCGGGGATGCGCAGGTTCGGATCGACCTCGATGCCCGCCTTGCGCAGCGCATTGACATACCCCTGGTAGCGGTCTCGGCCGGTCGACGTCTGATCCGTGCCGCCGATCATCGCGATCACCCGATGCCCGAGGCCAATCAGATGATTGGTAGCAAGCGAGATGCCGTAGCTGTCGTCGCCGCGATAGGTCGGCAGTTCGACGCCTTCCATCGAACGGGCAACGAGGATGGCCGGCATGCCGTTCTCCTCGGCAAGCCTCATATCCTCGATCGGCGTGCCGATCGCCGGCGACATGATCACCCCGTCACCACCGAGCTGCAGCAGGGTTTCGATGAAGGTGCGCTGCTTTTCGACCGAATCGTAATGGTTGGAAAGGATGAAGGTATGGCGGCTGCGGTCGAGCTCGCTTTCGATCGCTTTGAGGATCTCCCCGTAGAACGGGTTCATGATGTCGTGCACGACCACGCCGATAATGCCGGAGCGCGACGTGCGCAGGCTGGCGGCCCGGCGGTTGTAGATATAACCGAGGGCTCTTGCCTGTTCCTTGATTTTTTCCCGGGTATCGGCTGCCACAAGCGGGCTGTCGCGCAGAGCAAGCGATATCGTGGCAGTTGAAAGACCAAGGCTTTCGCCAATCGTCGACAACTTAATCTTTTGCGCCATTTCCCCCACCCGCAATGGCCGGCATCGCTATCCGATGCTCGAATTAAACTTTAAATAAACAATTTAATTCCGTGCGACAATCCTGTGACGGCAGAAAATCTGGAGGGAAATCAGCCCCTGTCGTCGGAGGACTCCGACTGAAGATTTTGTTCGATGGTCTTGAGGAGCTTAAGGAGCGTGCGGATCTCCTTGTCGGAGAGGCCTTTTGCGGCGATCGAACCGCACTCGGAAACCGAGCGGCCGATCTGTTCGACGGTCTGCAATCCGGCTTCCGTCAGATGCACCTTGGTAAGACGCCCGTCGGTGCCGTCGGCGCGGCGTTCGAGAAATCCCTGAGCTTCCATGCGGCCGATCGTGCGGGTCATGGTCGGGGCCTTGACGCCGAGCCGGATGGCGAGCTGGCCGGGGGTCATGCCGTCTTCTTCCGCAAGGATCAGGATGACGCCGTCCTGGCCGGCATAAAGCCCGCTTTCGCCGAGGCTGCGGCTGAGTGCTGTACGCATGGAGCGGGCGGCCTGGGTGATCGCCGGCGCAAGGTCGGTGGCCGAAAGGCCTTCCAGTTCCTTCTTCTTGCCGGACTTGGCTTTTTTATCGCCCTTCTTCTTGCTCATTCGCTCCGCCCGTTTTGCCCTAAAGAAGTAGCCGTTATATCTGTGGCGCGCTATCCATATCGAAACCGGGAAACCACCGCCAGATGTCGCACCCTTCGCCACGCTATCATGACAATGATACGACACTTGCGTCCACAGAAAGGCGAGACTGGATCGCCGTCCTGCCGCTCGGCGCCCACGAGCAGCACGGACCGCACCTGCCGTTCGAGACCGACACGCTCATCGCCGAGGGCCTCGTCGCCCGCCTGATCCCTGCCCTGCCTGCCCACCTGCCGGTGACGTTCCTGCCCACGGAGCCGATTGGCTATTCGATTGAGCATATGGATGTCGCCGGTACGAAGACGCTTGGCTTCGATGAAGCCGTTTACCGCTGGCTCGGCATTGCCGCCGACCTTCACGCCAAGGGCATCGGCAAGCTGGTGCTGCTCAACGCCCATGGCGGCAATTCGCCGCTCATGACCATCGTCGCGACCGAGGCCCGGGTGCGGTTTGGCATGCTGGTCGTCGCCACAAGCTGGACCCGCTTCGGGCAGCCTGCCGGCTGGATCGCCCCGGAAGACAAGGCCGTCGACATCCACGGCGGAGACATCGAGACGTCCGTGATGCTGGCGCTCCATCCGGATAAGGTCGATATGGCCAGGGCCGAAAACTTCCCGTCCCGCCAATCGGACTTTTCCCGCGACTTCAGACATCTGCGCGCCTACGGCCCGCACGCCTTCGGCTGGAAG
Source organism: Neorhizobium sp. 05N33 (assembly GCF_056397445.1). Taxonomy (NCBI): domain Bacteria; kingdom Pseudomonadati; phylum Pseudomonadota; class Alphaproteobacteria; order Hyphomicrobiales; family Rhizobiaceae; genus Neorhizobium; species Neorhizobium sp. 05N33. The sequence goes on along the minus strand of NZ_JBFTNK010000003.1, from coordinate 274,523 downwards.
ATGTCCGACCTCAACTCCAAGGGCGTCGCCGGCAACGCGGCTGCGGCGACGGCGGAACGCGGTGAGATGCTGGTCGCGCATGCTGTGAAGGGGATTATCGAGCTGCTGGAGGATGTGGCGCGGTTTGATGTGGGAACATTAAAGGATAGTTGAATCGACGGCATGACGAGCGTATAGTTGGACTATCTAATTGGTCCAACGGAGCACATCGTGGAAATTTCAGTGAGTGAAGCCAAAGCAAGTCTGACTGAACTCCTTCATCGCGCGGAGGCTGGAGAAGATGTTGTTCTCACGCGAAGAGGTCATAAGATTGCAAGGCTTGTACCCATTGAGCCGGAACTGACGCGTGATCAACGCAGAGCGCTGATCGAAGAGATCAGAGCAATGGCGCCTGCACCCGATGGCAACGACGTACCCGCGGAGCGAAGCCAGGATTTTCTCTATGGTGACGATGGCCTGCCGGCATGATTGTGGTCGACACGTCAGCGTTGATCGCCATCGTCAAGAATGAAATTGGTGCCTTTGACTGCCAAGAGATGCTCACGAGGGAATCGAAGGTCCTCCTCAACGCCGCCACTCTCACCGAAGCACTGATCGTGGCTCGTGGAAAGAAATGCCTGGCTGGTCTTACCAACCTGATTGACCAGCTTCCCATTACCATCATCGAACTGGATGTTGTAAGAGCAGAACGGGCTGCGGCCGCTTACGCTCTGTTCGGCAAAGGCTTTCACAAGGCTTCGCTCAATTTCGGCGATTGCTTCGCTTATGCGACGGCCAAGGAATTCAATTGTCCGCTTCTCTATGTCGGACAGGACTTCGCCAGAACGGACGTGGTTTCCGCAATCGCGACGCCGTCAGCGTGAGCAACAAGATCACCCGGCATCGGTCGCAATTCCGATGTGATCTTATAACATACAAACCCTTTGAACTCGTCCCGGCTTGCCCTTATATGAGACGAACAAAGCTTCCGCGCCGATCGGGCGCTCTCAAGTCCTCGAGGTTTTCATGACCGAAACAGCCACCCTGAAGCCCGTTCCCGTCACCGTGCTCACCGGTTATCTCGGCGCCGGCAAGACGACGCTCCTCAACCGCATTCTCTCCGAAAGCCATGGCAAGAAATACGCGGTCATCGTCAACGAGTTCGGCGAGATCGGCATCGACAACGACCTGATCGTCGAGTCGGACGAAGAGATCTACGAAATGAACAATGGCTGCGTCTGCTGCACCGTGCGCGGCGACCTGATCCGCGTCGTCGAGGGACTGATGCGCCGCCCGGGCCGCTTCGACGGCATCATCGTCGAAACCACCGGCCTTGCCGATCCGGTGCCGGTCGCCCAGACCTTCTTCATGGATGACGACGTGCGCGCCAAGACCGAGCTCGATGCGGTCGTCGCACTCGTCGATGCAAAACACCTGCCGCTGCGCCTGAAGGACAGTCGCGAAGCCGAAGACCAGATCGCCTTTGCCGATGTCGTCGTCATCAACAAGACCGATCTCGTCACCCCGGAAGAACTGGCGATCATCGAAGACGTCGTCCGCGCCATCAACCCGACTGCGCGCGTCTACAAGACCAGCCGCTCCGGCGTCGATCTCGCCCGCGTGCTCGACCAGGGCGCCTTCAACCTGGAACGCGCGCTCGAAAACGATCCGCATTTCCTCGACCACGGCCATGACGACCATGTCTGCGGCCCGGATTGCGACCATGACCATGGGCATGACCACCATCATCATGACCACGACCATCATGCACATGACCATGATCACGATCATCACGGCCATGATCACCACCACCATCACCACGGCGAAATGTCGCCGATCCATGACGTGACGGTGAAGTCGATCTCGCTGCGCGGCGGCGAGATGAACCCGGAACGGTTCTTCCCCTGGATCCAGAAGATCACCCAGACGGACGGCCCGAGCATCCTGCGCCTGAAGGGCATCATCGCCTTCAAGGGCGACGAGGAACGTTATGTCGTGCAGGGCGTCCACATGATCGTCGAAGGCGATCACCAGCGGCCGTGGAAAGACGGCGAAAAGCGCGAATCGCGCCTCGTCTTCATCGGCCGCGATCTCGATGTCGACAAGATCGAGAAGAGCTTTCGCGCGTGCGAGGCCGTTGCTGCGTAATGCCGACTGTTGCACCGCTTGATCTCGAAGGCCATGTCGTCGCCGCGCATTTCCTCGGCGACGTTCCATTCTTCGCCACCGCCGCCGGCACGATCCACCGCCTGGATGGCGGCGAGAAAGTCACGGAGGCCCATCAGGGTCTGCTGACCTGCATCCGCGACCCCTTCAGCGCCACGCTGCTGACCGGCGGCGAGGACGGCAAGGTGATGCGCATCGGCAGCAATGGCGAAGCGACCCTGATCGCCGAAGCGCCGCGCAAGTGGATCAGCGTCGTCGCCGGCGGCCCGCAGAATGCGGTCGCCTATGCGCATGGGAAATCGAGCTTCGTGAAGCAGAGCGACGGCACGCTGAAGGAATTTCCCGAAGAGCGCAGCGTCGAAGGCCTCGCCTTTGCGGGTAAAGGTCTCAGGATCGCCGCTGCCCGTTACAACGGCGTCTCGCTGCACTGGGTCGGCACCAATGCGCCGCCGGTCGATCTCGAATGGAAGGGCGCCCACAACGCCGTCACCTTCTCGCCGGATGGTCGCTTCCTGGTGACGACCATGCAGGAAAACGCGCTGCACGGCTGGAAGCTCGACGGCAAGCCGGGCGAAAATCGCCACATGCGGATGACCGGTTATCCCGCCAAGGTGAAATCGCTCTCCTGGTCGCCGAAGGGCAAGTGGCTTGCCTCGTCGGGCGCGCCGGCCGCGATCGTCTGGCCGTTTTCGGCAAAGGACGGCCCGATGGGCAAGGCTCCACAGGAACTCGGCACCCGCGCCAATATCATGGTCACATCGGTGGCCTTCCATCCGGCCGAGGAAGTGCTCGCCATCGGTTTCATCGACGGCATGATCCTTGGCGTGAGGCTTGCCGACGCAAAGGAAGCGCTTCTACGCCGGCCCGGCAAGGGCGGCATAACTGGATTGAGCTGGAGCGCCAGCGGCAAGCTCGTCGCCTTCTCCTCCGATGCCGGTGATTGCGGCGTCATCGATATCGCAGCCTGAAAGCTTGCAGCACGAATAACCGCGGCGGAGAAATCTCCGCCGCGGCCTGGTCCATGTGGGATGGGCAGGCAGCGTATATGAAGTGGTATGGGTGTCAGGCCGTGCTGCCTGCCCGATCGCTCCGGTTTTTCCCGAAAGGCGGGTAACGGATGGTCTGGATCCGAAACTTGAACCTTTCGACGGTCGGCGCCCTGACGGCGCCTTCCTCACCTTTACGACCATCACCGGACGCCGGATGCTCTCCGTGGGATGCGACCCGGTTCGCGACCCGGCCCCTGCCCTATGACGCGACCACTATAACCGCGCCCGTGCAGGCGGGGATGCTGCGGAACCATTCCGTTGAAGATGTGCTTCAAACGAAAAGAGAATTTCTGATCGGCGCGGCGAAATTGTCCCCCTTCACGCCGCGTGGCGGTCTTCCTCGAACGTATCGATGCCGTCGCGGCCGTTGCGCTTGCGCGCGTAAAGCGCCTGGTCGGCCCGCTGCAGCAGGGTTTCGAGATCGCCGGGGCCGCATATTTCGGTCGCCACGCCGATGCTGAGTGTCGGTTGCACGACAAGGTCCGCCATTTCGGCGAGTGAACAGGCAAAGGCGGCGCGGATATTCTGGGCGGTCTCGACGGCCTTTTCGACCGGGCATCCCTTCAGCACAATCACGAATTCATCGCCGCCTTGGCGCGCGAAGAGATCGCGGCTGCGCAGGTGCGGGGATGCCGAAGAGGCGAACCGACGCAGCACCTCGTCGCCCACCGCATGACCATGCGTGTCGTTGAGCTGCTTGAAACGGTCGACGTCGATCAGCATCAGGGCGATCGGGCCCGGCTCGAGACCAGCATAGGAACGCATGAGCCCGCCGCGGTTGAGCACGCCGGTTAGGGCGTCGCGATCCGCCAGATAGGTGAGCTTGTTTCCCGCCCGTTCGGCCGCCATCAGATTGATGACGATGCTTCGCAATGCCAGGAAGGGCGCCGCCCAGAGCCCAAGCCAGGCATCGGCGCCGTTGCCAGGGGCAAACAGGCCGCCTTCGCCGATCCAGCCCGTCACCGCCAGAAGGGCGCGCGCTGCAAAGATGGCGGCAGTCGGCATGTAGATCGCAGCGACCAGCCATGCCGACCGCAGCCTTTCCTGTCGCGCGAGGCGAATACCCTCCAGCATCACCAGGAGATCGCCGAGGGCGCAGACGAGCGAGAAGATGGCGATGCGCGGTGCGGTGCTGGTGTCGTCCCGCCACAAGAGGATCAGCGGCGTCGAAAGAATGGCAAGGATCAGCCAGCTCAGACCCCAGCGCGCCGGACGGCCGCCGAAAAGCCGGACGGAGACGATCAGCAGCAGATAGCCAACTAGGATCAGGTTGTTGCCGATCAGGACCGAGACGACGTCCGGCAACACGCTTCGCAAGCCGACGCTGAACAGGCCGGCTCCGATGACGATGCCGCTGGCGCTCCACCAGAACAGCCAGCGTTCGAACCGGCCGCTGGAATAGGCGATCATCTGGACGATGCCCAGGACCGAGCAGGTCATAGCCGAGACGATATAAATCGTCCGCAGATCCAGCATGAAACACCCCCAATGGCGACGCGGGGCATAATAGCGTTGGGCGGTTACGATTCGGTTTGTCCGGTCGTTCAAGTTTATACGAACTGGCTTCAAACGACGCGGACGGCGCCGATGATTTCCGCGAGCACGTTGTGCAGGTCGTCGCGATAACCGCTGCGGGCTGAGGGGCCGCTTTCGTCTGACGTCATCACCACGGTGACGCCGAGCGACGGCACGATATAGAGCATCTGCCCGCCATAACCCCAGCCGAACTTGACCTCCTCTCCGCCGATATTGCGCAGGAACCAGCCGTATCCGTAACCGTCGCCGGAAAAGCGCGAATTGGTGCGCGGCGTCCAGGACTGGTCGATCCAGTCCTTCGAGACGACCTGGCGGCCGTCCTTCGTCTTGCCGCCGCGGCGGTAGAGTTCTCCGAAGGCCAGTAGCGAGCGGGCGGTCATTGCCATCTGGTTGCCACCGAAATAGATGCCTTGCCGGTCTCGTTCCCAGGACCCGATCCGGAAACCGTCGACCGGCTCCAGCCATTCGCGCGCCAGCGCCAGCGTCGATTTCTTGGCGACTTTGGTGAGGATCGCCGAGAGCAGATGCGTCGAGGCGGTGGAATAGAGCATCGAACCGCCGGGATCGTCGTCGAACGGCTGTGCGAGCGCGAACTGCACCCAGTTGCGGCTCGCAACCCAGCGGCCGTAGTTCGGCCCCGACAGCCGCCCGAGCCCGGCCTGCATCGAAAGCAGGTTACCGATGGTGATCGCGTGGATGCGCGGATCCGGATCTGCCGGCAGGTCAGCCTTCAGGATCGGCGCGATCTTCTGGTCCGGACCTTCGAGCAGCCGGCGGTCGATGGCGATGCCTGTCAAAGCCGAGATGATCGACTTCGAGGCCGACTTGATATTGGTGGAGGCGTCCAGCGAATGACCGTTGAACGCCTGCTCGGCAAGCATCTCGCCACCACGGGCGACCAGAACGACCTTCAAGGGCTCCAGTTCCGCCGCACCGCCGAGCGCGGTATCGAGCGTCAAGGGCGGCTGCGGCACAGGTGCCTGGGGCGCGCCCTGGGCAAGGCTGCGGGCCGCAGTCAGAGCGAATGGCAGGGACAGGAGGGTTGCGCGGCGTGTGATCATGCAGCGAAGCTAGGACGGCCAGGCGGCCAAGACTATGGCGGAAAGGGTGGATTCACGCAGAGATGATGGAGTGTGAAGCTCCTTCCTCCGCGCATGGACAACCGAATACGCGGCTTGCCCCTCACCCCGCCTCCGCTTCGCTCGGCGCACCCTCTCCCCGCAAGCGGGGCGAGGGAAACCGCGACGTCGCGGCATATGTCCTTCTCCCCGCGTGCGGGGAGAAGGTGCCGGCAGGCGGATGAGGGGCAAAGCGACAGCCGCGACACCCCATTCCCGAAAAGCCATTCTCATCCACGGTGGAGCGAAAACAGAAAGCAGTGTATTGGACCATCCCGACCGTCTTAATCGTTGCGTGCCCGATTCTCCCTCCTGGGACCGGACCCGCAGCGCCGGGGACAGCGGTTTATACGATCGGATACGACATGGCCAAGGCACCCAAGACTGAACATTCCGAACTCGCCGGCGAATTCACCGACGACGGCATTACCGTGCTGGTCGATATCTACCGCCCTGCCGGCACCCAGGGCGACTGGACGCTGGAAGTCATCACCGAAGAGGACGACGTCACCACCTGGGAAGAGCCGTTTCCGACCGACCGCGAAGCCTTCGACGAGTTCCTGGCGACCGTCGAGCGCGACGGCATCCGCTCCTTCTTCGGCGAACCCGAACCCAATCCCGCGGTACATTGATGAAGAATGTCGAAGACCTCACCACATCCGCCAAGACCATGCACGACCGCTATGCCTCGGGCCGCATGGACCGCGAAATCGTCCGCCAGTGGGTCATGGGGCTGAGCATGTATCCGGAACCCTATGGCCGGCACATCCAGGAGGCGGTCGCGTGGTTCAAGCCTTCGCGCGACGACATGGATCCGGTCGAACTGAAGATCGCCGATCTTTCCAGGCTGCAGGCGATCTATCGGCCGTAAGACACCTCAAAGTCCCGCTTCGGCAAACACCTTGACGATCCAGTCGAGGAAGACGCGCACCCGCGGCGAAAGTTGGCGGTTCTGCGGATAGAGCGCCGAAAGCGGTGTCGGTGACGGCGGGAAATCGGCAAGCACCTCGACGAGCACGCCCTCGTCGATATCCCGCTGCAGGCGATAGCGCGGCGCCTGCATGAGGCCAAAACCGCGGCGGGCGAGATCGACCATCGTATCGGAATTGTTGACCGTCAGCCGGCTTGGAAGGGTGACGTGGCGCACCTCCTCCCCGACCATGAATTCGAGCGGCATGATCTGGCCGGTGCGCGACGACAGGAAGCCGATGGCCAAATGCCCTTCCAGCCCATCCGGTGACTTCGGAAGCCCGTGTTTCTCGACATAGGCGCGGCTGGCGCAGGTGATTTCGGTGATGGTTCCGAGCCTGCGCATGATCAGCCCGCTGTCGTCGATCTCGCCTGCCCGGATGACGCAGTCCACGCCCTCGCGAACGAGATCCACCAGCCGGTCGCCCTGGCCGATCTGCAGGTCCAGCAGCGGATAGCGGTCAAGAAACTCGTGAAGGCGCGGCAAAAGGAAGGTGCGGGTCAGAAACCCGTGCGCATCGACCCGCAGCAGGCCGCGCGGCTGTGCATCGCGAAAGATGTTTTCCGCTTCGTCCACCTCGGCGAGGATCGCGAGGCAGCGCTCGTAGAAGGCCCGACCGTCCAGCGTCGGAGTGACATAGCGCGTCGTCCGCTCCAGCAGCCGCGTGCCGATCCCCTCCTCGAGTTGCTTGACCGCTTCGGTGACGGTCGAACGCGCAAGACCCAAATCCGTGGCGGCAGCCGAAAAACTGCGCCGTTCGACAATCCGGACAAAGAGCTGCATGCGGTCGAGGCGATCCATGGCCTTGTTCACCACAGGCGAATTCTGATGTCAATTCATCGGCAATTGTTCTTGTTCGGTGTCAGCAATATCTCCTGTCCACCAACCAAGGAGAGATCTCATGACCAACAACGGACAACGCGTCGCGATCGTTACCGGCGCCTCGAAAGGCATCGGCAGAGCCATCGCGCTCCGCCTCGCTGAAGACGGCATCGCCGTCGTCGTGAACTATGCGAGCAGCCGGCAGGCCGCCGACGAGGTGGTGGCGCAGATCGAAGCGGGCGGCGGCAAGGCGGTCGCGGTGCAGGCGGATGTCGGCAGCCCGACCGCTGCCGCAACCCTGTTCGACGCTGCCGAACAGAGCTTTGGCGGTGCCGACATCCTCGTCAACAATGCCGGTGTGATGCGGCTTGCTCCGCTCGCCGAGATGGACGACGAGACTTTCGAATTTCAGCTTGCCACGAACCTGATGGGCACGTTCCGCGGCATCCGAGAGGCAGGCAAGCGGCTGCGCGACGGCGGCCGCATCATCAACTTCTCGTCGAGCGTCGTCGGCGTCTACGGCCCGGCCTATGGCGGTTATGCCGCCACCAAGGCGGCCGTCGAAGCGATGACCCACGTTGCCTCCAAGGAACTTGGCCGGCGCGGGATTACCGTCAACGCGGTCGCTCCAGGCCCCGTCGAAACCGAAATGTTCATGACCGGCAAGTCCGACGAACTGGTCCGGAACATCGTCAAGACCATCCCGCTCAGCCGCCTCGGCCAGCCGCAGGACATCGCCTCCGTCGTCTCCTTCCTCGCCGGCCCGGACGGCGGCTGGGTCAACGGCCAGGTGCTGCGCGCCAACGGCGGCATGATCTGAAATCCCGAAACACCAAACCTGAAGGAAAACCCGATGCCATTCGTGAACATCAAGACGCCCGAAGCTGCGCTCAGCAAGGCCCAGAAGCAAGAGATCGTCCACCGCACCACCGAGATGCTGGTCGAATACCTGAGCGAGGCCGCACGGCCCCACACAATGGTGCTGATCGAGGAGGTCAAGGACGGCGGATACGGCCGCGCCGACGAGATTTTCGTGATCCCGGATGCCTATCGCGCCAAAGACGGCGCTTGAGAAATCGGACGCTCACGCTCTCACCTGGTCCCCCACCGGGCGGGAGTGACTGGCTAATATTCGTTGTCGACGCGACACCGCCGCTCTGCATGCGTTGAAGCCCTAAAAACAAAGGCCGGCGCCACCTGTTCTGGCGCCGGCCCCGTCCCTACCGCCCTCGTTGGTTTTTCTAGAACCGGTAGGTAACGCCTGTGCCGATCAGCCAGGGATTGATCTTTGCCTTGCCGCTCAGCGGCCCGAGGACGTCATGATCAGCCTTCCAGTCGGTCTCCATGAAGATCTTCTTCACGTCGAAGTTCACGCCCCAATGCTGGTCGATCATGTAGTCGAAGCCGACCTGCAGGGCAGCGCCGACATGGTTCTCGACGTCGAGATTGTGGAAGCCCGGCTTTTCCGACTGGTTGTAGAAGAGCGAATAATTGACGCCGGCACCGACATAGGGCTTGAAGGCGCCGAAATCGGTGAAGTGGTATTGCAGCGTCAGCGTCGGCGGCAGCAGCCAGGCGCGGCCGACCGGCACGCCGACGGCACCGTCCTCCTTGATATTCGCATAGGTCGTGCCGAGGACCAGTTCGGCGGCGATATTGTCGGTGAAGAAGTAGCTGATATCGAGTTCGGGGATGACCGAATCGGAAAAGGACAGGTCCGAACCCGGCACGCCGTTGACCGAGCCGCGGTTCTCAGTGATGACGCCCAAGCCGCGCACGCGAATCTGCCAGGGGCTCTGGCCGGTAGCGGCCTCCTGCGCCACCGGGGCGACGGATGCCGGCGTCAGATCCGCCGCTGCCGCCCCGAATGCGAAAAAAGCCGCACCCGCGCCCGCGATCCATCTCAGATGCCGTGCCCCGCTCGTGTTCATGTAAGCTCTCCTTGATTGTATATCGATCTTGCGAGGAGAGGCTTAGGAGCCGGCTGCGAGAGTCGGATTGATCCGGATCAACCGCGGCCGGCGGATGCACGGCGGCGGCCTGAAAGGGAGAATTTGTCGCACGAAAAACCCCGCCTCCCCTTGGGGGCGCTCCCACGGGAGTGCTCCCAAGGGGAGACGGGGTCTGGGCAGATCGTCGGGGCGCGAGGCCTTGAGTGCTGAATGCCTTGGTCGAAAACTCGGCCTTTGTCAGGCCAGCTTGCGCCCGTTGGCGACGATCATGCCAGCGGCACCTTCAAGCCAGCCGGCCTTGAGTTCGAGCGCCAGGAAACGCGAACGCTCGAAGGGGCCGGGCATGACGAGATGCCGGGTCTTGTCGGCGAAGAAGCCGAACCGTTCATAATAGGCCGCATCGCCGACGAGCAGGATCGCGCCATGGCCGCGCTTGTGGGCCTCGGTGATCGCCGCACGCATCAGCGCAGCACCTATGCCCTTGCCTTCGTAAGCGCAATCGACCGCGAGCGGGCCGAGCAGCAGCGCATCGATCGCCTGGCCTTCCGAGGAGATGCCGGCTTCGATGTTCCAAAGCCGCACGGTGCCGATCACGTGGCCGGCGCCGTCACGGGCGACGATGGCGAGGCCTTCGGCCGGCACGCGGTTGCGGCGGATCTTTTCCGACGATTTTTTGCGGCGATCCGGGCCCATGGCGCGGTCGAGCAGGGTTTCGCGGGCGACCACGTCAGCCGGAGTTTCGGCGTCGATGGCGAAAGTGGAGTTGGGCGCAAAGAATGCGCGCACAGAATCAAGAACAGCGGCCATCGTGGCCTCCCGTACCCAATACCGTTATCAGCGGCGATGAAGAGGAATTGTGAATTTGCCGCCCCGGCTGGTTACGGGGCCGGCGGTATTGGATGACGCCAGTCAGGCAGGCAAAGCCGCCTTAGATGACGTACGCCTTCAGGGGGTCGAAGCCGTTGAAGGCGACGGCCGAGTAGGTCGTCGTATAGGCGCCGGTGCCTTCGATCAGAACCTCGTCGCCGATGGTGAGCGTCACCGGCAGCGGATACATGTTCTTCTCGTACATCACGTCGGCGCTGTCGCAGGTCGGGCCGGCGAGAACGCAGGGTTCCATCTCGTCGCCGTCCCGCTCGGTGCGGATCGGGTAGCGGATGGCCTCGTCCATGGTTTCGGCGAGACCGCCGAACTTGCCGATGTCGAGGAAGACCCATCGGTGATTGTCGTTGTCCGACTTCTTCGACACGAGGACGACTTCAGCCTTGATGACGCCCGCATTGCCGACCATGCCGCGACCCGGCTCGATGATCGTCTTCGGCAGGTTGTTGCCGAAATACTTGCGCAGCGAAGCGAAGATCGCCTTGCCGTATTCTTCGGCCTTCGGCACGTCGCGCAGGTACTTGGTCGGAAAACCACCGCCCATGTTGACCATCTGCAGAACGATGCCCTGCTTTGCGAGCGAACCGAAGACGCGCTTGGCATCGGCAAGAGCCGCATCCCAGGCATCGACCTTGGTCATCTGCGAGCCGACATGGAAGGACACGCCGTAGGATTCGAGACCCATCTGGTGCGCGTAGACGAGCACGTCGACGGCCATCTGCGGCACGCAACCGAACTTGCGGGAAAGCGGCCATTCGGCGCCTTCGCCATCGGTCAGCACGCGGCAGAATACCTTCGCACCGGGGGCGGCGCGGGAAATCTTCTCGACTTCCTCATGGCTGTCGACGGCATAGAGGCCAACGCCGAGCGCGAAGGCGCGGGCGATGTCGCGTTCCTTCTTGATCGTGTTGCCAAAGGAAATGCGGTCGGCGGAAGCACCGGCGTCGAGTGCCATCTGGATTTCGGCGACCGACGCGCAATCGAAATTGGAACCCATCGAAGCAAGCAGCTTCAGGATTGCCGGTTCCGGGTTGGCCTTGACCGCGTAATAGATCGCGCTGTCCGGCAGGGCATGACGGAAGGCGTTGAAATTGTCGCGCACGACGTCGAGATCGACAACAAGAAACGGTCCTTCGGGACGCTGGGTCTTGATGAAGTCAAGGATGCGAGCAGTGGTCATGGTCAGTCCCTTCAAATCTCAAAGCTCCGGCTGCGAACCGGAGGACAAAGGACGGATGAGAATGCGTTCAGCCCGGTTGGTGGAGACACCGGTACCGTGAACACGCTCAAACGCGCGATAAGTGGATCAACGCTCTGCCACGAACAATGATCCGGCTTTGTCTGCCATGGATTGGAGGGAGGTCCCTACCGCACTTCCGGCAATGATGGTGTGCCTCTTCAGTAACCCCCGCTGATGGAAAGCAGGGAGAGAACAAAAAGGCCCGCACCGTCGTTGCTTCAGATGTCCTCGCATTTCCCGGATGGCCGGAATAGCGACTGGAGGGGTTAGTTCCAGGTACCTTACCGATGACCTCACCAAATAGAGGGTCGGCGGACACCCACGGGCACGTGCGACTTTGGGCTGACCGGGAGATAAGAATATTCGCGGTCATAATCAAGAGTTTTTTTGCCCCTCACCAAAATTTCGCATTGCACAATTCCGTGCTAAATCCCAACTAGGATCGACCAGACTAAAAGGGGCGACATTTGGACACTCTCACCCGCATGCGGGCCTTCATCGATGTGGTTGAAGCAGAAGGCTTTTCAGCCGCAGCCCGGCGGACCGGGCGGTCGAAGGCGCTGCTGTCGAAATATGTGCGCGAGCTGGAAGACGATCTGGGCGCCCTGCTGCTCAATCGCACCACCCGCCAGTTCTCGATGACCGAGGCCGGGCACACCTATTACCGGACCGCCGCCGACATCCTCAAGGAAATCGACAATCTCGCCGACCTGGTGCGCGAGAACAACGCCGATTTGAAGGGGCGCCTGCGCGTTTCCGTACCTCGCACCTTCGTCGATGCGGAGGTCGGCCAGTCGCTGATCGATTTCGCCAAGAGCCACACCGAAGTGTCGCTGGAAATCGTTGCCGAGGACCGGTTCGTGGACCTGATCGAGGAAAATTTCGACCTGGCGATCCGAATCACCAAGCTGGAAGATTCCGGCCTGATCGCCCGCAAGCTCTCCGATTTCCGGGTCTATACGGTGGCGACCGCCGATTTCGTCGCGAAATACGGCCCGCTCGAACACCCGCAGGACCTGAACCGCGTCCCGTTCATCATCGACACCAATTCCCGCTGGCACAACAATGTGCGCTTCACCGACAAGGACGGCTCGACCATTTCTGTCGCCGTCAGCGGCCCGGTCGAGATCAACAGCCCGCAGGCGACGTTGCGTGCCGCCCGCGCGGGCCTCGGCGTCGCGATCATCCCCGATTTCATCGCCAATGCCTCGATCCAGTCGGGCGAACTGGTGACGCTGTTCGACGATTATATTGCCAAGGACCGCGGCATCTATGCGGTCTATCCGCATCGCCGCTACCTGCCGGCCAAGGTCAGGAGCTTCGTCGACTTCCTCTCCACCTGGTTCCGCCGCCAGCATTGATCGATCCGGCTGCCCGGCGCCTCGCCGGTCCCTACGGCGAATGAGGTAACGCCTCCCCGGCTGGTCGACCTATTGGCCGGCTTGCTTGAGCTTGGCTTCGATCCGCATAGTGCGGCTCAGCGTGCGAAAGTCCCGGCATCGCGGAGGATCGAGGTCCATGCAGAAAAGCCTGGCGATGTTCGTGTCGGCGCCGGTGATCGAGGCCGAAAACGGCAAGCTGGTGCTCGACAAGAAGTTCGTTTCCGGCATGGCCCTGCATGTGCAGCACTGGTCCGGGCCGGTCACCTGCTTCATCCGCCGCGGTGCGACCGACATACCTTTCGGCGGTCGCTACGATATCGGCGACCTCGATTTCCGGGTGCGGATTCTAGAGCCGGAGGAACGGGTCTCGGCAGACCATCTCGCCGACTTCGACCTCGCGCTGTTATCGGGAGATTCCTATCTGGACCTGCTGCCGCCGGCGGTAATCCGGCAAGCGAAGAGCGCGGTGGTCTACTCGATCGAATACACCCATCAGACCCGGCTGCAGATCATCTCGCTCGACGACACCCGCAGCCTGCCGCGGAAAATCTACGGCATGGCCTGGACGGTGATGCAGGAATACAAGCGCAAGCGCGCCTTCCGCGCCGCCCGCGGCATCCAGGCGAACGGTTATCCCGCCCACGCGGCCTATCACGACATGGGCGGCAGCCAGCTCCTCTACCTCGACAACCGCATGAAGCCGGCAATGTTCGCGACGCCGCAGGAGATGAGCGCGCGAAAACGGCATCTCCAGAACGGCGAGCCGTTGCGGCTCATTCATTCGGGACGGCTCGAACCGATGAAGGGCGTGCAGGACCTCGTTCCGATCGCCAGGCTGCTTGACGAGAGGGGCGTCGATTTCACCCTGACGATCTACGGCGAGGGAAGCCTTTCCGCCGCGATCAACGCCGACATCCACAAGCATTGGCTTCAGGACTGTGTCTTCCTCAAGGATCCGGTCGATTTCGAGCAGGAACTCGTACCGCTGACGCGAACCGGTGCGGATATCTTCCTCAGCTGCCACAGACAGTCCGATCCCTCCTGCACCTATATCGAGACGATGGGCTGCGGCGTTCCGATCGCCGGTTACGACAACGAAATGTGGTCGGCGCTGATGATCGAATCGAAAGCCGGCTGGATCGCCCCGCTCGGCGATATCAGGGCGATGGCCGATCGATTGGCCGCCCTCGACAAAGACCGCGCATCCATTCTGGAGCGGGCCGAAAACGCGCTCCAGTTCGCCCAGGGCTGGGATTTCGAGAGCCAGTTCCGCAAACGCATGGAGCATCTGGAAAATCTGACCAGGCACTAGGCCGTAAACTCATAAACTCGGAGCCACAGGCGGATCGAGGCAAGTTGGACCATCGCGAGAAAGTTCTCGGCTATCTTGTCGTATCGGGTGGCAACCCTGCGGAAGTGCTTCAGCTTAGAGAAGAAGCGTTCGATGACGTTTCGCTCACGGTACAGCCATGTGCTGAAATATGGTTTGGTCGAGCAGATCGTCGGCAGCTTGTCCGTCATGGCTTTGCCCAGCGGTCAGGCTCAGCCGGATCGGAAGGCCTTGCCCGTCGACGGCCGCATGAATTTTGGTCGTGAGTCCGCCTCGGGAGCGGCCGAGTCAACGATCTCGATCCTGAAAGCATAAAAGCACCCAAGCAGAAAACGACCTCGCATTGGCGGCAGCCCAATGCTATTGTTAGTGCAATAGAAACGGGGCAAGACAATCATGGATTTAGTGATTCCCGGCGCAACGAATCTCAGCCTGTTCGTCAGCGCCACACTGGTGCTGCTTCTCGTGCCGGGACCGGCAGTTCTTTACATCTTCGCGCGCTCGGTCGAGCAGGGTCGCTCTGCCGGGCTCGTTTCGATCCTTGGCATCCATACGGCCACGCTTGTTCATGTCGTCGCCGCCGCCGTGGGGTTGTCGGCGCTCCTGGCGTCATCCGCGCTAGCCTTCAGCGTAGTGAAGTATGCCGGCGCGGCCTATCTTATCTGGCTTGGCCTCAAGAAGCTTTTCGGCCCCTCGGACATTCCCAACGTCGAAGGCGGTTTACCGACGCGAAGCCGCATGCGCCTCTTTCGTGAGGGCTTTATCGTTAACCTCCTCAATCCGAAGACAGCGCTGTTCTTTCTGGCTTTCTTGCCTCAGTTCGTTGAGGTCAACCGTGGCCATGTGGCAATGCAGATCGCTTTTCTCGGGATTGTTTACACAGCGATTGGCATTCTGACGGACAGCTCCTATGCACTTGCCGCCGCCACGGCTGGCAAATGGCTGAAGCGCAGTCCCGTATATCTGAAGGCTGAACGCTGGGTTAGTGGTTTCGTGTATATCGGCCTTGGCTTGACGGCCGCTTTTGCTGGCAATCATAAGAAATAGGCCACCCGTCTTCCCCTGGAAGTCATCCTAAACAGCCAGCCATCCGAAGGATCGCGGCACGCTTTAGATCCCCGACTTATAAAACGCATCCGGATTTTGGCTGAAACGAGTTTGACGAGAGCAAGGAGAGTGCGTGACCCTAGACTTGAGCCCCGTTCGAGTCGAAATTCCGTCTCATTTGCGCTGCACTGCAAGGGGGCGGACGAACCGGGAGCCACAGGGCGAATGCGATATCGAGTCTTGACCATTGCCACGTTGGCGGCTGCCTGCGTTCCGCTCCCCGCACTCGCCCATCCGCATATCTTTGCCGAGGCGCGGCTCGAAGTGGTGGCCGGCACCAACGGCAATGTCGCGGAGTTGCACAATGTCTGGCGCTTCGATGAGGTCTTTTCATCCAGCGTGCTGCTCGATTTCGACAAGAATACCGACCTGAAGCTCGACGCCAAGGAGCTCGCGGCGCTCGGCGAGGTGATGCGCAAGTCGCTGGCCGACTATCACTATTTTACGACGATCACCGTCAACGGCGCCAATATCGGGGTGCAGAAGCCGGACGTGATCCACGTCTCGCTCGACGGCAACCAGCTTCTGGTCCTGTTTGCGGTGAAGCCCGAAAAACCGGTGCCGCTCAAGGGCCGGCTGGCCTTTGGTATCTACGATCCTTCCATGTACACCTCGATCGACTTCCCGACCGACGGCGACCTGATCGTCAAGGGCGACGGCTTTGCCCATTGCCAGCACAAGGTGGTGCGCCCCGACCCCGACGAAGTGATCTCCCAGAATACCACGTCGCTGACCGATGCCTTCTTCAACGATCCGACCGGCACCGACATGTCGAAACTTTTCGCCACCCGACTGGAACTGACATGCTGAAGACCCGCGGCGCCCTCTCCCCTTCCGTCGTCATTCCTGCCCTTCTCGCTGTTGCGGCGGTCGGCATCCTGACGGTGGGGTCGGCGCATGCGCAATCGCCGCTCGGCGTCGGTTCGGCCGAGCCCTCGTTCTCGGTCGGCGGACCGCTCGGTCCGTTTTTCGCCTGGATCAATTTTTACCAGCAGTCCTTCTACCGGGCGCTGACCGGTTCGCTGAAGGCGATGCGCGGGGATCCCTGGGCGCTCTCCGGCCTGATCGGGCTGTCGTTCGCCTATGGCGTCTTCCACGCCGCAGGTCCTGGCCACGGCAAGGCGGTGATCTCCTCCTACATGATCGCCAACGAGATCGAACTCCGGCGCGGCGTCGTCATCTCCTTCATCTCCGCGCTGCTACAGGGCCTGGTGGCGGTGCTGCTGGTCGGCGCGGCCTATCTCCTCCTGCGCGGCTCGGGCATCACCATGACGGCGGCGACCCAGGCAATGGAGATTGCCAGCTTCGCCATGGTCGCGCTGTTTGGCGCCTGGCTGCTGGTGAAAAAGATCCGGGCGCTGCGGATGCGCGTCGTCAGCATGCCCGTCGCAGTCCCCGCCGGTAACGGGCGCGGCCCGACCGGGCTGAATTTCCAGGCGGTCGAAATCGACGATCACGACTATCAGGGAACCGGCGATTATTGCGAGACTTGCGGCGTCAGCCACATGCCCGATCCCGCCCTGCTGAAGTCGAAGGATTTCAGCCTGCACGAGGCCTGGTCGGCGATCATTGCCGTCGGCCTCAGACCCTGCTCGGGCGCGATCCTGGTGATGAGCTTTGCGCTTTTGAACAGCCTCTATCTCGGCGGTGTGCTGTCGGTTCTCGCCATGTCGATCGGCACGGCGATCACCGTCACCATTCTCGCGACACTTGCCGTCACCGCCAAGGATCTCGCGGTCCGCTTCGCCGGTCCCGGCTCGCGCACGGGACGGCGGATCTCCCATGCGATCGAGATCGGCGGCGCACTGTTCGTGCTGCTGGTCGGGTTGTCGCTGCTCGGCGCTGCGCTGCAGGTGTAACGCCGCTGCCCCTTTCAGGCCGCGCGTTTACGCACCATGGCCGGGCTGCCCTTGCGCATCAATTGCCGGCAGGGCCGCTCGATTGCCACATGCAACAGCCATGACACGCCGATCACCACCATGCTCGTCACCACCGTCGCAACCACGTTACGGAGCACGAAGCCCGCATTGCCGAGCCTCCCCTCCACCATGGCCCAGACGCCGAGCGCCCGGTAGTGGGTGAGATAGACGGCAAAGGAGATGTCGCCGAGGAAATGCATCGGCGGGGAGGCGAAGAAATCCGCGAACAGCCCGCGATCGGTGCTGAGGCAGAAGAGCAGCGAGATGATCAGCAGATAGATCGCAAAATCCCAATCCGGCTGAGTGAGCGCGACCAGGGCCAGAAGCCCGACACCGATCTGCACCGGCGTGCGCGCCGCGAACGCGGCGACGGCCGGATCGTTGTGCAGCCGCCAGACCAGTTGGCCGAGCGTGAAGCCTGCAAGGCAGCGGATCAGGGTGAAGGGTGCGGCGATGAGATCGAGCAGGCCCTTGGAAATCGTCGACCCGATATAATGGAGGGAGGCGGCAAGCGTCAGGATCAGGATCGCGAGGATCGCGCCGATGCCGAGCAGCAGCGCTGCCATGCGGCTCGACTTCAGACACAACAGGCCGATCACCGGGAACAGCAGGTAGACCAGCATTTCGGCGCTCACCGACCACGCCGGCGGATCGATGCTCGGCCAGTTGCCGAGCGACTGCAGCATCAGGACATTCGAGATGAACACGTCCGGCCCGATATCGAGCTCGGAGGATTTGAGGAAGGCGAGCGCGATGAACGCCAGCGTCACGGCGAGATAGAGCGGGTAGACCCTGGCGATGCGATGCCACAGGAAGTCGCCGAACCGGAACGCGCCCGACAGGAACGATGGCCCGTAGACATGCGCCATGACGAAGCCGCTGAGGATGAAAAACAGGTCGACCGACAGGTAGCCGTGGTTGAGGAAGGTCGAGAACGCCCCGTCCGACGGAACCCTGTCGAGCTCGAAATGGTAGACCATCACGAACACGGCCGCCGCCCCGCGAATACCCGTCATCGACCTGATTTCGCCCACCGCCATCGCAGCACCCCCCAGGACCTGGAAACCAGGCTACCGAGGCAGCTTACAGGGTTGGGAACACTGCACAATCCGGCCATCAGGCTAGGCGGCTACGCCTTAGGACTGCGCCCGCCCGAAGGCGGAGATGGTCAGCGGCCGCGATTGCGCTGGTAGCGTGCCCTCAGCCAGAAGATCGCGAAGAAACCGAGCAACAGCATGGAGCCGATGACGACGGCGAGCACCGGAGAAAATTGCGCAATCCACATGACGATCGTCGGCAGGAAGTAGATCACCAGCCCGATGCCTGTGAGGATCACCGCCGCGGCAATCGCCTGCGACTTTGCTTCTGGCGTCATGCGCTGGCTCCCTTGGCATCGGCTCCCTTGGCAAGCTCGGCGCGGATATCTTCGAGCCGCCGTTTCTGGGTGCCATCCGCCTCGAAATTGTCGGGCGAAAGCCATGCTTCGAACGCGGCCTTCAGCAGCGGCCATTCCGTGTCGATCATCGAGAACCAGGCGGTGTCGCGATTGGCCCCCTTGGAGATGAGATGCTGGCGGAAGACGCCCTCGAAGGTGAAGCCGTAGCGGCGCGCCGTCGTCTTGCTCGGTTCGTTGTCGTTATGGCATTTCCATTCGTAGCGACGGTAATCGAGCCCTTCGAAAACATGCTTCGCCATCAGGTAATGCACTTCGGTCGACAGCGGCGACCGCTTCATGGACGCGCCATGCGCGACCGAGCCGACTTCGATGACGCCGTTCTTCGGGTCCGGCCGCATGTAGCTTGCCATGCCGACCACCTTGCCGCTCGCATTGTCGCGCGAGACGAGCGTCACGAAGTTCGAATGGACACGGGCGTTCTCCAGCCAGTCGCCAAACGCGTTCACATCGGCAAAATCGTCGTTCGGGAAATATTTGAGAAGCGGATTGATGCCATCAGCGCCACCGAGCCCGTCCCACAGTGCCTGGAGGTGGCTGTCCCTGTCATAGGGTTCGAGCGTCACGAACCGCCCCTTGAGGGTGACTGGAGCGGGGGCGGCAACTTTGTAGTTCTTCAGATCGCGCATATCAGCCTCTTCTACCGTGCCAGTGGCTTAGGCCAGCGGCAGGGGAAAGGCAACCGGGACGGCAACGGCTGCCGCCGCACTTTGAGATGGACACAATCCTCGCTGTCTGCTTCCCTTCGAGGATCATCATGGGAGTTGTCCAATGGCGGTCTGCACCTCATGCAATCGGGAATTCGGGTTCGCGGATCTCAGGGGCGGCATCTGCCGCGACTGCCGCGCCAAGACAGAAGCCGAAAGCATGGCTTCGGCATACAAGAAGATCGAGAACGGCATCATTTCCCCGGAAGACCTGAATGATCCGGCCCTTGCGAAGATCATCATCACGACGGGGAGCGAAATTCCCGGCCGACGGATCGACAGCATCGTCGATGTCGTTGGCGCCGAGACGGCGCTGGGCCTCAGCATATTCAAGGACATCGCCAACAATTTTCGCGATTTCTTCGGTGGCCGCAGCAAGACGGTGCAATCCGCCGTTCGCGACGCCCGGACCGTCTGCATGATCGAGCTTCGCCGCGAAGCGATCCGCCTGAATGCCGACGCGATCATCGCGATCAAGATCGATTTCAGTGAATTATCGATGGCAGGGGGCGGCGGCATCCTGTTTGTTGCGGCGACCGGTACAGCCGTCAAGCTCGCCGACTGACGGCAGTCTGCCGGGCGGCCGCGCATTCCTGTTCCCTAACCCATCAGGCGGACCGAGACCGGAAAGATGCGCAGCCGTTTGACGACATACGGCTGGCTCGCCTTACGCTTTGACCTTCGCGGCGGAAACGGTGGCGTCGATATGCTCGATCAGCGCGTCGTCCAACCCGAGGCGGCCGGCGAGCAGATCGAGATAGCCGCGTTCGGCGCGGGTGTCCGGATCGATGGTCAGGCGCGAAGCGGCGTAGATCTCGACCTTCTGCTCTTCAGTCCGGGCGGCAGCGACGAGGTCGTCGATATCGACCGGATTGGCGAGTTCGTTCTCGATGAAGGCTTCCGCCTCGGCGCCGAGATCGACCGCATGCACCTTGTCCATGATGTTGGCGCGCTCGCCGGCGTCGATATGGCCGTCGGCCTTGGCGGCGGCGATCATCGCCCGCACGAGCGTCAGCGCGAAATCGTTGGTGAGATCGGAAGACTGCGGATGGAAGGGGGAATCGGCAGGCGGCGTCAGGAGCGGCTTGTCGGCCTGCGGTGCGGGCTGCGGCACGGCTTCGGGCGATTTGCCGGACTGATAGTTCTTGTAGGCGAGATAACCGAGGCCGGCGATCGCCGCGATGCCGCCGACCGCAGCGACATTACCGGCGATGTTGCGGCCGGTCTTGGTGCCGAGGACGGCCGCAAGAATCGCGCCGGTGGCGAGCGGGTTGTTCTTGGCAAGCTGGGTCGCCTGCCCTGCCCGGTCCCTCACACTTCCTCCCGACATGCCTGGAATCTGCGACCCCAGAAATTGATCGAGAAGCTTCTTCGCGTCGAACATCGCACATCTCCCTGTTGTGTTTCCGGGGAGACATAGGAATTCGACCGCCAAATTACAAAGGCCGGTTGCGAGCGGCCTGGTGTCGCGGCTACGCCTTCAGCGCCGCCGCTTCCGAAGCGAGCTTGGTGATGCCGGCCCAATCGCCAGCCGAGACCAGCTCTTTGGGCGCGACCCAGGAGCCGCCGACGCAGATGACGTTCGGCAGCGACAGATAGTCGTTGGCGTTCTTCAGCGAGATGCCGCCGGTCGGGCAGAACAGCGTGCCGGCGAGCGGCGAGGACAGCGCCTTCAGGTAAGCGGCGCCGCCGGCCTGTTCGGCGGGGAAAAATTTCAGCACCTCATAGCCGGCCTCGCGCAGCGTCATCACTTCGCTGGCGGTCGCAGCACCCGGCAGCAGCGGCACGGGAGAATCCTTGGCGGCGGACAGTACACCGGGGGTCACGCCGGGCGAGACGATGAAGGTCGAGCCCGCCTTGACGGCCGCCTCGTAGTCGCGGGCATTGAGGATCGTGCCGGCGCCGACATTGGCGCCTTCGACTTCGTCGGCCACCGCCCTGACAGCATCGAGGGCTGCCGGCGTGCGCATGGTGATCTCGATCGCCCTCAGCCCGCCGG
The DNA here is from genome assembly GCF_056397445.1 of Neorhizobium sp. 05N33. Taxonomy (NCBI): domain Bacteria; kingdom Pseudomonadati; phylum Pseudomonadota; class Alphaproteobacteria; order Hyphomicrobiales; family Rhizobiaceae; genus Neorhizobium; species Neorhizobium sp. 05N33. The sequence continues at coordinate 252,912 of NZ_JBFTNK010000003.1, read as the reverse complement.
CGACCAGCGCCCGTGCCAGGCCCACAGCAGATTTCGCGTCATCGACGATCAGCACCGGTACCACCGGCTGCAGTTTCAGGATGGAAAGCAGCTTTTCCGTCTTGCCGGTCATGGTAAGGTCTCCGCTGAAACGATTGAAACTTTGAGGTCGAGATACCCCTCAAGCCCGCCATTGTCGAGAAAAAACAGGCCTCCGACGTCGAACGGGTTTGCGGGGCGCGGAGTTTGCACTAGGGTTGCAACAATTGTGGAAGTTCCCGAGGCGGCGGGTGGAGCATGGCCAAGGAAATCGAACGGAAATTTCTGGTGAAGAGCGACGGCTGGCGCTCGGAGGTCTCATCATCCTCCGATTTCCTGCAGGCCTATGTCGCATCCGGCGACGACCGCTCGGTGCGGGTGCGGATCATGGACGGCAAGCGCGCCAAGCTGACCATCAAGATCGGCCGCGAACTGCTGGCCCGCGACGAATTCGAATACGAAATTCCACTGGCCGATGCCGAGGAGATGGCGAACGCCGCCGTCGGCATCGTACTCGAAAAGACCCGCCACGAGGTCCGGCACGGGGGTTATACCTGGGAAGTGGATGTCTATGACGGAGCCTACAAGGGTTTGGTCGTCGCCGAGGTCGAGATCGAGGACGAAGGCGCCCTGCCCGACATCCCGGACTGGATCGGCGAGGAGATCACCGGCGACCGGCGATATTCAAACATGGTGATGGCGACCGAAGATTTGAGCGGAGAATTGTGTCATGGCGTACCGTCTGCGGCCCGCTAAATCCTTCACCGACGAGTTCCGGTCGGTTGCGGAAAGCCAGCTTTCCCACGCGATCCGGCTGCTCGAAGACCAGCCGGACGGCCAACACGAAGCGGTCCACGACGCGCGAAAACGCTTCAAGCGGGTGCGCGCCCTCTACCGGTTGGTACAGCCGGACGCAAAAACGTTCCGCCGGCAGGAAAACACCCGCATCCGCGACATGGCGCAGACGCTGTCGGCGGTGCGCGACGCGACCGCGCTGGTCGAGACGGTCGACTATCTCGCCGGCCATGCCGGCTCCCCCGAAGAACTTTCCGCCCTCACCACCGCCTCCAAGGCGCTGACCGAACGGCGCGATCGGATCGCCTCGGAGGAACACGACCTGCCGGCCAAGATGGCGGCCGCGGTCGACACCTGCCGCGCGGCGATCGCAGCTCTCGACGACCTCGATCTCGACAATGATCCGCACAAGACGGCCAAGCGGCTCGCCAAGGCCTGGAAGGACCAGCGCGAGAAGGCGCTCGGCGCGCTCGCCGGCTGCGAGGAACACGGCGATGCGGAGACCTATCACGGGCTGCGCAAATGCGGCCAGACCTACTGGATGCACTTGTCGCTGCTCGGGGCGATCTGGCCTTCCGCGATGCTCGCCAAGCAGCAACAGGCGAAGGCCCTGGTCGATCTGCTCGGCCACGAACACGATCTTTCGGTGCTGACCGGGCTCGTCAACGAAAGCCCCGAACTGTTCGGCGACAGCGATACGCTGGCCCGGGTGCTCGGCGCCATCATCACCCGCCAGCAGGCGCTGCGGCACGAGGCGCTGGAAGCGGCCCACGAGGTGTTCGCCGACAGCGCCGAGACGGAAAGCGGGTTGATCGCGCTGCTATGGGAAAAGGCAGCCACGACGCCGCGCAAGGAACGTCGTGCGGCAAAGCTGCACAGGGCCCACGAAGCCCACGAGAAAGAAACCGCGTTGCGCGGATAGCCCGGAAACTGTATTTCAGCGCCATGACCGAAAACATCATGCAAACCCGCCCGGAGGCTCAACCGGAAGCGACGGGCGCCTGGCTCGTCGCCGCGCTCTATCATTTTGCGCGTTTCGACCGCTACGAGAGCTTTCGCGACTCCCTGCAGGCCTTCTGCGACGAAAATGGCATCAAGGGCACGCTGCTGATCGCCCGCGAGGGGATCAACGGCACGGTTGCCGGTTCCGACGCGGCGATATCAGGGCTTCTCGCCTATCTGCGCGCCCAGCCGGAATTCGCAGGCCTCGAGCACAAGGAAAGCCGTGCGTCGAAGATGCCCTTCCTGCGCATGAAGGTGCGGCCGAAGAAGGAAATCGTCACCATGGGCGTCGAGGATATCGACCCCAAGCGCATCGTCGGCACCTATGTCGAGGCGAAGGACTGGAACGCACTGATCTCCGATCCGGAAACCATCGTCATCGACACCCGCAACGATTACGAAACGGCAATCGGCATCTTCAAGGGCGCCGTCGATCCGCAGACCAAGACCTTTCGCGAGTTTCCCGACTGGGTGAAGAACAACCCCGGCCTCCACAACAAGCCGAAGATCGCCATGTACTGCACCGGCGGAATCCGCTGCGAGAAGGCCACCGCCTTCATGAAGGAACAGGGCTTCGACGAGGTTTTCCACTTGAAGGGCGGCATCCTGAAATATCTTGAGGAAGTGCCAGCAGAGGAAAGCCTGTGGGAAGGCGCCTGCTTCGTCTTCGACGAGCGCGTTTCCGTGGAGCACGGCTTGAAGGAAGGCAACCACAAGCTCTGCCACGCCTGCCGCAGCCCGATCACCGCTGAAGAAGTGAGCTCGCCCCATTACGAGGAAGGCGTCTCCTGCTCGACCTGCTATCCGACCCGCACCGAGGACGACCGCGATCGCTACCGCCAGCGCCAGCTCCAGATCGCGCTCGCCAAAAAGCGTGGTGTCAGGCATATCGGCGGGTAAGGTCGCCCGCGCCAGACGGGCTGGCGCGAGCGGATCGTGGCTGCCGCCTGCCCAATACTTCACCAAAACCCGTCAAAGAGCGATATCAACAGTGCAACCATTGCGACCCACCAGACAAGAAGGGCGAGGACTTTGAGTTCCGTTCGCATTGCGTCGCGTTTAGAGATGACATGATTGAGACTTTCGCGCGCGTCACTCACCGCTCTTTCGAGATTTGCACCACGCGTATCCCTTTTAGGGCCAAGCGCACTTGCAAGACCACAGCCAAGCAAAAGGACAAAAACGAATAGATAGGTCATCGCTCTGTTTCCTAACTCGGAAGATAGCGAAATAAATTGACCCTCAGGTCCCCGCGTCAACTGCCGATCAAATGTTATTGATAGAACCATTGGCGCAACGCAGCCGCCGGAGGTTCCTGAATGGATACGGCCGTCGGCCCGCAAAAACTTTTCAGACCGCTCGCACTTCGGCAAGTCGCTTGACCGCGTACTCGTCCTGCCAGCAGACGGCGGCTTCCCATGCGGCTGACGCTTGCGCGGCGATGTCATGCGCGCCATCGTCGAGATCGGCGGCGTTGTCGGGCAGTACCAGGTCAAGGTCGGGGACATCGACATGTGACTCATCCCAGTCGATCAGCGCGACCCGATCTGCGGTCACGCGGATGTTGCCGGGGTTGTTCGGGTTGCCGTGGACAACGCAGGTCCGGCGCCCGATGAGCCGGCCCCACGCTGCTCGACATCGAATAACGCCCTCAGGCGGCATCGCGGTAAGGTTGATCCTCGTTCCGGTTTCGGCATGCAGGAGGTCGGTCGAGGATCGCCAGCCTGGGCGCTGCGGCCAGCCTTGTGTCAACCGATGCAACTCGCGAAGTACGTCGGCCACGCGACGCCAGTCGGACTTGGTCTCGGGCGGTCCGCCCTCCATGTATTTCATCACCACCAGACCGTCCGCGAACAGGCGACCGTCAGTCGTCGGGATCGGTGCAGGAACGGTCATACCTTCACGGTCGAGGTATTGGAGCAGGTCGGTTTCCCATGCGAGATCAGCGTCGCTCCTGGAGCCGAGACGAGCAACCGCGATCTGCCCGTGGATGCGAACGCTCCACACATCGTTGGCAGATCCGCCAGCGAGCGGTTCGATGCGAACCGCGTCTTCACCCCATTGGCCGAGGGCTTCCCATCCCATTGGTTATACCTTGGCGACCGTGATTAAGTTGAGGGAGAAATAGCAAGAGTTTACGATGTCACTATGTCGGCAATCGACGCAACCCGGCCAATTTTATTCCCGGAAGGACTTGCCGCATTGCTACGTAGTTCCGCAGATTTTGCCGCACAAACGGAACTGCCCGGTAACTGAAGGGCCGGCCTACGCCGCCCCGCTCATCCCGCCCGGCAGGCGGTTGCCGCGGTAGATGATGTCGATCTGTTCCGACGACATCGGCTTGCCGAACAGATAGCCCTGCAGCTCGTCGCAGCCGGTCAGGCGCAGTTGCAACGCCTGTGCCTCCGTTTCGACGCCCTCGGCCGTGACCGGGATTTCCAGCGAGCGGGCGAGCGCTACGGTCGCCTGAAGAAGATCGACGGCGCGGCCGCCCTCTTCCAGCGCGTGCACCAGCGACTTGTCTATCTTCATCCGGTCGAAGCCGAACTGGCGCAGGTAACCGACGCTTGAAAAGCCGGCACCGAAATCGTCGAGCGCGATCTTGACGCCGAGCTGCTTCAGCTTGGCAAGAGCGGCCCGGGCGCGTTCCGGGCTCTGAATGAAATAACCCTCGGTCATTTCGAGCGTGATGCGTGAGGGATCGGTTGCGGTCTTGCGGAACACCGAGGCGACATGCAGGGCAAATGCCGGATCGCGGAACTGGCCGGGCGAGATGTTGACCGCGAGCTTCAGCTCCGGCCACAGCGTCAGCGTCTCGCAGGCGCGGTGGAGCACGAACAGGCCGAGCTGGTCGATGAGCCCGGTCGATTCGGCGATCGGGATGAAGATGTCGGGCGGTACCGGGCCGTAACCGGTGCGGTTCCAGCGGGCCAGCGCCTCGATGCCGATGATCCGCCAGGTCCGGGCGTCCACCACAGGCTGATAGACGATGGTCAGTTCGCGGCGCTCGATGGCGATCCTGAGATCGATTTCCAGCATGTTGCGCTCTTCGCGCTCGGCATCCATTTCCGGCTGATAATATTCGGTCCGGCCCCGGCCAGTTTCCTTGGCGTGATACATCGCCATGTCGGAACGCCGCACCAATTCCTCGCCGGAGACCTTGCCGCGTGGCGAAACGGCGACGCCGATACAGGTGCCGATCGTCGCGACCCGTTCGCCGATCACGAAGGGTTCGTCGAAGAAACCGAGAATGCGGTCGCTCAGCGTATCCACGACCCTTCCAATGTCCGTGCTGGCCAGCGCGATGGCGAATTCGTCGCCACCGACGCGGGCAAGGGTCGCCGTATCGCCGACCAGTGTCTTGAGGCCTGCCGCGACACCGCGGATCAGCTTGTCGCCGGTGCCGTGGCCATAGGCGTCGTTGACTTCCTTGAAGCCGTCGAGATCGAGATAGAGCAGCGCCACATCATGGTTGCTGCGGCGGCTCTGCACCACCAGGGCATCGAGCGCGGCAAAGAAGCCGGCGCGGTTGAGGAGCCCACTCAACCGGTCGCTCATGGCCAGATGCCGCGCCGCCGCCTCGTCCGCCGTCAGCCGATTGAGCGTATTGCTGCCGCTGACGAAGAGGAGGAGGAAGAACAGGCCGACCATCGCAAGCGCGCAATAGACCAGCGGCCGGACCTGAGCGTAACCCATGTCGCCCGGCCTGCGGGGATGCCAGACGAGCCGCTGCAGCACCCTGCCGTGGATATTGCGGATCTCCACCATGTTCAAAACGGCATCGGAGGCGCTCGCGAAACGAAGCCCGTCGAGGACGTAGGTTTCGGAGAGCTTCCGAACCTTGGCCTCGTCCAGATGCCGGGCGAAGACCAGGAAGCGGCGGTTTGCGACCGGCTGATCGAGCTGTCCCGATTTCTGCCGGATCAGCGCTACCCCGACGGCCGCGACACCCTTTTTGGTCTGGACGAAACTGACTGCCTCCGGCACGCTTTCGGCGCCGGCGGAACTCGCCTTGTCGAACAGCGTCCAGAGCGAAGTGTCGAAATAGTCACGCGGCGACCAGTTGACGGGCGCGCCGTCCTGATAGGCCATCAGCACGTTCTGGTTCATGTCCATGACGACGGCAATGTCGAAGAGATCGCTGTTGGCGGTCATGTCGCCATAGTTGCTGGCGACCCAGGCCTGATCATCCGCATAGACCGCTTGGGCGGCGTCGTCCCAGGCAGCGTAATCGTTCAGCGTCGCGTGCAGCTGCTCCCGGAACGTCTGGATCGCGCCTGATGTCGTTTCCTGCGAGCGCCCCTCATCGAGACGATTGGCGTAATCGGCGATGCGGTCGATAGCGGTCAGGATGAAGATCGTCACCAGCACCACGACCACCGCGAAGACAAGCAGCATCGACGTCACGGCAGAGCGACGGCCAAGTGTTGCGGAGCGGCGAAAGCGAGACGGAAGAAGCCGCATCGAAGACCTCATGGAGTCCTACATCTTTCGCGGGTATTCCTTCAGATAGGGTTAAAAGAAGAAGGCCGGCGCTCACACTTGAGCACCGGCCTTCAAGAATTTTCGAAAACTCGATATTACCAGGCGGCGATGACGGCGCCCTTGAACTGGGTGTTGACGAAATCCTTCACCGGAGCGCTGTGATAGGCTTCCACGAGCGTCTTGACCCAGGCCGCATCCTTGTCCTTGGACTTGACGGCGATGACGTTGATGTAAGGGGCCTTTTCGCCTTCCTTGGCGATCGGATCGGTCTTCGGGTTGAGGCCGGCTTCCAATGCGTAATTGGTGTTGATGACCGACGCATCGACGTCGTCGAGCGAACGCGGCAGCTGGGCGGCGTCGAGTTCGGCGAACTCGATCTTCTTCGCGTTTTCGGTAACGTCGGCGGGGCCGATCTTCAGGCCTTTTGCGGCATTGACCTTGATCAGGCCCTGGTCGGCGAGGATGAGCAGCGCGCGGCCGCCATTGGTCGGGTCGTTGGGGATGGCGACGGTGGCGCCCTGCTTCAGGTCGGCGAGGCTCTTCACCTTCTTGGAATAGACGCCCATCGGGAAGTTGACGGTCTGCGCGACGCTGACGATGTCGAACTTGCGATCCTTGACCTGATTGTCGAGATAGGGCTGGTGCTGGAAGGAATTAGCGTTGAGCTCGCCATCGGCCAGCGCCTGGTTCGGCACGACGTAATCGGAGAATTCGAGAATCTGGATGTTGAGGCCCTTGGTGGCCGCGACTTCCTTCACCTTTTCCATGATCTGGGCATGCGGGCCGGGGGTGACGCCGATCTTGATGTCTTCGGCAAGCGCCGGAGCAGCAGCGAAGGCGGCGAGTGCCGCGGCGATGATGAGCTTCTTCATAAGTGTCTCCTTGGGTTTGCTTATATGCGCCAGTCTTCTTGGTATGTCTTGGGAGGCTGGCTTTCGGAATGATTTCAGGTCTGGCGGTTGCGCTTGTCGAAGCGGCGGGCGAGCGCGTCGCCAGCGCTCTGGATCGCCTGGACCAGCACGATCAGCACCACGACGACGGCAAACATCACATCCGGCATGAAGCGCTGGTAGCCGTAGCGGATGCCGAGATCGCCGAGCCCCCCGCCGCCGACCGCGCCGACCATGGCGGAATAACCGACCAGGCTGACGAGGGTAAGCGTCAACGCCAGCGTCAGGCCCGGCCTGGCCTCGGCGAGCAGCACCTTGAAGACGATCTGCAGCGGCGTCGCACCCATGGCGCGGGCAGCCTCGATCAGGCCCTTGTCCACTTCGCGGATCGCCGCTTCGGCAAGGCGGGCGACGAAGGGAATGGTCGCCACCGTCAGCGGCACGATCGCCGCATAGGTGCCGATCGAGGTACCGGTGACGAGGCGCGTGAATGGGATGATCGCCACGACGAGGATGATGAACGGCGTCGAGCGCGCCGCATTGACGATCGCCCCGATGATGCGGTTCAAGGCCGGTGCGGGGAAAAGCTCGCCCTTGCCGCTGGTTGCCAGGAACACGCCGATCGGCAGGCCGATCAGTGCGCCGATCAGGCCGGCGACCGCGACCATCTGCAGCGTCTGGCCAATCGCTTTCAGAAGCAGGTTGAAGAGCATGTCAGGCGACATAACCGAGCACCTCCGTGGAAAGACCGGTTGCGGCATAGAAGCGCTCGGCGCGTTCCGTGACGGCAGGATCGGCCGGATACGCGACGACCAGCGAGCCGTAGGGTTCGCCGGCGATTTCCTCGATCGTGCCGGCGAGGATGTTGACATCGGCGCCGAGTTCGGTGACCAGCCGGGCGGTCAGCGGCTGAAAGGCCGTCGACCCGAAGAAGATCAGCCGCACCAGCACCCGGTCGCCGGCGGACGGCTGCGGCTTCAGGTTCGAGCGGATCCATTCCGGCAGGTTGGTGCCGAGTGCCGCCGACAGAAGCGAGCGGGTCGTCTCATGCTTGGCGCCGGTGAAGACGTCGAAGGTGCGGCCGGCCTCGACGATCTTGCCGCGGTCGATCACCGCCACGTCCGAGGCGATGGTCTTCACCACCTCCATCTCGTGGGTGATCAGAAGCACCGTGAGGCCAAGCTCGGCATTGATGCGCTTCAGCAGCGCCAGGATCGACTGCGTGGTTTCCGGGTCGAGCGCCGAGGTCGCCTCGTCCGAAAGCAGCAGTTTCGGTGAGGTGGCGAGGGCCCGGGCAATGCCGATGCGCTGCTTCTGGCCACCGGAGAGTTCGGCGGGATAGCGGTCCGACTTGTCGCCAAGGCCGACGAGGTCAATCAGCGGCGCGACCTTGTCGCGGATCTCCCTGGCGGAAAGGCCGGCGATCTCGAGCGGCAGGGCGACGTTTTCGAAGGCGGTGCGCGAGGACAGAAGGTTGAAGTGCTGGAAGATCATGCCGACCTGGCGGCGCAGATCCCGCAGCCCGGTTTCCGACAGACCGCCCACCTCGACACCATCGACGACGACGCGGCCGGAGGTCGCCTTTTCGAGCCCATTGACGAGGCGGATCAGCGTCGATTTGCCGGCGCCCGAACGGCCGATGATGCCGGTGATCGCGCCACGCGCGACCGACAGATCGATGCCGTCGAGCGCGGTGAACTGGCTCTTGTCGTCGGCACCGCCGAACCGCTTGGTTACCGCCTCGAACGCCACCATCGGCGTTTCGGCAGCCAAGGGAGACGGCGCGGTTTCGACCGCAGTGTGAAGGAATGTCATTTCAGCTCTCAGATTTAAGTCGGATCATCCCGGCGACGGAACACCGGATATTTCATCGCGGTCCAGCTATAGGACGGAGCGGCACATTCGATGACAGGCGACTTTCCGGAGCATCTTGGTCGGTTTTCTCAAAGGGCAATTTGTAAGGCCGGAGCGGCCTTTTCAATACCGCATAAATGCCCCGACGCGCCCGCGTTTGACAGGGATTTTTTTTCAATTATCTCACAAAGCAGAAAAAATCTTCTCGCACTTGCGAAATCAGCCCTGTTTATGGTTGCCCTTCGGGAATAACGAGGCGAGCTCGCGGTACCACTTGCCGCTCTTCTTGATCGTCCGTTCCTGGGTCTCGTAATTTACATGCACGAGGCCGAACCGCATGCGGTAGCCTTCCGCCCATTCGAAATTGTCCATCAGGCTCCAGGCGAAATAGCCCTTCATCGGGTAACCGTCCTTGATAAGGTCGGCGACCACCGAGAGGTGCTGGACATAATAGTCCAGACGCGGCTGGTCATCCACCTCGCCGTCCACCGGCTCCATATTGTAGCAGGCGCCGTTCTCGGTGATGTAGCAGTCCGGCAGGTCGTAGCGGCGATAGAGATCCTCGACCAGCAGCTTGAGGCCCGGCGCATAGACTTCCCAGCCGATATCCGTCTTGACGTCGCTGGCGGGCCGGGCCTCTATCGTCCAGGGGAAATCGCCGCTGCGCGCGGGCTCGTCATGGACGCGGTCCGGTTTGTAGTAGTTGAGGCCCCACCAATCGAGCTTCTGGCTGATGACCTTCAGGTCGCCGTCTTCGACGACCGGCATGCGGTCTCCGAGCGCTTCCAGGAATTGCTGCGGATATTCACCCTTGAAGACCGGATCGAAGAAGGCGCCGTTGTGGAACTGGTGGGCGCGCTCGGCAGCTGCGAAATCGGCCGAGCTGTCGGAGCCGGCGATGATCGATGCGGCGTTGATGACGGTACCGACCGGCACGTCCGGCGTCACATGCCGGATCGCCTCGACGCCGAGGCCGTGCGCGAGATTGACGTGGTGCATGGCGGCGAGCGCCGCCTGCATGTTCTTCTCGCCCGGCGCATGGATGCCGTAGAGATGGCTGAGCCAGACGATGCACCACGGCTCGTTGAAGGTGGCCACCGCATCGAGCCGGTCGCCGAGCCGCGCCATCACCACCTTGGCGTAACGCTGGAAGGCATAGGCCGTCGAGCGCGCCGCCCAGCCCCCCTCGCCCATCAGCGAAAGCGGCAGGTCCCAATGGTAGAGCGTCGCATAGGTCTTGATGCCGCGCGCCTTACAGCCGTCGATGAGGCGATCGTAGAAATCCAGCCCCTTCTCGTTGATCCGCCCGGTGCCGTCCGGGATGATCCGCGGCCAGGCGATCGAGAACCGATAGGCTTCGACGCCCATCTCCTTTATGAGATCGAGGTCCTCTTCCCAGCGATTATAATGATCGCAGGCGACATCGCCGTTGTGCCCCTGATAGACGCGGCCCGGCATCTTCGAGAACGCATCCCAGATCGAGGGCTTGCGGCCATCCGCCTTGGTGGACCCTTCGATCTGATAGGAAGCCGTCGCGACGCCCCAGAGGAAATCACCGGGAAACCCGACCGCGAATTTTTCGGCTTTGGGCGTTTTAAGATCGCGAGGCTGGGGATTGCTCATCTTGGGATCGGTCATGAGGATGCCGCCATATCTGTTGCGCGAGGGGTCTGCCGGACCACCTTTCGCGGCGGTTTAACCAAGCGGGACGCAGTTGTACAGATGAGAATTCTGAAACGTTGCAGGATCGCAGCCCGCGTCCTGCTCTTTTCGAGAACGACTTACTTCCGGCAGCGAATTGATCATCGGCAATCGGATGCCTCCGAGACGTTATTTACCAAAACCCAAGCACCGGCGACCACATCTCAAAAGATATATATACCAACCAAAATAGATAACCTATGGTAGAGTATCTAACGGAGATTGCCCGATGCCCTTGCCACCGGAATGTTACCCTTTTCTCGGGATGTGCATTTCTTCAAAAATTGATTTGGGTCTTTTCGTTACGCTTGCGTTGTTTCTTGCAGGACTGCTCATCAATTCCTACATTGAACGAAAGAAAAAGAGGCAAGCAAGAAAGAGTTTTATTAAGGCGCTCGCGGAAGAAATAAAGCTTAATGTTAGAAGCCTTGAACGGGCGGCCAATGGAATACCATCGAGCTTCGAAATAAACCAATTCATGGCATTAAATAAACGAAATAGGCCATTCCTTACGTTCAGTTATTTTTCAGTTATTTACAATTCTCGGACGGAAGTTCTTCAAGACCTTCCGGATGTCATGATTAAGAACATCGTGGAATTTTATGGAAAACTTGCTGATTTGGCGATAGACGTGAGTGCTGTTGACAAGGAGTCCTTTACCCGCATCTCGCAACAGGGGCGCGAAGAGGTGATGTTTGACATTGTCGCAGACATCCGGGTCGTTCTCCAATTAGGCCTGGCCATCAGCGACTCGATCGAACTTCAACTACTGCCCGATCGGATTTTTTAACTGGAAAATTAACGATCAATCACTATATTATAAGCAGCGATTTGGTCAGGATAATCAGGAGAATACAATGCTTCGCACACAGACCAAAATCTAATAGGGTTGCTTGGCTAGGGTCACTATTCGAGATCCTTGGTAAAAGACGCGCTCGTGCCGACTAAGTCGGCACGAGCTTTTTTTATGAAACCCTAAAGCTTCACCCACGCCCCGTTCTTCTTCGAGGACGCCACGCACGCCTCGACGAACGCCACCCCCTTCACGCCATCGTCGACGGTCGGGTAGATCACCGCCTTGTCCACAGCGACGCCTTGTCTGGCGGCGTTGATGGCGCGGGCGGCTTCCGTATAGATGGTCGCAAACGCTTCGAGATAACCTTCCGGATGGCCGGACGGAATGCGGCTGACGCGTCCTGCCGCGGCACCCGAACCGGCGCCGTTGCGGGTGATCAGGCGCTTCGGTTCGCCGAACGGCGTGAACCACAGATAGTTCGGATCCGCCTGCACCCATTCGATGCCGCCTTTGGTTCCGTAGACGCGGATCTTCAGACCGTTCTCGTGGCCGGGCGCCACCTGGCTGCACCAGAGCATGCCCTTGGCGCCGCCCTCGTAGCGCAACATCACATGGGCGTTGTCGTCGAGACGGCGGCCTTCGACAAAACTGTCGAGATCGGCGGCGAGACTTTCGAGCGTCAGGCCGGTGATGAAGGCGGCGAGGTTATAGGCATGCGTGCCGATATCGCCAGTCGAACCACCGGCACCCGACTGGGCCGGATCGGTGCGCCAGACGGCCTGCTTGGCACCCGTCTGCTCGACCGCCTCGGTCAGCCAATCCTGCGGATATTCGACCTGCACCACGCGGATCTTTCCGAGATCGCCGTTTGCGACCATTTCGCGGGCCTGCCGCACCATCGGATAGCCGGTATAATTGTGGGTGAGGATAAACAGCGCACCGCTCTCGTCGGCCGCCTTCTTCATCTTCTTGGCGTCAGCAAGATTGGACGTCAGCGGCTTGTCGCAGATGACGTGGATGCCGCGCTTCAAAAATTCCTTGGCAGCCTCGTAATGCACGTGGTTCGGGGTGACGATCGACACCGCCTCGATGCCGTCCTTCAGCCGCGCTTCGCGGATCGCCATCTCCTTGTAGGAACCGTAGGTGCGCGACGGATCGAGACCGAGGTCGCGGCCCGACGCGATCGCCTTTTCCGGCGTCGACGAGAGCGCGCCGGCGACCAGGTCGAACTGGTCGTCCAGCCTCGCCGCCATGCGGTGCACCGCCCCGATGAACGCCCCCGCCCCGCCGCCGACCATGCCGAGCCGGATGCGCGGCTCCCGCGCCTGTTCGTCCTTGCCTTCGATTGCCATGATGTTTCTCCTCGAAAAGATTAAATATGTGGCGACTGCCGGGCAGTCACGAGTTCTTTGCAGCCTTGCGGGGCCTGCCGCCCTTGGCGCCGTTGGCGCGGCTTGCGGCAATTTTTGACGGCGACTTGGATTGTCCGCCGCGGCGTTGTGCCTCCATGAAGGTCCGGCTGCCGAAGACGCCGCTCATGAGACCAGAAATCGAATAGTCCACATCGAGGCTTTCCCAATGCAGGCCGGTTTCCCCGAGAAGTTCGACTTCGGCCAGTTGTTCATTCGTTGCCTCCGCCAGGCCTTCGAGAGAACGGGCGGGGACCATGAAAGCGGCCCCGTTGGCGAACTCCACGACGATACGGCCGGAAGCAGAATCGAACCGCACGGAGACTGGAACGGGCCTTTGTGCCCGCTCCGTTTCCCACCGTCGTTTTGCCTGGGTGAGTTCGGCATCCGTGATCTCAACCATGGTACTTTCTCCACGTCTCCAGGAATAACTGCCGGTTGGCCGCGATAACCTCGGCAGCTCGGCGAACGTCTCGGTCGGACATCCCGCCCTGGGTCAGGACCTTCAGTGTCTCGATATCGATCCGCGCTTCGCCGTCGCCATAGACATGCACATGAGGGGGCTCATGGTCCGCCGTGTAGATGATAAACCGCAGGCCGTGCTGCCGCAGGACGGTGACCATAGATCAATAACCCAACTTGTTAGGTATCTCAAGCTTGTCTCCTCACAAAAGATTGTCCGCTCACCGGGCTGCCGCTACCTTCTCCCCGCTCGCGGGAAGAAGGACGCAAGACGCCGCCTCTCGGTGCCTCGGCCTTATGGGGCACGTCCCTTCTCCCCGTCAAAACGGGGAGAAGGTTAGGGTGAGAGGCAGCGCCCGCGGAGCGTTGTCGCTCAAAGCCCCAGCATCCGCCTGTTCGCCGCTTCATCCGTCCCGCCGCTGGCAAAGTCGTCAAATGCCTTTTCGGTGACGCGGATGATGTGCGCCTTTACGAATTCGGCGCCTTCGCGGGCTCCGTCCTCGGAGTTCTTCAGCGCGCATTCCCATTCGACCACGGCCCAGCCGTCGAAATCGTTGGCGGCCATTTTCGAAAAGATCGAACCGAAGTCCACCTGGCCGTCGCCGGGCGAGCGGAAGCGGCCGGCGCGGCCGACCCAGCCCTGGTAGCCGCCATAGACGCCCTGCCGACCGGTGGGGTTGAATTCCGCGTCCTTGACGTGGAACATCTTGATCCGGTCCTTGTAGATGTCGATGTTGTCGAGATAATCGAGGCATTGCAGCACGTAATGCGACGGGTCGTAGAGCATGTTGGCGCGCGGATGGTTTTTCACCCGTTCCAGGAACATTTCGAAGGTGACGCCGTCATGCAGGTCTTCGCCGGGATGGATCTCGTAGCACACGTCGACGCCGCAGGAATCGGCATGGTCGAGGATCGGCGTCCAGCGCTTGGCAAGCTCGTCGAAAGCGGTCTCGACCAGGCCGGCCGGTCGCTGCGGCCACGGATACATATAGGGCCAGGCGAGCGCACCGGAAAAGGTCGCATGCGCCTTGATGCCGAGGTGCTTCGACGCCGTCAGCGCCATCTTCACCTGCTCGACCGCCCAGGCCTGGCGTGCTTTCGGATTGCCGCGCACCTCGGGCGCTGCAAACCCGTCGAATCCCTCGTCATAGGCCGGATGCACGGCGACGAGCTGGCCCTGGAGATGAGTGGAAAGCTCCGTCACCTCGACGCCGTTGGCGCGGGCCACGCCGGCAAATTCATCGCAATAATCCTTGGAGGTCGCAGCCTTTTTGAGGTCGATGAGCTGGCCTGCCCAGGTCGGCACCTGCACGCCGACGTAACCCTTGTCGGCCGCCCATTTGGTGATCCCGTCCCAGGTATTGAACGGTGCCGCATCGCCCGCGAACTGGCCGAGAAAGATGGCCGGGCCCTTGATCGTCTTCATGGTTTTTCCTCTTCGAACATGGCGTGCCTGGATTTCTCCTCCTCCCTCATTCCTGTGCTTGTCACAGGAATCCAGTGCGCCCAAGTCCTTGGGCGCGGAAGAGCCTTTTCACGGCGCAGACGCGCCGTGGCTGGATTCCTGTGACAAGCACAGGAATGAGGGTGAGGTTATGGCCGTGTCCGCCAAAAAATAAAGGCGGGCACGGCCGTGTTGATTATCAGAACGGCGAATCCGGGAAGTAGAAGTTCTTGGCATTGTCCTTCGTCACCAGTGTGGCGTCGAGGATGTAGGTGCCGCTGACCGGGACCTTGTCGTAGAAATTGCCGGCAGTGAGTTCCATGGCGGTCGCCACCATTGCCGGCGGATAGAGAACGTCGACCGGAACCATCTTGTCGCCGTCCATGACCTTCTTGACCATGTCCTTGGAGCCGGCGCCGGCCACGATATACTTGATATCAGTGCGCTTGGCTTGGGCGATGGCTTCGAGAACGCCGACTGCCATGTCGTCGTCCTGGCACCAGACCACGTCGATCTTCTGGTGCTTGGTCAGGAAGTCCTGCATGACCTTGAACGCGTCGTCGCGGTTCCAGTTGCCAAACTGGCGATCGAGCACCTTCACCTTGGAGCCGGCAATGCCCTTGTCGAAACCGTCCTGGCGCTGCTGGTCGATCGGGATCGGCAGGCCGCGGATGACGACGACCTGTGCCTCCGGCGTGGTCTTCTTGATATATTCGCCGGCGACCTGACCGAGCGCCGGGTTGTTGCCGGCCACATAGAGGTCACGGATGGTGCTGTCGTTGACGGAGGGCGCGCGGTCAACGAGCGCGACGAACGTACCCTTGTCCTTGACCTGCTGGATGGCGTTGACCAGCGGATCCGGATCGGACGGCAGAATGACCAGCGCGTCGAGACCCTGGACCGCGAGATCCTGCACGGCGTTCGCCTGGCTTGCTGCATCCGGCGAGGTCTTGACGATGACGTTGAGGCCCGGATGTTCCTTCATCAGCAGCTTGGCGACGCGTTCGGCATGGAACACGACGCCGGCGGTCCAGCCGTGGTCGGCGGCCGGAATGGAAACGCCGATCGTCACCTTCTTGTCCTGTGCGAAGGCAGTGCCGGCAAGAAGTGCCAGCGACGCCACGGCCAGTCCCAAAATTTGTCTGCGCATTGTTTCTCTCTCCCACAATATCAGGGTCTTTAGTATTTCAGGACCGGGCGCGACCCATCAGCCCGGTCAATTTACGTCGTGACCCAAATCCGCTTCAGCGGCCTACCTCCGCATCAGCGACCTTTGAACCAGCATGGCGATGATGATGATCGCGCCCTGGATGGCGCCAATCAGGTATTCGCTGACGAAATTGGACAACAGCATGATGTTGCCGACGATTTCCAGAATGAAGGCGCCGCAGATCGTGCCCCAGATGCGGCCGACCCCGCCCCGGAGTGCCGTTCCGCCGACGACGACGGCGGTAATCGCCTGCAGTTCCCAGAAGCTGCCGGTCGTGGCGGACGTCGAGCCGAGGCGCGGCACGTAGAGCAGCACGGCGACTGCGACGCAGAGCCCCTGGATGACATAGGTGATGGTGCGCACCCGGTTGATCGAAATGCCGGAATAACGGGCTACGTCCTCGTTCGAGCCGACCGCGGTGACATGTCGGCCGTAACGGGTGCGGTAAAGCACGAAGGCGGCGATGGCGGCGGTAACGAAGATGACGATGATCGGGATCGGCACGCCGACGAGCGAGCCAGAATAGACCGGCCGGTAAAGCACCAGAATATCGCGGTCGCGCACGGTGATGGCGCCCCCCTGGCTGAGCCAGGTGGTGAGGCCGCGATAGATGCCCATCGTGCCGAGCGTGGCGATGAAGGGCTCGATCCTGCCAATTGTGGTGATCAGGCCGTTGGCGAGCCCGCAGGCGGCGCCGATCGCGATCGCCAGCGCCATTCCGGCAACCAGCGCCAGCGCCGGATCGGCGACCGTTCCCGAATTCAGGAACAGGATCATCAGGCTGGCGACGAAGGCGAGCATCGCGCCGACCGAAAGGTCGAGACCGCCCGACGTGATCACATAGGTCGCGCCGAGCGCGATGACTGCGATGAAGGAACTGCGCGTCACGACGTTCAACAGGTTGGCGGACGTCATGAAATTCGGGTTGGCGAAATAGCCGAGCACCAGCAGAAGGGTGAGCGCGATGAAGGGCGCGATCGCCGCCATGTCCCAGTCCTTGGAGGTCTTCGGCGTCTTGGCCGTCTCGGTAGCGACATTCGCCATCACGCGGCCTCCTCTTTAGTGGCGCCTGTCGCCAGCACGACGATTTCGTTTTCGTTCATATGGTCCCCCGTCACCTCGCCGACGATCCGGCCGGAGCGCATGACGAGGATGCGGTCGCAGATGCCGATCAGTTCCGGCATTTCGGAGGAAACGACAATGATCGAACGCCCCTCCTCTGCCAGCTTGGCGATGAATTTGTAGATCTGTTCCTTGTTGCCGATATCGATGCCGCGCGTCGGCTCGTCGATGATGACGATCGACGGATCGAGCAGCATCATCTTGGCGAGCAGCAGCTTCTGCTGGTTGCCGCCGGATAGCTGGCCGGCGAGGATGTCCTTGCGGCCGGTTCGAATGTCGAAATCGCGGATCGCCTTGTCGAGTGCGGCGCTTTCGCGCTTGCGGTCGATCTGCAGTGCGCCGATGAACTTGCCGAGCGAGGCGAGCGTCAGGTTGACGATCAGGTCCTTGGTGAGCAGCAGGCCCTTGCCCTTGCGGTCTTCGGACAGATAGACGATGCCGGCCTTGAGGCTCGCATGCACATCCTTGAAATTGACCGGCTTGCCGAGATGGCGGACCACGCCGCGGCTGGTACGAAGGCCGACCATGCCCTCCATCAACTCGGTGCGGCCGGCGCCAACGAGGCCGGCAAAACCGAGGATCTCGCCCTTTTTCAGCTGGAACGAGGCATCCTGCACATAACCGGGAACGTTGAGATGCTCGACTTCGAGCACCGTCTCGCGCGCCTCGGCTGCGTGGCGGTCCGGATAGAGTTTTGCGACATCGCGACCGACCATCAGCCGCGCCATGTCGGCGGACTGCAACTCGCTGACGTCATGGCTGGCGACAAGCCTTCCGTCGCGCAGCACCGTCACCCGGTCGGCAATCTCCTTCACCTCGGGCAGACGGTGGGAAATGTAGAGGACGCCGACACCCTTGGCGCGGATCTGCCGGATGACCTTCAGCAGCGCATCGGTCTCGTGCGGCGTCAGCGACGCCGTCGGCTCGTCGAAGATGACGATCCGGTGCGGCACGAGCAGCACGCGGGCGATCTGCACCAGCTGGCGCTGGGCGATCGACAGGCGGCTGACGATGGTGTTCGGGTCGATGTCGCTGCCGAGCCCTCGGACCGCTTTTGCGGCGCCCTCGTTCATGGCGCGGTCGTCGATGAAAACGCCCTTGTGCAGCTCGCGGCCGAGATAGATGTTCTGGGCGACCGTCAGGTCCGGCGCCAGCAGGATTTCCTGGTGCACCAGCACGATGCCGCGATGTTCCGCATCGACCGGACCGGAAAAGGTGACGGTCTCGCCGTCTATCCTCATCTCACCGCGGGTCGGCGGCTGATTGCCGGCGATGATCTTCATCAAGGTCGATTTGCCGGCGCCGTTCTCGCCGATGATCGCGTGAACCTCGCCGGCGCGGACGGTGAGATTGATGTCCTTGAGGACCTCGACGATGCCGAATGTCTTGGAAAGGCCGGTCGCTTCGAAGAGCGGCACGGCGGGGCTCGCCTCCGCAGAACTCATCGCACAGCACCCATGACCATAAGGCAACGCGCGGCCCGACAGCGAACCGCTGCGTTACCGACAGCACGCCTGTATATGATAATCTGCACCCAAGCTCCTCCCATGAGAACGCTAGCCCAGATTCTGAGGTACGTAAAGCAGATTTCCGTAAGTCAAGCGGGGACGTGCAGGAAGGTTTTGTGCAGATCATCTTCCGGTTGACGACGGCAGCGTCCCGCCCCTCATCCGGCTGCCGCCACCTTCTCCCCGCCTGCGGGGAGAAGGGATATGCCGCTCCGTACCCGTTCACTCTCCAACGCCGCTCGTGGCACGTCCCCTCTCCCCGCAAGCGGGGAGAGGGTTAGGGTGAGGGGCGGAGCAAGCCCATCAAACGCAAAGGCATCAAACGTAACGATTGACGACGTTTTCCAGGTATTCCTGGCGGCCGGACTTCGGTTCCGGGTTGATGTCCTGCTTTTCAACCCAGGAGGCGATGTCGTCGAGCTTGTATTCGCCGCGCAGCATCTTCTGGTATTCCGGGCTGTCCCACTTGGCGTAGCGTTCGTCGAGCGGCTTCTTGAGTGCGCCGTCGTCGAGCATCTTCGCCGCCGCCTTGAGGCCACGGGCGCAGCAATCCATGCCGCCGATATGGCCGATCAGCAGGTCCTGGGGATCGAGCGACTGGCGACGCAGCTTTGCGTCGAAATTGGTGCCGCCGTTGACGAAACCGCCGCCGGCCAAAACCTGGTAATAGGCCAGCGCCATTTCCGGCACATTATTGGGGAACTGGTCGGTATCCCAGCCGGACTGGTAGTCGTTGCGGTTCATGTCGATCGAGCCGAAAATGCCGAACGCGTTCGCCATCGCCAGTTCGTGCTCGAAGGAATGGCCGGCGAGGATCGCATGGCCCTGCTCGATATTGACCTTCACTTCCTTGTCCAGCCCATGCTTCTGCAGGAAGGCGTAGACGGTCGCGACGTCGTAATCGTATTGGTGCTTGGTCGGTTCCTGCGGTTTCGGCTCGATCAGGATCGTGCCTTTAAAGCCGATCTTGTACTTGTATTCGACCACCAGGTTGAGGAAACGGCCCATCTGGTCGAGCTCGCGCGACAGATCGGTATTGAGCAGCGTTTCGTAGCCTTCACGGCCACCCCACAGCACATAGTTGGCGCCGCCGAGCTTCTTGGTAGCATCGAGGCAGGTCTTCACGGTCGCCGCCGCAAAGGCAAAGACATCCGGGTCCGGGTTGGTGGCGGCGCCCGACATGTAGCGACGGTTCGAGAACATGTTCGCCGTGCCCCAGAGGAGCTTGGTGCCAGTCTCGGCCTGCTTCTTCTCGAAATAGTCGACGATCTCGTTGAGATTCTTCGTGTTCTCGGCGAAATTATTGCCTTCCGGACGCACGTCGGCGTCGTGGAAGCAATAGAATGGAGTACCGAGCAGAGAGAAGAATTCGAACGCCACATCGGCCTTCATCTTCGCCGCTTCCATCGTGTCCGAGAACCACGGGCGCTGGAAAGTCTGACCGCCGAAGGGGTCGCCGCCCGGCCAGGTGAACGAGTGCCAGTAGGCGACGGCGAACCGAAGATGATCCTCCATGCGCTTGCCCGCGATCATCTCATCCGGGTTGTAGAAGCGGAAGGCCAGCGGATTGGTGCTGTCCGGGCCTTCGTATTTGATTTTCTGGATGTCTCCGAAAAAGCCTGTGCTCATGGTCGTTTCCTCCTATCGAGTATTTGAGAGCGACAAAGATCCCCTTCTGCCTGCCGGCATCTCCCCCACAAGGGGGGAGAACGCTGGTGGCACCGCCCTGCCTAATCGGAAAAGCGGAATTCGGGGCAATAAAGCCCCTCCCCCTTGTGGGGAGGGGTTGGGGAGGGGTCTTTCAACGCACCTCCATGTGTAAGCATATTCAATGCGCCAGCGACTTGATCGCCGGATAGAGCGCCCGGTAGCGGGCGTATGCTGTGTCGTATGCTTCCGAGAGTGCTGCGACCGGTTCGATGGTCTCGTCGGTTTTCGGTGCCGAGCAGACGGAAAGCGGGTCGGCGCCGGTGGCGGCGATGAGGCCTAGGCGCGCAGCACCGAAGGCCGCGCCGAAATCGCCGTCAGCTGGAATATCCACCGGCACGCCGAGAGACGTGGCGATCGACTGCAGCCAATAGCGCGAGCGCGAACCGCCGCCGATGGCGGTAACGCGGGAAATCGAGGTGCCGGCGGATTTCAGGGCTTCGAGATTGTCCCTGATCGCAAAGGTCACCCCTTCCAGGACCGCCTGGGTCAGCACCGACCGGCTGCTTTCGTGTTCGAGGCCGATGAAGGCGCCGCGGATGGCCGCATCGTTATGCGGCGTGCGTTCGCCGGAGAGATAGGGCAGGAAGGTGACGCTGGAGGGAGCCTTCAGCGTATCGCCGAGTTCCTGAGTGAGCTCGGCGGCGGTCTTGCCGGTGATGAGCGAATACCAGTTGAGCGCGTCGGTCGCCGACAGGATGACGCCCATCTGGTGCCAGGTTTTCGGCAGCGCGTGGCAGAAGGCATGCACCGCGCTTTCCGGCTTCGGCAGATAGGAGGCGTTGGCGGCAAACAGCACGCCGGACGTGCCGAGCGACACGAAGGCCTGGCCTTCCGCCACCGTGCCCATGCCGCAGGCCGACGCCGCATTGTCCCCTGCCCCGCCGGCAATCACGACGCCCTCGCCCATGCCCCATTTGTAGGAGAGCTCGCCGCGCAGCTTGCCGGCCTGCTCAGTTCCCTCGACCAGCGACGGCATCTGGCTTTCGGTAAGGCCCGTGGCGGAAAGCAGTTCGGACGACCACTTGCGGGCGCCGGTATCGAGCCAGGACGTGCCGGCCGAATCCGACATTTCCGAAATATGCTCGCCGGCCAGCCACAGGCGCAGGTAATCCTTCGGCAGCAGCACCTTGGCGACCTTCGCGAAAATCTCGGGTTCGTTTTTGGCGACCCAGACGAGCTTCGGAGCAGTGAAGCCTGGGAAGACGATATTGCCGGTGAGCTTGCGGAAAATCGGGTTCGCATCGAGGGCTGCGGCTTCCTGATGCGAACGGGTATCGTTCCAGAGGATGCAGGGGCGTAGCACCTTGTCTTCGCTGTCCAGCAGCGTCGCGCCGTGCATCTGGCCGGAAAGGCCGATGCCCTTCACCGCCGCGAGTTCCTTCGGGAATTTTGCCTTGAGGCCGGCGACAGCCTCTTCGGTGGCGCGGATCCAGTGCGCCGGATCCTGCTCCGACCAGCCCGAATGTGGACGCGAGACGTCGAGCGAGCCGCTCGCCGAACCGATGATCTTCTGATCGCCGTCGATCAGCATCGCCTTGACGCCCGAAGTGCCGAGATCGAGACCGAGATACATGGTGTTTCTCCTAATGCTCCGCCCTTCAGGGCAGATTGTCTTTCAAGAATATGTCGATACGGATGCGTTCCTGGGCGGCGAGCACCGGCAGGCCGTCCGCCTTGGCCTTCAGCACTCGGATGGCGCTTCTGACTTCGTGGCCCGCATCCTGGTTCAGCACCGCGTCAATGGTGCCGTCGGCAAGTGCTGCGCGGGTCGAGGCGGTCAGTTCGTGCGCGATAACGAGCGGCCGGCTGGGGCCGTGCGCCGCCTGCAGCGCGCGGATGAGGCCGCGGTTGCCGGCACCGAGACTGTAGATGCCGGCGATGTCCGCATTACGACGCAGCGCCTCCGCGATCATCGTCTCGGCGAGCACCGGATCGTCGCGGCCCTCGAGGACGGGCAGGATACGGACGTTCGGATAGGCTTGGGCGATCACGGTCGAAAAACCTTCCAGCCGCTCTCGATGGTCGCGCACCAGCATGGAACCGGCGAGCACCGCGACGGTCGCCCCTCGTTCGCCGAGGGAAGGCCCGTTGAGGAAACGCCCCATCAGGCTGCCCGCAGTGCGGCCGGCTGCAATATTGTCGATGCCGGCATAATGGTCGCGGGAGGAATCCGGCAGGTCGGAGACCAAGGTCACCATCGGGATGCCGGCCTGACGCAGGTGCTCGGCGGCCGTGCGGACTTCCGGCGCGTCGATCGCAACGAAGGCAACGCCCGCCGGTTTTTCGGCAAGCACGGCCTCAAGGGCTGCTACCAGCGCGTCAGGGTCGAAGGGCGGTACGTCGACGATGCGGATATCGGTGCGCTCGAAGCTGGACCGGGCGACCGCGCCGCGCACCTCCTCTGTGAGGCCGATCAT
Source organism: Neorhizobium sp. 05N33 (assembly GCF_056397445.1). Classification (NCBI taxonomy): domain Bacteria; kingdom Pseudomonadati; phylum Pseudomonadota; class Alphaproteobacteria; order Hyphomicrobiales; family Rhizobiaceae; genus Neorhizobium; species Neorhizobium sp. 05N33. The sequence goes on along the minus strand of NZ_JBFTNK010000003.1, from coordinate 230,089 downwards.
GAAGGAATTGTCGTTGGCCGGCAGGATGAAGACGAAGGAATAGGTCCGGCTTTTGGCAAGGTTGGCGGCGGCGAGATCGCGCACATAACCGAGCGAGGCGATTGCCTCCTCCACCTTGCCGCGGGTGACGGAACGCACGCCCGGCCGGCCGTTGAGAACCCGGTCGACGGTCGCAAGGCTGACGCCCGCAATCTTTGCGATGTCATGAACTGTGGGCTTCATGAATTCCTCCGCCGACCGTGTTAGCGGAAATTCTGAGGTACGTAAATCAAAATTTGAGGTACGTGTTTCAACAACGCTGGACGCCAAAGAAAAAGGCCGTCACGTGTGTGGCGGCCCTCTTCCCGGCGGTGGAATGCTGGAATTTAATGCCCGCCGCCACCGGCGCCCGCGGGGCGGCCTGGCTTGGCGATGAGGAAGACAAAGAAGATCAGGCTTCCGAACAGCGCCGTCAGGATGAAGAACACATCCATGAAGGACAGCAGCAGGGCCTGTTGGGTGATGATGCCGGAGATCTTCTGGAGCGCCACGGCGCCGCCGTCGAGACCCAAGGCATTGTAATTGGCGCCGACGTTGTCGAGCCAACTCAGCGCAGCCGGATTGCCGTAGTTCACATGCTCCGAAAGCCGGGCATAATGCTCGTCGGAGCGCTGGGTCAAAGCCGTATTGATGATCGCAAGACCGACCGCGCCGCCGAGATTACGCGTCAGGTTGAAGAGACCGGAAGCGCCCTGGATACGTTGCGGTGTGAGCGTTCCGAGCGCGATATTGCTGATCGGCACCATGCACATCATCATCCCGAACCCGCGCAGGATCTGCGGCAGAAGCAGTTCGTAGAAATCCCAGTCGGCGGTAATGCCGGTCATCAGGTAGGTGCCCATCGCGAAGGCGCCGAAACCGACCGCCATCAGGATGCGCAGGTCCACGCTGCTCGATAGCCTCCCGACGAGCGGCGCGGAGACGAACATGGCGATACCCGAGACGAACATGGTCTCGCCGATCATCAGCGAATCGTAATGACGGATGCGGCCGAGATAAAGCGGATAGAGATAGGTGAGCCCGTAAAGCCCGACGCCCATGATGAAGGAGAACAGCGATCCGAAGGCGAAATTGGCGTTGCTGAATGCTCGGAGATCGACGATCGGGAACTCGACCTTGAAGGCCCGCCAGAAGAACACCACCGCACCAACAGTGACCAGGACCGCACCGACGACGATCTTGTCGTCGCTGAACCAGTCCTTGTTGTTGCCCTCTTCCAGCACGTATTCCAGCGCGCCGAGGAAGACACCCATGGAAGCAAGCCCCCACCAGTCGAATTTCTTCATCAGTTGAAGCTGCGGCTTGTCGAAGTCGATCAGCGTAAAGGTGACGGCCGTCACGATGATGCCGGGGATGACGTTGACCAGGAACAGCCAATGCCAGGAGAAGGAATTGGAAAGGTACCCGCCGACCGTCGGGCCGATGGTTGGCGCGAGCGTCGCGACAAGTCCGATGATCGGCGACACGATGCTGCGCTTCGACGGCGGGAAGATGGTGAAGGCCGCAGCGAAGACAGAGGGGATCATGCCGCCGCCGATGAAGCCCTGGATGGCGCGGTAGACGATCATCTGGTCGATATTCGTCGCGGTGGCGCAAAGGATGCTGGACAGCGTAAAGCCCGCGGCACAGATGGCGAAGAGGTAGCGCGTCGAGATGATACGCGCCAGCGTTCCCGACAGCGGGATCATGATCACTTCGGCGATCAGGTAGGAGGTCTGCACCCAGGCGATTTCATCCGAACCGGCGGAAAGGCCGGCCTGGATTTCCGCGAGCGAAGCCGAGACGATCTGGATGTCGAGGATCGACATGAACATGCCGAAGACCATCGCGAAGAAGGCGATGAGCTTGCGTCTGTCCATCGGCTGGTCGGCGGGCATCGCCATAGGGGATGCGCCCGCCGTGGCTGTTGCTCCTGCCATGGCCGCTCTCCTTGGTTCTCTTTACTTGGCAGCGACAGCGCCGATGCCAGGCGCAGTGCGGGTGTCGACGTCGACGACGACACTCAGGCCGGCGCGAAGATGCTGACGCTCCAGGTCTTCCTTGGGGATCGAGATGCGCACCGGAACGCGCTGCACGACCTTGGTGAAGTTGCCGGTCGCATTTTCCGGCGGCAGCATCGAGAAGACGGCACCGGAAGCCGGCGCGATCGACACGACCGTGCCGGTGATGTTGTGATCGTCATAGGCATCGACATGCACGCGAACCTTGGAACCCGGCTGCAGATGGCCAAGCTGAGTTTCCTTGAAATTCGCCTCGATATAGAGCTCGGTCAGCGGCACCAACGACGCGAGCCGCTTGCCCGTCGAGACGAGATCGCCCGTCTGGACAGAGAGATTGCCGATGACGCCGTCATAAGGCGCCTTCAGGACCGTGAAGTTCAGATCGCGCTGGGCCTGGTCGCGGGCGAGCTCCTGGGTGCGGATCGTGTTGACCGCTTCGTCGCGCTGCGCATGCAGAAGGCCGATATTGGCCTGAGCCGAGGCAACCGCGGCCTGGCCGGCGACGAGATTGGCGCGGGCCTGTTCGAGCGCAATCTGGGCGCTGTCGAGCGCGGCGGCGGTGCCGACGGCGCTTGCCTGCAGGCTCGTCGCGCGCTTCTGGATGATCTCGGCGCCGCGGACAGCAGCTTCGAGAGCGCCTTGCTGGGCCTGGGACTGCTTCAGCGCCGCTTCGCCGCCGACGATCTGCGCGTCGATCCGCAACACTGCGAGATTGGCGGATTCTATGGCGGCCTGCGCCTTGCGAAGTGCGAGCTGGTAGTCGCCGTCGTCCAGCGTGACGAGCGAATCGCCGGCCTTGACGGCCTGGTTCTCGACGACGTTCACCTTGGCGACGTAACCGGAAACCTTCGGCGAGATGACCGCGATATCGCCTTCGACATACGCATCGTCCGTCGAAACCAGGAACCGGCCGTCGATCCACCAGTTATAGCCGTACCAGCCGGCGCCACCAAGGAGGGCAAGCGCGATGATCGGCAGCAGGAGACCGCGGCGCTTCTTCTTTTCCGGCGCTTTGGCAGCGGCCGGGGCCGCAATCGCCTCGGCAGCCGCAGGCTGTTCAGCCGCAGGCGAAGCCTTGCGGGCTTCAGCCTCCGAAAGGTCGACATTTTCCGTCGTCACGGCGCGCAATGCGCCGGTATTGTGAGAGGCCGTCATCTTCATATACCGTCTTGGGAGCGTCTTATTTCATCGAACCGATCGGTTCAGCGACCTTGACTTAGACCTTTCGATGACACATATCAAGAGCAATCGAACCGCTCGGTTCGAAAAGGTTAAAAAAGGGCATCGAAATGGCCAGGCAGACAAGGAAACTGGAAAAAAACGATCCGATTGCCGCCGGACGTTTCGCAGCGGGCGAAGACCCGGCGAAACGCGAACAGATTATCGACGGGGCAAAGAGCGTCTTTATGAAGCTCGGCTTCGACGCGGCGAGCATGAACGACATCACCCGCGAGGCGGGCGTTTCTAAAGGCACGATCTACGTTTACTTCCAGAACAAGGAAGACCTGTTCGGGGCGATCGTGGCGCGCGAACGCGAGCGGATCACCCTGCGTATGCGCGACATCCTCGCAGGCAGTGAGGAAGTCGAGGACGGTCTCTACCGCTTCGGGATGGGATTTGTGACCCATATCACCTCTCCGCAGGTGATCGGCGCGATGCGCACCGTCATCGGCGTCGTCGATCGTCTTCCAAACATCTGTCATCACTTCTTCAACTCACCGTCTCAAAACGTACGCACAGTTCTTGAGGATTTCCTTAAGCGTCATATCGCGCTCGGCAATCTGAAGATCGAGGATACGGACCTGGCGGCGCGTCAGTTCATCGATATGTCGAGCGGCACATTTTTCAAGTTCCGCCTGTTTGGCGATCTCGATGACGTGCCGCCCTTCCGCGAAATCGACCGTGCTGTTACGGGGGCGATCCGGGTATTCATGGCAGCCTACGGCCTGCATAACGCTTCCGTGACGACAAAAACCAAAGAACATGCCTGATTTCAGGAGGTTGTAACGCAACCTCCTCTTGTCTTTGCATCTCCAGTCCTTAAATCGGGACGGCAATTACGCCTTGCGATTGAAAGAAGGGAATGTTGATGCAGGATATCGTCGCGCTGGTTCAGGATCCGGCCGCCTGGGTGGCGCTCGTCACCCTCGTCGTCATGGAAGTCGTGCTCGGCATCGACAACCTGATCTTCATCTCGATCCTCACCAACAAGCTGCCACCCGAAAGCCGCGAACGCGCCCGCAGGATCGGCATCGGCCTGGCGCTCGTCATGCGTCTCGCCCTGCTCGGCACCGTCGCCTGGATCGTCCAGCTTACCAACCCGATCTTCGAGGCCTTCGGCCATGGTTTCTCCTGGAAGGACCTGATCCTGATCGCCGGCGGCCTTTTCCTTGTCTGGAAGGCGACCAAGGAAATCCACCACTCCGTCGATGTCGACGACCACAAGGAAGACCTGGTCGGCGCCGGCAAGGACGTGCTCAAGATGAGCTTCGCATCTGCAATCGGCCAGATCCTGCTGCTCGATCTCGTCTTCTCGATCGACAGCATTATCACCGCCGTCGGCATGACCCCTCACCTGCCGATCATGGTCGTCGCCGTCATCGCCGCCGTCACGGTGATGCTGATCGCCGCCACTCCGCTTGCCAATTTCATCGAGAAGAACCCGACCATCGTCATGCTGGCGCTCGCCTTTTTGCTGATGATCGGCGGCACCCTGATCGTCGAAGGTTTTGGCGTGCACGTGCCCAAGGGCTATATCTACGCCGCCATGGCCTTTTCCGCCGGCGTCGAGGTGCTCAACATGGTGGCGCGCAACGCCCGCAAGAAGAAAAAGGGCAGCGGGACGACGCTGCACTGATGGTGACGTTTCCCTTCCGTCAAGTCGAGCATCGCCTTGATGCCATATTCAGCATATGCTAGATAAAGCATCAAATGGCGCGAGCGACCTTAATCATGGATCGGAAATTTCATCTGGATGATGGAAGGATCATCCAGATGAAGGTCTGGCAGCTTCCGGATCCCAACGCGGAACGTCCACATGGATTGAAATATTCGCTTTTCTTCGGACGCCCGGGAGAGCGAATTATTGGCTACGACAACGAATTTGGGAAAGGCGATCACCGCCATTATCGCGATCATGAGGAACCCTATCGTTTCGAGAGCCTCGAACGGATGATCGGGGATTTCGAAGACGATGTCCGCCGGGAGTTGAAGGTATGAGCGAAGTTCGGATTCACGTTTCTAATATGGACGCGTTTTTCGAAAACGCGACAAGGGCTGGAGCGCGGATCGACGCCGGCGATTTCAGCCTGCAGCCGGGCGAGATTGCCTTCGAAAGCATGGATCTTCTCTTAAAGGTGCTGACCGCCAATCGCTGGCGGCTTCTGCGCGCCCTGAAAGCGGCTGGCACCTCCTCGATCCGCCAGCTCGCTCATTCCCTGAAGCGGGATTATCGCGGGGTCCATGCCGACGTGGTCGCCCTGGCCGAGGTCGGTCTAATCGAAAAGACCGCGGAGGGTCTGGTCAAGGTTCCCTGGGATCGCATCACGGCAGAAATGGCGATCACTGAAGCGGCCTAGTTGGAAGGCAAAGAATTGCTCCGGCTTTGCCGGGCCGCTCAGCTCTTCGCCAGTTCCCTTTCGACCGCCTCGACCAGCCGGCTGTCCTGCGCGTCGACATCGGGCGCGAAGCGGGCCTTGATCTCGCCGTCGCGGCCGATCAGGAATTTCTCGAAATTCCAGACGATCTCGCCGTCTTCGACTTCCATGCCGAAGCCCCGCAGCTTTTCCTTCATCGGACCGTCGCCGGTGGTCGGCACGCCGGAGCCGGTGAGGCCCTGGTAGAGCGGGTGCTTGTCCTCGCCCTTGACGGAGATCTTCGAGAAGATCGGGAATTTTACATCGTAAGTGAGCTGGCAGAATTCGACGATCTCGGCATCCGTGCCGGGCTCCTGGCCCTTGAAGTTGTTGGCCGGGAAAGCGGTGATCACGAAACCATCGCCGCGCTTGTCTTCGTAGAGTTTTTCGAGGCCTTCATACTGCTTGGTCAGGCCGCATTTCGAGGCAACGTTGACGACCAGCATCACCTTGCCTTTGTATTCCGAAAGCGTGGTCTCGCGGCCATCGGCCAGCTTCACCGGCACGTTCAAAACATCAGTCATCGACAAATCTCCATTTAAAACAATCTGGTCGTTTTGCCGCGACACCCTATCGAAGCGGCACCGGTTGTCCAGTGGACGGGCGCCCTGTCGATCAGTCGCGCCGGAACTTTGAACTCGTCTCCGCATTGATGGGCCCGATCGCCGCGAGCACCAGTCTCGGTTTTCGGCCGGAGGCGTTTCTGATGGCGGTGGCGATCGGCGCCGGCTGCGATTTCCTCACCCCGGTCGGCCACCAGTGCAACACGCTGGTCTTCGGCCCCGGCGGCTACAAGTTCTCCGACTATCCCCGCCTCGGTCTGCCGCTTTCTTTCCTGATCATCCTCGTCAGCGTGCCGGCACTGCTCTATGTTTGGCCGGTAAGGTAAGGTTCAGGGCCAAAAACCTTGACGCTTGCGGCTGAATATGGCCTAAGCCTGCGCCAATCCGCATTTCAAAAACAGGCTTGGCGCCTTCCCGGCCGCCACAGATAGAGCATTCTTCATGATCGCCACGAAGCCCCGCGTCCGCATCGCCCCCTCGCCGACCGGCGAGCCGCATGTCGGCACCGCCTATATCGCGCTCTTCAACTATCTCTTCGCCAAGAAACACGGCGGCGAATTCATCCTGCGCATCGAGGATACCGATGCGACGCGCTCGACGCAAGAATTCGAGGACAAGGTTCTGGACGCGCTGCGCTGGACGGGCCTGACCTGGGCGGAAGGCCCGGATGTCGGCGGTCCCTATGGTCCCTACCGCCAGTCCGACCGTAAGGACATGTACCAGCCCTACGCCCAGCAGCTGCTCGACAAGGGCCATGCCTTCCGCTGCTTCTGCACGCCCGAGCGGCTCGAGCAGATGCGCGAAGGCCAGCGCGCCGCCGGCAAGCCGCCGAAATACGACGGTCTTTGCTTGAACCTGACGGCCGAGGAAGTGACCTCCAAGATGGCGGCCGGTGAAGGCTCGGTCATCCGCATGAAGATCCCGACAGAGGGCTCCTGCGATTTCCATGACGGCGTCTACGGCGACGTTTCGATCCCGTGGGATTCGGTCGACATGCAGGTGCTGATCAAGGGCGACGGCATGCCGACCTACCATATGGCGAACGTCATCGACGACCATCTGATGAAGATCACCCACGTGGCGCGTGGCGAAGAATGGCTGGCATCGGTGCCGAAACATATCCTGCTCTATCGCTATTTCGAGTGGGAGCAGCCGGTGTTCATGCACCTCTCCCTGATGAGGAATGCCGACAAGTCGAAGCTGTCGAAGCGCAAGAACCCGACCTCGATCTCCTATTATTCCGCGCTCGGCTACCTGCCGGAAGCGCTGATGAACTTTTTGGGCCTGTTCTTCATCCAGATCGCCGAAGGCGAAGAGATGCTGACCATGGACGAGCTCATCGAGAAGTTCGATCCGGACAACCTCTCCAAGGCCGGCGCGATCTTCGACATCCAGAAGCTCGACTGGCTGAACGGCCGCTGGATCCGCGAAAAGCTGACGCCGGACGAATTCGTCGCCCGCACGCTGGAATGGGCCATGGAGAACAGCCGGCTGACGGAAGGCCTGAAACACTCGCAGAGCCGCATTTCCAAGCTCGGCGAACTGCCGAACCTTGCCGGCTTCCTGCTGTCCTCCGATGTCGGCCTGACGCCGGCCTCGTTTGCAGGCCTGAAGACCAGCCCCGCCGAGACGCTTGAAATCCTCACCACCGTTCAGACGGATCTGGAAAAGATCCTGGAATGGAATGTCGAGACGATCGACGCTGAACTGCGCGCCGTGGCCGACAAGCTCGCCAAGAAACTGCGTGTCGTCACCCCGCCGCTGTTCGTCGCCATGTCTGGTTCGTCGCGCTCGCTGCCGTTGTTCGATTCGATGGCGCTGCTCGGCCGGTCCGTGGTGCGCCAGAGGCTGAAGATTGCAGCGACAGTGGTGGCATCCATGGTGGGCGACGGGAAATAACACTCGAGTGCTGTCGCTAACGACGGCATTCTGAAATACCCCCCTCTGTCCTGCCGGACATCTCCCCCTCAAGGGGGGAGATCACAAGAGGCACAGACTTGCGCCCAACAAACGTCGAATGCTCAGCATGCGGCGACGAAGACAGGACGATGAGAGTGCTTCATCCGATCTCCCCCCTTGAGGGGGAGATGTCCGGCAGGACAGAGGGGGGGTAACCCCAACGAAGACAGCCCGAAGAAGGCGAAACACGATGACCGAGAACACGACCGAAACCGCCCTCTCCTCCGACGCCACCCAGGTGCGCGCCCAGAAACTCGCTTTGCTGCGTGAAAAGATCGGCGATGTCTATCCGGCGCATTTCCACCGGACGATGACCAATGCGGAGCTGGCCGAGAAATACAAAAACCTGGAAGCGGACGTCGAGACACAGGACATCGTCACCGTCGCCGGCCGGGTCTATTCCTCGCGCAATTCCGGCATGTTCATGGATATCCATGACGCATCGGGCAAGGTGCAGATCTTCTCGCACAAGGATACCACCCCGCAGGAAGCCCGCGACCTTTTGCCGATGGTCGATATCGGCGACATCATCGGCGTCACAGGCGTCGTGCGCCGCACCAAGCGCGGCGAGCTGACCATCAACGCCCAGAACATCACCATGCTCACCAAGTCGCTGCTCCCCATGCCGGAGAAGTGGCATGGCCTGTCGGATGTCGAGCTGCGTTACCGCAAGCGCCATCTCGACATCATGACCAACGAAGAGTCGAAGCTCCGCTTCCAGCAGCGCAGCCGCATCGTCTCGGGCATCCGCCGCTTCATGGAAAACGACGGCTTCATGGAAGTCGAGACGCCGATGCTGCATTCGGTCTACGGCGGCGCGACAGCCGAGCCGTTCAAGACCCATCACAACACGCTGAAGCTCGACATGTACCTGCGCATCGCGCCGGAACTGTTTCTGAAGCGCACGCTGGTCTCGGGCCTCACAGACAAGGTATTCGAGATCAACCGCAATTTTCGGAACGAAGGCGTCTCGACCCGGCACAATCCCGAATTCACGATGATGGAGTGCTACTGGGCCTATGCCGACTACGAGGACATCATGGACCTCGTCGAGCGCATGTTCTCGACATTGGCCATGACCATCCATGGTACGACCGAAGTGAAGTTCGGCGACAAGGAACTGTCCTTCAAGGGCCCGTTCAAGCGCGTGCCGATGCCCGATGCGGTGAAGGAGGCGACCGGTATCGACTTCCTTGCCATGAAGACCGACGAGGAAGCCCGCACCGCCGCCAAGGCCGCCGGCTTCGCGGTCGAGAAGGATTGGACCTGGGGCGAATGCCTTGCCTTCATCTTCGAGGAAAAGGTCGAGGGCACGCTGATCCAGCCGAGCCACGTGACGCATTTCCCGAAGGACATCTCGCCCTTCGCCAAGGAAGTCCCGGGCGAACCGCGCCTCGTCGAACGTTTTGAGACCTATTGCAACGCCTGGGAACTAGGCAACGCTTTCTCCGAGCTCAATGACCCGGAAGAACAGCGCAAGCGCATGGTCGAGCAGCTCGAACAGGCGCATGCCCGCGGCGAAAAGGACAAGCAGCTCGACGACGAGTTTTTGGATGCGATCGACCAGGGCATGCCGCCTGCCGGCGGCCTCGGCATCGGCGTCGACCGCCTCGTCATGCTGCTGACGGATTCGCCGTCGATCCGCGACGTGATCCTGTTCCCGGCCCGCCGGGCGAAGGCGGATTGATAGGGTTCGCCTCCGCCACCAAGGCCACCACGGCCACCTAGGCCGCCACGGTCGTCATCCTCGGGCTCGACCCGAGGATCCACGGACTAGGCGGTGCGAACTCTGGATTCTCGGGTCAAGCCCGAGATGACGACGGAGAGCTCGGTTTATTCCCCTCTCAATGCACGACCTTCTCAGCCGGGCCCTTCGCATCCGAAGCTGACGCCGCCTCAGCGGGTTTTGCGGGTGCGGCTGGAGCCGGTTGGCCCCTGAGCTTTGCGAGCCATTCGGCGCCGGCGGCGTCCGCGTCCGTTGAGCCGGCGGTCTTGGCCGGGGCTGCTTCCGCATGCGCCGTTTCCGGCGGTTTGGCGTCGGAACGAACCGCATCGCCATCGGTCTGCTTGGACCAGCGCTTGCCGCCTTCCGCAGACGTACGTGGCGCAGGCGCGGGCTCTGCTGGCTTGGCGGCGGTCTGGGCTGCGGCCTGTGGTGCGTCGGCCTTCCCCTGTTCGCCGCTGCCGGAGAACATGCCGGTTATCGAGGCGAGAAAACCACCCTCTTGCTTTTTCGGTTCGGCGGACGCGACCTGGGCAGGTGCGGCCGGCTTCTGCTTGCCTTGGCCCTGACCGGCGGCAACCTTGTTCTGTGCTGCAGGTGCCGGATGCGTAGCGGCGGCCGGAGCCGGATGGGCGGCGGCAGCCGGAGCAGCGGCATGGGTTTGAGCGGCGGCGGCATTGCCCTCGGGCGCATGTGCGGCTTCTGCCGGCGCTTGCGCCTTCGAGCCGAAGATCATACCGGTGATGGAGCTGAAGAAACCGCCGTTTTCCTTGGCCGCAATTTCGTCACCATGGCCTTCGGCTGGCGCTCCATGCGGGTCGGCTGCAGGCTCGCCATGACCGGAAGCGGGCTTTTCGCTCATTGCTCCGTGGCTCTTCGGCTTTTCGCCATGGCCGGCGGAAGCGCCGTGCTCGCCTTCCGGCGCCGCGACGACAGGTTCGAGGCAATCGGCGTGGTCGGTCAGCCGTGCGGTGAGCGTCTCGACATCCTCGAGCGGCAGGTCGATGCGCATGCCGTAATATTCGCCGTTCGAATTGGCCGCGCCGTCGAGGTAGTAGGCTGAATAGGGCCGCACGTCGGCGCCTTCGGGCGCCTTGTTGGGATCCGGAATATAGACGACCTGGGCACCGATCGCACGGCCGCGCATCTGAGCGCGATCGCGGGGGCCGGCCTTGTCGATCATCGCCACCTGGACGAGATCCGCCTTTTCCTTTTCCTGGACCGCCTTGGCGACACGCAAGGCCGTGCGAATGCGCGCCAGACCGTCGCCGGTTCCGTCGCTCACCACGTATTTGCGGATCCAGTAACGCTGATCGCGCTTGATCTTGACCGTCTCCAGCGCGGTACATTCGAGCCCGTTGATCTCCAGATAGGAGGGGCCGAGGATCTTGTCCGTGCCGATGAGCACAGCGGCCGCACCGCTGCCACCGCCGAGAACGACGATACTGCCCATGAGGATGAAGACGAGCTTCTTGGAAAACCGGAACTTCAGACCCTTCACTTGCCGAGCTCCGGCATGATCAAACTCCATATCTACGCAAAACAACAGGATGGAATAGTGCCGGGATAGTCGCCTATTCTTGTTGAGGAAGCTTTAAGCCGGGCCATTCTTTTTGTGCCCTGGAGGTCTTTCTTCGGGTCGGCCTGCGCCATTCCGAAACGTTCCAGCTTTTGATGCGCCCCTCTTGCGCAAATCGAACCGCGGGTATATACCCGCTCTATGCCGAACGACACCTGCCACTGCATCCTGCTGCGCAAAGCCTCGCGAAAGGTCTCGTCCTATTACGACGAGGCCCTGGCGCCGCTTGGCGTCAACATCGGGCAGTTCAGCCTGCTGCGCAACATCAACCGGTTGGCGCCGATCTCGCTGACCGATCTCGCCGTCCAGGTGGAACTGGACCGCTCGACGGTCGGCCGTAATACCAAGGTGCTGGAGCGTATGGGCCTGGTGGCGATCGGCCATGGCGAGGACCAGCGCGAGGCGATGCTGACGGTGGCGCCGAAGGGTGCGGCGATCCTGAAGCAGGGCGCGCCGCTCTGGGACAGCGTCCAGGACGATATCGAAGCCCGGCTCGGGGCCGAGAAAACCAGACAATTGCAGGAGCTGCTGGCGGCTCTCTGATTTTTATTCAAAAGCGGGCATATACCCGAAAATTACACGCTGCCGGAGCGGCAACGACCAGGAAAGGGACAGAACCATGATCTCCAATCGCGCCGCCCAATGGATGGCGGCCAGAAACCTGCACTACGGGTGGGTGGTTGCCATCACCACATTCCTGACGATGCTCGCGACCGCCGGCGCCATGGGCTCGGCCGGCGTGATGATCCAGCCGTTGCATCAGGAGTTCGGCTGGGATATCGCCGACATCTCGTCCGCCATGGCGGTGCGTTTGCTGCTGTTCGGGCTGCTTGCTCCGTTTGCCGCCGCTTTCATGAACCATTTCGGCATCCGCCAGGTCGTCACGACCGCGCTGGCGCTGATCCTGAGCGGCATCGTCGTTTCACTATTCATGACCGAGGTCTGGCAGCTGGTGGCGCTTTGGGGCATCGTCATCGGCGTCGGCACCGGCATGACCGCCATGGTGCTTGGCGCAACGGTAGCTTCCCGCTGGTTTTCGCAACGTCGCGGCCTCGTCATGGGCATGTTGAGCGCCAGCAACGCGACCGGCCAACTCGTCTTCCTGCCGCTCTTGGCGGACCTGAGCGAAACCTATGGCTGGCGCACGGCACTGGCGCTGACCGCCTTCGCCATCAGCGCCGCCATGATCCTCGTGCTGGCACTGATGCGCGACCATCCCGCCGACGTCGGCCTGCCGGCCTATGGCGAGACGACCGTCTCCAGGTCACCGAAGCAGGATCACAAGCTGCTGACCACGCTGATCTCGCCGATCACCACGCTGAAGAGCGCCTCGGCCAGCGGCACATTCTGGGTTCTGTTCGGCACCTTCTTCGTCTGCGGGCTCTCCACCAATGGCCTTATCCAGACCCATTGGATCTCGATCTGCGGCGATTTCGGCATGGCGCCGCTGGCCGCCGCCAGCACGCTGGCCGTGCTTGGCATCTTCGATTTCTTCGGCACGATCATGTCCGGCTGGCTTTCCGACCGGTACGACAACCGCATCCTGCTCTTCTGGTATTATGGGCTGCGCGGCCTGTCGCTGATCTACCTCTCCGTCTCCGGCTTCAGCTTCTATGAACTGTCGGCCTTCGCCGTCTTCTACGGGCTGGACTGGATCGCCACCGTGCCGCCGACGGTAAAGCTCGCCGCCGATAAATTCGGCCGCGAAAAGGCCGGCATGGTGTTCGGCTGGGTGTTCACCGGGCACCAGCTGGGCGCTGCCACCGCGGCCTATGGCGCAGGCTACTTGAAGAGCGGTTTCAACACCTACATGCCGGCCCTGCAGATCGCCGGCGTGATGTGCATGATCGCCGCGGTTTCCGTCCTGCTGCTGCGCAAGCCGGGCACCGCCAAGCTCGTGCCGCAGCCGGCCTGATCTTCGCAACACCTCTCCAGCGGCTGTCACCGGCCGCCGGAGACCTAGCCTGTGATTGCAAAACTGCAAAACTCCCGGGATATGATATTGGTGGCGCAAGCCAGGCCGCCATCGCCGCAGGAGGCACCATGTCGTCGATCACCTCGGGCAACGCCGTTCAATATGCCGACAGCCGCAAGCTGGCGGCTCGGGGGCGCCTCAACAGGGAATATACGATCGCCGAGACCGGCTGGTTTCCCTGGGTTGCGCGGCAACTGCCCCTGAGGCCTGCTGACCGCGTCCTCGATATCGGCTGCGGCCCCGCCTGGTTCTGGGCCTCGGTCATCAACGATATACCTGAAAATCTCGACCTCACGCTCGCCGATCAATCTTCCGGAATGGTGGAAGAGGCCCTTGCGCGCTGTACGTCCCTACCCTTCGGATCGGTCACGGGCCGTCAGGCGGAAGCTTCCTCCCTTCCCTTCGAGGACAATAGCTTTGACTTCGTGGTGGCCATGCACATGCTCTACCACCTGCCCGATCCGGCAGCAGGAATCGCGGAAATGTTCCGGGTGCTGAAGCCCGGTGGATGGCTGGCGGTCACTACCAACGGCATGGGCAACATGCGCGGGATCTACGAACTTACCACCGTGTTCGGCAGCGAGCCATTCGATCCGAGCGCGGCCGTTTTCGGATACGACAGGGCCGAGGAGCTGATGCGTGCCCGGTTTGGCAATGTTGCCTTCTCCCAGCACCCCGCACACATGCGGATCACCGAGCCGGAGGATGTCTTTCTGGCGCTAACCTCCTACCCGCACGGCGACGGCGCGGACGAGGCTCAATTGGACGCGTTCCGGGAAGCAATCGCCGCTGCATTCGAGCGCGGCAACGGCGTGCTCGAGGTGGAGAAGGAAACCGGCCTGTTCGTCAGCAGAAAGCCGGACTGATCCCGAGCGCGGACTTGAGCATTTGCCAATACAGAAAGGGCCGTCGCGAGACGGGCCTTTCTTCATGCCGGCGGTGGAAGCTGGTATCAGGCTGCGGCGAGGGTCAGTTCCTTCTTGACGATCTGGCGCAGCGACGCGAGGTCCTTGGCGAAGGCGCGAATGCCTTCCGACAGCTTTTCGGTCGCCATCGCGTCCTCGTTCAGCATCCAGCGGAAGGACTTCTCGTCGAGCGACTGCAACGGCTCCGCGTTGAACGTTTCCGGCACGAGCTTGCGCTCCAGCTTGCCGGTGTCCTTGTCGAGCTCATCGAGCAGAGCCGGGCTGATCGTCAGGCGGTCGCAGCCGGCCAGCGCTTCGATTTCGCCCGCGTTGCGGAAGGAGGCGCCCATGACGATCGTCTTGATGCCGTTCGCCTTGTAGTAATTGTAGATGGCGCGCACGGAGACGACGCCCGGATCGGTCTCGGCCGTATAATCCTGGCCGGTCGACTTCTTGTACCAGTCGAGAATGCGGCCGACGAAGGGCGAGATCAGGAACACCTTGGCTTCGGCGCAGGCGATTGCCTGGGCCTGGCTGAAGAGAAGCGTCAGGTTGCAGTCGATGCCTTCCTTCTGCAGCACTTCGGCGGCGCGGATGCCTTCCCACGTGGAGGCGAGCTTGATCAGGATGCGGTCACGCTCGATGCCGCGCTCCTTGTAGGCGGCGATGATATGGCGAGCCTTGGCAATCGACGCTTCCGTGTCGAAGGACAGGTCGGCATCGACTTCGGTCGAAACGCGGCCCGGCACCAGCTCGGACAGGGCGGCACCGACAGTGATCGCCAGACGGTCGGCGACGGCGGACACGACGGCGTCCGGATTGCCCGACTGTTTGCGGCCCCAGGCAATCGCTTCCTTGACTTTGTCGGCGAAGATGGGCGTGCCGAGCGCCTTGAGTACGATGGTCGGGTTGGTGGTGCAATCCACGGGCTTCAAACGGGCGACCGCCTCGATGTCGCCGGTATCGGCAACGACCGTGGTCATGGAACGAAGCTGCTCTAGTTTAGACGTCATCCGAATATTCCTCGATATATGGAGAACTAAACGCCTGTTGCGCGATTTGGCTCCTCCAGCGCGTTGGCAAGAATTATCCCCTGCCGGCGGTCAAAAAGTCAAGACATTTGTTCTTCGGAATTGACATATGTGTCAGTTGGAACAAATATCATGGGGCTTGTCCATCATTGTCCCGGGAGGCCCGTTGGCTAGGCTCAGACACGAGACCCATACCGCCTATTCCGAAGCCGCCTCCATGCGGCTGCGGGCGGCATGGCTTTATTATAACCAGGGATTGACGCAAAAAGATGTCGCCGAACGGCTGGGCTTGAGCCGCTCGACGGTGATCCGCCTGCTCGACGAGGCGATGAAGCGCTCCGAGGTCCAGATCTGGATCAGCGAAGGCATCGACACCTGCGTCGAACTGGCGATCCGGCTGGAAAAGGCCTACGGGCTGGACGAGGCCGTGGTCGTGCCCGCCCCGCGCGACAGCAGCGCCGCGGCGCTCGCCAGTTCGGTCGGCCTGGCGCTCGGGCAATTCCTTTCCGAAGTGGTGCAGGACGACATGACCATCGGCGTCGGCTGGGGCCGCACGATGACCGCCTCGCTCGGCAGCTTTCGCCCGCCGCGGCGGGAGAACTGCAAGGTCGTCTCGCTGCTCGGCGGCATCGTCGCCGTCCACCAGACCAATCCGATCGACTACACCTGGCGTTTCGCCGGCCAGCTGGGCGCCGAATGCTACATGTTCCTGGCGCCGCTTCTGGTCGACTCGGTCAAGACTAAGCGGGCACTGATCGAGCAATGCGGGCTCAACACGATCTACGATCTCGCCGAAAATCTCGACCTGGCGGTGGTGAGCTGCGGCGATATCGGGCCACATTCGACCTCGCTGTCGGAAGGCTTCATCTCCAAGGCCGAGCTTGATCGGCTGATCGCGGCGGGCTGCGTCTGCGACACGATGTTCAACTTTCTCGATGAAGAAGGCCGCTCGGTGGATCACAAGCTGAACGAGCGGGTGATGTCCGTGGATCTGGATACGCTGAGACAGGCCAAACACATCGTGCTCTCCTCCGGCGGCGCGCACCGCGCGGTGGCGATCCGCGCGACGATCCGCAGGGTCGGGTGCAATACGCTGATTACGGATGAGACGGCGGCGAAGGAGTTGTTAAGGTTGAACGAACCTTCCTAGGGAGCACAAGGGTTGGCCTGACACAGGCTGCGCTTCAACAGACGGATTATCAAGCAGCGGTCAGAAACTCCACTCCGAGGGAATTGATCCGCCGCCAGCGGACTTCGCATTCGAAACGTCGACCATCTGACAGGGCGAGACCGAAGCTTTCCGGCACGGACAACGCGTTCTCGATCTTGATCAATGCACCGCCGGCTGAGATTTCCTTGACGATGCAGTCGAAGGCCGAATGATCGCCATTAAAGACGATCTTGGCGCCTAGAAAGCTTTTCGATCTCTGGTATCTGCGCTCATGCACCTGACCGCGTCCTTCGACGATTATATTTCAGGCATCACTTATATGCCCCAATGGGCAATCCCGCAATCCTCAGAGGCCGCCCATGACTTTTGCAGGCGACTTGGTATCTGCCGCTTGCGGCCCGGCAATGGAACCTGAATGCTGAGCTCAAGCGTTCGGCCCCTCACGCATTCCCCGCTTCCCAGCCCAGGATCGCCCGCTTGCGCGTCAGCCCCCAGTGATACCCCGTCAGCGCCCCGCTCTTGCCGAGCGCCCGATGGCAGGGAACCACGAACGAAATCGGGTTCGCTCCAACAGCCGCACCTACCGCGCGGCTGGCGGTCGGCTGGCCGATATCGTTGGCGACGTCGGAATAGGTGACGGCCTTGCCGAACGGGATTTTCAACAGGCTCTGCCAGACGCGCACCTGGAAATCGGTGCCGATCAGCACGACCTTCAGCGGCTGATCGCAGGACCAGTTCGCACGGTCGAAGACGCGGCCGACATAGGGTGCTGTCATCTCCTGGTCGGGAACATATTCGGCATTCGGCCAGCGGCGCATCATGTCGTCGAGCGCCGCCTGCTCATGGCCGAGATCGGCAAAGGCGAGACCCGAAAGTCCCCGGTCGGTCGCCATGACCAGTGCCTGGCCGAAGGGCGACGAATGGAAGCCGTAGCGGATCGTCAGGCCGCCGCCGCGCGCTTTCCATTCGCCGGGCGACATCGCCTCATGAGTGACGAACAGATCATGCAATCGTCCCGGACCTGAAAGCCCGAGTTCGTAGGAGGCTTCGAGCAGCGGCAGTTCCTCCTTGCCGAGCAGGCGCTTGGCATGGTTGAGGGTGACGGCCTGGAGGAAGGCCTTCGGCGAAAGCCCGGCCCAGCGGGTGAACACTTTCTGCAGCTGCGTCGGCGACTGGCCGAGCTCCGAGGCGATCGCGTCGAGCGACGGCTGATCGCGATAGTCGAGCGTGATCATCTCGATGACGCGCCGGACGGTTTCGTAATCGGAGCCCTCGGGCGTCACGTCGATGGGCGGCGAATCGATCTGGGCGAGAGCATTCATGGCTTGTCTCCTTTACAGCGCCGCACGCCGATGAAGCCGAAGCTGTGGGCGCGCAAACAATCGCTGGGCAACTGATATGCCCTCCAAATGCGCCTTCGGCTTCGCCGAAACCACCCGTTTCTTGCCCGATCGCCGGTTTTCTCGCCGCTCAGATCCGTTGTTTGACCGTGGCGAGCGCACCCTTGAAGGCTTTGGCGAAACTTTCCCGGTCATCCGGATTGAGAAAAGAGCCGATATCGGTGCCGCGCCCCTCGCCCGTCACAGACATGGAGGTGATGCCGAACTCCTCGTGGCGGCGGACGTTGAAGCGCGCCCAGAACGGATTGAAGCGATGCTCCACCACACGTCCCGCCGGCGAGAATTTCCGGATCGACAGGTTACTGCGCGAGATGGTCACTTCCTCGCGCGCGCGGCCCGAGCGGTAGCTCATCTTCAGCGCGATGTAGAGGCCGAGGAAATCGAGCCCGAAGAAGAAGCCGATCGGATAGGCGCCGGTGATCAGGAAAAAGCCGCCATAGAGAAGGCAGATGCCGCCCGTCAGCACCAGCACGACCCGAAAGCCAGTTCTGCCGAGCGAACGGTAGGGCGTCAGTTCGGCTGCGAAAACAGGCTGATCCTCGGAAACGTCCACGTTGATTTCCCTCCTGCGGGATGCCTATACAGGCATATGGCGACTCCAAAGATCAGATCCAAAACCAGCACTTCGCAAAAGTCAAATCACGCGCCCGAGCGCAGGGCCGCACCCAAAGCGGCGACCAAACCCAAGCGCTTCAAATCCGCCTATTCGAAAGCGGAGATGGAGGAAATCTTTCGGCGCTTTTCGGTGCAGCGGCCGGAGCCGAAGGGTGAGCTGGAGCACGTAAATCCGTTCACACTGGTGGTGGCGGTGGCACTGTCCGCCCAGGCGACCGATGCCGGCGTCAACAAGGCGACGCGGGCGCTGTTCAAGGTCGCCGATACGCCCGAAAAGATGCTGGCGCTCGGCGAAGAAGGGGTCACCCAATATATCAAGACGATCGGGCTCTATCGCAACAAGGCGAAGAACGTCATCGCGCTCTGTCGCATGCTGATCGACGAGTTCTGTTCCGAAGTGCCGAGGACGCGCGAAGAACTGATCCGCTTGCCGGGCGTCGGCCGCAAGACGGCCAACGTGGTGATGTCGATGGCCTTCGGCGTGCCGACGCTGGCGGTCGACACGCATGTCTTCCGCATCGCCAACCGGCTCTTGATGGCGCCGGGTAAGACGCCGGATGAGGTGGAGGAAAACCTGTTGAAGGTGATCCCCGACCAGTATCTTTTCCACGCCCATCACTGGCTGATCCTGCATGGGCGCTATTGCTGCAAGGCGCGAAAACCGGAATGCGAGCGCTGCGTCATCGCCGATCTCTGCCGCTCTCCGGAAAAGACCGTCGACGTGCCGGCGCCGCTTGTGGAACTGCCGCAGCAGCTAATCGGCGAGGCCGTCGAGTAGAGCCGCAATCGCCGCCTCGTAGTCCGCGCGATTGCCGCCGCAATCGATGGCGATCGCCGCCCGCTCAAAGGCCGCCGAGA
Source organism: Neorhizobium sp. 05N33 (assembly GCF_056397445.1). NCBI lineage: Bacteria > Pseudomonadati > Pseudomonadota > Alphaproteobacteria > Hyphomicrobiales > Rhizobiaceae > Neorhizobium > Neorhizobium sp. 05N33. Next base: position 210,636 of record NZ_JBFTNK010000003.1, on the reverse strand, counting down.
CCAGCACAGTCAGCGGATCGAGAAGCGGCAGCGCTTTGGAGCCGGCAAGCAGATGGGAAAGCCCCGCCTTGAGGCTGGACTCGGCCGGGTCCCCACCCTTCCCGGGACCGCTCGCCATCTGGGCCGGCGCCTCCCGTAGCAATAACCGCGTTCGCCCTGGCACAGTCATCGCATCGAAATAGGCGGAAGCACCCTGCAGGAGGGCTTCCCGGGCCGAGGAAGCTTCGGCTGAACGCGCCTCGATGTCCGCCGCGACGTCATTCGCCTCGCGCTCTATCACCGCCCAGAACAAAGCCCGTTTGTCAGTGAAGTGATGGTAGAGAGCGCCGCGCGTGACCTTGGCCGCCGCGACGATCTCAGGGGTAGCGGTTTCCGCATAGCCCTTCTCGACGAAGAGCGCCCGAGCCCCATCCAGCAAGGCCGTCCGCGTCCCATCGGTGCGTTCGCGATTGCTGCGTCCCATTTCTCCATCCCCAATTTACATACAGACAGAATGTATCTATAAAACATACAGACTGAATGTATCAAGAAAACCGAAGAACCGAAAGCCATGAGAGCGACCAGCTACTACCCCGTCATCATGACCGGCGACATCGCCGGAACGGCATCCTTCTACACCGAGCACTTCGGCTTCGAACCGCTGTTTTCCGCTGACTGGTACGTGCATCTCCAATCGAAGGAGAGCGAGCACGTGAAGCTCGCGATTCTCGACGGCAGCCACGAGACGATCCCGGAAGCCGGACGCGGACACGTGTCCGGACTGTTGCTGAACTTCGAGGTGGAGGATGTCGACGCGGTCTATGAGCGCCTGAAGGCGGCCGGGCTGCCGATCCGCCGCGACATCCGGGACGAGGACTTCGGCCAGCGGCATTTCATCACCGCCGATCCGAACGGCGTACTGATCGACATCATCACGCCGATCCCGCCGAGCGCCGAATTCGCCGCCCTCTACAGCGTTTCCGCCCTGCCCGGCTAAAGCTTGAACGCGGAATCGCGCTTCGAGACTGCCTTGTGAAGATGCACCATCAGGCCGGCGGCAAACAGCGGCGTCAGCAGGTTGACGATCGGGATTGCCAGGAAACAGGCGATCAAAAGGCCTGCCATGAACACGGTGGATGAATGTTTCGAGCGGAAGGCGCGTGCTTCCGCAGGCGTTCTGAACCGCATCGCCGCGAATTCGAAAAATTCCCGACCGAGCAGGTAGCCGTTCACCATGAAGAAGGCGATCAGGTTGATGCCGGGAATGAACAGCAGGAAAAGGGCGACGATATTGCCGACGATGACGACGCCCAGAAACTGGATCGAGCCGATGATCGCCTGGGCGAGCGGCATCGCTTTGCCGGGTGCATCGTTTGGATAGTCGCGCTTCTCGACCACTTCGGCGACGTCGTCGAGGAACAGCCCGGCGATCAGCGCCGTGATCGGCGCGATCAGCAGAGCGAGCGCCAGCGCCAGCCCGATGCTGGCAGCGATCGCCGCAAACAGGGTGAGCCAACTCGCCCAATCCGGCAGATCGGGGAAGAAGGCAGCAAACCACGGCCAGGCATAAAGGATGAAGACTTCGCGCAGGCCGAACCAGAGACCGACCAGCACGAGGGCGGTGAGCCCCAGCGTCTTCCAAAACACCGCTCGGGTCTCGGGTGCGAAAAGGTTCGTGAGCGAAAGTCTCGCGGCGTCGAAAATCATCGGCGTCTCCAGGTTGGCGGGAGACATGTAGGTTTGCGGGGGCGGGGGAGCAAGGAGGGGCGGTATCCCTACCAAACAACGTCAATGTTCGTGCAGTTGCTACGATGTGAAATGCGTCACGTAAACAGCCAGATGCTGACACGCCCCATACAAAGCACACGCTTGTAAAATTGCAGAAAACATACATTCTCTCAAAAGTTGCTTATGCTCAAAAACAGCGAGAAGGATAACCTGTGTTTGGAATACAGATTTCGCAAATTTTGACCTTCACCGTAATTGGCTCCTTCGTCACCATATTCGGCAATCTCATAGCTCTCTATCTGAAAGACGTATTGGCAGTACGCTCATTCGAGCGTTGGAAAGCCCACCAAACCCTAATTCTTGTCTATCGCCGCTATCAGCTTCCAATTTTCCTCGCGGCCGAAGAGCTTTCCGGCCGTTTTTACGGATTATCCCGGCCAAATTGCACTATAGAGAGATTTGGGATCGATCTTTTACATAAAGAGATTAGTAGAGACTCCCATGCACTTGCCGGGAATCACTATTATCAATATCGGTTCGTTAGTAACGTATATCGTCTGTGCAGTTTTTTGGGATGGATCGAGTTGTACCGGCGTGATATCGGAACTCTCGATGTCGAAGCGCTCGATCGAAATCATCTTCTCGAATCATCCTTACGCAATGTCCGAAGTGCCATCGCAGATGGATGGGTCAATCAACATCCAGACATTCACAAATGGCGCGATTGTTTGATTTTTAGAGAGGAGCTGCGGGCCATCGGCTGCCGCATGGCAGACGGTCAAAAGGAACTTTGTCTAATAGATTTTGGTGCATTTTTCGAAATTCTTCAAAAGAGGCCCGTTGGCTCCGATAGCGCTCGCTGGTTTCATCAAGCAGCGCTTTTTTTTGACAACTTAGACCGGGACGGAGATTTTAGAATTATTCGCATGCGGATGCTCGTAATATTTCTTACCGACCTGATGGAGGTGCTACAGCCCAAGCGCCTTGCCCGTTCTCATATCAAAACCGCGCTTGATTGGTTCGACGAACTCGACCAGATCACAGGCGGAAAGGCTTGGTATTCGAAGGACGTAGACATGAAGGCAGTGGAAAAGCGCCTGAAAAAGGCCTTGAAAGGATAATATTCTCTCTCTGATTACGTCGCGCCGTAACATCTAATCCCCGCAAAGGGCATTTAAGCACTCCAGCCTACCCCATCCCCCGCAACTCATCCCGATGCCGGACCATCGCCAGGAACCGCCGGTAATCCAGCCCGTACTGCTCTGCCCGCGCCGGGTCCGGCAGCCGCTCCGTCCCGCCTGCATCCATGGCCTGCCCCGCTTCGAACAACGAACCAAACACCCCGCCGGCAACGGCGGCGGCCATCGCCGTGCCGAGCAGCACCGCGTCGCGGTTTTCCGGGATCACCACCTTACGGCCGGTAACGTCGGCGTAGAGCTCGACCAGCAGCAGGTTGTTGACGTGGCCGCCGGTGACGTGGAGGGTTTCGAAGCGGTAGCCGTAGCCCGATAGCGCATCGAGAATGTGCCTTATGCCGAGCGCGATCGAGACGCAGGTGCGCCAGTAGAGCCGGCAGAGGCCGTCGAAGGAGGTGTCAAGCGTCAGCCCGCTGATGACACCGGTCGCGTGCGGGTCGGCGAGCGGCGAGCGGTTGCCGTGGAAATCCGGCAGGACGTGGAGGTTCGGAGCGATATCGCCCTCGGTCTCGCTGCGCAGCTCGCCGACGCGGGCGATGATGCGGCCGTGCAGCTCCGCCGTCGGTTCACCGCCGGCCGCATGCATCAGCACGATATGGTCGAGCAACGCGCCCGCCGCCGATTGCCCGCCTTCTACCAACCAATGGCCGGGCAATATCGCCTCGTAATAGGGACCCCAGAGGCTGCGGCCGGGCTTGGAATCTTTCGTGAAGGCGACGATGCAGCTCGACGTGCCGCCGATCAGCGCCACGCTGGTTTCGAGCTTCAAGCCTTCGGACGCGCCGCCGCAAACCCCGCCGAGAACGCCAAATGCGCCGGCATAGGCGTCGATCATGCCGGGCGCTACCTGCACCTGGCTATCAAGACCAAGCTCTTCGGCTGCCTGGCGGCTGAGGCTTCCCAGACTTGTCCCGACGCCGACGGTCTCATCCGGCAAACCGCCCTTTGCGAGCAGGTCTTCGAGGCCGGCAAGCGCCAGGTAATCGGCGCTCCAGCCGGGGTTTTCGTGGGCGAGATAATTCCACTTGGCCGTCAGCGTGCAGCGGGAACGGGCGGGCGAGCCGGTCGCCTTCCAGGTGAGGAAATCGGCGAGATCGAAGAAATAACCCGCCTTCGCCCAGCTTTGCGGCAGATGCCGTTTCACCCACATCAGCTTCGGCATTTCCATCTCCGGCGACAGCGAGCCGCCGGAAAATTCGAGCACCTTGTGGCCGGTGGCGGAAAGCTGGTCGGCTTGTTTGATCGCCCGATGGTCGAGCCAGACGATGGTGTCCTGATTGACCTTGCCGGTCGTGGAAACCGTGAGCGGCCTGCCCTCACGGTCGCGGGCGACGAGCGAACAGGTGGCGTCGAAGCCGATCGCGGCGATACGGTCGGCAGCGATGCCGGCCTCCGCCATCGCTTCCCTGACGGCGCGGCAGGTGGCCGCCCAGATATCCTCGGAATCGTGCTCGGCGTGGTTTTGCTTGGGACGGAACATCGCGATCGGGTACTTGGCCTTGGCAAGCAGGCGCCCGTGGCGATCAAAGACGCCGGCGCGGGCGCTGCCCGTGCCGATATCGACCGCAACGAGGTGATCACGCATCCGGATTCGTTTCCTGTCCCTTGTCGCCTGGCAGTTCCAAGGACCGCACTAAAGCGCGGTCGAAGAAACGGAGCCGTTGCGACCCTCCAAATGTTTTTGGACAAGGTGGATCAAATCCGGCATCGCGTCAAACACGACTTCCGGGGAAAGCACATCGATCCTCTCCCGGTAGCCGGGAACGCTCGCATGCGAACCGCCGACGAAGGCGAAGACTGACATGCCGGCGCTGTGACCCGCCTGGATGCCGGCGGGGCTGTCCTCGATGACGATGCAGTTCTTGGGATCGGCCCCCATTTCGCTCGCCGCATGCAGGAAGAGATCCGGCGCCGGCTTGCCGCGCTTGACCATGGCGGCGGAAAAGATGTTCGGCTCCAGCTTGTCGATCAGGCCGGTCAGCGTCAGCGACAGGCGGATGCGCTCCGGTTGGCTGGACGAGGCGACGCAACGGCGGAAATTCAAGGCATCCAGCGCTTCGGTTATACCAGGCATCGGCTGCAGTTCAGCGCGGAAGCGGGCGTAGAGATCGCGGCGCATGTCTTCGAGAAACGTATCGTCCGCCTCGACGCCGAATTCCTCGCGCATCGTCTTGGTGACGGTGCCGAGGCTGCGGCCGAGGAAGCGGCGATAGGCCTCCGCCGCATCCATCTCGACGCCCTTGCGGCGCAGCGCATCGACCAGCACGCGCACGGAGACGGGTTCGCTGTCGACAAGGACCCCGTCGCAATCGAAGATCACCAGTGGTCCCGCCGCCTGTTGCACGTCCATTCCCCGCTATTTGACCAGCTTGCCGCCGAGATAGAGCTCCAGCGTCTTTGCCGTCCCTTGCTCCCAGAGCGTCTTCAGCGCATGCGCAAAGCGGGTGCGGAACAGCTCGGATTTCGCAACGTCGCCGAAGATATCGCCAAGCGCAAGGAAGGCGTCCGGGTTATCCTTGGCTTTCAGCGCGGCGGCGTTCAGGCGGTCGGCGCTGGTGTCGTTGAAGACGATTTCCTTGCCGCTGTCGGACGTGCCTGCGAAATAGCGGCACCACAGTGCCGAAACCAGCGACAGGCCGATGATGTCCTGTCCCTTGGCGAGCCGGTCGGCGGTGGACGGCAGGATGAATTTCGGCTGCCGGTTGGAACCGTCCTGCGCCAGCCTGGGGATGGTATCGCCGATCTTCGGGTTGGAAAACCGCCGCTCGATCAGCTTGTAATAGTCGATGAGGTTGGTATTCGGCACCGGCGGGATGACCGGAATGATCTCGTCCTTCTCCAATTTTTCGAGGAAGCCGCGGATCAGCTTGTGCTCCATCGCCTCGTGCACGAAATGGATGTCGAGAAGAGCGGCCGGATAGGCGATCGCCGCATGGCCGCCGTTGAGGATGCGCAGCTTCATCAGCTCATAGGGCGCCACGTCGGGTACGAACTGGACGCCGACCTCTTCCAGCCGAGGCCGGCCGGCGGGGAACTTGTCTTCCATCACCCACTGCTTGAATTCTTCGCAGAACACCGGCCAGTTGTCGTCGATGCCGAAATCGTTTTTGAGGATATCGATCTCGCGGCTACCCGTCGCCGGCGTGATGCGGTCGACCATCGAGCTCGGGAACGCGACGTTCTCGTGGATCCAGTGGGCGAAGTCCGGGTCGGAAAGCTTGGCGAGCCCGATGACGGCGTTCTCCGTCACTTCGCCGTTTCCGGGAATGTTGTCGCAGGACATGATGGTGAATGGGGCAATCCCCCGCGCCTTGCGCTCCTTGAGGCCGGCGAGGATCAGGCCGAAGACGGTCTTCGGGCTCGAAGGGTTCCGACCGTCCTCGGCAATCGCCGGGTGGGCGGGGTTGAACCGGCCGGAAGCGTCGATGAAATAGCCGCCTTCGGTGATCGTCATCGAAACGATACGGATTTTCGGGTCTGCCAGTGTCTCGATCACGGTCGCGACATCGCCAGGAGCGATGATGTCGATCATCGGCGCGGTCACGCGGGCGGCGGTCCTGTTGTTGTCCTGCTCGACGACGGTGGTCAGAAAATCCTGGGCCTTCAGCTTGTCACGCATGGCGCCGTCCGATGGCATCACGCCGGCACCGACGATCGCCCAGTCATGCGCCTTGCCAGTATTGAACAGGTCGTCGAGATAGATTGCCTGGTGGGCGCGATGGAAATTGCCGACGCCGAAATGCAAGATGCCGGCAGTCAGGCTCTTCGGATCATAGGCCGGCACGGCGGCGGTGGCCGCAGCGTCACTCAAGCTCGCCAGCGAAAGCTTCACAGTCATTGTCTTTACTCCGATATGGCCCGTTAGGCCTTCAGGGCGAGGCCCTTGTCGTCGAACCGATGGAGCTTGGCCTCATCGGGCGTCATGTAGACCGTGTCACCGTGATAGGCGCCGAACTCCCCGTCGCAGCGTGCGGTGATCTGGCCGATGCCCTCGACATCGAGATGCAGGAACGTGTCGGCGCCGAGATGTTCGGCGACCTTCACGGTACCGCGCCAGATGCCGTTGTCCTTGGAAAGGTTCAAGTGTTCCGGCCGGATGCCGGCGGTCTTGGCATTCTTCGACTGCGCATAGGCGCCATCGACGAAATTCATGTGCGGCGAACCGATGAAGCCGGCAACGAACAGGTTGCGCGGGCTCTTGTAGAGTTCGAGCGGCGAGCCGACCTGCTCGATATTGCCGCGGTTCAGCACCACGATCTTGTCGGCCATCGTCATCGCTTCGACCTGGTCGTGGGTGACGTAGACCATCGTCGTCTTGAGTTGATGGTGCAGGTCGCTGATCTCCAGACGCATCGTGCCGCGCAATGCGGCGTCGAGGTTGGAAAGCGGCTCGTCGAACAGGAAGGCCGAAGGTTCGCGCACGATCGCCCGGCCGATCGCGACGCGCTGGCGCTGGCCGCCGGAGAGCTGCGAGGGGCGACGTTCCAGATAGTCGGTGAGGTTCAGCACCCGAGCCGCATCCGTCACCTTCTTGTCGATCGCGGATTTCTCCATCTTCGCCATCTTCAGCGGAAAGGCGATGTTGTTGCGCACGCTCATATGCGGATAGAGCGCGTAGGACTGGAACACCATGGCAAGGCCGCGCTCGGCGGGGGCTGCCTGGGTGACGTCCTTGCCGTCGATCAGGATTTGGCCGCCGGACACATCTTCCAGGCCGGCGATCAGGCGCAGCAGGGTGGATTTGCCGCAACCCGAGGGGCCGACGAAGACGACGAATTCGCCGTCAGTGATTTCGAGGTCGATCGACGGAATGACCTTGGCCTCGCCGAACACTTTCGACACTTTTTGGAGCGTGATGCTGCCCATGTCCGTTTTCCTTACTTAACCGCGCCAAACGTGAGGCCGCGAACGAGTTGTTTCTGTGAGAACCATCCGAGGATGAGGATCGGCGCGATCGCCATGGTCGAGGCGGCCGAGAGCTTTGCCCAGAACAGGCCTTGCGGGCTGGAGAACGAGGCGATGAAGGCCGTCAGCGGTGCCGCATTGGTGGTCGACAGCCGGATCGTCCAGAACGACTCGTTCCAGGCGAGGATGATGTTGAGGAGCAGAGTCGAGGCAATGCCCGGCACCGCCATCGGCGTCAGCACGTAGGCGATCTCCTGCCAGAGCCCCGCTCCGTCCATCCGCGACGCTTCCAGGATCTCGCCGGGGATTTCGCGGAAGTAGGTATAAAGCATCCACACCACGATCGGCAGGTTGATCAGCGTCAGCATCACGGTCAGGCCGATGCGGCTGTCGAGCAGGCCGAAATCACGGAACAGAAGATAGATCGGCACCAGGACTGCGACCGCCGGCATCATCTTGGTGGACAGCATCCACATCAGGATGTCCTTGGTCCGCTTGGTCGGCGAGAACGCCATGGCCCAGGCGGACGGGATCGCGATGATCAGCGCCAGGATAGTGGAGCCGACCGACAGGATCACCGAATTCATGAACGGCTTCAGGTAATCGCGCTGGGTCTGGACGGTAATGTAGTTCTCGAACGTGCCGGAGGGCCACAGGCTGAAACCCGCAATCGCTTCCGGCTCGGTTTTGATGCTGGTGATCAGCGTATAGAGGATCGGGAAGAAGATGATCAGCGCGACGATCCAGGCGGCGGCGGTGGCGGTGATCTTGTGTCTTGTCGTAACGTTGCGTGCCATGATCTTTCTCCTACCGGTCCAGGTTCTTGCCGACGGCGCGCATCAGGAAGAAGGCGACGATATTGGCGAGCACGACTGCGATAATGCCGCCTGCCGAGGCGCCGCCCACGTCATACCCGAGGAGCGCCGTGCGGTAGATCAGGAAGGCGAGGTTGGTGGAGGCGTAACCGGGGCCGCCATTGGTGGTGACCAGGATTTCCGCATAGACGCCGAGCAGGAAGATCGTCTGGATGAGGATGACGACCGTAATCGACCGCGCGAGATGCGGCACCACCAGGTAGATAAAGCGGTTGAGGAAGTTGGCGCCATCCATCTCCGCCGCTTCCTTCTGCTCCCCGTCGAGTGACTGCAGCGCGGTCAGCAGGATGAGTGTTGCGAACGGCAGCCATTGCCAGGCGACGATGACGACGATCGAAAACAGCGGATATTGCGCGAACCAGTCGACCGGGCGAAGGCCGAAGAACCTCGATATATCGGCAAATACGCCGTAGCTCGGGTTCATGATCATGTTCTTCCACACCAGCGCCGCAACCGGCGGCATGACGAAGAAAGGCGAGATGATCAGGATGCGGACGATGCCCTGCCCGAAGATGGGCTGGTCGAGAAGCAGCGCGATGGCGATGCCGCCGATGACGGTGATCAAGAGCACGCCGCCGACGATGACCAGCGTGTTCCAGATCGACTGGAAGAAGGCGGGGTCGGTATAGAAGAACTGGTAGTTGAACAGACCCGTGAAACTGACATTGGACGGATCGAGCAGATTGTAGTTCTGGAACGAGAACCACAGCGTCATCGCCAGTGGCACGATCATCCAGATGAGAAGAAGCAGAACGGAGGGCGCCATCATCAGGCGCGCCAACGTCTTGGTATTTTGCGTTGCCATATCAGACGCCCTCCCATGGAACGTAGTCGTTCCAGTTATCCCGCGCCTTTTTCTTTTGGGGAAGGAGACGGACGCAGGATGCAGCTTTTTGTTGTTATCTGGTTGTTACCGGATTGCCTCGCCTGATCACCGGCCCATCTCAAATCTTCAAGGCGGATGATCCAGGCCAAGATCCGGCTGTCCGGCGCAGGATGCCGGACAGCCGTGGCTCTGGAGCTTACTTCGGATAACCGGCGCGCTTCATTTCGCGCGTCGTAGCCGTCTGGGCCTGGGCAAGCGCATCGGCGACCGTGGACTGGCCGGCGACGACTGCCGAGAACAACTGGCCGACATTCGTGCCGATCGCCTGGAATTCAGGGATCGCCACGAACTGGCCGCCGGTATAGGGCACCGGCTTGACGGTCGGCTTGGTGATGTCGGCAGCGTTCATCGCGGCAAGTGTCGGAACCGCGAAGGCAGCAGCCTTCTTGTAGTCTTCGTTGTTGTAGAGCGAGGTGCGGGTGCCCGGAGGAACGTTGGCCCAGCCTTCCTTGGAGGCGACGAGCTGGGTGTATTCCTTGCTGGTTGCCCAGGAGATGAACTTCTGCGCCGAGTCAGCCTTTTTCGAGGAGTTCGGGACCGCGAGGTTCCACGACCACAGCCAGTTGCCATGGTTCTTCATCTCGCCCTTCACCGGGAAGAGCGCGTAACCCACCTTGTCGGCAACCTTGGAATCCTTCGGGTTGGAGACGAAGGAGGCGGCCACCGTGGCATCCATCCACATGCCGCATTTGCCCTGCTGGAACAGCGTCAGGTTTTCGTTGAAGCCGTTCGAGGAAGCACCGGACGGGCCGGCATCCTTCATCAGGTCCACATAGAACTGCAGCGCAGCCTTCCATTCCGGCTGGTCAAACTGCGGGTTCCACTTTTCATCGAACCAGCGGCCGCCAAAGGAATTGGTGAGCGCCGTGATGAAGGCCATGTTCTCGCCCCAGCCGGCCTTGCCGCGCAGGCAGATACCGTTCACGTCGGTCTTGCGGTCGGTGATCTTGCGAGCCGCATCGCCGATGAATTCCCAGGTCGGGTTTTCCGGCATCTTGAGGCCGGCCTTCTCGAACAGGTCCTTGCGATACATGATCATCGCCGACTCGCCGTAGAACGGCGCCGCATAGAGCTTGCCGTTGACGGTCAGACCGCCCTTGATCGCCGGCAGGATGTCGTTGGCGTCATATTTGTCGCCGAGTTTGTTCAGCTCGAGCAGCCAGCCCTGTTTGGCCCAGATCGGAACTTCGTAATTGCCGATCGTCAGGATGTCGTACTGGCCGCCCTTGGTGGCGATGTCGGTGGTGACACGCTCACGCAGCACGTTTTCTTCAAGCGTGACCCAGTTGATCTGGATATCCGGGTTCGCCTTGGTGAACTCGGAAGTCAGGCCCTGCATGCGGACCATGTCGCCGTTGTTGACCGTCGCGATGGTGAGGGTTTCAGCCGAAGCCGCGGTGGAGAAAAGGCCGGCAAGCGCCAGCGCCGAGCAGGCGCCCAGCAAAATCGTCTTCAATGTCATATCTTCCTCCCAGAAGATGAGTAACGAGCATTCGCTTTGCTCATGGGCAATTACTCGTTAAACGGCGTAAAAAGTCAATCGCCATTCGTCGCTGCAGCGCAGCAGACATAGGTCATGTCGTTGATCTGGTTACGGATAATTTTTGCTCAACGACCGAGCAATTGCTCCGCAGTCGCTTCATCGGTGATCACACCGTTGATGATATTGCCCTTGAGCGCGGCGGAAATCGCTTGAAACTTCTTGCGCCCCAGCGCCAGTCCGATGACGGAGGAGGTCTCCCGCGAGGGGATCGGCACACTGGCGACGCGGTCATTGATGGAGTTGGCGAGAAGCTTGCCCTGGTTGTCATAGACCCAGCCGCAGATCTCGCCGGCAGCACCTTCTCGGACGAGTTTTTGCATTTCCTCCTTGCCGAGGAAGCCGTCGACGCAGAGCGGGCCGTCCGGTCCGAGTTCGCCGATGCCGACGAAGGTAACGTCCGCCTGCGCGCCGAGTTCGAGCGTCGAGCGCACCAGCGCCTGGTCGTGCAGGGTTTCGCGCTCTTCGGCCGAGGAACAGAGAACCGGCAGCGGCATAGGAAAATGCCGCGCCTTGATCGCGTCCGCCATCGAGAAGATGACGTTATAGAAGGCGGCCGATCCGTCCGGCCCGATATTGCCGGTCAGCGACACGATCCGGTGCTGCGGACATTCCATCGGCGGCAGCTGGTCAACGGCGGCCTTCAGCGTGCGGCCCGTGCCGACCGCGATGACGATCGGGTCCGGGCGCTTCAGCCAGCGCTCGATCTCGGCGGCGCCGGCTTCGGCGATCCCGACGGTGCTGGAACTCCCTGCCGGATCGCTCGGCACCACTTCGACATGTTTGAGATCGTATTTCTTGCGCAACGCCTCGGCGAGTTCCAGGCAGGCGGCGATCGGGTGGTCGAGGCGCACCTTGATCAGCCGTTCAGCAACCGCAAGCGACACCAGCCGCTGTGCCGACTGCCGCGAAATGCTCATGGCCGCGGCGATCTCGTCCTGGGTCCGCCCCGCGACGTAATAGAGCCAGCCGGCCCGCGCCGCATCGTCGAGCCGCCCTTGCGTGTCAGACCGTTTTGCCATGGCAGAAATTCTCCTCCACCTGTTGCTGCCATGGTTTCGGATGGTCTGTCAAACGGGTGGAAGAACGGGGCGGAGCGATGCAGCCTTTACGGTATAACCCGAGGGGACCCTTGTGACCGCCACCCCCTCACGTCATGCGTAGCGCATCGTCTATCACCTGCCCCATGAGATCGTATCGAGCGCGGTGAGCCTCCTTCGACGCCTCCAGCCATCCCACCACATCGATCTTCGTCAGGTCAAGCGAATGGCCTGCCTGCTCCGAAAGCTGTTTCAGATATTGCAGCTGGGTGCGGCCGTTCCCCTCGCGAAAAGGATGGACGTAGTTCACATCACCGATGATCCGGGCTACCTCCGCCGCGAACACCGATCGCTCCAGATTTTGCAGAAAATCGGACATCGCGATGCGGCGGTGAACATCTGCCATTCCGGTTTCGATATATTGCCGGAACTGGAATTGGCTTTCGCTTTTGGAAAGCTCGACGGTGCGAACCTGTCCCGCCCATTCAAATATATCCTGGAAGAGATGGCGGTGGATTGCCTTCAGATGCTTGAGATCAAAGTCGCCTTGCGGGATACCTTCGCGGGCTCGCATGGTCGCGATTTCGCGCTCGTAATAGTCGAGCTTGTCGGCGTCGGTTAGGCCGAGCTTGTTTCGGAGAACACCAGTTCCTGGATAGACGTAAGGATCGTCGCTCATTCCGCCGCTTGCTGTGCGGCGGCAGCACGGGCTCGCTCAAGAATATAAGCCCTCTGGCGTTCCGGCGACCACCCCTCGCGGTCAAACATTTCGAACATCGCGATCTGCTCCGCGTCGAGGGGATTCCCTTCGATCGCCTGGAGATGCGCCGCCTCAAGGGTGCGCTGCCGGATCGTGTCCTTATCGCTCATGAACGAACGTATCCTCGTGCCAGGGATTGGCAAATCGCCCGGATTGCAGGCATCTCGGAAGATACCAGAAATCCGGGCAACCGGCAAATTCAGCGATCAATCGCAGCGTGGAAACCCTTACGCCACCTGCACCACATGCCCCGCACTCACCTCCCGATATTCCCGCTTTGGCGGCACGTAGTTGACCGGGCGGATCGGGCTCTTGATCTCGTCGGTCGACATATTGCGCTTGATCCGCCGGCGGGACGGGTCCGGAATCGGCACGGCGGACATCAGCTTCCTCGTATAAGGATGCTGCGGGTTTTCGAACACTGCCGCCCGAGGGCCGATCTCGACGATCTCGCCGAGATACATCACAGCGACCCGATGGCTGACACGCTCGACGACGGCCATGTCGTGGCTGATGAACAGGAAGGCGAGGTTGAGGCTCTGCTGCAGGTCGAGGAGCAGGTTGCAGACTTGGGCCTTGATCGACACGTCGAGCGCCGAGACCGCTTCGTCGGCGACGATGATCTTCGGGTCGAGCATCAAGGCGCGGGCGATCGCGATGCGCTGGCGCTGGCCGCCGGAAAACTCGTGCGGGAAACGCTTCATCATGTCGGCGGAAAGGCCGACCTTCTCCATCAGGCTCGCCGCCTTGTCGCGGGCCTGTTGCTTGGTGCCGAGGCTGTGCTCGACATAGGGCTCCATGACAGCCGAACCGACGCTCATGCGCGGGTTCAATGAGGCGAACGGGTCCTGGAAAACCATCTGGATCGACCGGCGCATCTGGCGCAGCGTCGGCTGGTCGAGTTTCATCACCTCATAACCATCGAGAGTGACCTCGCCGCTGGTCGGCGTGATCAGACGGGTGACCGATCGGCCGGTGGTCGACTTGCCGCAGCCCGATTCGCCGACGAGCGACAGGGTCTCGCCCGGGAACAGATCGAAGGAGACCTTTTCGACCGCATGGACCGCGCCGGACTTGCGGCCGAACAGGCCGGAATGGATGTCGAACCGGGTGGTCAGGTCCTTGACGTCGAGGATCGGCGTCTTGCCCTTGCCTACCGTGTCGGTGACGTCGGCAAGCAGCATCTGTTCGCCTGTCTTGATATCGACGATCGGGAAGCGCAGCGGCAGCTTGCGCTCGCCCATCGAGCCTAGACGCGGCACGGCGGACAGCAGCGCGCGGGTATAAGGATGCTGGCCGCGGTGGAAGATGTCACTGGTCTCGCCCGTCTCCACCGCATCGCCGCGATACATGACGATGGTGCGGTCGGCGACTTCGGCCACCACGCCCATGTCATGGGTAATGAAGAGGACCGACATGCCCTCCTCTTCCTGCAGCACCTTGATGAGGTCGAGGATCTGGCCCTGGATGGTGACGTCGAGCGCGGTGGTCGGTTCGTCGGCGATCAGCAACTTAGGTCTCGCCGCCAGTGCCATGGCGATCATGACGCGCTGGCGCATGCCGCCGGAAAACTGGTGCGGATATTCGTCGAAACGCGACGAGGCGTTGGGGATGCGCACCTTTTCGAGCAGGCGGATGACTTCCTTCTTCGCATCGGCATTGCTGATGTCGGTATGAACCGTCAGCGCCTCGGCGATCTGCTTGCCAATTGGAAAAATTGGGTTGAGCGAGGTCATCGGCTCCTGGAAAATCATCGAGATGTCTTTGCCGCGCACGCGGCGCATCTGCTCCTCCTGCAGCGACAGCAATTCGCGGCCGTTGAGGAAGACCTGGCCTTCGATCCTGCTCGAATTCTTCGGCAGCAGCCGCATGATGGACAGCGAAGTGACGCTCTTGCCCGAGCCCGATTCGCCGACGATCGCCACCGTCTCGCGCGGCGCCACGTCGAACGAGATGTTGCGCACCACCGTGCGCCATTCGTCGTTCACCCGGAACGAGGTGGAAAGATTGCGGACAGACAGGACCGGGGTCACCGAACCACCGCCCTGTTCCATGGAAGTGCCGGAAAGCAGCATGGAAATCTCCTTCGGATCAGGCGGCGAGCGCGGTTTCGGCGAGCGTGATCCAGTAGCTGACGCCAAAAGGAATAGCCTCGTCGTTGAAGTCATAAGCAGCATTGTGGAGGTTGGCGGTATCGCCGTTGCCGATGAAGATGAAGGCGCCGGGGCGCTTCTCCAGCATGTAGGAAAAATCCTCCGCGCCCATATGCGGCGCCATGCCGGTCAGCACCGACTTGGGACCGGCAACCTTGGCCGCGATCTCGATGGCAAAATCCGTCTCGTTGTCGTGGTTGAAGGTGACGGGATAACCGCGGCGATACATGACATCAGCCGTCGCGCCATGGGCGATCGCGGTTGATTGAGCCACTTCGCTCAGGCGCTTCTCGGCAAAATCGCGAGTTTCCGGCAGCAGCGTGCGCACCGTCCCGGTCATCTTGACATAGGCGGGAATAACGTTGCTCGCCTCGCCGCCGTGGATCGAGGCGACGGTGACGACCAGCGACTTCAGGGGGTCGGTCTCTCGCGAGACGATCGACTGCAGCGCCAGCACGATATGTGAGGACACCAGGATCGGATCGATCGAATTGTGCGGCTGCGCGGCGTGGCTGCCGCGGCCGTGGACGGTGATTTCGAACGTGTCGGCCGCCGCCATGATGCCGCCCTTGCGGGTGGAGAAACTGCCGACCGGAAGCCGCGGCTCGTTATGCATGCCGTAGACTTCCTTGATGCCGAACTTCTCCATCATGCCGTCGTTGATCATCGCCAGTGCGCCCGCGCCGCCCTCCTCCGCCGGCTGGAAGATCAGCGCGACCGAACCTTTGAAATTGCGAGTCTCGGCAAGGTATTGCGCAGCACCCAGCAGCATGGCGGTGTGGCCGTCATGGCCGCAGGAATGCGCCTTGCCGGGCGTCTTGGAAGCCCAGGGCTTGCCGGAGGTCTCGAGGATCGGCAGCGCATCCATGTCGGCGCGGAAACCGATGACCGGACCATCGCCCTGGCTGCCCTTGATGATTGCGACGACACCGGTCCTGCCGATGCCGGTCTCGACGATGTCGCAGCCGAAGGCCCGCAGCTTTTCCGCGACGAATCTCGAGGTCTCGTGGACGTCGTAGAGCAGCTCAGGATTCTCGTGCAGATGGCGCCGCCATTCAGCGACCTGATCCTGCATTTCGGCGACGCGATTGATGACCGGCATAGTGATAACCCCGTTGTTTTTTTCATATTTCCACTCTGCCAAGGGTGGATGTCGGGCGGATATTGCGACGCGAAGACACGATTTTGCAAGCTTCAATTTTCCGGCTTGAACGGAAAATAGGCCTATGCTTAGATGGCTCAAAATTTGATCATGCTCGCCAAAAGCGGCAGGATGTAACTTGTTCTTAAGGTAGTTTCGGAGGAGGAACCGACAGGAAATACGCTGCGAAGTCAATAAGTTGAGGAAGGCGACTTCGCAGTCCCGAGGCACAAAAAGCCGGCTCGACCGGCAGGCCCAACCACAACTCATAAGAGAACGACAAGGGGAATAGCAGCATGAAAAACCTCAAACTTCTTTTGGCCGGCACAGTTGCCGCCCTCACCTTCGCCGGCGCCGCCGCGCATGCCGAACGGGGCACGGACGGGGATCTGAAGATCCTGTTCTGGCAGGCCGTTTCGACGATGAACCCCTACCTCTCCGGCGGCACCAAGGAAGTCTACGCGTCCTCGATGGTCATCGAGCCGCTCGCCCGCTACGACGAGAAGGGTAGTCTCGTGCCGATGCTGGTCACCGAGATCCCGACCGTCGAGAACGGCGGCGTCGCCAAGGACCTGCTCAGCATGACCTGGAAGATCAAGCCGGGCGTCAAATGGTCGGACGGCACGCCTTTTACGGCTGACGACGTCATCTTCACCTGGAAATATTGCATCGCGCCGGACGGCGGTTGCGCTCAGGCCGCCCAGTACGAGGGCGTCAAGAGCGTCGAGGCTCCGGATCCGCAGACGGTCAAGATCACCTTTACCGAACCGAAGCCCTATCCCTACAGCGCTTTCGTCGGCGCCCAGTCGCCGGTCATCCAGAAGAAGCAGTTCGAAAACTGCGTCGGCGCCAAGGCTCCGGGCTGCACCTCGGCCAACTTCGGCCCGATCGGCACCGGTCCTTTCGTCGTCAAGGAATTCAAGCCGAACGACGTCATCACGCTGACCGCCAACACCAATTACCGCGACGCGGCAAAGCCTGCCTTCGCAACAGTGACCCTCAAGGGCGGTGGCGACGCTGCGTCGGCGGCGCGCGCCGTTCTCGAAACCGGCGAATACGATTATGCCTGGAACATGCAGGTAGAGCCGGAAATCCTCGCCAAGATGGTCGCTGCCGGCAAGGGCAAGCTGGAAACGGCATTCGGCACCCAGGTCGAACGTATCAACCTCAACCACTACAATGCCGATCCGTCGCTTGGCGCAAAACGCTCCACCAAGGACGCCGGCCCGCATCCTTCGCTCTCCGACCCGGCAGTCCGCCGCGCGCTTTCGCTCGCCATCGACCGCAGCATCATCGTCGAGGCAGGATACGGCGCAGCCGGCAAGGCGACCTGCAACATCGTTCCCGCACCGGCCGCCGTCGCTTCCACCAAGAACGACAACTGGTGCCTGAAGCAGGATCTTGTGGCCGCCAACAAGCTGCTTGACGATGCCGGCTGGAAGAAAGGCCCGGATGGCATCCGTGCCAAGAACGGCGTGAAGCTCTCCTACCTCTATGCGACCTCCACCAACTCGGTTCGCCAGGCGACCCAGGAACTGGTGAAGGACATGTGGTCGCAGATTGGCGTCGGCGCCGAACTGCGCAACGCCAGCGCCTCGGTCTTCTTCGGCGGCGATCCGGCAAGCCCGGACACCTTCCAGAAGTTCTATGCCGACGTCGAAATGTACACCAACAACTTCGACGGCACCGATCCGGAAAAGTATCTCGCAGAATGGCTGTGCGACAAGGTTCCCGGCCCGGCGAACGGTTGGCAGGGCCAGAACATTCCGCGTTACTGCAACCCGGCCTATGACAAGCTGCTCGGCGAACTTTCGAAGACCGCCGAGCTCGACAAGCGCGCAGCGCTTGCCAAGCAGCTCAACGACATGCTGACCGAAGAAGGCGCGCATATCCCGCTCGTCCACCGCGGCAGCGTCTCCTCGCATTCTCTCAAGCTCGCCGGCGTGAAGATGAACGCCTGGGATAGCGAGCTGTGGAACGTCGCCGACTGGTCGCGCACGAAGTGATGCCGATCGCCGGGCCTGCCCTTGCGGCAGGCCCGGCGCCCGCATTTTCTTCTCCGCGCTAGTCTGGAGACTTATTGATGTTCACCTACACCTTGCGACGATTGCTCTTCGCAATCCCGACGCTGCTGATCATTAGCTTCGTCATTTTCGCGCTACTCGATCTTGCCCCCAACGATCCGACCGGCGACCTGCCGTTGACGATCCCGCCGGAGGTCCGCGAACAGATCCGCGCATCGCTCGGCCTCGATCAGCCATTCTTCTTCCGCTACCTCTACTGGCTGCAGCAATTCTTCATCAACGAACCACTCAACATCCTCGAACGCCTGACCGGCTGGCAATTCGGCGATGGTACCCGCATGCGGGTGCTGTCCTGGGCGACCCGCAGCCCGGTGGTCGACCTGATCGTCCAGCGCCTGCCCCAGACGCTGTGGGTTGTTGGTCTCGCTTATGTGTTCGGGGTGATGATCGCCGTTCCGATCGGCGTCATCTCCGCCTACAAGCAGTATTCGATCTTCGACCAGATCGGCACGTTCCTGTCGATGGTCGGATACTCGGTGCCGACCTTCTTCACCGGCGTGCTGCTGGTCGTCATCTTCTCCTCCTGGCTGCAATGGTTCCCGTCGGTCTATGACACCAACCTGGTCGTCAACGACTTCTCGAGCTTCCTGCAGCAGATCAAGCAGATGGCCTTGCCGGTCACCGTTCTGTCGCTCTTCAACGCCTCGCAGATCACCCGTTTCGTGCGGGCCTCGATGCTCGACAACCTGCACCAGGACTACGTGCGCACCGCGCGTGCCAAGGGCGTCAAGGAAAAGTCGGTTCTGCTCATCCATGTGCTGCGCAACAGCCTGATCCCGGTCGTCACCGTGATCGCACTCGGCGTGCCGACGATCTTCTCGGGCGCCATCATCACTGAGCAGATCTTTCGCGTGAATGGCCTCGGCCAATTGCTGATCATCGCGGTTCAGGGGGCCGATATCCCGCTCGTCCAGACCCTGACCTTCATCTTCGCGGTGCTGATCGTGCTCTTCAACCTCATCGCCGACGTGCTTTACGGCATTCTTGACCCGAGGATCCGTTATGACTGATGCGACGCTTACAACCGCCCCGCCCGCCAAGGCGGCAACTCCCACCAGGTCGGCGCTCGCGGACATCTGGCGCCAGTTCCGTTCCCACAAGGGCGGAGTAGTCGGATTGATCGTCTTCACGTTCATCGTGCTGGCGGTGTTCGTGGGTCCGTATATCCACCGGGTGGCCCCGAACGCCATCAATATCCGCGACAAGAACCAATGGCCCTCCTGGGCACATCCGTTCGGCACCGACAACCTCGGCAAGGACATGCTTGCCCAGGTGCTCGCCGGCGGCCGCATCTCGCTTGCGGTCGGCATCACGGCGATGTTGCTGGCGCTTTTCCTCGGAACGC
Organism: Neorhizobium sp. 05N33; assembly: GCF_056397445.1. NCBI lineage: Bacteria > Pseudomonadati > Pseudomonadota > Alphaproteobacteria > Hyphomicrobiales > Rhizobiaceae > Neorhizobium > Neorhizobium sp. 05N33. The sequence goes on along the minus strand of NZ_JBFTNK010000003.1, from coordinate 191,004 downwards.
TGGTGGGGGTAGTCTCCGGCTATATCCGCAGGCTCGACGGTCCGCTGATGCGCATCACCGACCTGTTCCTGGCGCTACCGCTCCTGCCGCTGCTGCTCGTCATCCTGATGTTGTTTCGCGATACCTTGCGGGCGGCATTCGGACCCGAAACCGGCATCTTCATCCTGATCGTCTTCGTGATCGGGATCACCAGCTGGATGCACACCGCCCGTATCGTGCGCGGCGATGTGCTGGCCGTCAAAAGCCAGGAATTCATCCTGGCGGCGAAGGCGAGCGGCATGCGGGAGTATCGCATCATCCTCAGGCACATCCTGCCCAACGTGCTGAGCTCGATCATGGTTTCGGCGACATTGGGCATCGCTTCGGCGATCATCACGGAATCGGCACTGAGCTTCCTGGGTCTCGGCTTTCCCTCGGATTTCCCGACCTGGGGACGGCTGTTGTTCGACGGCGCCAACTTCCTGCAGTTGACACCCTCGCGCGTGCTCTGGCCGGGCCTGGCGATCTCGCTGACTGTACTCAGCGTCAACTATATGGGCGATGCGATCCGCGACGCGCTCGATCCGAGAGCGCTGAAACACTGAGCCCGCCACACGGACCCGATCGGAATGGCGGCTGCAAAGCCGCCATTCTTCATTCGCCAGTCGGAAAGACGACCGCTGAAAAAAACTCAAAAAAATTTGGAACTGCCGGAACCTATTCCCGAGGCGCCCGTTATGTGAGTGTTCGAAGGCGACCCCCCGTCCCCCGCCCTACAAAGCCTTCGGACATACTCTTCAATCCCCCTCGAAGAGACGAACTGGCTCGGCTCCGTCAACCGGAACCGGGCCAGCTCAGTTTTGTGGGGCATGGTGAATAATGGCGCTGCGAGCGAGCTTTTCGGAAAGACTTACGTCGCGGGGCATCAATGAGCCGGAAAGCTTCTCACCAACGACTATTCTTCAATCCCCGCCGCTCTCCAGCGGGAATACCAGCCGATAGCTGATGCGATCGTTGGAGATGACGTATTGCGCCTTGCCGTTGACGGAGGCCGGAACGACACGCTCCAGCACGGTGCTGCCGAAATGCGCCTTCAATGAATCCTCGGTATCTTCGGAGCTCCGGCTGGCATCCAGCACTTCGTCCCAGATCATCTCCAGCGAATCATGGCCGTTGAGGTGCATGCGGGTGCAGGTGACATTGATTACCCGGCCGCTGCGCAATAGCGAACCGTGGCTGACCGCGTTGACGATCAACTCGTGCAGCGCCAGTCCGATATGCAGCGAGGCGTTCGGCGTCAAAAGGATGTTGTCCCCGTGGACGCGCACGAGATGCTTGTTTTCGGGCAGGTACTTTTCCGTCTGCTGCTGCACCAGTTCGAAAAAATAGGCGCCGCGCCAGCTGGAATCGGTGATCAGGTCCTGGCTCTGCGAGAGTGAATAAAGCCGCCCCCGGAACTTGTGCAGAAACAGTTCCAGCGAGCCTGAATAACGGGCCGTCTGCAGCGCAATGCTCTGGATGATGGCGAGCAGGTTCTTGGAACGGTGGCTGACCTCGCGCAGCAGCGCACGCAGCAGCCGCTCGCGATGACGTTCCTCGGAACGGTCGATGATGGTGGTGACGAAATGCAGTCCGCCATTGGAAAATTCCACCGTCTGGACACGGAACTCGTAGATCTGCTCGGTGCCGATGGTAATCTCGATATGGCCTTTGCGACCCGCTTCCGTCATGCCGTCCTTGAGGGTCGCGAGCTTTGCCCCGACCTCGTCGCCGAACAGGCTGACATCGGTGGGTGTCCTGACGTGCTCGACCGCCCAGACCTCCGGAAGATGAGTGACGAAGAGATAATTGCGGCCWGCGTCCTGGATCATGATGCTGGCGCCAAGGTCCACCAGCGCCGGCATGAAAAATTCGCGTAACTTGTCATCACTCTGACCAGCCTGCTGCCATGTCAGGGGATTCACCAAGTTACTCACTCCGTCTGCGGGCTTGCGGGGGAAACCGGGCACCTGCTGTGCGCAGAGATACCTGGATTTATGAGTATGATTATCCGACTTTTATAGGACGTCAAACACGCCGGAACAACCCGACCACCAGCGATATCAGCAACAGTGCGAGAAACAGGAAAAACAGAAGCTGTGCGAGGCCGGTTGCCGTTCCCGCAATGCCGCTGAAGCCGAGCGCACCGGTGAAGATCGCGACGAGCAGGCAGACAAGAGCATAATACAACATGGGCCTTCCTCTTCGGATGCGCCAGAACGCTACCCGTTGCATTTTGTTCCGGCCTGGTCCGCTCGCCTGCCGCCCATGGGATCAAGCGGCGGCCTTCACGGCTTCGTTGAAGAACAGCGCCTGGCTGATCAACGCCTTCACCATGTCCGGGTTGAAGGGCTTGGTAACGAGGAAGGCTGGTTCCGGGCGTTCGCCGGTCAGAAGCCGCTCCGGGAAAGCGGTGATGAAGATCACCGGCACGCTCGAAGACTTCAGGATTTCATTGACCGCGTCGATCCCGGAGCTGCCGTCGGCGAGCTGGATATCGGCGAGCACCATTTTCGGGTGCGAGGACTGGAAGAGCGACACCGCTTCCTTATGGGTGCGGGCGATGCCAGTGACGCGGTGGCCGAGATCCTGCACCATCTGTTCGATGTCGAGCGCGATCAGCGGCTCGTCCTCGATGATCATGATGTCGGTCGCGACCTGCCGCGAGATTTCGCGGGTCGCGTCGTCGAGCAGGCGGTTCACTTCAGCGGGGCTGACATCCAGGACCTCCGCGGCTTCCTCGATGCTGAAACCCTCCACCGAGACAAGCAGGAACGCATGCCGCGACTGGGAGGGAAGCATCGAGAGATTGGCTGCCGCGCGCTGCTCCCAGGCAAACGGCGATTCGATCGGGCGAATCTCAATGTTCGTGGAACCAAAAATTGTAACAAAGAGTTTATAGAGCGAAACACGGTCCTTGGACGTTTCGGGGAATATCGAAACGTCTGCGATCAAAGCTTCCAGGACCGCGGCAACATAGGCGTCTCCCGAGGTCTGTGATCCGGTGACGGCGCGAGCATACCGACGCAGATATGGAAGGTGAGACGCAACGCGTGTGGTGAGTGACATACAAAATCTCCCTCGGTGCCCGGTGGGCAATTGACCTCTTATGAACGTGGGCCTTGAAAAAAAGTTCCGCAAGAGTGGAACTTTTTTTGCCGCCAGGAATTCCTTTGCCCGACGATATCGCAACAGGCTGCCCGCGTGATGAGTGACGACAACAGAAAAAAAGAAGAGATGACAGCAATCCAATCCCAAGAAGTCCGACCCGGAGCGGTGCCGCCGAATGCATCCATATCCCGCAAGTTACGGGACTTCTACGACGCGGTACAGGAAGAAGGGATTCCGGATCGTTTTCTCGATCTTCTCGAGCGCCTGGAACAGGCTGAGAAGAACGCCAAACCGGTGAACGCAAAATGAGCAAGGAAGACGAGAGCGACGATCGCGGCTTCAAGCGCGACCTTCTCGCGTCGCTGCCTAATCTGCGTGCCTTCGCGGTATCCCTGACAGGCCGGCACGACAAGGCGGACGACCTCGTGCAGGATACAATCATGAAAGCCTGGGCGAACCAGACCAGCTTCACCGCAGGCACCAACATGCGGGCCTGGCTGTTCACCATCCTGCGCAACGAATTCTACAGCCAGATGCGCAAGCGCGGACGCGAGGTGCAGGATAGCGACGGCCTGTTCAGCGAGCGTTTCTCGGTCCATCCGGAACAGTACGGCAGGCTCGACCTGCAGGATTTCCGCAAGGCGCTCGACAAGCTGCCTGACGATCAGCGCGAAGCGATCATCCTCGTGGGTGCCGCCGGTTTCGCCTATGAGGAGGCGGCTGCGATCTGCGGCTGCGCCGTCGGCACGATCAAGAGCCGCGTCAGCCGCGCCCGCGCCCGTCTGCAGGAGCTGCTGGGCGTCTCCGGCGAGGGCGACTACGGCCCCGATGCAGGCGATGCGGCGATCACGTCACGTGCTTTTGGCAGCTGATCCTGAAAAATCTGAGAGAACGCCGCTCACACCTGGGCGGCGTTTTTGACGGCTTCGACGAGGTGGCGGTCGTTGAACGGTTTGGCGACGACACTTATTCCGTCCCAGCCCTTCAGACCATCCATGTCCTCGACGCTGAGCGTGGTGAACACCAGACCCGAGCCTGAAGCTCTCAGCCGAAGCCCAGCCTCTCCACCAATCAGCCTCGAATCGATGACGATAACGTCGAACCAGCCGCTTTCCAGTTCCACCATATAGGTGTGTGGCGTGGCGACATGGACCTCGCAGGCAAGCGCCTCGGTGAGCACGGCCTCCACTTCCATGGCCACCAGGAACTCCCGATCGACAACGAGGATTCGCAACAATTAAGTCCGCCCGAGATTCGACAACGAAATTCGGCTAGACCATCGAAAGAACGCCCAGTCATTTACAAAAGACACAGGGCGGTCGCAAACCGCCTGCTATTGTTCGCGAAGCCCGCTTTCGTCGAGAGCAGGCCCCAGCACAACGCGGAATACGGTCGCCTGCGCGCGGCAGGCGACCGTTCAGCTGGTCGCGCGACGAGACCTGCTTATTCGGCGGGCTCGGAATGTCGCCGGCCCGGACCACCCATGGACTTCGCCGCGAGGAAGCCAAGACCGCCGACCACCGCGACGAGCAGCAGCGGACGTGATTTGACCAGCAGCGGCAATGCCGTCAGAGCCGCTGTTATCATCAACGCCTTGGAACTGTTGGAGGCCGCGGCTTCCCGCTTGCGGCGCTGTTCGGAAGCATTGGCGATAACGACGCAGAGATACATGATCAATGCCAGGACGAGCGCGCCACCGGCGACTGCAAGCAGCGCCATCGGCGGTCCCCATATGCCGGCGAGATAGACTGCGAGCGCTGCCACTAACAGTCCATAGGCCGTCAGCAGGAAAAGCAGCACGAAAGCATAGAGGATCGCATTTCTTTTGAGCTTGCGCGTCAACGCCGCGATATCCATCGCGGCGAGTGAAGCCAAAAGTGGACCAAGTCCTGTCATCGTCAGCGACGCGTCAGCAGCGCGAAGAGAAATCCCACGCCGGCGGCGATCGCGACGGCCTGGATAGGGTTTGTGCGGATCTGGCGTTCCAGGTCCTTTTCCATCGACAGAGCCTGATCGCGGGCGGCTTCCACCATATGCATCGAAGCGTCGGCGGCATCGTTGGCGACCCGGCGGGCCTTACCCTTGTATTCGCTGGCCTTCTCGTTGCCCACGGCAGCAATGCTGCGCGTCAGTGCAGCGATATCGTCGCGGAGCTGCTGGATCTGGGCTTCGACGTCCTTGCTGGTTGCCGAGTTCTGGCCGGTGCCATTGCGGGTGAAGTCGGTCGTGGGGTTGGCTGCGGGCATATCGATCTCCTGTTTTGCGAACCTTAGAGGACGCGAGCCGCGGAAGGCTTTGCGCGGAATCAAACGGCGTCGAAAACGTGGAACGGGGACGGTCTCCCGAGCGAGCGACGCACGCTACCCGCTTCACGCTTCCTGTCGCCGCCGGTGAACGCAGCAACAACGCGATTGTTCCCCGGCGCGGTTGCACCCAGGCGGAAATAGCCGGAAAGGTTCGGAGGAGTCAGGCGGCCGGCGGCTCCGGCCAGGCCGAAATGCCCCCGGTCCATTGCTCGAAGGCCCTGGAGAGTTTCAGCACCAGCAGGTCGTCATAGCGCGGGCCGACGATCTGCAGGCCTATCGGCATGCCGGTTTTCGAAAAGCCGCAATTGATCGACGAGGCCGGTTGTTCCGACATGTTCCACGGTACGGTGAAACCGATATGTTCGAAGGGCAAAGCCGGATCGTTGGTGGGCGAAGCCCACTCCGCCGGATAGGAGACGATCGGATTGGTCGGCGAGATCACTGCGTCGACGGTCGTGAACAGCCTTCCACAGGCCTTGCGCATTTCGATCGTCTGGTTGAAGCCGCGCACCGCCTCGACGCCGGAAATGTAAGTCCCGCCTTCCGCCCATTGGTAGATATAGGGCAGGATCAGCGCCCGGCGCTCTTCCGGCATTTTCTCGATATCGCCCCAGAACCGCGAGCGCCAAAAACTGTCGAGCCCGTCGAGCATGATGCGGTTCATGACCGGTTCGACCGGAATAATGATCGCCCCCGCATCCTCAAAGCGCTTGGCAGCGGCCACGACCGCATCGCGAACCTCGTCCTCGACTGCAAGGCCGATGCCGGCATCGAGCATCAGGCCGATCTTCATGCCCTTCACGTCGATATCGAAATTAAGCCAGTCGAAGTCGTTGGGCGGCAGCGACGTGCCGTCGCGCCAGTCCGGACGCGACAGCGTCGCCATGGAAAAGGCCGCATCCTCGACCGTGCGGGTCATCGGCCCCGCGCAGCGGCCGACATAATAGGGATCGACCGGGATACGGCCCTGGCTCGGCTTAAAACCGAACAACCCCGTCCAGCCGGCCGGCAACCGCACCGAACCACCTATATCCGTGCCGATATGCAGGGGTCCGAAACCGGCGGCACCGGCGGCCGACGCTCCGGCGCTCGATCCGCCAGGGTTCTGGGTGAGATCCCAAGGATTGCGGCTGAGGTGATGGAAGCTCGACAGGCCGGAGGACAGCATGCCGTAGTCCGGGCAGGTGGTCTTGGCAAAAATCACTGCGCCATCTTCGCGGCAGCGCGCGGCGATCGGTGCGTCTTCGGCGGCAGGCACCAGTTCGACGGCCGCCGTGCCGAGCGGCACCGGCTGCCCCTTGGTGGCGATCAGCTCCTTCAGCGTCACCGGGATGCCGTCCAGCGGCCCAAGCGTCGCTCCCTTTGTCCACCGTTGGGTAGAGGCCGCGGCCTGCGCCCTGGCGCTGTCCGGATCGTAGAGATAGAGCGCCTGAATATGCGGCTCGAAGGCGGCGACACGGTCCTCGACCGCCAGCCAGTATTCTAAGGGCGAGAGCTTCCTGGCCGAATAAAGGTCAAGCAGTTCGCGGATCGTCAGTTTCAGGAGGTCATTCATCGCAATATCTTCGTTTCGAAATCAGGAATTGTCGCGGGGATCGAGGAGGTCGCGCAGGCCGTCGCCGAGCATGTTGAGGCCAAGTACCGCGAGCGCGATCGCAAGTCCGGGCATCAGCGCCAGCCACGGCGCCTGGCCGAGAAAAGTCTGCGCATCGGCCAGCATCCGTCCCCAGGTGGGCGTCGGCGGCGGCATGCCGAGACCGAGGAACGAGAGGCCCGCCTCGGTGAGGATCGCGAGGCCGAGCTGGATCGTCACCTGCACGATGATCTGGTTGGAGATGTTCGGCAGCACATGGACGAGCGTGATCTTGGCTTTCGGCCGGCCCATGCTGACGGCGGCGGTAACATAATCCCGCGTCCAGATCTGCAGGGCAGCGCCGAGCGCGAGCCGCGCAAAGACCGGCACCATGAACACACCGATGGCGATGATCGCCGTGAACCGGCCCGATCCTATGAAAGCGCCGAGCATCATCGCCGAGAGGATTGGCGGAACGGCGAAGACGATGTCGCAGCCGCGCATCACGACGAGTTCCAGCCAGCCGCGACGCATGGCGACGACAACGCCGACCGCGGTGCCGACGCTTGCGCCAAGAAGCACGGCAAGGATGGAGGTCGACAGCGAGTTCCAGGCGCCAACCATCAGCATTGAGGCAACGTCGCGGCCGAACTGGTCAGTGCCGAGGAGACCGAAATCGAGCGGGGCCTTCAGCTTGTGGACGATGTTCATTTTGGTGGGCAGAAACGGCGTCCAGACGAGCGACAGCAGCGCTACGGCAAACAACGCAAGCGTGATGACGAGCCCGATGAGGAAGACAGGGCGGCGAAGCAGTTTCCTCATTGCGCACCGGCCCTCAGGCGCGGATCGACGACCAGATAGGCGAGATCGACTAGGAAATTCATCAGGATCACCAGGGCCGCGAAGAACAGCACGACATCCTGCATGACGATGATGTCGCGCTGGGAGAGCGCCTGATAGGCAAGCCGCCCGAGGCCCGGCAGGTTGAAGACATTTTCGACCAGCACCGCGCCGGCGATCAGGAAGGTGAATTGCAGGCCGAGCATGGTGAACACCGGCACCAGCGCGTTTGGGACGGCGTGCCGCCAGATGGCGATGCCCTCGCTCAGGCCCTTGGCACGGGCGGTGCGCACGAAATCCTCGTTCATCACCTCCAGAACCGCGGCCCGCGCCACGCGCGTCAGCACGCCGGCCTGCGGCAGGGCGAGCGCCACGGCCGGCAGGAGGAGCGCCTTGAGGCCGGCAAGAAACCCTGCGTCCCAGCCGGGAAACCCGCCCGCCGGCATCCAGCCGAGCATGGTGGAGAACAGGATGATCAGCAGCAGCCCGACCCAGAAGGCCGGCACCGCAATGCTGATATAGGAGAACAGGCCGGCGACGAAATCAAAGGCGCCGTTGTGCTTGCGCGCTGCCTGAACGCCGAGTGGAATGGCGATCGAGACCGAGAGCACGATTGCGATCAGCGCCAACGGCAAGGTGACGATGAGCCGCTCGCCGATCAGCCCCGCGACCGGCACGCCATAGGTATAGGACTGCCCGAGATCGCCCCGGAAGACCCCGGCGAGCCAGGCGAGGTAACRCACGGGGAGCGGCTGGTCGAGACCCAGCTGTTTCTGCAGCGCCGCGAGCGTTTCCGGGCTTGCCGACGTGCCGAGCATAATCGCCGCCGGATCGCCGGGCAGCAGGTCCATGACGGTGAAGATCAGCAACGAGACGATCAGCAGCGTGACGGCAAGGCTGAGAATACGGCGGAAGAGGATGGAGATCATCGGCGGGTCCCCATGCCGGTGCCGCACGCTCCCGCTGATCTCCCCCCTTGAGGGGGAGATGTCACCAAAGGTGACAGAGGGGGGTGGCGACGATGCGGCAAACCCAATGGCTCAAGAATATGCCAGGAGGTCACCCCCCTCTGCCCTGCCGGGCATCTCCCCCTCAAGGGGGGAGATCGGTATGCCCCACGCACCCTACTCCAATTCATCGCGTGAAACTTCACTCTACCCAATGAACATCCGTCAGGACGTTCGAAGGGATCGGTTCGTTTTCCCACAGGCCCTTCACCTTGCCGTCCCATACGCCGAGCTTCGGCATGACGAACAGGAAGAGCGCCGGCACGTCGTTGGCGAGGATGCTTTGCGCCTCGCCGTAGAGCTTTTCCTGTCCGGCGGCATCGGAAGTCATCTCGACCTTTTTCAGCACGTCGTTGAAGGCTGGGTTCTTGTAGTTGAAGTAGTAGGGATCGCGGGAATAAATGTCGATGTCCATCGGCTCCGCATGGGCGACGATGGTCATGTCGTAATCGGCGGCCTTCAGCACGTCGGCCACCCATTTCGCCGGGAATTCGGTGGTCTCGATATTCATTGTCACGCCGATTTCTGCAAACATCGCCTGCAGCACCTGCGAGGTGCGCTGCGCATAGGCCATCTGCGGCGCCTTGATGGTGAAGGTGAAGCCGTTCGGGAAGCCTGCCTCGGCAAGCAGCGCCTTCGCCTTGGCCGTATCATAGGGATAGACGCCGGTCAGGTCCTGGTAGCCGCGGTCGTTCGGCGTGTAATGGCTGCCGATCGGCGTGCCGAAACCGGACCAGGCGCCCTCGACGACGGTGGCGCGGTCGACCGCCATCATCAGAGCCTGGCGCACCTTTTTGTCGCTGAACGGCTTGCGGGTGTTGTTCATGCCGGCGACGACCTTGAGCTCGGTATTGCCGATCACGGTCGTCAGCCGCTTGTCGCCCTCGAAGGACTTGATCAGTTCGGGCGCACCGAATTCCGGGAAGGCATCGACGTCGCCGGCCTTCAGCGCCGCGGCCTGGGCTTGCGGATCGCTGATGAAACGGAAGGCCGCTGTATCGAGCTTCAGGGAGACGGCCTTGTTCCAGTAGTCGGCATTCCGGGCGAGATCGACCCTGGAGCCTTTCGACCAGCTGACGAACTTGAACGGGCCGGTGCCGATCGGGGTCGTCTTGTTGTCGGCGGCCGATTTCGGTTCGACGATGGTCGAGGACGGCCAGCCGAGCCAGTAAAGCAGGCTGCCAGCCGGCTGCTTGAGCTTCAGCACCAGCGTCGCCGCATCCGGTGTTTCGACCGTGTCGATCGAGGCGAAATAGCGCTTCTGGGGATTGACCGAGTCTGCGCCGCGAGCGCGATCGATGGAGAACTTGGCAACCGCGCTGTCGAATGCAACGCCGTTATGGAACTTGACGCCCTGGCGGAGTTTGAACGTATAGGTCAAGCCATCCGGCGAGATCTGCCAGCTTTCGGCAAGCTGCGGCTTGATCTTGCCGTCCTTGTCGATGGTCGTCAGCCCTTCAAAAATGTTCTGCCAGGTCACCTGGCCGATCGCGACGGGTGCTGCGACCGTCGGGTCGAGCCCAGCCGGCTCGATCGCCATGCCGACTGTGATCGCGGTCTTTGCCGCCGCCTCGGCGCCTGTCTGGCCCAGAAGCAGGCCCGCGCTTATCGCAAGGCCAAAAGCTGCACTCTTCAATATGGTCGCAGAGCCCAGAAACGTCATCCTGCCCATCCGTCATCCCCTTTTTGGAACGAGACCCGCCTGATCGGCACCTGCGGGATCGTCGATTGCCAAAAGTGTGTCATTTCGCAGGTGCACACACAATGCAGAATTTTGTGTTCTCTGTGTAGCCGAAAACGCTACACAGGAAGCAATTAGGCGCTTGCCCTTTTGGGTGCCGATTTGCGCGTATCGGCGCCGCGCATGAAGCGCTCGATGAAATCGACGAGCTTGCTCGCCGCGAACGAGAGCTGGCGGTCCGGCGCGACGCAGAGATCGATCGGCGTGCGCACCGCCTTGCCGGCGGCGATCGGCACCGCCGCAAGCTGGCCGGCATCGATTTCGCGCTGCACCGCAAGCGCCGGCAGCAGTGTGACCGCCGCGCGGCGCAACACCAGTTCCTTCAGCATCTCCAGTGAACCGGTGACGAAGACCGGATCGAGCTCCAGCCCGTCCTTGGCGAACAGTTCCTCAAAGGCCTGTCGCGCGCCGAAATTCTTGTCGGGAAGAGCGAGCGGCATGTGGACAAGATCGCGCAATGTCAGTTCCCTGGCACCGGCGGACGGATGGTCGGCGGCCATGATGACGTCATAGGTGATCTCGGAGCGCAGTCGCACCTTCACCCCGGATATCTTTGGTGCAAACAGCGTCACCACCAGATCTGCCTCGGCGGCGGCGAGCGCCTCGACCGCCTCGCGAGCGCTGGTGATCGCCACCTCGAACCGCAGCTTCGGATAACGCAGGCTGAATTCCGCAAGCACCGGCGCGATCAGGTTGGCGACCGTCGCGCCGTTCGCATAGATCACCACCTTACCGCGCTGCAGGCCCTGCAAGTCGTCGATCAGCTGGTGGACATGTTCGAGTTCGCGCAACGTCCGCCCTGCCCGCGCCGCCAGCAGTTCGCCGGCGGCGGTCAGCTTGATGCCGCGATTGCTGCGCTCGACGAGCGGCGTGCCGAAATAGTGCTCGAGGTTCTCGATCTGCCGGGAGACGGCGGTGGCAGCGACGTTGAGATTCTCGGCCGCCGCCCGCATCGAATTGGTGCGGACCAGTTCGTCGAAATACATAAGCGCCCGAAGCTGCATGCGATCCTGCCGGCTGAAACATGTCGCCCGAAATCGGAGAGCGGTTCCGGGACACTGACATATATAAAATCACGACGCTCGTCAGCCGCGACGAAAACCTTCGCTGGCGACGAGCAGCTGGCGGGTATAATCGGCGGAAAATTCGCGGTTTTCCAGCGCTTTCCGCGGCACCGTCTCGACCACCTTGCCGTTTTTCATCACGGCCAGCCTCTCGCACATGTGGCTGATGACGCCGAGATCGTGGCTGACCATCACGAAGGTGAGGTTGCGGTCGCGGCGCGCCTGTTCGAGCAGATTGAGGATTTCCGCCTGGATCGAGGCATCCAGCGCCGAGGTCGGCTCATCGAGCAGTAGGATCTTCGGCTCCAGGATCAGCGCCCGGGCGATCGCGATGCGCTGTCGCTGGCCGCCGGAAAGCTGATGCGAATAACGGAACCGGAAGCCAGACCCGAGACCCACCTCGTCCAGCGCCCGGTTGATGCGCGTCTCGATATCGGTGAAACCGTGGATGACCAGCGGTTCCAGCAGCAGCCGGTCGACCGTCTGGCGCGGGTGCAACGAGCCATAAGGGTCCTGGAACACCATCTGGACGGTGCGGTAGAATTCCTTGTCACGCCTGCGTCCGGAATAGGGGCGGCCGTTGACGCTGAGCGTGCCCTGGTCGAACGACGCAAGACCCGAGACTGCACGCAAAAGCGTCGATTTACCGGAACCGGATTCGCCGACGATGCCGAAGGATTCGCCGGTGCCGATATCGAAGTTCACATGATCGAGTGCCGCAAACTCATCATATGTGACGACCATGTCGCGGATGGAAAGAGCCGATGTCATAGCGCCCACTCCGGCTTGCGGTCGAGGACGGGCAGCGGATGCCGGTCGGAACCGATGGTCGGCAGGCAGTTCAAGAGCCCGCGCGTATAGGGATGCTGCGCATCGGCGAGATTGGCAGCCGGCAGTTCCTCGACGATCCGGCCGGCATACATCACGATGACGCGGTCGCAGAAGGAAGAGACGAGCCTGAGATCGTGGGAGATGAAGATCAGCCCCATGCCGCGATCGGCCACCAGCTTGTCGAGGATATCCAGCACTTCGAGCTGCACGGTGACGTCGAGCGCCGATGTCGGCTCGTCGGCGATCAGCAGTTCCGGACCGCAGACCAGCATCATGGCGATCATCGCCCGCTGCCCCATGCCGCCGGAAACCTCGTGCGGATAGAGCGAGAAGACCCGCTTCGGATCGCTGATCTGCACCGCCTCCAGCATGGCGAGCGCCCGCGCCTTGGCCGCCGAGCTTGAGATCTTCTCGTGTGTCTTCAGCGTCTCGACGATCTGCCGGCCGATCGTCATTACCGGATTCAGCGAATATTTCGGATCCTGCAGGATCATCGCCACCTTTTTGCCGCGCAGGTCGCGCCTCTCGCGGGCCGGCATGGTCAGGAGATCCCGGTCGCCGAAAGCCAGCTTTCGTGCGCTGATCCTGGCGTGGCCGGGGGTCAGGCCCATGATCGCGCGCCCGGTCTGCGACTTGCCGGAGCCGGATTCGCCGACGATGCCGAGCCGTTCGCGGCCGAGCGCGAAGGACACGCCCCGCACCGCCTGTACGTCGCCGGTACGGGTCGGGAAGGTGACACGCAGATCCTCGACCGTCAGGAGCGGCTTGACTGACACCGTCATTGGCCTGCCTCCTTCGGATCGAGCGCATCGCGCAGGCCGTCGCCGAGCAGGTTGAAGCCGAGGCTGACGATCAGGATCGCAAAACCCGGCATGGCGGCGACCCACCATTGATCGAGGATGAAGCGGCGGCCCGAGGCAATCATCGCGCCCCATTCGGGAAGCGGCGGCTGGGCGCCGAGACCGAGGAAGCCGAGGCCTGCGGCGGTGAGGATAATGCCGGCCATGTCGAGCGTGACACGCACGATCAGCGATGAGACGCAGAGCGGCATGACGTGGCGCAGCACGATGCGGAAGGGCGAAGCGCCCATCAGCTTCACCGCCGAGATGAATTCCGAATTGCGGAAGGTCATCGTTTCTGCCCGTGCGATGCGGGCATAGGGCGGCCAGGAGGTGACGGCGATCGCGAGAATGGCGTTCTCGATGCCTGGACCGAGGGCTGCCACCAGCGCCAGCGCCAGCACGAGTTTCGGGAAAGCGAGGAAGATATCGGTGATCCGCATCAGCACCGCATCAACCCAGCCGCTGGCATAACCCGAGACCGTACCGACGATCAGCCCGATCGGGGCTGCGATGATCGCCACCAGCACGACGACCAGCAGCGTCAGTCGCGACCCGTAGATGAGGCGCGAGAGGATATCGCGGCCCTGGTCGTCGGTGCCGAGCAGATAACCCGCCGAACCGAGCGGCAAGAGGCGGGAATTGCGCAGGTCGCCGACAACGGGATTGTGCGGGGCCAGAACGCCCGCCAATGCGGCAACAAATATAAGCACCAGGATGATGGCCAGCCCGACCAGCGCCAGCCGGTTTTCGGCAAACCGGCGCCAGACGATGTATGCCCGACCGAAACGCGCCTGCTTGCGCGATGTCGGCCGGTCGGAGAGCAGCCATTCGCGGCTATAGGGTTTAAGAGAGGTTCCGGTGGCACTCATCGGCTACGCGTCCTCGGGTCCAAAGTCCGATAGAGAAGATCGGAGAAAATGTTGATGCCAACGAAGACCGAACCGATCACCAGCGTACCGCCGAGCACCGCATTCATGTCGGCATTCTGCAGCGAGTTGGTGATGTAGAGGCCAAGCCCCGGCCATGAGAAGATGGTCTCGGTCAGCACCGAACCTTCGAGCAGGTTTGCGTAGGACAGCGCAATCACCGTCACCAGCGGCACCGCGGCATTGCGCAGCGCGTGGAACCAGATGATCCGGGTTTCCGACAGACCCTTCGCCCGCGCCGCCACCACATATTCCTGGCTGAGTTCGTTCAGCATGAAGGAGCGGGTCATGCGGCTGATATAGGCGAGCGAGAAATAGCCGAGCAGCGCCCCGGGCAGCGCGATATGCCGGAACAGGTCCCACACCACCTCCCACTGGCCCTGCATGGCAGCATCGAGAAGGTAGAAGCCTGTCTGCGGCGTAAAACTGTATTCGTAGACGATGTCGACGCGGCCGGGGAAAGCCGCCCATCTGAGCTGCGCGTAAAAGAGCAAGAGCGACAGAAGACCCAGCCAGAAGATCGGCACTGAATAACCGATCAGGCCGATGACACGGACGATCTGGTCCGCGATGCTGCCGCGCCGGACAGCCGCCAGGACACCGAGCGGAATGCCGAGGATCGCACCGATCAGCGTACCGATCGTCGCAAGCTCCATGGTGGCGGGGAAAACTCGCTTGATATCTTCGAGCACCGGATTGCTGGTCAGCACCGAGGTGCCGAGATTCCCGGAAAGCGCCTGTTTTGTATAGATGACGAACTGTTGGTAGAGCGGCAGGTTGAGCCCCAGCTCGATCCGGGTTCGCTCGACGAGATGGGCCGGCGCCCGGTCGCCGACGATCGCCAACACCGGGTCGATGGGGATGACCCGGCCGATGAAGAAGGTGACGACCAGGAGGCCGAATATGGTGGTGACCACCGTCACCACGAAACGCAGGACGGAGGCCAGGGCAGACGATGCACGGCGCCTATTGCGCCGTGTCGCCACGGATGTTTCGGGTAAGGTCAAGGAACTGGCCTCTCAGGCTTAATCCTTGGAAACCGAGAACACGTAGTTGGTATCGAATGTCGGGCCGAGCTTGAAGTTCTTCACACCCTTGCCGACGCCGGCGACTTCCGTCTGCTGGTAGACGAGCACGAAGGGACCGGTCGCCAGCACCTTCTTCTGCAGGTCCGCATAAATTGCCGCACGCTTGGCGGAATCACGTTCCACGAAGCCCGATTTGGTCTCCTTGGTCAGTTCCGGAATATCCCAGGCGTTGCGCCATGCGAGCGTCTTCGAGGTACCATCGTCAGCGTTGTTCGGGTTCGACGTGAAGGTCTCGGCATTGGAATTCGGATCCCAATAGTCGACGCCCCACAGGCCGATATAGATGTCGTGGGTGCGGGCGCGGTACTTGGTCAGCGTCTGCTTGCCGTCGCCGGGAATGATTTCCATCTTGATGCCGGCCTGGGCGAAGGTCTGTTGAATCGATTCGGCGATACCGGTGGTCGGCTGCGTATTGCGCACGTCCATGGTGACCGTGAAGCCATCCTTCAGGCCTGCCTTGGCAAGCAGTTCCTTGGCCTTGGCGACGTCGAGCTTGTAGGGCTTATCGTCGATCGAACCGAGAATGCCCTTCGGCAGGAAGGTCTGGTGGATCTCCCCGACGCCCTTGATCAGCGTCGCGCCGATCGCGTCGTAGTCGACGAGATATTTCATCGCTTCGACGACTTCAGGCTTCTTGAGGTTCGGGTTCTTCTGGTTGAGGCTGAAATAGAAGACCGAGCCCTTCGGGGCGCTGGTGACCGTCGTGCCCTTCTTGGTGACGGCGTCGATATCGTTCGGCTCAAGATTGCGGGCGACGTCGATGTCGTTGTTCTCAAGCGCCAGACGTTGGGCCGCGCTTTCCTTCATGTGGCGATAGATGACCCGGGCGAGCTTGGCCTTCTCACCCCAGTAATTATCATTGCGCTCCATCACGACGACTTCGTTGGCGCGCCATTCGCGAACCTTATACGGGCCGGAGCCGGCGAAATTGGTCTTCAGCCAGGCATTGCCGTAGTCGTTATCCTTGACGTGCTCCATGACGACCTTCTTGTCGACAACGGCGGCGACGGTCGCGGTCAGGCAGTTCAGCACGAAGGATGGCGCATAAGACTGGTCGACGGTGAGCACGAAGGTATTCGCGTCCTTGGCAACCGCCTTCTGCTTGACGGTATCCTTCTTGAGGCCGAACTGGTTAAGGATGAAGGCCGGCGGGCCGTCGATCATGACCGAGCGCTCGAAGGAATAAGCAACGTCTTCGGCGGTGATCGGGTTACCCGAAGCAAACTTCAGGCCCGACTTGATCTTGAACGTATAGGTCAGGCCGTCGTCGGAAACGGTCCAGCTTTCCGCGAGGTCGGGAGTGATCTTCGACGTGTCGTTGATGTCGAGACGGACGAGGCGGTCGTAAGAATTGCCGCCAACTTCGCCGGCCGAAAATTCGAAAGCCTGGCCCGGATCGAGCGTGATGATGTCGTCGAAGGCAAGCCCGATGACGAGAGTGTCCTTCGGCGTCACCGCGAAGGCCTGCGGTGCGGCGAGCAGCATCAGCGACAGCGCCGCGCTCGTGGACAACACGCGGAGCCGCTTGTTGAGTGTATTGATCATAATTCTGTATTCCCCTGTTTTTGTTCGTTGGACCTTTGGAAAGAAGCCTATTCGTGCCAGGCCTTCCCCAAAACTCTGAGCCAGTTTTCCCGGCATAGCTTTTTCAGCTCTGCGTCAGCGTAGCCCGCTCCCTTGAGCGCCGCAACCAGATTTTGATTGCCCGCAGCATCATGTATTTCTTCGGGAATCGAGGCGCCGTCGAAGTCCGATCCAAGCGCCACGTGATCGATGCCCATGCGTTGCACCAGGTGGTCGATATGGCGCACCATGTCCGAAAGCGGCGTGGCGACATTGTCGCGCCCGTCGCGGCGCAGCATGGTCACGGCGTAGTTGAGACCGACGAGGCCGCCGCTCTCCTTGACGGCATCAAGCTGTTTGTCGGTGAGGTTGCGGGCGACCGGCGTCAGCGCATGCGCGTTCGAATGGCTGGCGATCAGCGGCTGGTCGGAAGTCCGGGCGACATCCCAAAACCCCTTTTCGGTGATGTGGGCGAGATCGATCAGGATGCCGAGCGTGTTGCAGGCCTTGACCAGTTCGAAGCCGTGGTCGGTCAGGCCGGGACCGGTGTCGGGCGACATCGGAAAGGCGAAGGGCACGCCATGGCCGAAGATGTTGTGGCGGCTCCAGACGGGCCCAAGCGAACGCAGGCCGGCGGCGTAGAAGACTTCGAGATTGTCGAGATCCGCATCGATCGCCTCGCAGCCTTCCATATGCATGACGGCGGCGAAACGGCCGGCGTCCATCGCCTTGCGGATGTGGGAGGTCGAACGGCAGAGCTGCCAGGCGCCGGCGCGGTCGAGGCGAAGCGCGATCGACGCCATTTCGAGCGCGGTCGTCAGCGACGGGAGATGATCGAGCGGGACGGACAGCGGCGTGACGTAGTGACCGTTCTGATCGGGTTCCTTCAGAACCAGTTCGCCGGACGGGATATAGATGGCGCAGAGGCCGCCGGCGAGACCGCCGGCCTTGGCACGCGGCCCGTCGATATGGCCGTTCGGGGTGCCGTTTGTAAATTCGGCAATCGGGTTGCCACCCGCCTTCATGTTCCGCCAGAGCCGCAGGAGCACGTCGTTATGGCCGTCGAACACCAGTTCCATGAAGTCTATTCCCGATTTTCTTGTGAAAGTTCCAAGGTGAGCAATGCGCCGATCCTAGCCAGCCGCTCCTCTTTCGCAAGCCGGAAAACGCGTCAGGCCGTCCAGCTTCCCTCGCTCGCCTTCTTCAGCAGCGGCGTCCTGAAAACGCTTGTCACACGCGGCCGCCATTCTGCGCCGAACGCATCGAGCTTGTCGCGCCAGCGCTCCGATTGCAGCATGGCCGCACCGATGACCACCGGCTCGATGCCGAGCGAGGCCATCAGCGTCAGCCCGGAGACGATCGAGGTGCCGCTGGAAATCACGTCGTCGATCAGCGCCACGCGCCTGCCCTTGATCAGCGGCAGCATGCGGGGATCGGCATAGAGGCGCTTCTGCTGTTCGGGTGTGGTGATCGAAGAGAGCGGCACCGACAGGTTTTCGTCGTACCAGAACTTTCGCGAGGTCCCGAGCGGCACGTAGCGCAAGTGGCCGAGCGCGCGGGCGACGGCCGCCGCAAGCGTCAGGCCCAAAGTCGGCAGGCCGACGATCACTTCCGGGCGAAAGGCCGCGATCTTCGGCGCAAGGTCGGCGGCAAGCGCGTCCTGCACATCGAAACTTGCCTGGTTGATGATCAAAGAGGCGAGCGCGTGCTCCCCGTCTGCAAGCGGCCGGATCGGCAGCCTGATCTGGCTGCCGTCACCGAGCGTTGCCGGGAAGAAGCCGGAAAACGGCCCTGCCCGGTCGAACGAACCTGCCGGATGGACGTCCTGCCAGAAATCATGCGGCTGCATTCGCTTTTCCTATTCGAGAATTTCGAGGATCGGCGATTCCAATAGCGTGCCGGTGGCGACGTCGGCAATGCCGCGATCGGTCTGGTGCGGGCCGGGATTGCAGGCAAGGGTCGCGCCGAAACAGGCCTTGAACACGAGATAAGGCGGCTGCCAATCGACGAGACCGTCCATGGTGGTGCGGATTTTCTGGAAACCTTCGGCCACCTCCGCCATCGGCGCCTCCGAGACGAGGCCCGAAAGCGGCAGCGGCAACAGCACTTCGACCTTGCCGCCGGTTGCCACCGCCATACCGCCGCCGGCCTCGATCACCGCATTGGCGGCGGCCGCCATGTCGGCCGGGTCGGACCCGAAGACGGTGAGGTTATGGCTGTCATGGGCAAGCGTGGTGGCGAATGCGCCCTTCCAAGTGCCCCAGCCGGTCAAGAACCCAAGACGGGTGCGGCTGTCGGCCCGGCCGTGGCGGTGGGTCACGGCGATCAACGTCGTGCCCTCCGGGGGTACCACGTAACCATCGACGACATCCGCATCCGTCTGCCCCCAGTTCGTGAAGCGCGGACGATCGATCGTCGCGAGCCTGACTTTGCGGCCCGTTGCGGGCAATTTGAAATCTTGCGTCTGAAGCGGCTTGAGCTTCACCGAATCCTGCAGAATGCAGGGGTCGGCGTCATGGAGTTCGACCGTCATGACGCCGTCACGCGCAATCAGCGTGCCGCTGGCAAAGACGTGGCGGGCACGGAAATCCGTGAGATCCTCGAAGAGGACGATATCGGCGCGGCGACCGGCGGCGATCAGGCCGAGGTCGGCGCGGCCGATACGGACTGAAGCATTAAGCGTGGCTGCCTGCAGCGCCCATTCCGGTTTCATGCCATAACGCACCAGCCGGCGCACGACGTCGTCGAGGCCGCCGCCCTGAACGAGATCGTCCGGAAAGACGTCGTCGGTGCAGAGCGTCACCGTCTGCGGCAGGCGACCAAGGGTGTTGAGCGCCTCGACGAATTCCGGCAGCAGATGATCGTGGGATCCGCGCATCTCGATCGTCAGCCCCGCACGCAGCTTGGCCATCAGGTCGGCAGCGGAGACGAGCTCGTGGTCGGAGGTGATGCCCGACGCCATGAAGGCCGCAAGGTCCGGCCCAGCCAGGCCGCGGGCATGGCCGCAGACCAGCTTTTCGGACACCAGCGCCGCCTGCACGATGCCGCTCATACGCGGATCGCGGTCGATGACGCCGCGCATGTTCATGACCTCGGCAAGCCCGCCGATCTTCGGCCAGAACAGCATTTCCTCGATCGTCGCCGCGTCGAAATCGGCCCCGGCCATTTCCAAACCGGGCGCCGACGGCACGCAGGACGGCGCCAGAACGACGGCACGCAGCGGCAGCGGCTTCGCCGCCTCCAGTGCCCAGGCCACACCTTCGGTCCCGTGGACATTGCCGAATTCATGCGGGTCCCAGACGACGGTCGTCACCCCGCGCGGCAGCACGGCGCCCGCATAGGTCGCCGGCGTCACCATCGAACTTTCGATATGCATATGCGTATCGATGAGACCGGGCGAGATGAACATGCCCGCAGCGTCGATGATCTCGGCCGCATCCGAGCGGGAGCCGGTCTCATGGACGCTGGCGATTACCGGCCCGACGAGGCCGATATCGGCCGGGCGCAGCTCGCCCGTCACCATGTCGACCAGCGTGCCGCCCGATATCAGGATGTCGAACGGCGCATCGCCGCGTGCCGCGGTGACGGCACGGTCACGCAAGCCCGGTTCGGTAAATTCCTGTACGCTCGAGATGATACTCTTCACCAGCTTGCCTCTGCCCGCAGTGTTTCAAGAATGATGGCTCTCGCCTTCCCGACGTCGATCTCGACGCCATAGACCGCGTTGAATTCGCCTCGGCCGGTGCGCGTCTCGACCACGGTGCGGCCGCGCGTCAGCGTGCCGGACAGTTCGACATCGATGCGCGCTTCGCGCCAGGTGACATGTTCCGGAAAGGCAAAGGCGACGGCCGCGACCGCGTCGTAAAGCGCCATGGCCGGGCGACCACGGCTGGTAGCGATCGCCACGAACCCGGCGAGCAGATCGGCAACCAGTTCCGCATTGCGCCCGCCGGCAGCCCGGATCGGCGCGACGTCGTCCGGCGCGCAGAGCACCTTGCGGCAGAGATCGAGATCGACCATCCGCAACGGGATCTTGTGAGCGAGCACGATCGCCAGCGCTTCCGGATCGGCAAAGGCGTTGAACTCGGCGGATGCGGTATGATTGCCGGTGGTGACCCCGCCGCCCATCCAGGTGAGATCGGTGATCTTGGCTGCAAGATCCGGCCGGGCAAGCGCCACTGCCGCGATATTGGTGAGCGGTCCAAGCGCCATGATGCGGCGTTTGCCCCCCTCTTCACCATCACCTTTGCCCTTTTCGAGCCAGGAACAGAGCGCTTCGAAGGCATCTGTATGAAATGCATCCGGCGCTTCGGGTAAGGCCCGGCCCGCGGTCGGGATACCGGTCTGGCCTAATATCCCTGTCGCGGTCTCCATTTTTGCCAGCACCGGTGCAGCGCGTCCGGCATGGACCGGGAAGGGCCAGACGAAAGCGGAGGCCGCGCCGGCTGCATTACGGCGGACATGCTCGATGGGCGCGTTGCCGAAGACCAGCGAAACGCCGTCGACGCCGAGCCCCGCATGCGCTGCGACCATGATCGCAGCGATGTCGTCGAAACCCATGTCCGTGTCGATCCAGATACCCATGTCGGCGGATCCTACACGAATCGCGAGAGCGGCGCGGCCTTTTCGGCCGGCAGGTCGAAGGCAAGAGCATCACCCAGCGCATGCGCTGGCTGGCTCGCCTCCACCTCCGCCTTGATCGGGCCAAAGGAGGTGTCGAGCAGGTATTCGCGTGCGTCGCCGGCAAAGGATGTACCGCGCACGGTGCCCTGGAAAGGACCTGTCCCCAGGGTCACCATACGCGGCCGCCAGGCAAGACCCGCCGCTGAAGGGGCCTTACCCGAGAGATCGATGAGACCCGCACTGGTCTTCATCTTTCCATTTTCGAGCGGGAAAATGTTTTCGAACCCGACGAAGTCCGCCACGAAGGACGATGTCGGGCGGTTGTAGATGTCTTCCGGCGAACCGATCTGCTCTATCTTACCGCTCTTCATGACCACAATGCGGTCGGCGAGCGCCAAAGCTTCGGCCTGGTCGTGGGTGACGAAAATCATCGTCACGCCCGTCTCCTTCTGGACGCGCTGCAGTTCGGTGCGCATTTCCAGACGCAGGCGGGCGTCGAGGTTCGACAGCGGCTCGTCGAGCAGCAGCACCTTCGGTTCCATCACCATCGAACGGGCGAGCGCCACGCGCTGCTGCTGGCCGCCGGAAAGCTCGGCCGGCTTGCGGTTGGCGAAGGCCGACAGACCGACGGACTTCAGGCCGGACTGGACCTTGGTATCGAGTTCGGTCCCGCGCATGTCCTTGAGCTTCAGCCCGAAGGCGACGTTCTCGTAGACCGAGAGATGCGGGAAGAGCGCGTAGGACTGGAACATCAGGCCGACGGCGCGTTTGTTGGCCGGCACCCGGGTAATGTCGGTGCCGTCGAGGCGCACATGGCCGCTTTTGACCGGCAGCAGGCCGGCGATCGCCCGCATCGTCGTCGTCTTGCCGCAGCCGGAAGGGCCGAGCAGCGCGATCAGCTCGCCCTTGCGGATATCGAGATCGAGGTTCGCGACGGCGACGGAATCGCCATAGGCGAGCGTCAGCTTTTCGAGCGAGAGATAGGACGCATCAGACATAGCGGGAGAACCCCAGGAAACGTTCGGCAATAAAAACGATGCCGATGGAGAGGAAGGCGAGCAGCGAGGAGAGCGCTGCGACGGAAGGATCGAAGACGATTTCCATATAGGCGATCATGTCGACCGGCAGGGTGCGTACGCCCGGCCCTGAGAGGAACAGCGATACCGGCACCTGGTTGAAGCTGGTGACGAAGCCGAGGATGAAGGCCGACATGATGCCGCCGCGGATGTTCGGCATCACCACCCGGAAGAAGGCGCCGAGCCGCGAGGACCCGAGCAGCACGGCCGCTTCCTCGATGTCGGAGCGCAGGTTGTCGAGGCTGGCGGAGACCACGCGCACCGCATAAGGCAGGACCAGCGCCGTGTGGGCGAGGAACAGCGCCAGCGTGATTCCGACTTGGAACGGCACGACGATGTAGCGTAGCAGCGCCAGGCCAACGATGATGCCCGGCACGATGATCGGCGCGGAGACGATGGTGCGGACGATCTCCGCTCCCGGCAGCTTGTAGCGCGACAGCGCATAGGAGGCCAGAATGCCGAGGACAAGCGCCGCCGCCGTGCCGCCGATCGCCAAAAACAGCGACATGCCGAACGAGGCGCGGAAACTCTCGACCGTGAACACCTTGGCGATCCAGCGCAGCGAAAATCCCTGCGGCGGGAAGGCGAGCGTTTCGCCGGCCGAGAAGGAAGCGGCGACGATGATCAGGAACGGCCCGATCAGGAAGGCGATCACGAGGAGAAGCGTGATCGGGATGAAGAGGCTGCGCAGCGTCATGCCTGGCTCCTCTGCTTGTTGCGCGCCGTGGCGACCCGCTTGAGGAGGATGTTGGCGGCAAAGCTCATGACGATCAGGATGAAGGCGATGACGCTCGCCGCGACGAAATTGTTGGAGACCGCGACCTGCTGGTAGAGCAGCGTTTCGAGCATCAGGACCTTGGAACCGCCGAGGATCGCGGGAGTGATATAGGCGGTCAGCGAGCCGGTGAAGACCAGCGTGCCGCCGATCACGAGGCCTTCCTTGGTGAGCGGCAGCACGACCTTCCAGAACACCTGGAACCAGTTGGCGCCGAGTACGCGTGCCGCCGGAATGGCATCCTTGGGCATGTTTTCGAGCGCGGAGATCAGCGAGATGATCATCAGCGGCAGGAAGAGCTGTAAGAGGCCGATGAAAATAGCCGTCTCCGAGAACAGGATGCGCAGCGGCGCCTCGGTGATGCCAAGCGCCTGGAAAGCCTGGTTGACGATGCCGGTGCGGCCGAGGATGACGATCCAGGCATAGGTGCGGGCGACCGGCGAGATCATCAGCGGCAGCACCACAAGGCCTGTGACCTTGCCCTTGGCGCCGGGTTCCAGGCTGACGATCGCGAACGCCGCCGCATAACCGATCGCGGCCGAGGCGATGGTAACGAGGGCGCCGAGCCGGAGCGTGCGCAGGAAGACCGTCTGGTTCAGCGAATTGGAGAAGAAGTCCGTATAGGCGGAAATCGTCCAGCCGCCGGTCGGCACGCGAAATCCATCCGATAGCAGGATCACGACAGGCACGAGAAACACCGCCGCCGTGAAAATCGCGGCCGGCAGCGCAAGTGCCAGCGCTTCAGCCCTGTTCTGGAACATGGTGGTTCGATCCTGTTCAACTAGTCGGGATACGGACAGGCATTCGCGCGCTGCCCGTATCCCTCAGCCTTGGGAGGCTATTCCGTGGTTGCGTTGGCCCTTACTGGCCGACCTTCTCGTTCCAGGTCTTGATCCAGCCGGCACGGTTGTCGAGCGCGACGGCGGACGGGATCAGCTTCAGGCTCTTTGCCGTTTCCTCGCCATAGGTGAGGTTGTTGGCGACCGCTTCGGAAAGCTTGACGTCCTTGTTGGACGGGCTGTCGATCAGCTTTTCGGCGAGCTTGGTCTGGACTTCGGTCGAGAGCCAGAAATCCATGAACTGCAGCGCGAGATCGCGGTTCTTGGAGCCCTTGGTGACGGTCATGACGTTCATGCCGCCCGTCTGGCCTTCCTTCGGCATGGCCCAGGCGATCGGGAAGCCGAGCTTGGTGAAGGGAGCCCAGGTGAAGCGGCCGATCGGCGCTGCCCAGATTTCTTCCTGCTGCATCAGCTGCACCAGCTGCGACGACTTTTCGTAGAAGGTGACGATCTCGCCCTTCTTGGCGCCAACCGCTTCGATCGGAGCCTTCAGGTCCGGGGTGTCCTTGGCAAGCGACAGGCCCAGCATGTAGAGCGCCGGCGGGCCCTGGTTGGTGGTGACATTCGGCCATGCGACATGGCTTGCATATTCCGGCTTCAGCAGATCGGCCCAGCTGTCGATCTTCATCTTGTCCGAACGGTAGGCGATCGAGGTGGCATAGAACGTGTAACCGACGCTCATGCCGTCGCCGTTCGGATCCTTGGCAATGTCATAGAGCTTGCCGAAATTCGAAAGCTTGGAGGTGTCGACCTTGTCGATCAGGCCGGCGCGCGAGGCAGCGAGCGCATCCGCCATCGAGATGACGGCCATGTCGACGACCGGGTTGGCCTTGTTGGCCTCCATCTTGGCGAGGCGCTCGACGCTGTTGCCGGTCTCGACGACCAGCTTGCAGCCGCAGATCTTCTGGAAGGGATCGTAGACGATCTGCTTGTATTCGTCTTGGGCCAGCGCATAGACGGAAATCGTCAGCGTCTTTTCCTGGGCGAGGGCCGGGGTTTGCGCGGCACCCATGGTAAGCATCAGGGCGGCGCCCGACGCAAGAATGACCTTGTTCATGATGTGATTTCTCCTGCCGTCGGCTTGTTGGGGGTTTGGGCATGCAAATTCGAAATGCCACCGGCCTGCGGGACGGCCGCCGACTGGCGCACGATGAGCTGCATCGGGACCCGGTCGGTCTCGGAGGTGACGTTGCCGGTCGAAACCTCCTCGGCTCCGTTTTCGGCCTCTCCTTCGGGCTCGATCGCACGAATGAGCGCGGCAATCGCCAGGTCGGCGATCGTCACCATGTCCATACGCACGGTGGTAAGGGCCGGCGTGACGACCGCCGACCAGATGAGGTCGTCGAAACCGGTGACGCTGACCGTTTCCGGTACACCGATGCCGGCGCGCTGCAGTTCCGTCAGCGCCCGAAGCGCCGAAAGATCGGAGACAGCCGCAAAAGCCGTAAAACCCGCCCTGGCCTTGTCCGCCAAACCCAGTGGACAGCCTTCGCCCGAAACCGCCTCGAGTTTCTCGATCCACAGCGTATCGCATTCGACCCGCGCGCCGAGGCCGGCCTTCAGCCCGCCGATACGGTCGTTCTGCACGTTCGAGGAGGCGCTGGTGCCGATCAGCAGCACCTTGCGGTGGCCAAGCTCCGCAAGGTGGCGGCCCATCTGGCTGCCGCCGTCCCAATGGTCGGCCGAAACGGTATTGCCGGGCGTGGAGGGCGTATCGATCACGGCAACGGGGCAGCCGACATCGGCGATCCACGTGCCGCGCCGGGGAACGATGACCATGCCGTCGACGCCACGTTCCAGAAGCCTGCCGATCGCCTCGGTCTGCGCCGCGATATCGCCGCGGGAGTCGGCGATGAGCACGCCGTAGCCGGCATTCGAGGCGGCGTTCTCGATCGCCTGGGCAATCTGCGGGAAGAGCGGGTTGGCGATATCCGGGAGGACAAGCCCGAGCACGCCGGTGCGCCCGGTGCGCAGCGCCCGGGCGGTCAGGCTCGGCACATAACCGAGCTCGCTTGCCTTGGCCCGAACCTTCTCGATAAGCTCCGGCGACACGCGTCCCTTGCCGGAAAGCGCATTCGACACGGTCGCCGCCGACACGCCGAGGGCGGCAGCGATGGCGCTCATGTTCGGTCCGGGACGGGGTGAAGCCATATCATGCTCTGATTAAACGTTTAAGCACGCATACTTTGCTCAAAGGCCTTTGTCGAGTCGTTTGTAAATGTCAGCCCAACATCCCCACATGCGGCCTTGACTTCCCCGCCCCGACCTGTGGAAATCCTTTAGTATTCATGAGGAAACAATGATGCAGGACGACGAGATAATCGGCCTTTCCGCCACAGCGCTTTCGGCAGCAATCCATGACGGCCGGGCCTCCTGCGCCGAAGTGATGACGGCCTATCTCGAACGGATCGACAGGCTCAATCCCGCAATCAACGCGATCGTCAGCCTGCGCAGCCGGCACGAGCTTATGGCGGAAGCCACTGAATGTGACGCCGAACTTGCTTCAGGTAAATCGCGCGGCTGGATGCATGGCATGCCGATCGCCATCAAGGATCTCTGCGAAGTGAAGGGCATCCGCTGCACCTATGGCTCGCCGATCTTTGCCGATTTCGTGCCTGAGAAGGACGAGGTGATGGTCGAGCGCATTCGCGCGGCCGGCGCGATCATCATCGGCAAGACCAACACGCCGGAACAGGGGCTTGGCTCGCAGAGCTATAATCCGGTGCATGGGATCACCAGGAACCCCTACGACCTGACCAAAACCGTCGGTGGCTCGAGCGGCGGCGCGGCGGCGGCCCTTTCGGCACATCTCCTACCGGTCGCGGATGGCGGGGACATGATGGGCTCGCTGCGCAACCCCGCAGCCTTCAACAAT
Organism: Neorhizobium sp. 05N33; assembly: GCF_056397445.1. Taxonomy (NCBI): domain Bacteria; kingdom Pseudomonadati; phylum Pseudomonadota; class Alphaproteobacteria; order Hyphomicrobiales; family Rhizobiaceae; genus Neorhizobium; species Neorhizobium sp. 05N33. The sequence goes on along the minus strand of NZ_JBFTNK010000003.1, from coordinate 163,906 downwards.
GTCGTCGGTTTCCGCCCGAGTTTCGGTCGCGTCCCCTCCTCCCTGAAGCTGGAAAACTTCATGGGCCAGCTCTCCGTTCTGGGTCCCATGGGCCGCACGGTGCGCGATATCGCCGCCCTGCTTTCGACCCAGGCCGGTTACGATCCGCGCGATCCGCTATCCCTGCCGACCGAGGACCTGACGCCAGATGACAGCCGCGACTTTTCAGGCGCCCGCGTCGCCTGGCTCGGCGATCTCGGCGGTTACCTGCCTTTCGAACCCGGCGTGCTTGAACTCTGCCGGGCGACGCTTCCGGTCTTCGAACGAATCGGCTGCGCGGTGGACGAATTCGTTCCGGACTTCGACATGGACAACCTCTGGCGCTCCTGGACGACGCTGCGCAGCTGGCTGACCGCGAGCGGCATGCGCGACAACTACGACGATCCGGAAAAGCGCGCCCAAATGAAGCCCGAGATCATCTGGGAAATCGAGCGCGGGCTCGACATGACGGCGCGCGAGGTGCATTTCGCCTCGAAACGCCGCAGTGCCTGGTATCAATACCTGCTGACCGTGTTCGACCGGTACGATTACCTGATCCTGCCGTCTGCCCAGGCCTTCCCCTTCGACGCTGAAACCCATTGGCCGAAGGAGATCGGCGGCCGGACGATGGACACCTATCACCGCTGGATGGAAGTGGTGGTCCCGGCCTCGATGGCCGGCCTTCCGGTCGCCGCCATGCCCGCCGGCTTCGGCGCAGACGGCCTGCCCGCCGGCATCCAGATCATCGGCCGCCCGCGCGCCGACAAGGCGGTGCTGGAGATTGCGCTGGCTTATGAAGCGGCCACGGATTGGTTGGATAAGCGGCCGAAGCTTTAACCGAGGCGGCGCGGCGTTTTTAACCCTCCCCCTTGTGGGGAGGGTGGCCGGCAGGCGGGAGGGGCCTGAATACGGAGCGAAGTCCCCTCCCCAACCCCTCCCCACAAGGGGGAGGGGCTCCACGCGCTGCCCCTACCACCCCACGACTTCTTCCCGATACCGACCAACTTCCTCGATCAGCCACGCCCGAAACGCCACCACCGGCCGGAAATCCCTCTTGCTCACAGGCGCCACCGCATAGTAGGCGCTGGGGCTCGTCACCTGGTGGGGGTACGCTTCCACAAGCTGGCCGCTCGCCAGTTCCGAGTCGATCAGGAAAAGCGGCATCAGCGCAACGCCGAGGCCCGCGATACAGGCCTGAGCGACGTTGCCGAACTGCTCGAAGCGCATGCCCTGTGACGGCGTTCCGGTGATGCCAAGGCTTTCGAACCAGTGGCTCCAGGCACCTGGCCGCGAGGCCATGTGCAGCAGCGGCAGGCGCATCAGGTCCTCGGCCTTTTTGATCGGGTGCGAAGCGAGGAATGCCGGCGATGAGACCGGCGCCACCATTTCCTCCATCAGGAAGGTGCATTCCGCGCCCGGCCAGTCCGGTTGGCCGATATGGATCGCCATGTCGATGCCGTCGCGGTCGAAATCGAAGACCCCGATGCGGGTGGCGAAATTGAGGGTGATCTCCGGATGCCTTGCAACGAATTGCGGGATGCGCGGCATCAGCCAACGGGTACCGAAAGTCGGCAGGATCGCGAGGTTGAGCTGATCGCTATGCCGTTTGGTCATGACCTGCAGCGAGGCGGAGCGGATCTGCGACAGTGCGTTCGCCACCACCTTGGCATAATCCGCCCCCGCCGAAGTGAGGCTGACGCCGCGGCTGGTACGGTCGAAAAGCTGGATCCCCAGCTGCTCCTCCAGGCCGGAAACCTGCCGGCTGATCGCCCCTTGCGTCAGCGACAGCTCTTCCGCCGCACCTGAGAAACTACCGAGCCGGGCGACGGAATCGAAGGCCGCGAGCGCGGAGGTGGAAGGCAATAATTTTCGCGAGAGGCTGACCATTGCCTATTACTATAGATCATGGCCTGATGAGTAAACGGTGCTTGCTCTCGGGCGCCGTGCTGGCGATAATTCTTTAAACTTCAATTTGCCAGATTTCAAACCGGAGGCAGACCCTTGGCTTTTTCCTGGAACGATCCCTTTCTTCTCGAAGAGCAGCTGACCGACGAGGAGCGGATGATCCGTGACGCGGCTGCCGCCTTCGCCAAGGCTGAACTCCTGCCGCGCGTCCAGGAGGCCTATCTCGACGAGACGACCGACAAGGGCCTCTTCAAGCTGATGGGCCAGACCGGCCTGCTCGGCGTGACCCTGCCGGAAGAATATGGCGCCGCCAATGCCTCCTACGTCGCCTACGGCCTCGTTGCCCGCGAGATCGAGCGTATCGACAGCGGCTACCGCTCGATGATGAGCGTGCAGTCCTCGCTGGTCATCTATCCGATCTTCGCCTACGGCTCCGACGAGCAGAAGAAGAAATATCTGCCGGGCCTCGTCTCCGGCGAGCTGATCGGCTGTTTCGGTCTGACCGAACCGGATGCCGGCTCCGATCCGGGCGGCATGAAGACCCGCGCCGAAAAGATCGAAGGCGGTTACCGCCTGCGCGGCTCGAAGATGTGGATCTCCAACGCACCGATCGCCGACGTCTTCGTCGTCTGGGCGAAGTCGGAAGCCCACAACAACGAGATCCGCGGCTTCGTGCTCGAAAAGGGCATGAAGGGCCTGTCGGCGCCGAAGATCGGCGGCAAGCTGTCGCTGCGCGCCTCGATCACCGGCGAGATCGTCATGGACAGCGTCGAAGTCGGCGACGATGCAATCCTGCCGAACGTTTCCGGTCTCAAGGGTCCTTTCGGCTGCCTCAACCGTGCCCGCTACGGCATTTCCTGGGGCGTTATGGGAGCCGCCGAAGACTGCTGGTTCCGCGCCCGCCAGTACGGTCTTGACCGCAAGCAGTTCGGCAAGCCGCTCGCCGGCATGCAGCTCTACCAGAAGAAGCTCGCCGACATGCAGACCGAAATCACCCTTGGCCTGCAGGCTTCGCTCCGCGTCGGCCAGCTGATGGACCAGCACAAGATGGCCCCGGAAATGATCTCCATCGTCAAGCGCAACAATTGCGGCAAGGCGCTGGATATCGCGAGGCAAGCCCGCGACATGCACGGCGGCAACGGCATCCAGATCGAGTATCACGTCATGCGCCATTCGCAAAACCTGGAGACGGTGAACACCTACGAAGGCACGCACGACGTCCACGCGCTGATCCTGGGCCGCGCCCAGACGGGCATCCAGGCGTTTTTCTAAGCGGAAGCTACGCTTCGACAATCAGCCCGGCCGCTCCTAGCGCGCCGGGCTTTTATATCTCGGCGTCTCAGCCGAATGGCGGTCGCGGGTTCACACGCGCGCGTCCAGGGTGACGAGAAGTTCATCCAGCTGCCCGAACTGTTCGGGCAGCGCGCCTTCCATGCCGGCACAAGACTCGTCGGCCGCTTCCTTGGAAGGATAAAGTTCATGCAGGACCAGCAGCGTCCTGCCGTCCTCCTCCTCCTCGAAAGTGACCGTGGTGACGGAGCCGTTTTCATTTTCGTCATTGGTCCAGACGAGGCGCGAGGGCGGCGATACTTCGAGATATTTTCCGAAGAAGGTCATGGAGTTTGCGGCGTCCGGTCCGAACGTGACGCTATAGCCTCTTCCGGCTTGGACATCCATCTCGCAGGCAAGAAGCGGGACGCCGCTGGATTTCGGCGCCCACCACTGCTTGAACAATTCGGGCTTCGTCCATGCATCGAATACGAGGCGGACCGGGGCGTCGAAGCTGCGCGTCACGACGAGTTCACGCTCGGACCTCCGTTCGACCGCTGTGCGGCGAACGCTCACATTTTTGTCCATTGGTTGTCTCCCTTAGCCCCGCCGGGCAGCTTCGATTGCCGCGACGTCGATCTTCTTCATGGTCATCATCGCCTCGAAGGCACGTTTCGCCTCGCCGCCGCCGACAGCAAGGGCTTCGATGAGGACACGTGGCGTGATCTGCCAGGAGACGCCCCATCTGTCCTTGCACCAGCCGCATTCGCTTTCCTGGCCGCCGTTACCGACGATGGCGTTCCAGTAGCGATCGGTCTCTTCCTGGTCTTCGGTCGAGATTTGGAAGGAAAACGCTTCGTTGTGCTTGAAGATCGGGCCGCCGTTCAGGCCGATGCATGCCACTCCGGCAACGGTGAATTCTACCACCAGCACATCCCCCTGCTTGCCGTCCGGGTAATCGCCGGGCGCGCGGGTTACGGCGCCGACCTTGCTGTCCGGAAAAGTCTCGGCATAGAAGCGGGCAGCCTCCTCGGCGTCCTTGTCAAACCATAAGCAGATCGTGTTCTTCGCCATTGCATTTCTCCCTTTCAATCCTGGTTAAGCGGCCGTCGATGGCGACCATAACTCAAAGACGTACGTGCTTTCGGTAATCCGACATCCAGCCGAAAAAAGTTGCATCCCTCACCAACCGCGCCGTTTTTCGTCATTGGAGAAATTCCCGCCTTCGGTGTATCAGTGAAACGCTGCCGTGATCGGCGGCGAGGAAATGAAACAAAGGTCGTTTTGAAGAATGCACGCCATGGAAAATGCGGCGGAAGGGGCCGGTGGCGGTTTCAATGTCGGCGAGCGTCTTTGTCTGGTGCGCAAGCAGCACGGCCTGTCGCAGCGGGCGCTGGCGGTCAAGGCGGGCGTCACACATTCCCTCGTGTCGCTGATCGAGAAGAACAAGGTGAGCCCTTCGGTCGCCTCGCTGAAGAAGATCCTCGAAGCAATCAACTATCCGCTGACCGACTTTTTCGCGCTGACGCTGCCGCCGGTCGACCAGGTGTTCTACCGTGCCGAGGAACTGACGCCGCTTTCGACCGGCGCTTTGACGCTGCTACAGGTCGGCGACGCCAAATCCCACAGCATCCAGATTTTCCACGAGTTCTACGAGCCCGGCGCAGATACCGGCGAGACCATGCTGCAGCATGATGCCGAAGAAGGCGGCGTGGTCGTCGCCGGCGAATTGGAACTGACCGTCGGCAGCCAGACGCGCATCCTCAAAAAGGGCGACGCCTTCCTCTTCGACAGCCGTCAGCCGCACCGATATCGTAACGTCGGAACCGAGCGCTGCGAGGTGGTAAGTGCCTGCACGCCACCCTATCTTTAGGAAAAGAGAAGCCCAGATTTCATCCGGCTCCCTATGAATGTTGCCATATGAACGTTGATTGTTCCTGTCAATTATTTTAGGTCACAGGCCGACATCCCCGCACCTTCTCCCACGCCCCAAAAGGGCGTTTTCAGCCTTGAAATGAAAGTGGACACCATGCACAGCTATCCCGACGTCAAGCTTTTCATCAACGGCGAATGGCGCGATGCCATCGGCGGCGAAACCATCGATGTTTCCGATCCCGCGACGGAAGAAGTGATCGGGAAAATAGCCCATGCCCGCAAGGCGGACCTGGACCTGGCGCTGGAAGCCGCCGAAAAGGGTTTCAGGATCTGGCGCGATACCTCGCCCTTCGACCGTTCGAAACTGATGCGCAAGGCCGCCGATCTGCTGCGCCAGCGCGTAGACCAGATTGCCTATTACATGACCCGCGAACAGGGCAAGCCGCTCGCCCAGTCGAAGATGGAAGTCATGGGGGCCGCCGATACGATCGACTGGTTCGCCGAAGAGGCCCGCCGCACCTATGGCCAGATCATCCCGGCCCGCATGAGCGGCGTCTCGCAGATGGCGATCAAGCTGCCGGTCGGCCCAGTCGCCGCCTTCACGCCCTGGAATTTCCCGCTCAACCAGGTGGTCCGCAAGCTCTCCGCAGCTCTTGCGACCGGTTGCTCGATCATCGTCAAGGCGCCTGAAGAAACGCCCGCTTCGCCGGCCGAGCTGATCCGAGCCTTCATCGATGCCGGCGTGCCCGCAGGCGTCGTGAACCTCGTTTACGGCATTCCGGCCGAGATTTCCGAATACCTGATCCCGCATCCGGTCATCCGCAAGATCTCGTTCACCGGCTCCACCCCGATCGGCAAACATCTGGCAGCCCTCGCCGGCAAGCACATGAAGCGTGCCACGATGGAACTCGGCGGCCATGCGCCGGTGATGATCTTCGACGATGCCGATCTCGAAAAGGCGATCGAAGTCACCGCCATGTCAAAATTCCGCAATGCCGGCCAGGTCTGCGTCGCCCCGACCCGCTTCCTCGTGCAGGACAGCATCGCCGACAAGTTCACCGCCGGTTTCGTCAAGGCGGCACAGGCGATCAAGGTCGGCAACGGCCTGGAAGACGGCGTGACCATGGGTCCGCTCGCCAACGAGCGCCGCATCCCGGCCATGGAGGCTTTGATTCAGGACGCCATCACCCATGGCGGCGAGTTGAAGACCGGCGGCCACCGCATCGGCAACAAGGGCCACTTCTTCGAGCCGACGGTCCTCTCCGAAGTCCCGACATCGGCGAAGATCATGAACGACGAGCCCTTCGGCCCGATCGCGATCATCAACCGCTTCTCGCATTACGACGACGCGATCGCGGAAGCCAACCGGCTGCCCTTCGGCCTCGCCTCCTACGCCTTCACCGGCTCGGTGAAGACCGCCCACGCGCTCAGCCGCCAGGTGGAAGCCGGCATGCTGACCATCAACCACAACGGTCTGGCCCTGCCGGAAGTGCCGTTCGGCGGCATCAAGGACTCTGGCTACGGCACGGAAGGCGGCTCGGAAGCCACCGAAGCCTATCTCGAAACCCGCTTCGTCAGCCAGATGAGCTGACCTGAAGGTTTTTTAGACCCGCGTTCTCGACGCCGGTCGGTGCTGATGCATCGACCCGCGTTTTCTTTTGCGCTTGCCCGCGTCATTCGAGTCGAATACCAAAAACAAACAGTGAACATCGGATGAAGCGCCATGGCCGAGACTGAAGCAGCACCGCTCCTGAAGGAAATCTTTAACCGCGATCGCCTCCAGCATTTTGCGGCCGAGACCAAGGCCATCCATCCCGGCTTCGACGGGGAGCGCTTTCTGACGCTCACTTCCACCGGTCTCGACGATCTGAGCATCATGCAGCGCCTGCGTCAGATCGCCGTCGCCTACCACGCAGTCCTGCCCGGCGGGATCGAAAAGAATATCGACATCCTGCGGGCACTGGCACCCCGCATCAACCACGGCTTCGCCTCGATTGTGCTGCCGGAATATGTGGCGCTCCACGGCCATGACCATTTCGACCTGTCGATGGATGCGCTCGCCTTCTTCACCCGCTTCGGCTCGTCGGAATTCGCCATCCGACATTTCCTCCTGAAGGACCTCGGCCGGACGCTGAAAGTGATGGAGCGCTGGTCGCGGGACGACAACGAACACGTGCGCCGGCTTTCGAGCGAAGGCTGCCGGCCGCGCCTGCCCTGGTCGTTCCAGCTGAAAGAACTGATTGCTGACCCCTCGCCTGTCGCGCCGATCCTCGAAAACCTGAAGAGCGACCCGAGCCTTTACGTCCGCAAATCCGTCGCCAACCATCTGAACGACATCACCAAGGACCATCCTGCCTGGGTGTTCGACAGGATCACCGACTGGCCGAAGGACGACCCGCGAACGGCCTGGATCATCAAACAGGCGCTGCGCACGCTGATCAAGAAGGGCGACGCCCGAGCGCTCCACGTCTTCGGCGCCGGTCACAAGGCAGAGGTGAAGATCGAGAGTCTCGCGGTGACACCATCGTCGCTGAAACTCGGGGGCGCGGTGAAGATATCGGCCAGGGTGGTGTCGACCGCGTCGGCGCCGCAGAAGCTCGTCATCGATTATGCGGTCCACTACGTGAAGAAGGCAGGCGGCACCTCAAAGAAGGTCTTCAAGTGGAAGGAGATCACGCTGGGTGCCGGCGAGAGCTGTGAACTCACGATCAGCCGCGCCATCCGCGACTTCACCACACGCGTCCATTATGCCGGCCGGCATCCGGTCGAGCTGGTGGTCAATGGCGAGGTGCTGGCCGAGGATGCGTTCGAGCTTCTGGCTTAAGCTTTTTCGGCCAGGTTGGCGGGTGCGGCCCCCTCACCCCGCCTCCGCTTCGCTCGGTGGACCTCTCCCCGAGGGGAGAGGATGAACGGGGGCGTCAGCGCCTTTTCCCTCTTCGATAGAGAGAGAGCCAGAGACAGTGCCTCATAACCTCTTCTCCCCAGCGGGGAGAAGGTGGCCCGAAGGGTCGGATGAGGGGGTGGCGCAGACGTATGTCGCCAAAATCTACTGCTTGTCGAAGAAACCCATCAACCCAGCGCAAACACCTTCGCCCTGCGCAAAGTCACAAAACCACCCTCGCCCGCCTTGACTGCCCGCTCCGGCTCGACGTCGAATTCCAGCTGATCGCCGGTCTCCGTGGTCGCCAGCACCCGCCGCCCGTCCGGGCGGTCGAGCACGCGGGTGATGCTGGCCGGAATGCCCGGTCCCTGCGCGGACCAGTCGAGATCGGCGGGGCGGGCATAGAGTTCCGCCTTGCCGTCCGCCATGCCGGACACGTCGATCGCAGCACCGCTGGCATAGGCCCTGCCGTCGCGGACTTCTGCGGCGAGTACGTTGGCATCGCCGAGGAACTTCATCACAAAGGCGGATTGCGGATTGCGGCAGACTTCTTCCGCCGTTCCCTGCTGGATGATGTGGCCGTCTTTCAGGATGACGACGCGATCTGCGAGATCCAGCGCCTCCTCCTGGTCGTGGGTGACGAAGATCGTGGTGATGCCGAGCTCGCGGTGGATTTCGCGCAACCAGCGGCGCAGGTCGTGGCGCACATTGGCATCGAGGGCGCCGAACGGCTCGTCGAGCAGCAGCACCTTGGGATCGACCGACAGCGCCCGGGCCAGTGCCACGCGCTGCCGCTGGCCGCCGGAAATCTGCGCCGGGAACCGGTCGCCGAGGCCTTCCAGGCGCACCAATCTCAGCAATTCAACGACACGCGCCTCGATCGCCGCCTTCTCGCGCTTTACTTTCGAGACCTTCATGCCGAAGGCAATGTTTTCCGCCACCGTCATATGCGGAAACAGCGCGTAATGCTGGAAGACGAAACCGACGCCGCGATCGCGCACGGGAATGTCGGTGGCGTCCTGATCGCCGAAATAGATGTGGCCGCCATCGGCATATTCTAGGCCGGCGACCATGCGCAGGATGGTCGTCTTGCCGGAACCGGACGGGCCGAGCAGAGCGACGAGTTCGCCGCTTTCGATCGTGAGTGAGACATCCCGCACGGCGCGAAAAGTCTCGAAGGTTTTGACGACGTTTTCGAGGCGGATTTTCATGAGGTTTTCTCCGCGGGACTGGCGACCAGAGCCGGGCGACGGGCGCGGCCGGCTCCCTGGCGCTCCAGCGCCACCTTGGCGATGATGGTGAGGACGGCGATGAGCGCCAGGATGGAGGCCGCGGCAAAGGCGCCTGCCGCCTGGTAGTCGTGATAGAGCAGCTCGATATGCAGCGGCAGCGTATTGGTCTGCCCGCGAATATTGCCGGAGACCACCGAGACCGCCCCGAACTCGCCCATGACGCGGGCGTTGCAGAGCACGACGCCGTAAAGCAGCGCCCATTTAATGTTCGGCAGCGTCACCGAGAAGAAGGTCCGCCAGCCGGACGCGCCGAGCGAGGTCGCGGCTTCCTCGAGATCGCGGCCCTGCGCCTGCATCAGCGGGATCAGCTCGCGGGCGACGAAGGGTGCGGTGACGAACATCGAAGCGAGAATGATACCGGGGATCGCGAACAGGATCTTGACCCCGTATTCATCCAGTGTCGGACCGAAGACGCCCTGCAGGCCGTAGACGAAGAGATAGGCGACACCCGCGACGATCGGCGAGACCGAAAACGGGATCTCGATGACGACCAGCAGGAAACGCCGGCCCCAGAAATCAAACTTGGTGATCGACCAGGCGGCCGCGACACCGAAAGCGGTATTGACCGGCACGGCGACGATCGCGGCAAACACCGTCAGCCCGATCGCATGCAGCGTGTCGGGATGGAGGATCGTGTCGCGATAGACAGCCCACCCCTTTGAGAAAGCCTCTACCCCGATGACCACCAGCGGCGCGATGATCAGTAGGGCGACGATCACCAGAACGATGCCGATCAGCATCCGGCGGAAGAGCGGCTGGTCGCCGACGCGCGGCGGCTTCCTGCCTGTACGGGTCGCACCCATGGTCACCCCCTCACCGTGTAGCGAAGCGCCCGCGACTGCATCCAGTTGGTGAGCGCGAGCATGACGAAGGCCGCAATCAGCAGCACCGAGGCGATGGCGGCGGCGGCCTGGTAATCGTATTCCTCCAGCCGGATGAAGACGAGAAGCGCGGTGATCTCCGTCGACATCGGCTGGTTGCCGGCGATGAAGATGATCGCACCAAACTCACCGAGCGAGCGGGCAAAGGACAGCGACACGCCGGCGAGCAGCGCCGGGGTCAGAAGCGGCAGGATGACCTTGCGGAAAATCTGCCAGTCTGAGCCGCCAAGCGACTGCGCCGCCTCTTCCAGCGCCGGATCGAGATCTTCCAGCACCGGCTGCACGGTGCGCACGATGAACGGCAGCGAGGTGAAGCACATCGCGATCATGATCCCGAGCGGCGTATAGGCGACCTTGATGCCGAGGTCGGCGAGGATGGAACCGAACCAGCCGTTGGTGGTGAAAAGTGCCGTCAGGGCAATGCCGGCCACCGCCGTCGGCAGCGCGAAGGGCAGATCGACCATGGCATCGACGATCCGCCAGCCCGGGAACCGATAACGCGTCAGCACCCAGGCGAGCGCCAGGCCGAAGAACAGGTTGAAGACAGTGGCGCCGAGCGCCGAGAGCACGGTAACGCGGTAGCTCGCAAGCGCCCGCGACGAGGAGACGATCCGCCAATAGTCCTCGGGGCCGAGGCTCGCGGCCTTGAAGACCAGAGCTGCCAGCGGCAGGACCACGATCAGCCCGACATAAAACAGCGTCACCCCCAGCGACAGGCGTAACCCGGGCAGGACATTGCGTCTCAAGCGGTCGTATCCTCTTTTCACGGCAAAGCCCGGCGAACTTTCGTTCGCCGGGCGAGGCTTGGTTGAAGTCCAGTCTGCGCTTAGCGGCTGCCGTACAGCTTGTCGAGAGTGCCGCCGGAGGCGAAGTGATCCTTCTGGATCTTGTCCCAGCCGCCGAAGACGTCATCGACCTTGACGAGGCGTATCGCCGGGAACTGGTCCTTGAACTCGGCGGCGACCTTTTCGTTCTGGACGCGATGGCCGAACTGGGCAGCGATCCGCTGGCCTTCTTCCGTATAGAGGAAGTCGAGATAGGATTTGGCGAGGGCTTCCGTGCCGTGCTTCTTGGCAACCTTGTCGACGACCGCAACCGGGAACTCGGCGAGAAGGCTGACCGACGGGATGATGCTCTGGACCTTGTCGGCGCCGTACTGCTTGACGATGCCGCGGGTCTCGGCCTCGAAGGTGATCAGCACATCACCGGTTTCGCGCTCGACGAAGGTCGTGGTGGAGGCGCGGCCGCCGGTATCGAAGACCGGCACGTTGTCGAAGATCTTGGTGATATAGGCATCGATCTTCTCTTCGTCGCCCTTATAGGCTTCCTTGGCCCAGGCGTAGGCGGCGAGATAGGTGTAGCGCGCGTTGCCCGAGGTCTTCGGGTTCGGGAAAACGGCGTGCACGTCGGCGCGAGCCAAATCGCCCCAATCCTTGATGTTCTTCGGATTGCCCGCGCGCACCAGGAACGACGGGAAGGAATAGAAGGGCGAGGCATTGTTCGGGAATGCCTTGGTCCAGTCCTTGGCAACGAAACCTTGTTTGGCAAGGAAATCGATGTCGGTCGACTGGTTGAAGGTCACGACGTCGGCTTCAAGGCCTTCGGCGATCGAACGGGCCTGCTTCGAGGTGCCTGCATGCGACTGGTCGATGGTGACGCCCGGATGACTCTTGATGAAGGCTTCGTTCTCGGCGACGAACAGCTCGCGCGAAACGTCGTAGGAGGCGTTGAGCAGCTTCGTCGGAGACTGGGCCAGCGCGGGGGTAACAAAAAGCGCCGCCAAGGGCGCAATAAATGCGGTGCCGAGGATCAAGAGGCGGTTCATACAAGTCTCCGGTGTTGGATTGTGCCGGTGAAACTACCGGTACGCCCAGCAAACGGCGAGGAACCGCGGACTTTCCTTTGGTACGGCGTTAGAAATTTTGTCCATTATTCGCCATGAACGGCGGAGCTTTTCGCGCGTCATCCGGACCGGTGCCGCTTCATTGAAAGAGGCAGCACCGGAAGTATCGGCAAGCCCTGTCGCAGCATCATCAGGCGACGACGTGCGGGACATCCATCTCGTGGATAGCCTTCCTAATCTCCGTGCGGAATTCAGGAGTGTCGTGGTGACCATGCACGGAAATGGCATGCTGCACGGCTGCATTGACGAGTTCATCCGCGTTGTCCGCCGAGATCGCAACGGTGCATTTCATCTCGCTCGGAAATTCGCGGCAATCGATGTATTGGCGTCCCATGTCTGCCTCCATCACAAGCCCTGAACCGATTGGCCAGAGGACGGGAATCTACTCTCTTTGCGCAGAGGAAACAAACATCGCCGGACTGATCAATCGGCCTAGCTCGTCCCGCCCGCCTTACCCCGCAGCATCTGGATGATGGCGGAAAAATCGTCCGCGCCGTGCCCGGTCCGCTCAAACTCGGCATAAAGCTCGGCCGCGTGGGCACCGAGCGGCGTGGCTGCACCAGACTGTCTTGCGGCCTCCTGCGACAGCGTCAGGTCCTTCAGCATCAGCGCTGCCGCAAAACCCGGCCTGTAGTCGTTATTCGCCGGCGAGGTCGACACCGGGCCCGGCACCGGGCAATAGGTGGTGAGCGACCAGCACTGGCCGGACGAGGTGGAGGCGACGTCGAACAGCGCCTGGTGCGAAAGACCGAGCTTTTCCGCCAGGCCAAATGCCTCGCAGACGCCGATCATCGATATGCCCAATATCATGTTGTTGCAGATTTTCGCCGCCTGGCCGGCGCCGGCGTCGCCGCAATGGACGATCTTCTTTCCCATCGCCTCGAGGATCGGCTTGCCCAGGGCGAACGCCTTTTCCGAACCGCCGACCATGAAGGTCAGCGTGCCGGCGGCCGCACCGCCGGTGCCGCCGGAGACGGGTGCATCGAGCGAGATGCAGTTCATCACATTCGCCAGTTCATGTGCCTTTCGGGCGCTTTCCACGTCGATGGTCGAGCAGTCGATGACCAAGGTACCCTCGGGGATGAGCGTGGTGAGATCGGTCCAGACGGCGACCACATGCTGGCCCTTGGGCAGCATGGTGATGACACATTCCGCATCGCTGACGGCTTCCGCCAGCGCGCCAGAGGCCTTCACGCCCGTCTCGGCGGCTGCCTTTACCGACGCTTCCGACAGGTCGAAGCCGCGCACCTCATGGCCGGCTTTCACAAGATTGGCGGCCATCGGCCCGCCCATATTGCCAAGTCCCACGAAAGCGATCTTGCTCATGTCTTCCTCCCCTCCTCATTGTTGCTTTAAAGTCTGTGATCCGGAAACAGCACCGGATGCCGCGCAGCAAAATAGCGGTCGAGATCCGTATCGCCGACCTCCTCCAGCGTTGCCGGAGACCATTTCGGATTGCGATCCTTGTCGATGATCGCGGCGCGCACGCCCTCGTAAAAATCGTGGTTACGCAGGATTTCGGCGCCGGCGGTGAATTCCCGCTCCAGGCATTCGACGAGGCTCGAACTTTCGCGGCCGCGCCTGATGAGCCGAAGCGCGAGCTTGAGGCTGGTCGGCGATCGCTTGGCGATGATGTCGCGCGTCCTGATGGAGAATTCATCATCCTCCCTATTCAAGGCTTCCACAACCTCCTCGACCGTGTCGAAGCGAAAACCCCGGTCGATCAGGTCTCGATGGGTTTCGAGTTGGCTTTCGCCGGGCATGACGGCAAAGCGATCGATCACAGCCCTCACCTGCTCGTCGGATGCCCCGCCCTTCAGTTCTCCCAACGCCTCGACAAGCGGGGCAAGCCCCTCCGAGGGCACGTTCACATCGGCAAGACTGGTATAGATGGCGTCCGCCGCGCCGATCACCTCGCCCGTCAGCGCCATCCAGGTGCCCGTCTCCCCGGGCGCGCGGGGAAGCAGCCAGGTGGCGCCGACATCCGGCACGTAGCCGATGCCGGTTTCCGGCATCGCGAGACGGGTGCGTTCCGTGACGATCCGGTGTTTCCCATGCGACGCGATCCCCACGCCGCCGCCCATGACGATGCCGTCCATCAGCACCACATACGGCTTCTCGTAACGAGAGATCATGTAGTTGAGGGGAAACTCCTCCCGCCAGAACCGGGTGACCTCCGGATCGTCCGATTTGCCGCTCTCGTAGATGACACGGATGTCACCGCCAGCGCAGAGGCCGCGCTCCCCCTCGCCCTTGACGACGACGCAGGAGGTTTCCGGATTGCCGGCAAATTCCTCCAGCGCCTGCTTCATCGCCCGCACCATGGCGAAGTTCAGACTGTTCAGCGCCCTCGGCCGGTTGAGCCGAATGATGGCGGCCGAACCGATACGGTCGATGAGGACTTCGTCGCTCTGGACAGGTGTGTCGGACATGCGTTTCTCCGGTCTACCGATTGTCCGCCAGGATCATCTCGGCCGCCTTTTCGGCGATCATGATCGTCGGCGAGTTAGTGTTGCCGGAGACTATATTGGGCATGATCGAGGCATCGGCGATACGCAGCCTTCCGACTGCGCGCATTTTCAGCCGGGGATCGACGACGCTGTCCGGATCGGATCCCATACGCGCGGTGCCGACCGGGTGGAAGATCGTCGTGCCGATGTCGCCGGCCGCCTTTTCGAGGTCCGCATCGGTCTCGTAGGACGGGCCGGGTTTATACTCTTCCGGGTGGTAGCGGGCGAAGGCCGGCTTTTTGACGATCTCGCGGGTGATCCTAATTGATTTGACGGCGACGTCGCGATCGGCGGCGGTCGACAGGTAATTTGGATGGATGCCGGGTGCTGCGGCGAAATCCGGGCTTTTCAGATGCACCGACCCGCGGCTCTCGGGACGAAGATTGCACACGCTCGCGGTCATTGCCGGGAAGGAGTGGACCGGTTCGCCGAACTTGTCGAGCGACACCGGCTGGACGTGGTATTCGAGGTCCGGCGTCTCCTTGTCCGGCCCGGATTTGGTGAAGATGCCGAGTTGGCTCGGCGCCATCGACATCGGCCCGGAGCGCCGGAAGGCGTATTCCAGCCCGATCGAGGCCTTGCCGATCAGGCTCGACGCCTTTTCGTTGAGCGTCGGAACGCCGGTCACCTTGTAGACAAGGCGGAGCTGCAGGTGGTCCTGCAGGTTCTCGCCGACGCCCTTCACTTCCTTGACCACCTCGACGCCCGCGTTTTGCAGGACATCGCCGCGGCCGATCCCGGAGAGTTCGAGGATATGCGGCGTGCCGATCGCGCCGGCGCTGAGCACGGTTTCCCGTTTCGCATAGGCCTTCTTCGCCACCCCATCGTGCTGGAACTCTACGCCCCTCACCTCGCCGTTTTCGATGATCAGCCTCCGGACATGCGCCTTGGTCAGCACGGTGAGGTTCGGCCGCTTCATCGCCGGGCGCAGGAAGGCCTTCGAGGTGTTCCAGCGGATGCCGGAGCGCTGGTTGACGTCGAAATAGCTGGAGCCTTCGTTGTTGCCCCGATTGAAATCGTCGACGATCGGGATTCCAGCCTCTTCCGCCGCCTTCTGGAAACTGTCGAGCACCGCCCAGCGAAGACGCTGCTTTTCGATGCGCCATTCGCCGCCGGCGCCGTGCATGTCGTCGGCACCCTTGTAGAAATCCTGGGATTTCTTGAAGATCGGCAGGACGTCGTCCCAGCCCCAGCCGGTGCAGCCCATCTGCCGCCACATGTCGTAGTCGTAAGCCTGTCCGCGCATGTAGATCATGCCGTTGATCGACGAGCAGCCGCCGAGGATTTTTCCGCGCGGGTAGGAGAGCGATCGGCCGTTCAGCCCCTCTTCCTTCTCGGTCGTGAAACACCAGTCGGTGCGCGGATTGTTGATGCAGTAGAGGTAACCGACCGGAATATGCACCCAGTGATAGTTATCGTTGCCGCCCGCTTCGAGGATCAGTACACGGTTGCCGGGATCCTTCGATAGCCGATTGGCGAGGACGCAGCCGGCGCTGCCCGCCCCGATGACAATGTAGTCGTAATTTTCCATGCTTCATGCTCCAGGGAAATGCGCCCCGCGAACCATGTCCGCAGCCGCATCCCTGCGCCCTCCCTCTATCTTATCGTCTATGCTCGAAACCGAGCTTCCGGCCGAGCCGGGAGGCGTAGAATTCTCCGATAATGCCCCGCCGGAAGACGAGGACGCAGACCATGAAGATCACGCCGGTGACAATCGTTACCGGAAATTGCGACGTCGCCAGATAGTTCTGCAGCGTGACCACCAGGCCGGCTCCGAAGATCGGCCCGATCAGCGTGCCTATCCCGCCAAGCAGCGTCATCAGGATCACTTCGCCGGACATCTGCCAGGCGACATCCGTCAGCGTCGCGAACTGGAAGACCAGCGCCTTCAGTCCACCCGCAAGGCCGGCCAGCGCCGCCGACATCACGAAGGCGCCGAGCTTATAGCGGGCGACAGAGTAGCCGAGCGAGATCGCGCGCGGCTCGTTCTCGCGGATCGACCGGAGGATCATGCCGAAGGGCGAGTTGATGAACCGCCAGATGATCACCATGCCGATCAGGAACACACCAAGCACGAAGTAATACATGTTGGTTGAGCCCGAGAGATCGATGAAGCCGAACAGATGGCCCCGCGGCACCGACTGGATGCCGTCCTCGCCCTCGGTAAACTTCGCCTGCAGGCAGAAGAAAAAGAACATCTGCGACAGAGCCAGCGTGATCATCGCGAAATAGATGCCCTGCCGGCGGATCGCGAAGAACCCCATGATCAGGCCGAGCAACGCAGCGCCCGCGACGCCGGTCAGAATGCCGAGTTCCGGCGGAAAGCCCCATTCCTTGACCACATGGGCAGTGAAATAGGCCGCGCCCCCGAAGAAGGTCGCATGACCGAAGGAGAGCAGCCCGGTATAACCGAGCAGCAGGTTGAAGGCGCAGGCAAACAGCGCGAAGCACAAGAGCTTCATCAGGAAGATCGGGTAGAAGAACATCGGCGCGAGGATCAGGGCCACGAGACCGATAATCAGGAAGATCGCATAGGTTCTGGAAGCGGTGGCCGACCGTTCGATACGCGGCTTGGCAGCGGTTTGGGTCATCTCGCTCATCTCACGCATCCCGTCCGAAAAGGCCGGCTGGCCGGAGTAGAAGCACGATCGCCATGATCACGAAGATCACGATATTGGATGCTTCCGGATAGAACACCTTGGTGAGGCCTTCTGCAATGCCCAGCATGTAGCCGGTGAGGATGGCGCCCATGATCGAGCCCATGCCGCCGACCACGACCACCGCGAAAACGACGATGATGATGTTCGATCCCATCAGCGGCGAGACCTGGTAGATCGGCGCAGCCAGCACGCCGGCAAAGGCGGCGAGTGCTGCCCCCAGCCCGTAGGTAAGCGTCAGGAGCACCGGCACGTTGACGCCGAAGGCCTGGACCAGGACCGGGTTTTCCGTAGCGGCGCGCAGATAGGCGCCGAGCTTGGTCTTCTCGATCAGCAGCCATGTGCCGATGCAGGCGACCAGCGACACGACGACCACCCAGCCGCGATAGATGGGCAGGAACATGAAGCCGAGGTTGGTGCCGCCGGCCAACTGCGCCGGCACCGAATAAGGCTGGCCCGCCGCACCATAGAGATACCGGAACGTGCCCTCGATGGCCAGCGCCAGGCCGAACGTGAAGAGCAGGCCATAAAGCGGATCGAGATTGTAGAGCCGCGACAACATCGTCCGTTCGATGACGGCTCCGAACAGACCGACGACGATCGGCCCGAGGATCAGCGCGACCCAATAGTTGATGCCGAAATATTCCAGCATCAGCATCGCCGCAAAGGCGCCGAGCATGTATTGCGCGCCATGGGCGAAGTTGATGACGCGCAGAAGACCGAAGATGACCGCAAGGCCGAGGCTCAGAAGCGCGTAGAAGGACCCGTTGATCAGGCCGATCAGGAGCTGCCCGAGAAAGGCCTGAAGCGGTATGCCGAAGATCATCGTCATAACGTCACACTCCCAGCACTTTATGCAGCATGTCCATCTTGCCCGGCAGCTCAGCCACCGGGAAATTCGCGACCATCCGCCCGTGATCCATCAGATAGAACCGGTCGGCGACGCGGCTCGCGAAGCGGAAATTCTGCTCCACCAGAAGCACCGTCATGCCGCGTTCCTTCAGCGTCTTCAGCACCTCGCCGATCCGCTGCACGATGACCGGCGCCAGGCCTTCGGTCGGTTCGTCGAGGATCAGCAGCTTGACGCCGGTGCGCAGGATGCGGGCGATCGCCAGCATCTGCTGCTCGCCACCGGAGAGCTTGGTGCCGGGGCTGGAGCGACGCTCCTGGAGGTTGGGGAAGAGCTCGTAGATCTCCTCGAGCGACATGCCGCCTTCGGCCACCACCGGCGGCAGCATCAGGTTTTCCTCGACGGTCAGCGTCGAAAAGATACCGCGCTCCTCCGGTACGAAGCCGATGCCGTTATGCGCCGTGCGATGCAGCGGCACGCCGAGCATGTCCTTGCCGGCAAAACGGATTTCGCCCTTCCGCTCGCGGATGATGCCGACAATGGTCCTGAGCGTCGTCGTCTTGCCGACGCCGTTGCGACCGAGAATGGTGATCGTCTCGCCCTCCCCGACGGTCATGTCGACGCCGTGCAGGACATGGCTTTCGCCGTACCAGGCATTGAGGTTGGAAACTTGCAACAACGGTGCCATCAAGCCTCCTCCGTGCCCATATAGGCGGTGCGGACCCGCGGGTCCTGGCTAACGGTGGCATAGTCGCCCTCGGCAAGGATTTCGCCGCGCTGGAGCACCGTCACATGGTGACAGATGTCGGCGACGACGGAGAGATTGTGTTCGACCATCAGCACCGCACGGGTCTTTGCCACCTCGCGAATGATGTTGGAGACGGTGCCGATATCCTCCTGCCCCATGCCGGCCATCGGCTCGTCGAGCAGCAGCACCTTGGGATCGAGCGCCAGCGTCGTGGCGATCTCCAGCACGCGCTTGCGGCCATAGGAAAGGTCGGCGGCGAGCGCATTGCGTTCGCGCTTCAGGCCGACCGACTCGATCAATTCGTCGGCCCGCGCATTCAGCCGATCGAGCGAGGAGACGGGCAGCCAGAACTGTGTCGAAAGACCGTTCGGCCGCTGCAGCGCGACGCGCACGTTGTCGAGCACCGTCAGATGCGGAAAGACCGCCGAAATCTGGAAGGACCGCACCAGCCCCATCCGCGCGATCCTGTCCGGCTGCGTTCTGGTGATGTCCGTGCCCAGAAGCGTGATCGAACCCGCCGTCGGCTGCAGGAACTTGGTGAGCAGGTTGAAGACCGTGGTCTTGCCGGCGCCGTTCGGGCCGATCAAGGCGTGGACACGCGCGTGACGGACGTCGAGATCGACGTTCTTCACCGCCATGAAGGCGCCGAAGCTCTTCGAGAGGCCGCGGGCGGATAACACCACCCGCGGCTCTTCTTGTCTTGATGTCGCGGCGACCGCCATTACTTCACCAGATCGCAGCCGCTCTTGGCGGGATCCATGTAGGCCTCTTTGCCGGGGATGGTGGCCAGCACCGTGAAATAATCCCAGGGCTCCTTGCTTTCGCCCGGCTTCTTGACCTGCAGCAGGTACATGTCGTGGATCATCCGACCGTTCTTGGCGACCGTACCGCCGCGGGCGTAGAAATCGTCCACCGGCATTTCGTGCAGCGCCTTGGAAACGGCATCCGCATCGTCGGTGCCGGCTTTCTGGACTGCCTTCAGATACTGCGTGACCGCCGAATAGGTGCCGCTATGGACCATGTTCGGCATCTTCTTGGTGCGGGCGAAGAACTTTTTCGCAAACTCCCGGCTCTTGTCGTCGAGGTTCCAGTAATAACCTTCCGTCAGGGTCAGGCCCTGTGCCGCCTGCAGGCCGAGGCCGTGCACTTCGGCGAGTGTGAAGAGCAGTGCCGCAAGCCGCTGGCCGCCGGCGGTGATGCCGAACTCCGCCGCCTGCTTGATGGCGTTCGCCGTGTCGAGACCGGCATTGGCAAGACCGATGACCTTGGCACCGGAAGACTGGGCCTGCAGCAGGAAGGACGAGAAATCGGTGGTGGCAAGCGGATGGCGGACCGCGCCGACGATCTTGCCGCCGGAAGACTTCACGAAATCGCCGGTCTGCTGTTCCAGCGAATAACCGAAGGCGTAATCGGCGGTGAGGAAGAACCAGCTGTCGCCGCCCTGCTTGACGAGCGCGCCGCCGGTGCCGACCGCGAGCGCATGCGTGTCATAGGCCCAGTGGAAGCCATACGGGGTGCAGGCCTTGCCGGTCAGATCGGTGGTCGCCGCGCCCGTGACGATGTCGATCTTCTTCTTTTCCTTGCCGATCGCCTGCACGGCGAGCGCGACAGACGAGGTCGTCAGTTCCATGATCGCATCGACCTGCTGCGTGTCGTACCACTGGCGGGCGATGTTGGAGGCGATGTCCGGCTTGTTCTGATGGTCGGCATCGACGATCTCGATCGGCTGCCCCAGAACCTTGCCGCCGAAATCCTCGACCGCCATCTTGGCCGCCTCGACCGACGACTTGCCGCCGAACTCGGAATAGACGCCCGACTGGTCGTTCAGGATGCCGATCTTGACCTTGTTGTCGGACACGCCCCCGGGCGCGCTCTGCGCGAGTGCCGCGCTGCTTGCGAGAAGCACTGCCAGGGATGTTACAAATGATGTCAGAATTGTCTTGTGCATGATTTCTCCTCCCAGAGAATGTGCCCAGAAAATTTGGCCAGAGGTCTGTTCAAAATTGGTGAGCCGTTCTCCTCAAAGCGGCTGCTCCGGATTGCATGGTTCAGGAAAACCGCCGTTGACGCAAGCAGGTCTCTGTAATTAATTGCAAACAGCATCTGTGCATTTTTGAACAGACGGGAACGTATTGAGCAACAATCAGAACTTCACCTGGGACGATCTTCAATATTTTCTGGCAGTGGCGCGCAGCGGCCAGCTGTCCACCGCAGCCCGCCAATTGCGCACCAGCCACGCCACCGTGTCCCGGCGTATCGACCGGCTGGAATTCGCACTCAAGGTCAAGCTGTTCGAGCGCAATCCACGTGGTTATGTCCTGACCAGCATGGGCCAGCGGTTCATCGAGACCGCGGAACGGATCGAGACCGAGGCGGACCGGCTGCAGGCGGATGTCGCCTCGGGCACCACGGCACAGCGCGGCGTGGTGCGCTTAAGCACCCCGGAAGGGTTTGCGAATTTCTTCTTCGCCGACAAGATCCGCAGCTTCTGCGAAAGCCACCCGAACATCTCGCTGGAACTGGTGACGATCCAGCAGATCATGTCGCTGTCGCGCAAAGAAGCCGATATCGCCGTCTCGCTCGATCCGCCGAAGGAAGGGCCTTATCTTACGGAAAAGCTTACCGACTACAGCCTCAACGTCTATGGGGCGAAATCCTACCTGTCCAAGGTGGGTCCGATCCGCAGCCGGCAGGATCTGCTGTCGCATCCGTTCATCGGCTATATCGAGGACATGATCTTCGCGCCAGGGCTAGACTATCTCGGCGACGTCCATCCGGGCATCAAGGCGCGCTTCCAGAGCTCCAGCATTTTTGCGCAATTGACCGCGACGCTGAACGGGCTCGGCCTCTGCGTGCTGCCGCATTTCATCACCCGCGTCCAGCCCGACCTCGAAATCGTGCTACCGGAAGAGGTGGAGCTGAGACGCGGCTACTGGCTGATGTGCCATCGAGACCTGAGCCAGATCCCGCGCGTGCGGATGGTGACGGACTATATCTTCCAGTCCGTCCGGGCCAATCAGCACGCCTTCCTCAGGAGTTACCAGGCTCCCGAGGAAGGCGCTCGCCGTCACTCCGCTGCCATCGGCAGGTCGTCGTCGCGGCTGTCGAAAAGGTCGCCCTGATTGGCGGGCGTCCTGTCGTCGGTTTTGGCCTTCTTCGGCTCGCGGCCGAAGAACAGCGCATAGGCGGCCGGGAGGACCAAGATGGTCAGCACGGTGGCAACCAGGATGCCGCCCATCATCGCATAAGCGAGCGGCCCCCAGAACACGCCGCGCGAGATCGGGTACAGCGCCAGCACGGCTGTCAGCGCCGTCAGCATGATCGGCCGGAAACGACGCACGGCCGCGCCGACGATCGCCTCCATCCGCTCCATACCGGCTGCGATGTCCTGGTCGATCTGGTCGACCAGGATGATCGAATTGCGGATGATGATGCCGAGCAGCGCGATGACCCCGAGAATCGCCACAAAGCCGAACGGCGCGCCGGTCAGAAGCAGCGCCATGGCGGCGCCGATGATGCCGAGCGGACCGGTTGCCAGCACCATCATCGCCTTGCCGAAATGCTGCAGCTGGATCATCAGCAGCACGAGGATGACCAGAAGCATGATCGGGGCCTTGGCAGCGATCGAGTTCTGGCTTTCGGCTGCATCCTCCGCACCGCCCTGGATGTCGACATGGTAGCCGGCGGGCAGGCTAGCGCGCAGATCGGCCATGCTGTTGTAGAGGTTGAGCGACACCTGGGTCGGTTCGACGCCGTCTGGCAGCGTCGCCTTGACGGTAATCGTCGGCAGGCGGTCGCGGCGCCACTCGATACCCTGTTCGAGAACCGGCACGACCTTGGCGATCTGCGAGACCGGCACGAAGCCGCCGAAATCCGTCGGCACGTAGACCGACTGGACGGCCGAGAGCAGGTTGCGGGTGGCATCCGGCTCGCGGACAACGATCGAGACCGTCTCTTCGCCATCGCGGAAGTCGCTGATCGGCGCACCGGCGGTAGCCGATTGCAGCATCTGGCGGACGCGCTGGGAGGTGACGCCGAGAGCGCGGGCGCGATCCTGGTCGATGACCAGTTTCATTGCCGTCACCGGTTCCATCCAGTCGTCGTGGATGGCGCCGAACAGCGGCTGCTGCTGGTAACGTTCCTTGACCTGGTCGGCGATCCGGCGGACTTCCGCCGCGTCGGGACCGGTGACACGCATCTGGACGGGCCAGCCGACCGGCGGGCCGAGGAACAGACGATCGACCTTGCCGCGTACGGTCGGGAAGTCCTGTGCGAGGATACCCCTGAGCTTGACGATCAGCCGTTCACGGGCATCCACGTCCTTCGACATGATGAGGAGCTGCGCGTAGTTCGGGTTGCGGAGCTGCTGGTCGAGCGGCAGGAAGAAGCGCGGGGCGCCTTCGCCGATATAGGTCGCGACGAAGGTCTTGTCCTGGTCGGGCAGGATCTTGTCTTCAAGGGCTTTTGCCTGGCGTTCCACTTCCTCGATGGCCGTGCCTTCCGGCAGCCACAGATCGACGAGGATTTCCGGCCGCGAGGACTGCGGGAAGAAGCTCTGCGGGATGAACTGGAAGGACCAGAGACTGCCCGCGAAGACACCGAGGGTGAGGAGCAGCACGATCGCCCTGTGACGCACGGACCAGCCGACCGCACGTCGGACACCACGATACATCCGTGTGTCGTAAGCATCGTGATGGGTGCCTGCGTGCGCCCGCTGCTTGAGGATCATGTAGCCGAGCCAGGGAGTGAAATAGACGGCCACGAACCACGACACGACGAGCGCGATGCCCACCACGTAGAACAGCGTGCGCACGTATTCGCCGGCGGTGGAATCGGCGAACCCGACCGGGATGAAGCCGGCAGTGGTGATCAATGTGCCGGTGAGCATCGGAAAGGCGGTGGATGAATAGGCGAAGGTGGCGGCATCGAGGCGTGCGAGCCCCTCCTCCAGCTTCCGTTCCATCATCTCGACGACGATCATCGCATCGTCGACGAGCAGGCCGAGCGCGATGATCAGCGCGCCGAGCGAGATGCGCTGCAGCTCGATGCCCATGTAGAACATGATCGCGAACGTAGCTGACAGAACCAGCGGAATGGTGATGGCGATGACGATGCCCGAACGCCAGCCGATCGAGATCAGCGAGACGATGAGGACGATGACGAGAGCTTCCAGCAGGGCCTGGGTGAATTCGCCGACCGCTTCGGTGACGACTTCCGGCTGGTTGGAGACCTGCTGGACAGATACGCCAACCGGCAGCGTCTGTTCGAAGCGCTCATAGGTCGCCTCGACCTGATGGCCGACATCGGTGACCTTGAAGCCCTTGGCCATGACGACGCCAAGCTGGACGCTGTCGTGGCCGTTGAAGCGGAACTTGCGCTGGTAGGGGTTCTCGAGGCCGGCGGTGACGGTGGCGATATCGCCGAGCCGGATCACCTGGCTGCCGGCCTTGAGGCGTAGTTCGCGGATGTCTTCCGGCGTGGTGACGCCGCCTTCGACCGCGATCCGCACCGACCGATCGGCGGTCTGAACGTTGCCGGCGGGATCGATATTGTTCTGGCCGGACAACGCATCGCGGATGTTGAGGACAGTGAGGCCGCGCTCGGCGAGCGCCTTCGACGAAACGTCGATGAAGATCTTCTGCGGCTGGTCGCCGAGGATGACCGCCTTTTCGACGCCGGGTGTGGCGAGCAGCATGTCGCGGGCCTGAATCGCGAACTGCTTCAGTTCAGGATAGCTGTAGCCTTCACCGCTGATCGAGTTGAGGGTGATGTAGGTATCGCCGAACTCGTCGTTGAAATAGGGACCGAGCAGGCCGGCCGGCAGATCCTGGGCGATGTCCCCGACCTTCTTGCGAACCTGATAGAAGGCGTCGTTGACCTGGGCGGTATTGGTGTCGCCCTTGATCTGTATCGTGGTGATCGCCACGCCGGCGCGGGTGTAGGACTTGACCCAGTCGAGATGCGGGGTTTCCTGCAGCTTTCGCTCGATCTTGTTGACGACCTGGTCCTGCATCTCCTGAATGGAGGCGCCGGGCCAGACGGTCTGCACGACCATGACGCGGAAGGTGAAGTCCGGGTCTTCCTTCTGCCCCATGTTCATGACGCCGAGTGCGCCCATGACGATGATGAGGCCGAAGAGAAAACGGGCGATGCTCGGATGGGCAATCGCCCAGCGGGACAGGTTGAACCGGGCCTTTTCCGGGGGATTGGCCTGATGAGAGGAGCTCATGGTCTTGGGTCCTTTAAGCCGGGCGATCAGGGCGCGAGCGAAGCGGTGGTAAGGCTGCTGACGCTGCCGAAGCGTGAGGCGACGTTTTCCGGCAGCTTGACCTTCATGTCTTCCTTCATGAACTGCGTGCCGGCCGAGACGACGAGGTCGCCCTTGGCAACGCCGTCGGCGACACGAACGCCGTCATCGGAGAAATCGGCGACCTTAACGGCACGCGAACTGACGGTGCCCTTGCCGCGGTCGACGATCCAGACGACGGACTGGCCGTCCTTCTTGGAAAGCGCGGCAAGCGGAACGGCATAGGTGGCGACAGCATTGTCTTCGTCCGCCTCGATCGTCGCAGTCATGCCGAGCAGCACCCGTGTATCCGCAGGCAGGCTGACGCGAACCGCGAAAGTGCGCGATTGGGCATCGGCACTGCCGGCCACTTCGCGGACCTTACCGTCGAGCACGAGATCGGTGGCCGACCAGAAACGGGCCTTCACCGTCTTGCCCGGCTTGAACTGAGCGACGTCCATTTCCGGAACGGCGATCTGCACTTCCTTGCTGCCCTCGACCGCAACGGAGAGGACCGGGGTGCCGGACGCGACCACCTGGCCGATATCGGCGCTGACCGCGGTGACGATGCCGTTCTGGTCGGACTTCAATTCCGTATAGGCGACCTGGTTGCGGGCCTGGTCGAGTGCCGACTGGGCCGATTCCTTTTGCGAAACGGCCTGGTCATTGGCCAGTTGCGCCTGTTCGAGCTGCGATTGGGAAGAAATGCTCTTTTCGGCAAGCGTCTCGGCCCGCCGACGGGC
Organism: Neorhizobium sp. 05N33; assembly: GCF_056397445.1. Lineage (NCBI taxonomy): Bacteria > Pseudomonadati > Pseudomonadota > Alphaproteobacteria > Hyphomicrobiales > Rhizobiaceae > Neorhizobium > Neorhizobium sp. 05N33. The sequence continues at coordinate 138,088 of NZ_JBFTNK010000003.1, read as the reverse complement.
GAGGCCGGAGATTTCCACCTGCTTCTGGGCGGAGGCGAGATCGGCCTCGGCGCGGCGCACCGCGAGCTGGTAATCGACGGCGTCAAGCTTTGCGAGCACGTCGCCGGGGCGAACACGCTGACCGACATCGACGAGCCGCTCGGTGATCTTGCCGGCGACGCGGAAGCCGAGGTTCATTTCGGTGCGCGCCTTGACTGAGCCGGAATATTGAAGCTTGCGGCCGTGATCGGCGGCGGCAACCTCGGTCACCTTCACCGGGCGGACGATTTCCGGAGCTTCGACTTTCTTCTCTTGCGAGCAGGCCGTCAGCGCGCCGAACGCGGTCGCGACTAAAAGGCCTTTGACGAGAAACGAGACATTACGTCTGGTCTTTACGAAAAACATGGTTCCGCACTCCTGGTGGCGGGTTTTCGATCAAGACGCCCCCTTGGCGCCCCGGAACTATTTCAGGCGAATTATCTGAGGGCCCTGAGGCCGAATTCCACGAGGTCCTCGGGCTTGCCGATCCGGCTCTCCAGAAGGCAATCCGCGATGAGCTGCGGATGACAAAGCACGACCATGGACGACATGAAGCATTCGGATGCGAGCTGGTGATCCTGTTCGCGGAACTCACCGGCTTCGATGCCATCTTTGATGAGACCCGCAATGACGACACGGATGCGTTCGAGATGCTGTTCGATGACCGGCCATTGCTGCTCGATGGCGATCACCACCATCTCATGCACCTTCTTTTCGTCGAGCATGGTCTCGAGCGTGAAGCGGTGCTGCTGCAGGACGTGATTGCGCAGCCGTTCCGTGGCGCTCACTGGCCGCTTCGCATTGGCGAGTGCCGCCTGATAGCTGCCGTCCAGCATACGGCTTGCCAAGGCCTGATGGATATCCGCCTTGGACGAGAAAAAGCGGTAGATATTGGCGGGCGACATACCGAGATCGCGCGCGATATCCGCCACATTCGTCTTCGTATAGCCGTAATGCTTGAACAGCCGTTCCGCCGCGTCGAGAATACGGCCGACATTGTCTTGGCGCGACGTGTCCAGGGTATTTTCGTTGGTATCCATACCGCTGATGGCTTTCGTTTTATGTGTGACGATTTTCATCTTTCGTCATTCGTAAACGGAAATCCGTCATCAGTCAACCCCTGCCACACGACCGCCCCATTCGACGCCGGATAAAAATCTGCGAAACAGGGAACCAAAATGGGATTTAGGCATTAAGTCGCGTTAGATCATAAGCTTCGTGGACCAGGGACCAGCGATGAGCGTGCTGCAGAGCTACGAAGTTCGTTGTTGCATCACGCCAGGGGCAAAAACGTCGTGGGACGGGGATAATTAATGAGCGTGCCGCAAAGTTATGACGTTTCGTTGCTTGACGAGGAACGTTACCGTCTGCTCGTCGACTCCATCACCGACTACGCGATTTACATGATTGACCCGGAGGGCAAGATCGCGAGTTGGAATCCCGGCGCCCAGCGCGTCAAGGGATACGAGGCATGGGAAATCCTGGGCGAGCATTTTTCCCGCTTCTATACGCCTGAAGACAGATTGGCGCGGGCGCCCGAACACGCGTTGCGGACGGCTGCGACAGAAGGCCGCTTCGAAAAGGAAGCATGGCGCGTCCGCAAGGACGGCAGCCGCTTCTGGGCCCACGTCATCATCGACCCGATCTGGAGTAGGTCCGGCGAACTTCTCGGCTTCGCCAAGGTGACCCGCGATCTGACGGAACGGAAACGGGCCGAGACGGAACTCCGATTGAGCGAAGAGAAATTCCAGATCCTCGTCCAGGGTGTCACGGACTATGCTCTCTACATGCTCGACCCGGATGGCCGCGTCAGCAACTGGAACTCCGGTGCCACGCGCATCAAGGGCTATACGGCGGACGAGATCGTCGGCCAGCATTTTTCGCAGTTCTATACTCCGGAGGACCGCGAGCGCGGCGAACCAAACCGAAGCCTGGAGACCGCGCGGCGCGAGGGACGACTCGAGAAGGAAGGTTGGCGGCAGCGCAAGGATGGCACGCGTTTCTGGGCACATGTGATCATCGATGCGATCCGCAACGAGGAAGGCACGCTCCTCGGCTTCGCCAAGATCACGCGCGACATCACCGAAAAAGTCGAGGCGCAGAAGGCTCTTACCCAGGCACGTGAGGAACTTTTCCAATCCCAGAAGATGGAAGCGATCGGCCAGTTGACCGGTGGTGTCGCCCACGACTTCAACAATCTGCTGATGGCCGTGCTGGGCAGCCTGGAAATTCTGAAAAAACGCCTGCCCGACGATCCGGCGCTGACGCCACTGCTGGACAATGCCATTCAGGGCGCCGAACGGGGTGCTGCCCTGACCCAGCGCATGCTCGCGTTCTCCCGGCGCCAGGAATTGAATATGCAAGCCATCAACGTGCCGGCACTCGTGAGCGGCATGATGGATTTCGTTCAGCGCTCACTCAGCGCCTCCGCATCCGTCGAAACCCGGTTTGCCAAAAACCTGCCGCATGTCACGAGCGACCCGGTTCAGCTCGAGACCGCGCTTCTGAACCTCGTCGTCAACGCCCGAGACGCGATGGCGGGCGGTGGCATGATCGTCATCAGCGCCGAGGAGTATTTCGCCGACAAGAATACCGAGAGGCTGAAACCCGGCCGTTATGTGCGGTTGGCTGTCGCCGACAGCGGCGAAGGCATGGACGAGGAAACCCTCATCCGCGCAACGACACCCTTCTTCACCACCAAGGGTGTCGGCAAGGGGACAGGGCTCGGACTTTCCATGGTGCAGGGCCTGACCGAACAGTCAGGCGGCAAACTCGAAATCGAAAGCCAAAAAGGCAAGGGCACGACGGTTTCGCTCTATCTGCCTGTGGCCGATGCAAACGACTGTCCGCAGTCTTCGGAGCAGACCATGCCCTCGCCCGCCGCAACTCCCAGAGGACGCTTGACAATTCTCGCCGTCGATGACGATGCCCTGGTCCTGATGAACACGACGCTGATGCTGGAAGATCTCGGCCACACCGTGATCGAGGCCTATAGCGGCACCGACGCCCTGAAGGAGCTGAGAAGCGGCGCCCATGACATCGATCTTGTCATCACCGATCATTCGATGCCGCGTATGACCGGCTCCGAACTGGCCGCCGTCATCCGCGAAGAGAGACCGGGCCTGCCGGTGGTGCTGGCGACCGGTTACGCGGAATTGCCGACAGGCGGCGACAATCGGCTGCCGCGATTGCCCAAACCCTTCTCGCAGAACCAGCTTCAGGAGATCATCGTCACGGTTCTCGCCGGCGGACGCTGAACCAATCGCCCTCGCCGCGCGTTGTCGTGCCGTGTCAGAACGGAGTACGACAATGGTCTTGAAGCATCAGCATTTTCACGAGACGCCCCCTGAGGTCGAAGTAGAATTTCCTCCAAGCGCGACGCTCGAAGGGGCGGTTTCCGATGCCCTGGCTTCCGCTGGCGGCGTCGATGCAAGCGACGTCGCCGTCATCGCCCGCGGTTCCGAGATAACGCTGAGCGGGACGGTCCAGTTGGAAAGCGAGATCGCACGAGCCGAGGAAGTGGCCCTGAACGTCGCCGGCGTGACCACCGTGCGCAACGAACTCCGTTTCAACCGCCCGATGTAAACTCCCGATAAATGGTGAATGGAAAGGCCCGGGCGTCGGACGGCCGGGCCTTTCGTTTGGCTGCGTCTATCGCGGCAGCGCATAGGCGATCACGTAGTCGCCGGGCTTGGTGCCGACCGAACCGTGTCCGCCGGCCACCATCACCACGAACTGTCGGCCGTCGTCGACCGCATAGGTCATCGGCGTCGCCTGGCCGCCGGCCGGCAGCCGCGCCTTCCAGAGCTCGCGGCCGTTGGTGAGGTTGTAGGCGCGCAGATAGTTGTCGACGGCAGCGCCAAGGAACGCCACGCCACCCTTGGTGATCATCGGCCCGCCGATGCCGGGCACCCCGACCTTGAAGGGCAGCGGCAGCGGCGTCATGTCATAGACCGTGCCGTTGCGGTGCTTGTAGGCGATCTGGCCGGTGCGCAGGTCGACGCCGGAGACGTAACCCCAGGGCGGCGCCTGACAGGGGATCTGCAGCGGCCCGAGGAACGGACCCATGTAGACGCCGTAAGGTGCGCCGTCATTGCGGTTGAGGCCCTGTTCGCTGCCCTTCTGATCCTGTGCCTTCGGCGGGATATCCGCACGCGGCACCAGCCTTGAGGTGAAGGCGAGATAGGTCGGCATGCCGAACATCACCTGCCGTTCCGGATCGACCGCGACGCTGCCCCAGTTGAATGTGCCGAAATTGCCCGGATAGATGATCGAGCCCTTCAGCGACGGCGGCGTGTAGCGGCCAAGATAATTGTACTGATGGTACCAGATGCGGCAGACCATCTGGTCGAACATGGTGACGCCCCACATGTCCCGTTCTTCGAGCGGTCTCGGCTTGAAGGACAAGGCTGAGGTGGGCTGCGTCGGCGCAGTACGATCTTCCGGGATCGCACCTCCCGGTGCCGGTTCCTCGGTGACCGGGATGATCGGCTCGCCGCTGCGGCGGTCGAGCACGTATATGTCGCCCTGCTTGGTCGGGCCGACCAGAGCCGGCACGACCGTATTGTCCGGCCTCGAGATGTTGAGGAGGACCGGCTGGGCAGGCACGTCCATGTCCCAGAGATCGTGATGCACCGTCTGGCGCACCCAGCGGTCGGCACCGGTATTGAGATCGAGCGCGACGATCGAGGAGGAATATTTCTCCACGCTCTCGCTGCGGCCCATGCCGAGCTGATCCGGCACCTGGTTGCCGAGCGGCACATAGACAAGCCCCAACTCCTCGTCGACGCTGAACACCGACCAGCTGTTGGGCGAATTGGTCGTGTAGGTCTGACCCGGCGGCAGCGGCTGGGTCTGGCTCGGATTGCCCGAATCCCAGTTCCAGATCAGCTGTCCCGTATTGACGTCGAAGGCGCGGATGACGCCGGATTGCGACTGGGTGGAATAGTTGTCGTTGACCGCACCACCGATGATGATCTTGTTGCCGGCGATCGCTGGTGGAGAGGTCGAATAATAGTAGCCGGCCGGATTGTACCGCATGCCGCTGGTGAGCTGCAGCGTTCCGTTGTCGGCAAAGGAGGTGCAGACCTGGCCGTTCGCGGCATCGAGGGCGATCAACCGCGCATCCGAGGTCGGCAGATAGACCCGTTCCGCACACGGGCTGCCGGCCGCTGCGGCGGCATCCTTGTAATAGCTGACGCCGCGGCAGGTCTGGTGCTGGCGATCCGGGTTCATGCCGGAATTCGGATCGTATTTCCACTTCTCCTTGCCGGTCGTCGCATCGAGCGCGATCGCAAGATTGTGTGGGGTGCAGAGATAGAGCGAATTGCCGACTTTGAGCGGCGTCACCTGATAAGTGGTCTCGCCCACATCGTCCGGCCGTTTCACGTCCCCGGCCTGGTAGCGCCAGACTTCCGTGAGCTTGGCGACGTTGTCGACCTTGATCTGGTCGAGCGGCGAATAACGCTGCCCATAGGGCGTCCGTCCATACTGATGCCATTCGCCGGGCGGCACGTTGCCGCCCATCGGCGGAGCGGCAGCGACCGACTGTTGCGGCAGCTCGCCGCTCCGGTCGAGCGGATCGAGGAACATCGAAACTATGGCGACGACGATCGCGATCATCAGCGAAATACCGAGCGGCAGGGCACTGGCGCCGTAGCGCATGCCGGTCGGGCTCGAAAAGCCGAGCGGGGTGCGAACCCAGGGTGTCAGGAGCCAGAGACCGAAGAGGATGATCAGTCCGCCACGCGGGCCGAGCTGCCACCAGTCGAGCCCGACCTCCCAGATCGCCCAGGCGAGCGAAGCGAGCACGACAACTGCATAGACCCTGAGCGCCATGGCATTCCGGAGGAAAAGCAGGATGGCGGTCACCACGAAGCCGAGACCGCAGATAATGTAATAGGCGCTGCCTCCGAGCAGTACCAGTTGTCCGCCGCCGACGGCCAACGCCAAACCGATCAAAATAAAAACGATCGCGGTAATCCTGATAGCCATGTTCAAAATCCTGCCAAACTTGAAAATCTCGAGCGAAAAACGTTGCCAAACCAGACGAGCCTTCAACCCAACCTTTGTGCAAAAGTTCCAACCCATATTCGCGCCATGCAAATTTAAAGGAACAGTCAGACGGGCGAGCCGGTTCTAAACCGTCTACAAGGAGTGCGAACATGCTGACATCGCGCAAAGGCCCAGCCTTCGAGACATCGGGCGCGGAGGGCGAAAAACTGCCGGACGTCGAGCAGGATGCGGAAAGCTGCACGCGTTGCGACCTCTATAGGAACGCCACCCATCTCGTGTTCGGAGAGGGGCCGCCCAAGGCCAAGGTGCTCTTTGTCGGCGAGCAGCCGGGAGACAAGGAGGATCAGGCGGGCAAGCCGTTCGTCGGGCCGGCGGGAAAGCTCCTCGATCGCTGTCTGGAGGAAGCCGGCGTCGAACGCGATATCTGCTACGTCACCAATGCGGTGAAGCATTTCAAGTTCACTCCACGCGGCAAGCGCCGCATCCATGCCAAACCCAATACCGGCGAGGTCCAGGCCTGCGCCTGGTGGCTGGCAGCGGAGCTGCGCCTGGTCAAACCGAAACTTGCCGTAGCGCTCGGCGCGACAGCGCTTTATGCCTTGCTGGGAAGACAGGCGAAAGTGACCCGTGATCGCGGCACGATGTTGAGATCGCCGGACGGCCTGCCGGTACTGGTGACCATCCATCCTTCGGCGCTGCTGAGGACGCTGGATCAGCCGGACGCAGAGCTCAACCGGGCCTGCTTCGTCGAAGACTTGAAGAAGATCGCAGAATTTCTGGAGTGACTATGACTTACGAACTTTATTACTGGGACGGCCTTCAGGGCCGCGGTGAATTCGTGCGGCTGGCGCTGGAAGAGGCTGGAGCCGACTATGTGGACGTAGTCCGCGGCGAACGCGGCACTGCGAAAATGATGGATTATATGCACGGCAAGCACGGTTACGACATGCCGTTCGCACCGCCCTTTCTCAAGGATGGCGACCTGATCGTCTCCCATGTCGCCAACATCCTCAATTACCTCGGGCCGAAGCTGAATCTGGTGCCGGAAGACGAGAAATCCCGCCTCTTCGCCCACGGCCTCCAGCTGACGGTCACCGATTTCCTCGCGGAAGTGCATGATACGCACCACCCGATCAGCACCGCCGACTACTACGAGGATCAGAGGCAGGAGGCCAAGGCGCGTTCCAAGGCCTTCCTGAAACACCGGGTGCCGAAATTCATCGGCTATTTCGACCGTATCATCGCCGCAAACCCTACCAAGAGCGGCCATGCGGTGGGCGACACCCTGACTTACGCCGACCTGTCGCTCTTCCAGCTCGCCAAAGGTCTCGCCTATGCCTTCCCGCGTGCGATGAAAAATTTCGATAATGATTACCCCCATGTCGCCAAACTACGCGACGCGGTCGCCGAGCGTCCGAATATCGTGGCCTATCTGAAGTCGAAACGCCGGCTCGCCTTCAACGAGTCGGGCATATTCCGGCATTACCCGGATCTCGACCAGGATCCGGCCTGATCTGCTAGATGAATGCGAAAACCGGGGCGATCGTCACAAGAACGATCGCCGCCGCGATCAAAGTGAACTTCACGGCGACCTCCAAAGCATAAAAGCTGCCGGATGAGGCAGCTCAGTTCGTTTCTTCTCCCAATTCCTGCAGAATTTGATGCCGTGCCCGGTTGAGGCGGCTTTTCACCGTGCCCACCGCACAATCGCATATCTCCGCCGTCGCCTCGTAACTTTCGCCCAGGATCGCCACCAGCGTCAGCACTTCGCGATAATGCGGAGGCAATTTCTGGAGCGCCCGCTGAACTTCCTGCGCCCGAGCAGCAACCTCCTGGCTCGCTGCGACCGGCGTATCGCCGGAAATGTTCTCCTCGATCCCCGGCGCCTCGCGACCAAGTACCTTGGCCCGCGAATAAAAGGTGTTGCGCATGATGGTGAAAAGCCAGCTTTTCAACTTGGTGCCCGGCTCGAACTTGTCGAGATTGGCGAGCGCCTTCATCAACGTCTCCTGCACCAGGTCGTCTGCATCGCTGGGATTGCGGCAGAAAGTACGGGCAAATGCGCGGAGAGCCGGGATAAGCCTTACTATGTCTGCACGTGCAGGATCACCATTCAACTGTGATTCAGACACCGTTGCCTACCTCTCCGAAGTCTTCATGGCTGGAATGACGGGGGCAAACGCACGCCTCGCGTATTTGGTTCCGCCAAGATGGACGCCCTGTTCATCTTCCTGACGAAAACCGCGCACCGCTCAAGGGAACAAACGGGCCGGCAGGCCTGTTGATAGGGCTTTCACGGAGTTCTGCCGGGAGTTCGGAATGGCACCGCGTGCAAACTGGAAAGGCTATCTGAAGGTCGGCGAACTAAGCTGCCCGGTGGCGCTTTATACCGCCGCCTCGACATCCGACCGTGTCAGCTTTCACATCATCAATCGGGAGACGGGCAACCGCGTCCACCGCCAGATGGTCGATGCCGACACCGGCAGGCAGGTCGAAAGCGAGGACATCGTCAAAGGCTACGAGGTTTCAAGCGGGCAATATGTCTTTCTGGAGCCCGACGAGGTGAAGGCCGCAGTACCCGAGAGCGACAAGACGCTGGAGCTCGAAACCTTCATTCCCTGCGACGGCGTCGACACCATCTTCATTGATCGACCCTATTACCTGGCGCCGGCCGACAAACCGGCCGCGGAAGTCTTCGAGCTGATCCGCAAGGGGCTGAAGGAGAAGAACGTCGCTGCACTCGCCCGCACCGTGCTCTTCCGGCGGCTGCGGACACTGCTGATCCGCCCCAGCGAAAAAGGCCTGATCGCCAGCACACTGAACTACGACTACGAGGTCCGGCCGGCGAAGGAAATCTTCTCCGATATCAAGAGCTTCAAGATCGAGGGCGAGATGCTCGATCTTGCCGAACACATCATTGACACCAAACGCGGTGAGTTCGACCCGAGCGAGTTCGACGACCGCTATGAGGCAGCACTTGCCGAGCTGATCAAGGCGAAGATCGAGGGCCGCAAGCTCAGGAAGCAGCCGAAGCCGGAACCGAAGAAGGTTTCCAGCCTGCTCGACGCACTGCGACAGAGCGCCGGCGGCGGCAAGAAGACCGCACCGAAGAAGTCAGCCAAGAAAACCGTACCTCGTAAGACTGCCGCCCCGCAGAGAAAGGCGAGCTGATCATGGCGCTCGAAACCTATAATCAGAAGCGGAATTTCAAGGTGTCCCCGGAGCCTCAAGGAAAAGTCTCCGGCGGCCGCAAGGCCAAGGCATCCGGCAACAGTTTCGTGATCCAGAAGCACGACGCCACCCGGCTGCATTACGATTTCCGGCTGGAACTGGACGGCGTGCTGAAAAGCTGGGCCGTGACCCGGGGCCCAAGTTTCGTTCCCGGCGAAAAGCGGCTGGCAGTGCATGTGGAAGACCATCCGCTCGATTACGGTGGTTTCGAAGGCATGATCCCCAAAGGCAATTACGGCGCCGGTGCGGTGCTGCTGTGGGACCGCGGCACCTGGGATCCGATCGGCGATCCACACAAGGGTTATAAGAAAGGCCATATGGAATTCGAGTTGAAGGGCGAGAAGCTGGAGGGCCGCTGGCACCTGATCCGCATGGCCCGCAGAGAGGGCGAAAAACGCGAGAACTGGCTGCTGGTGAAAGGCGAGGACGAATTCGCCCGCGCCGAGGGCGACAAGGACATTCTCGACGAGATGCCACTTTCGGTGAAATCGGGCAAGACGCTGGACGAAATCTGGGGCCGCAAGGCGCCGGCGGGAAAGAGTACGGCCAAACCGAAGACGAAGACGAAATCCGATCCCGGACCGGAAAAATCCGACATCGCTGCCTCGAAGATTAAGGGCGCCAGGAAAGCCGAACTCCCGGATTTCGTCGAACCGCAGCTTGCGACCCTGGTGAAGAGCGCGCCCTCCGGCAAACGCTGGGTCCACGAGATTAAGCTCGACGGTTATCGCCTGCAGGCCCGTATCGAAAATGGCAAGGTAAAGCTGTTGACGCGCACCGGGCTCGATTGGACGCATAAGTTCGGAGACGAGATCATCGCGGAATTCGGAAAGCTTAGCCCGGCCGATGCGATTATCGATGGGGAAGTAGCGGTCGAGGCCGGTTCCGGCGCCACCGATTTCTCCCTGCTCCAGCAGGACCTGAGCGAAGGCCGGGACGACCGGTTCACCTTCTACGCATTCGACCTGTTGCATCTCGACGGTTACGACCTGACCGGCGCGACGCTTCTGAAGCGCAAGGAGGCGCTGGAAACATTGCTGATCGGCACCGGCCCGGCCTTGCGCTTCAGCGAGCATTTTAGCGACGAAGGCGGTCTGGTTCTGAAACATGCCTGCCGGCTGAGCCTGGAAGGCATCATTTCCAAGATATCGGATGCGCCCTATCGCCCTGGCCGCGGCCGCGACTGGGTGAAGTCGAAATGTTCGGCTCGACAGGAATTCGTGATCGCCGGATTTGTCCCCTCCTCCGTTTCGAGGACGGCGATCGGATCGCTGGTCATGGGATATTACGACAAGGGAAAACTGCGGCATGCCGGTCGCGTCGGCACCGGTTATTCGAATGCCATGGCGCAATCGCTCTTCAAGCGCCTCCAGGAGATCCAGACTGGCGAAAGCCCGTTTGACGAAAAGCTCGCAGCGGTGGAAAAGAAGGACGTCGTTTTCGTGCGGCCCGAACTGGTGGCGGAAGTGGAGTTTCGCGGCTGGACGGCGGATGCGCATATCCGTCACGCGGCCTTCCGGGGCCTGCGCGAAGACAAGGATCCGAAGGATATCGTCCGGGAGGGCGGACCTGTGAATGCAGCGGAACAACCGAAGCCACCGAAACGGACAGTCAATCTTACCCATCCGGACCGGGTCTACTGGCCAGATGCCGGTGTGACCAAGGCCGGGCTTGCAGATTATTACACCGAAGTCTGGCGGCTGATGGCGCCCTTCGTCGTCAACCGCCCGCTGGCGCTGGTGCGTGGGCCGGATGGGATCGGTAAACCGCTCTTCTTCCAGAAACATGGCTGGAAGGGCATGACCAAGAACGCCGTGCTTGTGAAGGACCCCACCGATCCGGCGGAAGAGGATATCACCATCCGCAACCTCGACGGGTTGCTCGGCCTCGTCCAGGGGGCGACGCTGGAAATCCACCCCTGGGGCTCGACCCTCGACGACTGGGAAAAGCCGGACATGGTCAATATCGACCTCGATCCGGGCGAAGGCGTCTCCTGGACCGATATCATCGCTGCCGCTCATGAGGTGAAGCGTCGTTTCGAGGACATGGGGCTGGTGGCCTTCGTCAAGACCTCGGGCGGCAAGGGCCTGCATGTCGTCGCACCGGTCAAACCAAAGGCAGAATGGCCGGAAGTGAAGGCGGCGATGAAGGCGCTCGCCGACGGCATGGCCGGCGACGATCCCGCCAAATATGTCTCGACGATCACCAAGTCGAAGCGAAGCGGTAAGATCCTCATCGATTACCTGCGCAACGGTCGCGGCAATACTGCCGTCGCCCCCTATTCCACCCGTGCCCGCCCCGGCGCACCGGTTTCCATGCCGGTCGAGTGGGACGAACTCGGCGGCGCGATCGGCCCCAACTATTTCACGGTCATCAACGCCCCGGCGCGCATCGCCCAGCAGACGAGCGATCCGTGGGGAGATTTTCGCAAGGCGGAAGCCCCGATCGAGTTCAGGGCAAAGAAACGGTAGAAGCGGGGATGAGACGCCTCACTTCCTCGGCGCTTTCCGCTCCGCTTCCAGGCTCTTCTTCAGCGCCGCGGTGATATCGATCACATTGCTGCTGCGCTCGGGTCCCTTCTCCTCGACTTTCTTCCTGGATTTCCGGCTCTTCTTGCGCTCGGCGATGATTTCGAGCAGCCTATCCTGGACCGGGTCGTCCGCCATTGAAGGCTTCCAGGCTTGGGTGCGCTCGTCGATGATCTTCTTCATCATCGCCAGATGTTCGGAACCGGCGCTCCCCTTCGGTTTCTCGGCCGCGTATTCGTCGGCGTCGCGGACTTCGTCGCCGTAACGCAACGTCCAGACGACGATCCCCTTGTCCTTCGGCAACAGCAAAACCGCCCGCTCGCGACGATACATGACGAGCCGGGCAATGCCGCCAGTATTGGTCTTCGCCATAGCCTCCCGGATCACCGCGAAGGCTTCGGCGCTCACCTCGTCGTCGGGCGCCAGATAATGCGGTCGATCATACCAGATCCAGCCGATCGAGCTGGCCGGCACGAAAGTCTCGATATCGATCGTGCGGGTGCTTTCGAGCCCGACATCCTCGATCTCTTCGTCTTCGAGAAGAACGTAGTCGTCCTCGCCTTTCGGATACCCTTTGACCTGATCGTCATCCTCGACCGCCTCGCCTGTCTGCGCATCGACATACTGGCTGAGGACGCGGTTATTGGTCTTGCGGTTGATATTGTGGAACCGCACCTTGGCGCCTTCGGAGACCGCCGGCGTCATCGTCACCCGGCAGGTGACGAGCGAGAGCTTCAGATAACCTTTCCAGAATACGCGCGGGGCCACGACAAAACTCCTTCGTTTGCCCGATAACCCGCGCTGCCTCCGCTTGGTTCCGGAACAAACTTTCGCACCAAACCGTTTTCATGACGAAACAGGCCAAGGAGACAAACGAGATGAGCACCAGCAGCACCCCGAACCCCGCGCAGAAAGACTCGCACAAAAAAGCCGAGCAGTCGGCTCGCGAGCGCGGCGAAAAGAAGGAGTTGGATGAACAGCTCAACGAAGGCCTGGAAAATACCTTTCCGGCAAGCGATCCGGTGTCGAGCACGGTGACATCGATCCCCTCCGGCACGCCGAAACCGCCCCGGCACTGATCTTTCTGAAAAACTTATGGAACAAATTGGGCGGCTTCCTGGATAGGGAGTCGTCTTATTTCATTTGTCCTCTGTGACTTTTTCGGGATATCCGAAGTTAGCCTTCCTGATGTATGGAAGGCTAATGTAGCGTTATGGCGGGCGCCTATTGTTTCGGCAACGGATGCCGGTAGTGATTACGTCAGAGGTCGGGATGGCGAAACAAGACACTCCGGTTGCGGAACAGGACATCAGGATGGGACGGCGGGTCAGCCGCAAGGTTTCGGTCCTTCTGACCGAGATCGAGAAGGAAGAGGTTCCTGATCGGCTGCTTGACCTGGCACGAGCGCTGCAGAAGGCCCTCACCGAAAAGATCGACGATCGTACCGACTGATATTTTTTTATTTTTCCTCTTGGGCACTTCTGCCCCAAGCATCAGAGCTGGGTGGAAATCAGGTTGTCCGTGCGCACACGGCCGCCAATGACGCACCGCGGCCCATTCGGCGCAAACCGCCCGCTGCTGTCTTCGATCACCGTATAGAGCTTGTCGCTACGGAAGGCGCTCGCCATCTCCGTCGAATTGCCTTCGCTGGGGGAAGCGTCGATTTCCATGAAATCAAGTTCCGCCTGGCTCGCCACGAGGCGCGCATCGCCAGCGGTCTTTGCCCTGACCACCACCTCGCCATGCGGTGGCGAGTTCTGCCAGTTCGGATCATGTGGCGCAGCAGTCGGCACCAGCCGATAGATCTTCAGCCTGTCCTGCATGTGTCTCTCCCGTCGTAAACATTTTTCTAGTTGACGGTCCAAACGCGTTTCGGGCGTTCCGGTTCCATCAAGTCGCATGGAACTTTTCCGGCAACCGTGGGTTCCTCCGCTGCGGGCGATCATGCCCCTGAAAAGGAGAAAGCCGATGAAGAATGAGCAGCCGAAAGCTGGCCGTCCCGGCGAGACCTCGCAATGGCCTCGATGGGAGGGCCCGGCAGAAAGCCGCCCGAGCCGTTATCTTCAGGGCGAAGCCAATATCTTCGCCGAGGGATCGGAACAGGAAAAGCAGATCGGCAAGGCACCGAACGGTTACGACCGACCCGACGATCTGATCGCACAGGACGTCAATGAGCACCTGACCCAGGATGCCTTTCTCGACCCGACCAACATGATGGTCTCGGTGGAGAACGGCGAGGTGACGCTGGAGGGATACGTCGCTCAGCTTGCCGACAAAACCCGTGCCGAAGACGTCGTTCTCGACATCGAGGGTGTCGTCGGCTGCCGCAATAATCTTCGAATTGCCCCCGAAAGGCATTGATTTCCGTGGAACCCGCGAGGCGCTCCGCTCGTTAGGTGTCTCGCAATCCCCCCATAAGAACACCCATCAACAAGGAGAGAGACCCATGGCCAGTAAGACCCTCGACGACCTTTTTCATGAAACCCTGAAGGATATCTATTACGCCGAGCGCCAGATCGTGAAAGCGCTGCCGAAAATGGCACGCGGCGCCCAGGATCCGAAGCTGAAGGCAGCATTCGAGAAACACAGGGACGAAACCGAAGGTCAGATCGATCGCCTGAAGCAGGTCTTCGAGATTATAGGTAAGCGGGCCCAGGGCAAGACCTGCCCCGCGATCGACGGCATCATCGAAGAAGGCGAGGAGATCCTTGACGAGTTCAAGGGCACGCCAGCTCTCGACGCCGGGCTGCTCGCCGCAGCGCAAGCCGTCGAACATTACGAGATCAGCCGCTACGGCACCCTGCGTGCCTGGGCCCAGCAGCTCGGTCACCGGGACGCCGTAACGCTTCTCGAACAGACGCTCGCCGAGGAAAGCAAGACCGACGAGGCCCTGACGGCTCTCGCCAAGACCGCAGTGAACACCGCGGCCCAGAAAGCTGCGTGACATTCGCGATCCCATGAGAGGCGCGGCGCCGGCCGCGCCTTTTCATCGACCCGAAAAAAGCCCCGGAGACGATCCGGGGCTTTTCCTCCCTTCCGGCCTTCTCAAGCCGGGAAAGATCGCCTTAGTGCCGACGGGTCCGGGTTCCCTTGCATTGGGGGAACCGGCAACATTTCGCCGTTCAGCGCCTGCCGCCGGAAAATCTCCACCCGCCCGCTTCGGTCGCGTGCCACATGTGCTTTGGCAGCCTCCATGGCGAGCTCATAGGTGTGATAATAGGACGCAGACTGAACGCCGTCGATGACATAGACCCAGCCGGTTGCGTGTGGGACGATATCGCAGTACTTTCCCATTGGATGTGTCTCCTTCCCGGCGGCCATAAGTATATTTGACAGCCAAAAGTTCCGCCTCCGGGGAAGTTTTTTTCAAGTGTTGGCCGCGTCTCGGCCGGGTTGCGATTTTTCGTTTTTACCAGGGAACTTTTCTGCGCCGCACACGTTTCGGCGCTTGGGCGAATGGAGACAAGAATGGCGGAATCCGAAGAAGTCTGGATCAGAAAGCGGGCCTACATTTTGTGGGAAGAAGAAGGCTATCCCTCAGGCAAGGATAGGGAGCATTGGGAGCGGGCCAAGCTGGAATATGCGACGCTCGGGCCGACCGCTTCTAAGAAGCCTGCGGCAGGGTCGCGCGGCAAGTCAGCCACCGCCGCGAAGTCGCCGAAAGCGGCGGCGAAGGCTGCAACTCCGAAACCGGCCGTGAAAACGGCCGCAGCCAAGGCTTCTCCGGCGAAGACAACGTCCAAGGCACCGGCCGTTGCCATGCCGGAAGCCGTCGAACCGGCCAAGAAGCGCTCCAAGAAGGTTCCGGCTGGCGCTTGACGCCGCCCGTCACCCAACTTCATCACTATCGTTATTGGTCGCGGCGACTGACATCATCGCGGCCGCAGACTTATTTACCCTGGAAAAATCGAAATGGCTTTTGCGTCTGAACTTGGCCGTGGCTCGACTCTGTCGGGGAACGTTGGCCAAGGCCGAAACGTTCTTGAGGGTGAGACTGGCAGATGGCTGAGGCACGCATGATGAACGCTTACGTCCCATTCGACGAACCCCGTCGAGATGAGCGGAGCGCAATGGATCAGGGGATCAAGACAGGTTATGGAAAGCGGGGGCTTCCGGGAATGAGGATTCTTTCGGTCACGTCCGAAATCTTTCCTCTTGTGAAGACAGGTGGGCTTGCAGATGTGACAGGTTCCCTGCCCAAGGCACTTGCTCCCCTCGGCATCGAGACGACGTCTCTGATCCCCGGTTATCCGCAGGTCATGCAGCAGCTGAAGAGCGCCATGCCGCTCGTCACCTTCGAAAATCTGCTGGGCGAAAAAGCCTCGCTCCTCCACACCCGGGTCGAAGGCCTCAGCCTCTTCGTGCTCGATGCGCCAGCTCTCTACGATCGGCCGGGCGGCCCCTATGTCGACGAAGACGGCGTCGACCATCCGGACAACTGGAGACGTTTCGCCGCACTTTCCCTTGCCGCGGCGGAAATCGCCGATGGAGTGCTCCCCGGATGGGTTCCGGACCTCGTTCACACCCATGACTGGCAGTCGGCGCTGACCTCGGTCTACATGCGCGAGCGCGGCTGCAGGACGCCCGTGGTGCTAACCATCCACAACCTTGCCTTCCAAGGGCAGTATCCTGCCGGCGTACTGATGAGCATCGGCCTGCCGCCGGAGGCCTATTCCATGAACCGCATGGAATATTTCGGCGATATCAGCTTCCTGAAGGGTGGGCTGCAGACAGTCGATGCGATCACCACCGTCAGCCCGACCTATGCGCGCGAAATACTCACGCCACGCTTCGGCATGGGCATGGACGGGGTCCTGAACGCCCGCGTCTCCGACCTGCGCGGCATCGTCAACGGCATCGACCTCGATATCTGGGATCCGTCGACCGACCCGCACCTGCCGCGCAATTACGACGTCGGCACACTGCGCCGCAAGCGCGAGAACCGCGCCGTTCTGCTCGAAAGATTCGGGCTGGATGCCGGTCGGGAAGGCCCTCTCTTTTCCGCCGTCAGTCGGCTGACATGGCAGAAGGGCTTCGACATGTTTGCCGATACGGCGGACGAGATCATTCGCCACGGAGGTCAGGTGATCGTCTTCGGGCAGGGTGATCGGGAAATCGAGCGGGCGCTCGCCGACACCGCCGCGCGTTTTCCGGGCCGGATGGCGGTTCATTTCGGCTATGACGAGCCAACGGCGCATTTGATCCACGGCGGATCGGACGCGATCGTCCAGCCCTCACGCTTTGAACCCTGCGGCCTGACGCAGCTCTATGCGCTTCGCTACGGCTGCGTACCGGTCGTCTCCCGCACCGGCGGGCTCTCCGAGACCATCATAGATGCCAATGACGCGGCGATGTCCGCCCGCGTTGCGACCGGATTTCAGTTCCATCCGGTGACGACCGATGGATTGCGGCTGGCGCTTCGCCGCGCGCTGCACGCCTATGCCGATCCGAAAATGTGGGCGCGCCTGCAGAACCAGGGCATGAAGGCGAAATTCTCCTGGGAACGTAGCGCCCAGCAATATGCCGCCGTTTATGCCAATCTTGTGCTGAAATCCGGACATGTTGTCTCGACAAGCTCGGATATCCGCCGCGCGACGCTTTAAGGTCCCAACCAACCAGCTGACAAGAAGAAACCGGCCTGAGAGCCGGGTTCTTCTTGTCTATGGGAGCAAGTTGAAGGCGTTACGGTCTCCGGAACAGCGCCAGGCTGCGGCCTTCGAGCTCGAAATCCTTCTCCTTGGTGATCACCAGGCCGCGCTTGGAAAGGTCGGAGGTGGTGAGTTCAAGCACCCAGCCGCCCTCGCCGAACTGCGGGATGCGGAAGGGCACATTGCCCTCGAACGGGTTGAAGAGCAGCAGGACGTCGTGCCAGATGCCCTCCTCTTCCCGAAGATCGGTCCGGCCGATATGGAGGCCGAGCGTGGAGCCCTCGTCCCACTGCTCCGGCGTCTGAAAACCGCCGCCGGCGTTGAACCATTTGATGTCCAGGCCGTCGCGCCAGTTTTCCCGACGCAGCAAGGGCTGTTCGCGGCGCAGCCTGATGATCTGGCGGGTGAACTCGCGAAGCTCTTCGCAGGTCTCCGGCAGGTCCTCCCAATGAACCCAGGAGATTTCACTGTCCTGGCAATAGCCGTTGTTATTGCCCATCTGGCTGCGGCCGAATTCGTCGCCGGCGAGCAGCATCGGCGTGCCGTGCGAGAAGAACAGGGTGGCGAGGAAATTCCGCTTCTGGCGATCGCGCACCGCATTGATGCCCTCATCCTCGGTCGGACCCTCGGCGCCATAATTGTAGCTGCGGTTGTCGT
Organism: Neorhizobium sp. 05N33; assembly: GCF_056397445.1. Taxonomy (NCBI): domain Bacteria; kingdom Pseudomonadati; phylum Pseudomonadota; class Alphaproteobacteria; order Hyphomicrobiales; family Rhizobiaceae; genus Neorhizobium; species Neorhizobium sp. 05N33. The sequence goes on along the minus strand of NZ_JBFTNK010000003.1, from coordinate 119,991 downwards.
TGTGGCCGTCGTTATTGTCCTCGCCATTCGCTTCATTGTGCTTGTCGTTGTAGGAGACGAGATCGTTCAGGGTGAAACCGTCATGGGCGGCGATGAAGTTGACGCTCGCCCACGGCCGACGGCCGCGCTGGTCGTAGAGATCGCCGGAGCCGAGCAGACGGGCGGCAAAATCCGTCGAGACATTAGTGCCCTTCCAGTATTCACGCACCGTATCGCGGTACTTGTCGTTCCACTCCGCCCAGCCAGGCGGGAAACCGCCGACCTGGTAACCGCCGGGGCCGATATCCCACGGCTCGCCGATCAGTTTTACCCTGGAGAGCACCGGATCCTGACTGATCGCATCGAAGAACCCGCCGCGCTCGTCGAAACCCTCCGGTTCGCGGCCGAGGATCGTACCGAGATCGAAACGGAACCCGTCGACATGCATGCTCTCGGTCCAGTAGCGCAGGGAATCCATGATCAGCTGCAGCACGCGCGGGTGCGAGGTATTCACCGTGTTCCCGGTGCCGGTGTCGTTGATGTAATAGCGGTGCTGGTCGGGCATGGTCCGGTAGTAGGAGAAGTTGTCGATCCCCTTGAACGCCAGCGTTGGCCCGAGCTCGTTGCCTTCCGCCGTGTGGTTGTAGACCACGTCGAGGATGACCTCAATGCCCGCGTCGTGAAACGACCGCACCATGTCGCGGAACCCCTGGATGCCTCTGGGGCCATAATAGCGCGATGCCGGCGCGAAGAAGCCAAGCGTGTTATAGCCCCAGAAATTATGCAGGCCCTTGTCGAGGAGATGCTGATCGTCGGGGAAATAATGGACCGGCATCAGTTCGACCGATGTGATGCCGAGGCTCTTGATGTAATCCACCGAGGCCTTGTGCCCCATGCCCTCGAATGTGCCGCGCAGGTCCTTCGGAATGCCTGGGTTGAGCTGGGTGAAGCCCTTCACGTGGGCTTCATAGACGGTCGTTGCCGGCCAAGCGATGTTCGGCCGGTTCTGGTCCTTCCAATCGAATTCGTTCGGATCGATGACCCGGCATTTCGGCATGAACGGCGCACTGTCGCGCTCGTCGAAAGTGAGATCTTTGTCTTCGTGCAAAAGATCGTAGGCGAAATGTGCCTCGTTCCAATCGACCTTGCCGACGAGTTCGCGTGCATAGGGGTCGATCAGCAGCTTGTTCGGGTTGAAGCGATGACCGTTTTCCGGATCGTAGGGGCCGTGGACACGGAAGCCGTAGAGGGCGCCCGGCTTCAGTCCCGGCACATAACCGTGCCAGATCTCATGAGTGTATTCCGGGAGCTCCAGCCTGGCGATCTCTATCTTGCCGCTTGGGTCGTAGAGACACAGCTCGACGCGCTCCGCATGGGCCGAGAAAATCGCGAAATTGACGCCCTCGCCGTCAAAGTTGGCGCCGAGCTGAAGCCAGGAGCCGGGCTCGATGACAAAATGGTTCGATTTCGTATCCATGTCGCACCCAATTGAAAGACTGGCGTCATAATGGTGCGACACAGCATTTCGTTCCTTCGGCTCCGGGAAAACTATGGATTGCCCGATCCGGGTGCCGGCGGCGGGCTTCCTGGCGTCGTATTGGTGGTGCCGGATGGCGACGTCGCCGGACTTTGGCCACCTGTACCGGTCTGCGGTGAAGGGCTGCGATCCGTGGGCGCCGTGTTATTGGGTTCCGACGGCGGCGTGTTGTTGATCGGATCGCTCTGTTTTTCGCCACTGTCGCTACAGGCGCTCAAAAGCGCGACAGCCGACAGCGCCACAACGAAGCGCTTCATGTCTTGTCTTCTCCATGGGACTTTCGGAATGCGGCCTGCCGGCGATGCGCATCGAGCGCGATCACCTTTTCGACTGCGGCGACATCCTCGGCGGTTGCAGCCGGAATAGGGTCGCCGGCAATGGCTTCGAGCACTTCAGGCGCCAGAGCCCCATTGCGGATGACATATTCCAATGCCTCGCGGGTCTGCCGTTCGGCCTTCAGCTGGGCGTAAAGGGCAAGGATCAGCCGGTCGCGTACATCGCGCCGATCCTGATTACCGTCCGATCTGGCAAATTCTGCCATGGTCTTCCTCCGTGTTCTCGCTGAAGGATGAACTTTCGGTCACAGCGATTGTTCCCTCTGCGAAAGGTTCCACTATCTCCTTGAAGAGGCGAGGTACGGATAAGGAGAGGAAACCATGTCGACGCTGACACCCCAGGAACTGGAAGGGCGATTAAATGCGCATCGCGAAGTGCTCATCGAGCTCTTGTCCGCCATGATCGGCGGCGAAGTGACCATCACCTCGTTCCTCAGACGGCTGCGCGATGACGCCACCTTCAAGGACAATGAGGAGGACCCGGGCCTGTTGCCGGAAGGAGCCTTCGCGATCGAGAATGCCGCTGCCCGCGAGGTTCGTTCGATCCTCGACGCTGCCCGCGCCCGAGCGGAAGCGGACAAATGACAACGCCCTGTTAACCAAGCGATTTCACATTTAGGGCGATCCCGCCACGTTTATGGCCATTTCGTGGAACTACAATACGACTTTCTCGTTCATTCACGACCGAAGCGATGGAGGCGACGATGGTCAGAGAATGGGTAGAAGCGGCAGGCTTTGTGCTGGTGATCGCCGCCTGTTACATGATGGTCATCCCGGTCTGAGTTTTTTTGAACTCCTGGGGAGGAGAGCGGCCTTGAGGTCAGGGCCCACTGCTCTCGCGGCTGGCAAAGAAGGCCGCGAGAGCAGCAAAATCTTCTTCATTCAATTTTTTTGCCACCTCCGTCATCAGGTGGCTGAAGGAAGACCCGCCTCGGACACCTGCGTGGAAGAGGCGGAGCTGGCGCTCCAGATAAGGGGCGTTTTGACCTGAGATGCGCGGATAGGCAGGATTGCCGCCGGGCTTTTCGTGGCAACTGAGGCAGGCGGGAATTTTGTCTGCCGCTCTTCCCCTTTCCGCAATCTCGCGGCCCTTTTCCACGAGCTGTGCGTCCAAAGGCGCAGCGGGTCGCGGCGGCCTCGCCTGCTTGGCATAATAGCTTGCAAGCTCCGGCAGGCTCTCGTCGGGCAAAGTCCCGATCGCAACCTTCATGATGCCGCTCGCCCTTTCACCGTGCGCATAGGCGCGCAGGCTGTTGAGCAGGTAGGCTTCCGACTGGCCAGTCAGTCGCGGAATGATGCTGTTGCCGTTGAGCCGCTTTTCCGCATGGCAGCTTTCGCAGGTGATCGGCAACGGTGAGACTTCGCCCGCGGTCCCGATACCGTGAAGGCCGGATGCCTGCAGATAGGCACCGCTGTCCATGCCCGGCAGCTTTCGCAGAAACGCTACCATATCCCAGACTTCGTCGTCGCGCACCTGCGCGGGCCAGGCCGGCATGCCGGTGAAACGTACGCCGTGCTTGACGATCTCGAAGAGCTGCGTATCGCTCCAGGTGGAAACCACTGTCTTCAGGTCCGGCGGCGGTGGCAGCATGGCGAGCACGGCGCCGGAGCGCCCCTGCGCCGGTGAGCCATGACAGATCGCGCAGCCGGTCTCGAAATGCCCGGCCGCCGGCGGCAGCAATGCCGGATTGTCGAGCGGCGGCGCTTCGATGGAGAGAGCCGCAGTCCGGATCGAATTGCGCATCACCCAGTGTAGGAACCAGTCGGTCATTCCCCAATGACCGGTGCTCGCCTTGACGCTCATCAGGCCGGACCAGGCGAACCCGAGCCCCAGCAGCGGCGCCACGATCACCAGGATCGCGAGATATTTCCAGCGGATCGTCATCGGCCACTCCTCCACAAAGGCCCCCAGCGCGGCGCCGTCCGGCATGCAGGGCGACAGCCCCTGTGTTCGCAACGGCGCAAGCGTCCACGGCGAGGCGGCTCGTCTCGGCCGTCACCGTAAAACGGATGGGGAGAAAGGGAAAGCAGCACGTCCCGCAGCACCGTCAGGAGAGGTCGACCACTTCGGGAGAGGAGCGGGCGAAAAATTCGGCACCAAACGTACCATCCCGAAATTTGTTCCGGCCCCGTGATAACTTTGTGTAACCGGCTGTGAAAAAGATGGAACGAATCCTTGGACGACGGGTTTGCTCCCGTGTGAACGGGCAATAGCCCAGCATTCGCGACGGGAGAAAACCATGAGACACTTTCTAAAAATGCTCAGAAACAGGCTCACCGGCACTCAGCAGAAGAAAACTTTCGCCGTGGCCCATCCGGAAGAACTGCAGGTCGTCGTACCCGAGGCCGTCGTCCTTCCGCTACCCAAATCGCCCCGAGAAGAAATCAGCGTCCCCGCCTCCATCAACGGCCGGGATCTCTCGACCGGCCGGCTTTAAACCCGGTCGAGACTTTGCGAACAACAGAACTGTCCACCAAAGGAGACCAGTATGACCACCATCGAGTCCGCCAACATCCTGATTCTCGCGGCAGACGGCTATGAGCGATCGGAACTGCGCGTCCCGCTGGAGGAACTGAAAAACCGCGGCGCCGCTGTCAAGATCGCGTCCATCAAGGCGGGAGAGATCAAAAGCTGGGACAGAAAGGACTGGGGCGATAGCGTCTCGGTCGATCTGCAGGCCAAGAACGTCAAGGCGGAGGATTTCGATGCCCTCGTGCTGCCGGGCGGCCAGATCAACCCCGACATCCTGCGTGACAATGAAGATGCGATGAAGGTCGTGCGCGACTTCGTGAAAAGCGGCAAGCCAGTCGCGGCGATCTGCCACGGCCCATGGTTGCTGGTGGAGGCCGATGCACTTCGCGGCCGCAAGGCGACGTCCTATCATTCGATCCGCACCGACGTCCGCAATGCCGGCGCATCCTGGAAGGATGAGGCGGTGGTGGTCGACAACGGCATCATCACCTCGCGCTCACCCGAAGATCTGCCGCAATTCGTGGCGAAGATTGTCGAGGAGGTCCAGGAAGGGCGCCACAATCGCCGGGCAGCGTAAATTGACGTCAGCTCGGCTCCGGCCGCCCGCAACCTCCTCGCGGGCGGCCGACGCGGAAGCCTAGACTTCCTTTAGAAAAGCGAGAAGCCGCCGTTCGTTGACGCGCAACTCCTTCGGCCGCGTCAGCGCGGCCTTATCCCTCATCACCTTTTCCAGCGGCGAGACATCCTCCGAGAGTGCGAGAATGCTCGGGTGGATGTAACTTGAGCGGCAGACCGCCGGCGTATTGTGCAGAACTTCCGCCGCCGCCTTGCACATCGCCTTGATCTTCGGGCGCCCGCCCTCCTCCGCCACCTCCCAGGCTGCCATCAAGGCGGAGAGACTGCCACCCCAGGTGCGGAACGTCTTGGCCGAGACGGCGAACCCCGCGACCTCGGCGAGATAGGCGTTGAGCCGGCCCGAATCGATCGGATGCGGCACACCCTGCTCGTCCGGCCAGGAAAACAGCTGCCGGCCCGGCAGGTCGGCGATCTCTTCCAGGATGCGCTGCAGACGGGGATGCTTCAGCGTGTGCTGGACGCGTCTGCCGCCCTTGGCGACAAAGCGCAGCATGATCGACTCGCCCGACAGCGTCATGTGGCGCTTCAGGAGCGTAGTCGCGCCGTAGGTCTTGTTTTTCTTGGCGTAGAGACGGTTGCCGACCCGCAGATGGGTCGCATCCATCAGGGCCACCAGCGCGGCGATCACCGCATCGGACGTGTCGAGGCCAAGTTCCAGATCGCGTTTCACCTTGCGGCGGATGCGCGGCAAGGCCTCGCCGAACCGGACGAGCTGATCGAACTTGCGTTCGCTGCGGAAACTCTGCCAGTCGGGATGGTAGCGATACTGCTTGCGGCCGCGCGAATCGTAGCCCGTCGCCTGCAGATGTCCGCGCGGATCAAGGCAGATCCAGACATTCACATAGGCAGGCGGCAGGCCGAGCGACGCGATCCGCAGGCGATGTTCCGGATCGGCAAGCAAGGTGCCGTCCGGCAGGCGGTAGGTGAAGCCCTTGCCGCGCTTGAGCCGTCGGATGCCGGGCTCCGTATCGCTGACATAAGTAAGGCCGATTGTCCTGAGGGAGTCTTGATCGATGTCGATCGTGGTGAGCATAGCGTCCATGGCCGATCAAACGGCGAGGCCCGCGCCTTCGTTCCGGTACTCGCTACGATAAGCAGCTAGATAGCGATGTCCTTGAGATTTTCGGCGCCCTCGCCTCGTTCGAAGGCGGAGCGTGGTGCGTTCAAGGTCCAGCAAAGCCCCTCGGTGCGGAAGTCGATCTCGACACGGCCCGCAAAAGCCGCCGCCGCATGGCGCTTGATGATCGTCGTGCCGAACCCGGTGCGGGAAGGCTCATGGACCGCGGGGCCATTTCTCTCCTCCCAGACGAGCTCCAGCCGGCTTTCACCGTCATCCTCCTCGGCCAGATCCTTCCAGGCGATGAGCACCTTGCCCTGCGGCACCGAGAGCGCGCCGTATTTCACCGAATTGGTCGCAAGCTCATGGAGGATGAGGCCAAGGTTCTGGACCGCTTCGGCCTTCAGGATAAAATCTGTGCCCTGCAGCTCGACCCGGTCGGCCGCGTCCGCGAACGTGCTCATGTGGATTTCGATGACCCGCCGGATCGAGACCCCCGCCCATTGCTCCTTCGCCAGCGCCTCGATAGATTTGCCCAGACCCTGTAGACGCGTGCTGATTGCCTTCTGGAACTCCTCCATCGTAGTGTCCTGGCGCGCCAGCTGGCGCATCATCGCCTGGATCAGCGTCAGGATGTTCTTGGTCCGGTGCACCAGTTCATGCAGGATGAGGTGAATACGGTCTTCCGCCTCGCTGCGGTCGAACGAGGCATTCGAAAGTGCCACCGCGACCTGGTTGGCTTCGCGGATCTTCGTCTCCACCGGAGAGACGATCTCGCCCTTGCCGATCCGCTCGGCCATTTCGGCGATCTGCCGGATCGGGATGCGAAGCTGGCGGCCGACAAGCCATGCAATCAGCATTCCGACGGCAAGGAAGATCGCGCCGCCGGCAATCAACTGCCGCCACGTCGTCAGGATACTCGCCTGGGCCGCATCGATCGGTCCCCAGACGATGGCCTTCCATGTCCAGCCGGTGATCTGCGCGTAGCCGTACATCTGCCGGCGGTTGCCATCGACATCTTCGATCGTGCCCTTGAAGCCCGTCATCAGCTTCAGCGTATCGGCCGGAAACGCGGTGCCGGAACTGAGTGCATGGGCGCCGAGCGAGGTTACTACCTTTCCGGCTCCATCGACGATCGCAACCGACCAGCCGACGGGAAGACCTTCCGTCGAGACGAGCTTCTGCAGGTCCTCGGCATTCTGCGTCATGATCATCGCAGCGCCGGAATGGGAAATCTCCTTGGGCAGAGGCATCGTAATGTTGAAGACATGCTTGCCGCTGGTGGCGCCGAAAAAGACGTTGGAAACTTCAGTCACGCCATTGTTCAGAGCCGATTGAAGCGCCGGCATGTTAGAGATCTTGCCGAGCGGCGCGTCGAACTCCACGCGCGTGTTGAGCCGCTGCTGCCCATCCGCATTGACGACGAGGATATAGAGCGAATCGGACCGGAGGCTGTTCTGAGTTCGGTTGTGGAAGGCGCGCAGATCGCCGGCCTCAAGCTCCGGCGACGTAATCAGCAGCCTCAGCGTCGTCGCCATGTCCTGCAGCTCACGGTCGATCGACCGGGCGATGAGCTGGGCATCCTCGGCGGTTTCGCTCGCAAGAATCTCCCGCTCGTTCGCCTCCAGCTCCATCATCAGATAACCGACGAAAATCAGCAAAGGCAATGCCACGCCAGCCGCCAGAGCGACCAGGTACGCACCAATCGGCGCCGTCGGGAAAAACCGCGAAATTCTAACCATTCCGCGCGTTTACCCTATAGAAGAAAGCTGCAGGTGCCTGTGCCACCTGCCGGCATTATCCATTTCCGTATCCCGCCATCTGCTAATATTCTAGCGGGGTCTTTTCTAACTGGTTTTGAGAGCCGGGCCAAGGATTGATTGCCGGCGATATGTTTTTCCGGAAAGACGGCTGCGGTTCAGCGAGGCCGTTCCGCCACGTCGAAATTCACGTCCCAGTCCTTTTTGGGCGCCTTCTCGCCGGGAGGGGTGCGGTGTTTCGTGGCGTCGTCGGAGCCGGTGATGACCGTCGGTTTGGCACTTGCGACGCCGCTCGACTTGCGGTCGGCCTTGGACTTGGCATACTGCCCCTCGGCATCCTTGTGGATTTTGGCTCTGTTATTGTTCTCGGTCATAATGTCTCATTCCCGAATGAAGTCAGGCCCAACGAAGTCAGGCCGCCGACAGCGGCCTGACGCGTGGATCACGACCGATCAGACCGTGGTCGAACCCGCCAGCGTATCGGTCGAACTATTGTTGACGCGCAGGTTGTTCTGCACATGCCGGACGCCGGAAACATCGTCCACCAGATCCTCTGCACGCCGCTTGTCCCAGCGGCTCGACACGAAACCGTCGAGCGTCACTTCGGCGCTCTGGACGGTCACGGTGATATTGGATGCGTCCAGCACCGGATCGTCGCTGAGGCGATCGTTGACGTCCTCCTCGATACGGGCATCGGAGCGTTGGTAGCCCTTTGGGCCTTTGCCGCGATGCTCATCCATCATCCGGCGATGTTCGGCGTCTTCGTCGCCGAACCAGGAGGCAACTTCATCACCGGCGCGCTCCATGAATCCGCGTCTGCGGCCATAGTCGTCCGAGCCGCGGAAGCGGCTGTCCGAACCTGAACGGCTTTCGCCGCCGAAACGGTAATCCGAGCCGTATCGGTCACCATAGGCCTGGTTGACGCGGTTGCGGCCGGGCTCGTAACTGAACGACGAAGGCCGGCCTCGATAGGATTCACGAGCCCAGGCCTGAGAACGTGCCGAATCACCATAACCGGCCTCGAACCCGCCGTCGTCGGATGCCCATTGTTCGCTGCGGCCGTGGCGGGAAAACCGCGAACGATCGCCGTCCTCCCGATTTGCATCGCCGCCGCGCAGATCGTCACTGAAACCACGCACATAACCCGTATCGCCGGGACGGTAATCGCTGGACGACTCGCGCGCGAAATCACGCTCGTCGCGCATCCGGTCGTTTCGATACCCACCCGATTGGGAATGATTTCCACTGGCCATTGTCTGTCTCCTCGGTCTGGTTTGGTCCCGTTCGCATGGGACGCTGATTCAACCCCGCCTGTCCGGGATTGTTCCGCGTTTTCTGAGGAAATGCGGGGGGCTCGATCGGAGGAGACGGCCACAACCATGGAGACGCCAGGGAGAGTTTCGCCGGCGTAATCCGCAGGTCCGCTGCGGATGACGGCATCGGAAACCGGTGGTACGGCCGAGTGATTGGCATATAGCTGCAGCAGTCGGTCGCGATGAACTTGCCCTTCTGGCCCGCGAGCACGCCCTCAACGCAGCTTGGAGCACTCGAAGATCTCAAAAGAGGCCGCAGGTCAAACCCGCCTGCCGGCTCAGTCGATACGGCTGGTCGTCTCCGGATCGAAGACGACGGCCTTGTCGAGATTGAAGGCGAAGGGGAACTTCTGGCCGAGCTCGACATGCACGTCGGAACGGGTGCGGGCGGTAAAGGTGGTGCCGTCCAGCTTGCCGGTGACGAAGGTATCGGAACCGGTCGGCTCGATCATCATCACTTCCGCCTCGATCTGGGCGGTGGCGCGTGCGTGCGGATCGACGAGACCGGCATCGGTGATCGTCTCCGGACGCAGGCCGAGAATAACGTCCTTGCCATCCGAAAGACTGGTAGTCACGGAAGGCGGCATTGCAACCTTGACGCCTTCATTGCCGAACAGCGTAATGCTCTGCTGGCCATTGGCGCCGGATACCTTGCCCTTCAGCATGTTCATTGCCGGCGAGCCCATGAAATCGGCGACGAACAGGTTCGCGGGGCGGCCATAGATTTCCGCAGGCGTACCAACCTGCTGCACCATGCCCTCTTTCAGCACCACGATCTTGGTGGCCAACGTCATCGCCTCGATCTGGTCATGGGTGACGTAGACGATCGTGGCGTGGGTATTCTGGTGCAGCGCCTTGATTTCGGCGCGCACCTCGACGCGCAGCTTGGCGTCGAGATTGGAGAGCGGCTCGTCGAACAGGAACACGCGCGGCTGGCGCACCAGTGCCCGGCCCATGGCGACGCGCTGGCGCTGGCCACCGGAAAGCTGGCTTGGACGGCGCTTCAGGAGATGCTCGATCTGCAGCGTCTTTGCGACCTGCTTGACGGCTGCCTCGCGCTGCGTCTTCTCGACGCCGCGCATTTCCAGCGCGAACGCGATGTTCTGTTCCACCGTCATGTTCGGATAGAGCGCGTAGGACTGGAAGACCATGGCAATATCACGCTTCGACGGATGCAGGTCGTTGACCACCTGGCCGTCGATGACGATGTCGCCCGACGACGGCGGCAGCAGGCCGGCGATCGCGTTGAGCAGGGTCGACTTGCCGCAGCCGGACGGGCCGACGAGAACCAGGAAGCCGCCCTTTTCGAGCTCGATATTGATGCCCTTCAGAATCTCGTTATTGCCGATCTTCTTGCGAATATCCTTGATTTCAAGAAAGCTCATATGCGGTTATCCCTTGACTGCGCCGGCCATCAGGCCACGCACGAAATAGCGTCCGGCGACGACATAAACGAACAGCGTCGGAAGCGCTGCGAACACCGCAGCCGCCATATCGACATTGTATTCCTTGACGCCGGTAGAGGAGGCAACGAGGTTGTTGAGCGCCACCGTCATCGGCGAGGACGTGCCGGATGAGAAGGACACGCCGAACAGGAAATCGTTCCAGATGTTGGTGAACTGGTAGATGATCGTCACGACGATGATCGGTCCGGAACTCGGCAGCAGGATGCGCCAGAAGATCCGGAAGAACCCGGCACCGTCGATCATCGCGGCCTTTACCAGCTCGTCCGGGAAGGCTTCATAATAGTTGCGGAAGAACAGCGTCGTGAAGCCGAGGCCGTAGATCACATGAACGATAACGAGGCCCGTGGTGGAGTTCGAGAGCCCAAACGTGCCAAGCACGCGCGCCATCGGGATCAGGACCGCCTGGAACGGAATGAAGCAGGCAAACAGCATCATGCCGAACATCAGCTTGTGGCCCGGGAAGCGCCACTTGGTCAGCACATAGCCGTTGAGCGCACCGAGCAGGGTCGAGATCAGAACCGCCGGAACGACCATCTTGATGGAATTCCAGAAATACCCCTTAATGCCAACGCAGCTGACCCCGATGCAGGCCTCGCCCCAGGCGCGCACCCAGGCGGCGACCGAGGGATCGCGCGGCAGCGCCAGCATGTCGCCGCCGCGGATTTCGTCGAGCGACTTCAGGGACGTCGACAGCATGACGTAGAGCGGCAGAAGATAGACGAGGGCCAGGATAACTAGCGCGGCATAGATGAAATAACGGGCGGTGCGGGCGCCGCCGGCGCTGACGGTTTCTTGTGTCGCGCTCATGACTGCTTCTCCCGAAGCTCCGAATAGAGATAGGGCACGATGATGGCGGTGATCCCCATCAGCATCATCACGGCGCTCGCCGAACCGACGGCCATCTGGTTGCGCGTGAACGTGTAGGAATACATGAAGGTTGACGGCAACTCGGTCGCATTGCCCGGTCCACCGCCGGTCAGCGCGATGACCAGGTCGTAGGACTTGATCGCCATATGCGCGAGCACGATGAAGGCGGAAAGAAAGACGGGCCGAAGGAGCGGGATGATGATCCGCCGATAGATGGAGACCGTCGAGGCGCCGTCGATCTGGGCCGCCTTGATGATCTCGCCGTCGATGCCGCGCAGACCGGCCAGGAACATCGCCATGACGAAACCTGACGCCTGCCAGACGCCGGCGATGACGACGGTGTAGATCGCCATCTTGGGATTGACCAGCCAGTCGAACTTGAAGCTCGTCCAGCCGAGATTGTGCATGGTGTTCTCAAGCCCGAGGCCGGGGTTGAGGAACCATTTCCAGGCCGTGCCGGTGACGACGAAGGAGAGCGCCATCGGGTAGAGGAAGATCGGCCGCAATACGCCTTCGGCGCGGATCCGCTGGTCCATCAGGATCGCGATGCCGAGCCCGAGGATGATGCAGATGCCGATATAGAGAACCCCGAAGATGGCCAGGTTCTGCATCGCCACATACCAGTTCGGCTGCGACCAGAGGCGGAAATAAGCGTCGAAACCGCCCCATTTGTAGACCGGCAGGATGCGTGAGGTCGTGAACGAAAGGTAGACCGTCCAGAGGATGAAACCGTAGACGAAGACGAGGATCACCGCAAACGACGGCGCCAGCACGATCTTCGGCAGAGCGTTGCGCACTCCGTCCGCAATGGAGCGGCGCTCTCTGTGCGGCTCAAGCACGGGAACCGGTTCGATTGTCGTCATGATGACCTCCGGCAGATACCAGACAGAAAAATAGACCGGCAAGCCGGAATTTGAAAAGTGGCCGGGAGATTATCCCGGCCACTCGGATGTCAGAGCTTTTGCGGAAACGCGATCACTTGGCAGCCTTCACCGCTTCCGGCAGGCGCTTCAGCGCTGCTTCGGTGGTCAGCTGGCCGTTGAGGTGCTGGGTGATGACGTCGAGCATGGCTTCCTTGATGGCGGCCGGCTGAGCGTAACCATGGGCGAGCGAGCCCATCAGCGTACCCTTGGAAGAAGCTTCCGTCAGGTCCGCCATGCCCTTCTTGCCGCACTCGTCGAACTTTTCGTTCGAGACGTCGGTACGGGCAGGAACAGAACCCTTGACCGTGTTGAAGGCGATCTGGAAGGCGGGATCTTCGACGGCCGATGCCATCTTGAACTGAGCCTTTTCGGCGTCGCCGCCAACGTTGAACATCATGAACTGGTCGGCGTTGAAGAGGACCGAGCCCTGGGTGCCGGGGAAGCGGATGCAGACGAAGTCCGTGCCTGGCTTCTTGTTGGCGCGCAGCCACTCGCCCTTCGACCAGTCGCCCATTTCCTGAGCCCCGGCCTTGCCTTCGATAACGAGGGCCGTCGAAAGGTTCCATTCGCGGCCCGAGAAGTTCGGGTCGAAATAGGTGCGCAGCTTCGACATCGTGTCGAAGACCTTCTTCATCGTGTCGCCGGAAAGTGCTGCCGGATCGAGATCGAGAACGGCCTTCTTGTAGAAGTCCGGACCGCCGGTCGAAAGCACGACGGCTTCCCAGAGCGTGCCGTCCTGCCACGGAACGCCGCCGTGAGCGAGGGCGGTGAGGCCCTGGCCCTTGAAGGCGTCGAGCAGCGTGATGAGTTCGGCGATATTGGTCGGAACCTTGCCGCCGGCCTTGTCGAGTGCCGCCTTGCTGATCCACAGCCAGTTGGTGGAGTGGATGTTCACAGGAGCAGCGATCCAGTGGCCGTCATACTTCGAGAAGTTCTGGAGAGCAGCCGGGATAACCTTGTCCCAGCCTTCCTTCTTGGCGAGGTCGTCGAGGTTTGCGGCGACGCCCATTTCGGCCCAGTCCTTCAGGTCGAAGCCGAGAAGCTGGACGGCGGTCGGCGGGTCGCCGGCCGTGACGCGGGCGCGCAGCGCGGTCATGGCGGCGGAACCTGCACCACCGGCAACGGGCATGTCCTTCCAGGCGACGCCCTGCTTCTGCAGGTTTTCTTTCAAGACGTTCAGCGCTGCTGCCTCACCGCCCGAAGTCCACCAATGCAGGACTTCGACCTGTTCTGCGGCCTTGGCGGCACCGGCGGTCATGGCGATAAGTGCCGCACCGGCGGCAAGTTTGGCAATCATTCGAATATTCATTGAGAATCTCCCTTTGCATCCGGGCTCCTCTCCGGATATGGCGATTTATAACGATATAATTGCTGTCGGTGTCAACCCGGTCGGAGGAGTTTTTGATATCTGGGTGACCGCAGTTAACGTGATGAAAAAACTTGCAAATTTATCGAATGGCCAAATTTTCCTCAGGATCCGAGAAAAATCCCTGGCGACTTCCGCAGGATTTGCAACGATATAGATGAGGCTCGCTCCGGTTTTTGGGCGGGAACGGAGGAGAAGAGGATATGTCGCTGGAAGACCTGGGGGACAAGGGTCGGCGGGCGAAGTCGCAGCGGGCAACCGAAAAGCCCCGCGTTGATGCAAAGCCTACGTTGAAGACGATCGCCGAACTGACCGGGCTTGCAGTCACGACGGTATCGCACGCGCTTGCCGATGCGCCGCAGATCGCGCTCGAAACACGTCAGCGCGTCCGCAAGGTCGCAGCCGATATCGGCTACCTGCCGGACCGGGCAGCGCAGCGCCTGCGTACCGGCCGCACCAATGTCATCAGCCTGGTCCTCGATCCGCACGAGGAAATCCTCGGTTATGCCACCTCGATGATCAACGGGCTAACCGAAGCCCTGCGCGGCACGGCCTATCATCTCGTCATCACGCCGCATTTTTCCGATACGCCGCAGATCGACCCGGTGCGCCACATCATGCGCAACCGCATGGCCGACGGCATCGTCTTCACCCGCACCGAACCGGCGGACGAACGAGTCAAGCTTTTGATGGAGAACAATTTTCCGTTCATCTGTCACGGCCGGACCGAGCTTGCCACCGCTCACCCTTACGTCGACTACGACAATTACAGTTTTGCGTATCAGGCCGCCAAAAAGCTGATCGCCGCAGGCGCGAGAAAGCTCTCGATCATCCTGCCGCCGGAGCGCTTCACCTTCGCCCATCACCTCAGGCACGGCTTCATGACGGCGGTGCGCGAGGAAGGCGTCGGCTTCGAGATCGCCAAGGGCGTCACGCTCGACAGCAAGTCGGACGATATCCGTGATTATCTGTTCCGCCGGATGGCCGAGCCTGAGCGCCCGGACGGTTATATCTGCGGTGGTGAAGTGTCGGCGCTCGCCGTCATGGCATCCGCCTACGACCATCATCTCGAACTCGGTAGGGATATAAGGCTGGTGGCCAAGCAGACGTCGGGCCTGTTCGATCAGATCCGCCCCCGCGTCGAGACGATCTACGAGGACCTGACTGAAGCGGGCCTGCTGATGGGCAGGCTGCTGCTGAAACGGATCGCAGGCCCCGCCCCCATCGCCGAATTGCAGGCGCTCCAGACGGTTTGACCGCCTGGAGCGCCGTCCGCATGACCCGTCAGGAAGTCATGCGAAGAGTTTCAGCGCCGCGCTGTCCGCGGCTTCTCAGTCCTCTTCGACGAAGACCTGCTCGCGCTTCTTCTTCACACTCGGCAGGAAGACGACGATGAGGACGAGGGCTGCGAGGAAGAGGAGGCCCGCGCTGATGGGACGCGTGACGAACGTCGTCGGATCTCCCCGCGAAAGGATCATCGCCCGCCTGAGGTTCTCTTCCAGCAACGGGCCGAGCACGAAGCCGAGCAGCAGCGGCGCCGGTTCGCAGCGGAGCTTCACCAGCGCGTAGCCGATGAGGCCGAAGAAGGCGACGGCATAGAGATCGTAGACGTTGGAATTGACGCTGTAGACCCCGATGGCGCAGAAGGCCATGATGATCGGGAACAGCACGTAATAAGGGATGGTCAGCAGCTTCACCCACAGCCCGATCAGCGGCAGGTTGAGCACCACGAGCATCAGGTTGCCGATCCACATCGAGGCGATGATGCCCCAGAACAGAGCGGGCTGCTCGGTCGCGACGTTCGGGCCGGGCACGATGCCCTGGATGATCATCGCGCCGACCATCAGCGCCATGACGGGGTTCGCCGGAATGCCGAGGGTGAGCAGCGGAATGAACGAGGTCTGCGCACCGGCATTGTTGGCCGATTCCGGACCGGCGACGCCGGCAACGGCGCCGTGGCCGAATTCTTCCGGATGTTTCGAAACCTTCTTTTCCACCGTGTAGGAAGCAAATGCTGCAAGGATCGCGCCGCCGCCCGGCAGGATGCCGAGGATCGAGCCGATGGCCGTGCCGCGCAGAACCGGCCCGACCATGGCCTTGAAATCCTCGCGGCTCGGCATCAGACCGCTGACCTTGGCCATCAGGACCGAACGCGTCTTTTCGTTTTCGAGATTACGGAGGATTTCCGCGATGCCGAACACGCCGACCGCGACCGCCACGAAATTCAGCCCGTCAGCGTATTCGCGAATGCCGAGCGTGAAACGCGGGGTGCCTGTATAGATGTCGGTACCGACGAGGCCGAGCAGCAGGCCAAGCGCGACCATGGCAAGCGCCTTGAGGATCGAACCGTGGGCAAGCGCGATCGAGGATACGAGACCGACCACCATCAGCGAGAAATATTCCGCCGCTCCGAACTTGAGCGCGATCTGGGTAAGCGGCGGCGCGAAGATCGCCACCAGGAAGGTCGAAACCGTGCCGGCGAAGAAAGAGCCGATCGCGGCGATCGCCAGTGCGGCGCCGGCCTTGCCCTTGCGCGCCATCTGGTAACCGTCGATGGCGGTGACGGCCGACGAGGATTCGCCCGGCATGTTGATCAGGATCGCCGTGGTCGATCCGCCGTATTGCGCACCGTAATAGATGCCGGCGAGCATGATCAGCGACGAGACCGGCTCGAGTTGGAAGGTGATCGGCAACAGCATGGCGATTGTCGCCGTGGCGCCGATACCGGGAAGCACGCCGATCAGGGTGCCAAGCAGCACGCCGATCAGGCAGAAGAACAGGTTCTCCAGCGACGTCGCTGTCGCAAAACCCAGCGCGAGATTATTGAACAGATCCATCACTCAACCTCAATTACCGAGCCATGGCCCGAAACGGCGGAACGGGAGGCCGAGGCCGTAACTGAAGACAGCGACCGAAAAGAGGGTCAGCGCCGCCGACAGGACCAGTGCCATGAGCGGTTTCATGCGTCCCGAGGCGAAGGACGCAATCAGCGCGGTGACGAAGATCGACGGCACGAAGCCGAGGCCACGGACTGTGAGCCCGAAGAAGATCGGCGCCGGCAGGATGAAGAACATGCCGCGCCAGGCGAGCGCTCCGATCGGCCCTCCATCCACCCGCATCGACTGGATGAGGATGATCGCGCCGAACAGGACGAGCGCGCAGGCGAGGATGAAGGGGAAATAGCCAGGCCCCATGCGCAGGGCCGTACCCAGTTCGAGCTCGAACGACTGGTAGGCGAAAAACAGGCCCGTCGCGATCAGCAGCAGCCCGCAGATCAGATTGGCAGTGTCGAATTTCAAGGAATTCATGGTGTCTCCGATGGGCTGGAGGAGGCACGGGCAGAGGGGGGTTGCCCCCACCCTAACCCTCTCCCCGCTTGCGGGGAGAGGGAACGTGCCCGATCCATCGTCCGAGGATGGCGGTAACGGTGCGGCATATCCCTTCTCCCCGTCAGAACGGGGAGAAGGTGGCGGCAGCCGGATGAGGGACGGCCGCCGACGAACACCTTAGTCCGCGTACTGGCCAGCGGCCTGGATGACCGGCTTCCAGCGAGCGATCTCGCCTTCGAGCTTGGCCTTCAGCGCCGCCGGGGTAACGTCGTTGTCGGGCGAAGGCACGGTGCCGAGTTCGGCGAAGCGGGCGGCGACGTTCGGGCTCTTCAACGCAGATTTGAGAGCCTTGTTGAGCTTGTCGACCGCATCCTTCGGGGTGCCTTTCGGCGCATAGAGACCATGCCAGATGCCGACCTGCATGTCCGGAAGGCCCGCTTCCTTGACGGTCGGGATGTCCTTCAGGACGCCGAGACGTTCCGGAGAGGTGACCGCATAGGCCTTCACCGTACCGCCCTGGATCTGCTTCGTGGTGTTGGTGGTCTGGTCGCACATGATATCGACCTGGCCACCGAGAAGATCGGTCATCGCGGGACCGGTGCCCTTGTAGGGAACGGTGACGAGTGACGTCTTGATCGAGCTCATGAACAGCATGCCGCACAGATGCGAGGCGGCACCGATGCCGGCATTTGCAACCGTCACCTTGTCGCTGTTGGCCTTGGCATATTCGATGAGACCCTTGAGGTCGTTCGCCGGCATGTCCTTGCGGGCGAGGAGCGTCATCGGAACGTCGGTGACGAGGCCGACATAGTCGAAGGCGTTCAGCGTGTCATAGGGCAGCTTGCGATAGAGCGAGGCACTGGTCGCCATGCCGATATGGTGCAGGAGAACGGTGTAGCCGTCCGCTTCGGCATTGGCGACGCGCGCCGCGCCGAGGGTGCCGCCGGCGCCGCCGACATTTTCGACGACGATCTGCTGGCCGAGATCCTTCGACATCGACTCGGCGACGAGACGCGCCACGGTGTCTGTCGGGCCGCCGGCCGCGAACGGCACGATCATGGTGATCTGGCGCTCCGGATAACCGGCGGCGTTGGCGGAAGCGGCGAAAAGGGAAAGCGCCGCAAGAGCGGTTGCGCCGATAACGGCGTTCAGGATTTTCATCGGGGCTCCTCCAGGATGAAATGTGGACCAGTGGACGCCCAAAATTTCCTCCGGCGCCAACCTGAGCACTATTTGCGGCAGGGCGCGGAGCACGCGCAATCGTTGTGGAAGCCACAAAGCGCCATTTCAGCGAATACCGCGACGCAGCATGGGTGGATTCGGAAACAATTCGCAAAAAGCATGGGTGGATTTCCACACATGCAGCTCGCAATCAGCGCTCCCTGTCATCCTGCAGCATGTGTTCCGGACCGAGCAACTTCTTGTCCAGCCCGTATTTCTGCATCTTCTCGTAGAGCGTCTTGCGCGAGATACCGAGGGATTCGTAAACCGGCCTGAGCGCGCCCCCATGAGCGGCGATCTCGCCGGCAATCAGGTTACGCTCGAAAGCTGCAACCTTGTCTGCGAGCCGCCCTGCCCCATCCTTTGCGCCGCCGGTTTCGCCCGGCTTCGGATCGAGCCCCAGCACCAGCCGATCGGCAGCATTGCGCAGTTCCCGGACATTGCCCGGCCAGTCGCGCTGGGCGATGGCGGAGGTCACCTCGGCCGGTACATCCAGGTCCTCGCGGCCATACCGCGCCGCGGCCTCCCGCACGAGTTGGAGAAAGAGCAGCGGAATATCCGCCCGTCGCTGTGCCAATGACGGCACATGGATGGTCGCCACGTTGAGCCTGTAAAGGAGGTCGGCGCGGAACCGGCCCGCCGCCACTTCCGCTTCCAGATCCACCTTGCTGGTAGCGATAAAACGCACGTCGAGCGGCACGGTCTCATTGGAGCCGAGCCGGGTGATAACCCGCTCCTGCAGCACGCGCAGGAATTTCGCCTGCAGGTCGACTGGCATCGAGCCGATCTCGTCAAGCAGGATCGTGCCGCCGCGGCCGTGTTCGAACTTGCCGTAGCGGGGCCTGAGCGCGCCTGGAAAGGCGCCGGCCTCATGGCCGAAAAGCTCGCTCTCGATCAAGTTGTCGGGAAGAGCCGCACAATTGATGGCGATGAAGGGCTTGTTGGCGCGAGAACTGATGTCGTGCAGCGCCCGTGCCACCACTTCCTTGCCGGCGCCGGTTTCTCCGATGATCAGCGTATCGGCATCCGTGGCGCCGATGGCACGGATCCGGTAGCGCAGATCGACCATGACCTGGGTGCGACCCGGAAGCCGGGCTTCGACATCGTCGCGCTTGCCGGCGACGGCCCTTAAGCGGCGGTTTTCCAGCACCAGGCTGCGCCGGTCGAGCGCACGCCGGATGATGCCGGCGAGATGTTGCGGCGTGAACGGCTTTTCGAGAAAATCGTAGGCGCCTTCCCGCATGGCCTTGACCGCAAGCTGCACGTCGCCATGACCGGTGACCAGGATGACCGGGATCTCCGCATCGAGCTCGCGGATCTTCTGAAGCAGCGTCATGCCGTCGGTGCCCGGCATGCGGATATCGCTGACGACGACGCCATCGAAGCCGAAACCGGTCAGTTCCAGCACATGATCGGCATTGGAAAAGGTCTGGACCGACAGGCCGAAAAGTTCCAGCGCCTGCGCCGTCGAACGGCGCAGTTCCTCCTCGTCGTCGACCAGCAGAACTCTTTGCTCGCTCACTCGGCTGCCTCCAGAAGATTGCCGTCGGAAACTTCGAGTTCGATCAGGAAGACCGCGCCGCCGTCCGGATGATCGGCAACGCTCAAGCTGCCGCCGAAATCCTTGATGATGTTGTAGGAGATCGACAGCCCCAGCCCCAGACCCCTGCCGACACCTTTGGTCGTGAAGAACGGATCGAAGATGCGTTCGTGAATTGCCGCGGCAACGCCGGGCCCGCGATCGCGCACCGAGACCAGAACCTTGCCATCTGCCTGGCTGGCGGAGACGGAGATGCGCCGGTCGTCAAGGCCTTCAACGGCATCGGCGGCATTGGTGATGATGTTGACCAAAACCTGCTGGAGACGCACCGCGCCTGCCTTCACCGCGGGAATATCGAGATCGATCTCAATGTCCAGTTCTGCATCCGCCGCCTTCAGGCGTGCCGCGACGATCTCCAGCGTGTCGCGCATCACATCGTCGAGCGCGACAGGCCCGAGCTTTTCGTTCGGCTTGCGGGCGAAGTTGCGCAGGTGTCGGCTGATCGAGGCCATCCGGTCGATGAGCGCTGAAATGCGCCGGACATTGTCCCGCGCCTCGTCGGTCCGTCCGAGATCGATCAGCACGCCGGTCGTCTCCGCATAGGTCTTGGCAGCGGCGAGCGGCTGGTTGAGTTCGTGCGACAGGGCCGCCGACATCTGGCCGAGGCCGGCGAGCTTGCCGGCCTGGATGAGGTCCGCCTGGGTCTGTCTCAGCCGCTGTTCGGTGAGCCGCCGTTCGGCGATCTCCTCCTCGATGCGGCTGTTGACGCGGGCGAGATCGGCGGTGCGCTCGGCGACGCGGTGCTCCAGCTCGTTGCGCGCCTCGGCTTGCAGCGTCAGGCGTTCGTTGAGCCGCGCTCGGCGCTGGAGGACAATGGCGAGTCCCAGACCTGCAAGGCAGAGCGTCAGAAGTGCTGCAACCGTCGCGGTCTTTGCCTGGGTATGGACCGAGCTGGTATCCATCAGCACGTTGACGGTCCAGCCGGCATCCGGCATCGGTTGCGATACGACGAGATATTCCTTCTCGACCCCGCCATCCCGGATGGTCATGACATCGCGTCCTGCGAAGCTGCCGCGCTCGACCGGCAATTCGCGGAGCTTGGCGTCCGCGTATCGCCGCGACGCCTCCGTGCGGGCGATCCGGTCGGGCGTCAGCGGCAGGATGCTGGCATAAAGCCATTCGGGACTGCCGGTCATGAAGATGATGCCCTCGGGATCCGAAACGAAAATCCGATCGTCGCCGCCGCCCCAGGAGGCTTCGAGGTTGTCGATATCCACCTTGAAGACGATCACCCCGCGGATGGCGCCGCCGATCTCGATCGGCGACCCGAAATAGTAGCCGCGCTTCAAAGACGTCGTGCCGAGCGCATAAAAGCGCGACTGGCGGCCCTCCGCCGCATCCTGGAAATAGGGTCGATAGGTGAAATTCTCGCCGACGAAGCTGACCGGGCTGTCATAATTGCTGGCCGCGATCGTCTCGCCGTCCATGGTCATCACGTAAATGTCGGAGGATTTCAGAACCCCATTGATCTCCTTGAGATAAGTGTTCGTTGTCGCCCGCAGCGTCTCGTTCTTCGGATCGAGGATCAGCGCCTCGATATTCTGCTGGTCGGCGATCAGAGCCGGCAATGCCTCGTAACGCTTCAGATGGCCGTCGAGCGCCGACACCGCCAGGCGCAGCGTTGTGCCCGCCTGGATCTCGGCCTCGTCGATATAACCCCGCGCGAGGATATCGCTGCCCTTGAAGACCAGCGCAACGCCGATCGCCGCAAGCAGGGCCAACGGCAGAAGAATGCGATATCTCAACAGGTCCGGTTTCCTCCGCTCATTTCCCGCCCGGGCTGACGGGAAAACGGCATTCTAACCGCTGCACTGCTGATTTCCATAAAATCCTTCCGGCATGGGGCTGGCATGTAGCCGGCATGTCGGATCATGGTCGCTACAGGTGTTTGAAGGCGCCGGCGTGCGTGATCGGATCGTGCAAGCATTCCTCGTATCGTCGTAATAATTTCCACCTGCTGCTTGACTTCACGACTGATCGTGCTTCGATCACAGGCGCAAATGGGGAAAGCCACAAGGGGGTTTCAATGGTCTATCTACTCGCACTTTTGATCGGTGTCGTCGCCGGCCTGCGCGCCATGACCGCACCTGCCGCAATCGCCTGGGCCGCCTATCTCGGCTGGCTCAACCTCTCCGGCTCCTGGCTCGCCTTCATGGGCACCATCTGGGCCGTTGGCATCTTCACCATTCTTGCCGTCGTCGAACTGGTCACCGACCAGCTTCCCTCGACGCCAAGCCGCAAGGTGCCGCAGCAATTCGGCGCCCGGCTGATCATGGGCGCGCTCACAGGTGCGGCGATCGGCACGCCCTATGGCGGCTGGATCGTCGGTCTCATCGCGGGCATCATCGGCGCCGCAATCGGTACCTATGGTGGCGCCGCCGTCCGCGCCAAGCTGGCCGCCAGCTTCGGCAAGGATCCGCCGGCCGCCTTCATCGAGGACGCTGTCGCGATCATCGCGGCCTACATCATCGTCGCGTCCCTACCTGTCGCGGCCGCAGTATGAAAAGCTTCGACGCTATCATCATAGGAGCCGGCCAGGCCGGTCCCTCACTCGCAGGACGCTTCAACGATGCCGACAAGACGGTTGCGATCATCGAGCGCAAACATGTCGGCGGCACCTGCGTCAATACCGGCTGCAAACCGACCAAGACGCTCGTCGCCAGCGCTTATGCCGCCCATCTCGCCCGCCGCGGCGGTGACTACGGCGTGGTGCTCGACAGCCCGGTGAAGATCGACATGCCGGCCGTCATGCGGCGTTCGCACAAGGTGACGCTCGATTCGCGCCACGGTAACGAAAGCTGGCTCGAGGGCATGCCGAACTGCACGCTGATCCGCGGCCACGCCCGGTTCGAGGATAAGAACACGATCCGCGTCGGCGACGAACTTCTGACCGCGCCGCAGATTTTCCTGAATGTCGGCGGCCGTGCCGCAATCCCGGATTTCCTGGGCGTCGATGACGTGCCCTACATGACCAATAGCGATATCGTCATGCTCAATCGGGTGCCAAAACATCTGGTCATCGTCGGTGGCAGCTATATCGGGCTGGAATTCGCGCAGATCTACCGCCGCTTCGGCGCCGAGGTCACCGTCGTTGAAAAAGGCCCGCACCTTGTCGGCCGCGAGGACGAAGATATTTCACAGGCGATCCGCGAGATCCTCGAAGCCGAAGGCATTCATATCCGCACCGGCGCCGAGTGCATCCGGTTCCGAAAGCATGAGGACGGCGTCGCCGTCGGCGTCGACTGCACCGACGGCGCACCGGAAGTGATCGGCTCTGATGTGCTGCTCGCCGTCGGACGACGCCCGAACACCGATGATCTCGGCCTCGACAAGGCCGGCGTCGAGCTGGATGCGAAGGGCTACATCAAGGTCGGCGACGACCTCTCGACCAATGTCGAAGGCATCTGGGCGATGGGCGACTGCAACGGCCGCGGCGCCTTCACCCACACCGCCTATAATGATTTCGAGATCATCGCCGCCAACCTCTTCGACGGCGAGAACCGCAAGGTCTCCGACCGGCTGGTCGGTTACGCGCTTTATATCGACCCGCCACTCGGCCGTGTCGGCATGAGCGAGGCAGAGGCGCGCAAGTCCGGGCGGAAGGTCCTGGTCGGTCGTCAGTCCATGGCAAGGGTCGGCCGCGCGGTCGAAAAGGGCGAAACGCAGGGCCTGATGAAATTCGTGGCCGATGCGGACACGCACGAGATCCTCGGTGCCGCGATCCTCGGAACCGGCGGCGACGAATCGATCCACGGCGTGCTCGACATGATGAATGCCCGCGCCACCTACGATACGCTGCGCTGGGCGGTGCCGATCCATCCGACGGTCTCAGAATTCTGGCCGACCGTGGTGCTTGGCATGAAGCCAATCTGATCCTCTTTTGGACACGGTTACAATTTTATCGATCGCCTGAAGCGGCCGGCAAGCATTTCCGTTTATGACCGGGCGCATCAGTGTCCCTGTTCATGATGGAAACAAATGTGCGGTTTTGCGGGGTTCGTCGGTGAGGCATACGGCTCCGGAAATCCGGAGGCACTACTGTCATCCATGGCGCAGGCGATCGCTCATCGCGGGCCGGACGGACAAGGTGTGTTCGCCTCGCCCGGCATCGGCCTTGCGCATGTCCGGCTGTCGATCGTCGGGCTTTCCGACGGCCAGCAGCCGATGACCGACGCCGAGGCCCGCTTTACCATCGTCTTCAACGGCGAGATCTTCAATTATGTCGAACTGCGCGAGGAGCTGAAGGCGCGCGGCCTCGCCTTCCGCACCGGCAGCGATACGGAAGTCCTGCTGCAGCTTTACGCGACCTATGGCGAAGCCTGCCTCTCGCGCCTCAACGGCGATTATGCCTTCGCCATCTGGGATCACCGCGAGCGCCGGCTGATGCTCGCCCGCGACCGGATGGGGGTCAGGCCACTCTTTTATACCGAGCACAGGGGTTCGCTCTATTTTGCCTCGGAGATCAAGGCATTGCTTCAGGTGCCGGATATTGAGGCCGAACTCGATCCAATCGCCCTCGACCAGATTTTTACCCTTTGGACGCCGATCCCGCCGCGCACTGCCTTCAAGGGTATTTTCGAGCTCGAACCCGGCCATCTGATGATCGCCAGGAACGGTCGGACCGTGACCCGGCCTTATTGGACGCTCGATTTTCCGGACGCGGGCGATCATGTCGAAGCCGAGCAAGCCCTACGGGAAGAGGAGTTGCGGGCGCTATTGACCGATGCGACGCGGCTGCGCATGCGCGCCGACGTGCCGGTTGGCGCCTACCTCTCCGGCGGGCTCGACTCCTCGCTGATCGCGGCGCTCGCCGCACCGATGGCTCCGAATGGCCTCAACACCTTCTCAGTCACTTTCGACGACGCCGAGCACGACGAAAGCGCTTTCCAGCGGCAAGTCGCAGAAGCGCTCGGCACCCGTCATCACGCCGTCGCCAGCGGCTCGGCCGATATCGCCGCAAGTTTTCCGGATGTGATCCGTTTCACCGAACGGCCGGTCCTGCGCACCGCCCCTGCCCCGCTCTACCGCCTCTCGGGTCTTGTTCGCGATGCCGGCATGAAAGTCGTCCTGACCGGCGAAGGTGCCGACGAGGTATTCGCCGGCTACGATATCTTTCGCGAGGCTCGCATCCGCCGCTTCTGCGCCCGCCAGCCAGGATCGAAGATGCGGCCGCATCTCTTCCGCAAGCTCTATCCCTATCTGCCGGGGCTAAAGCAGCAGTCGGCCGAATATCTCGCCGCCTTCTTCGGCGCCGGCAACGAGGCGACGGACGATCCATTGTTCTCCCACCGCCCGCGCTTCCGCTCGACGGCGGCCGCCAAGATCTTCTATTCCGACGATCTCCGCACCACCTTGAGCACCTACGATGCCGCCGAAGAACTCGCCTCCCGCCTGCCGGAAAACTTCGGCCGCTGGCACCCGCTGCACCAGGCGCAATATCTCGAAAGCCGCTTCCTGCTGCCCGGTTACATCCTGTCGAGCCAGGGCGACCGCATGGCGATGGCGCATGGGATCGAAGGCCGTTTCCCCTTCCTCGACCACCGGCTCGTGGAGTTCGCCAGCCGCCTGGCGCCGGGCATGAAGCTCAAGGGCCTCGACGAAAAGCACATCCTGCGCCGTGTCGCGAAGGACCTGCTGCCGGATGTCATCAGCAAGCGCCCGAAACAGCCCTATCGCGCACCGGACAGCCGTTCCTTCACCGGTAATAACGCGCAGGCCTATGTCGGCGAGATGCTCGGCGAACAGGCAATCGCTGCCTCCGGTCTCTTTAATCCGAAGGCCGTCGCAAAACTCCATCAGAAATGCCGCTTGGCCCCAGTCTCAGGGTTTCGCGACAACGCCGCTTTCGTTGGCATATTGTCCACCCAACTCTGGCTGAAGGGTTTTACCCGATCCGCCGCGGACGAGGCGCATCCCGTTCGCAAGGCTGCTTATTAGCTCTTGAAAATCTTCAATTAACTTAAAATTCACGTCAATTCGGCATGATCGCCAGAGTGTGTCCAATTGTAGGTTCTTTCGCTGTGGCGGGAGGGCGGAGGTAGTCCATGTACGAGCCGAAGGAGCCACATACTCGGCGGTCGGCATCGGCCCGGGCGTTGCGTTATCGCAGCGACTATCAGAGCTCACTCCTGAACCACCCTCTCCTCGAAGAGGAAGAACCCGAAGAACAGCCCCCCGCGCGCCATCCGCCTCGTCCTTCTTCAGCACCTGACTATCGACCCCGTTCGGATTATCATCGCCATCCGCCCGCCTATGAACGGGAAGATGACGACCGGATGCGATACGAGGACATTCCGTTTGAAAAACGGATCGAGGCACAGCTTCACAGCCTGACGGATATCCATTTCACCGATATCATCCGCTGGCTGCGCAAGGGCTTTCTGCGGATCATTGCCGCCGCGATCCTCGGCGCCGTGCTCGCGCTGCTTTACGCCGCCATTGCCTCGCCGCGCTATACGGTCAGCACCGAGATCATCATCGATCCTTCCAACCTCAACGTCGTTTCCGACGATGTCTTCTCCGCCAACCCGCAGCGGGATTCCCAGCTTCTGGAGGTCGAGAGCAAATTGCGAGTACTGACGTCTCGCAACGTGCTGACCAAGGTCATCAACGATCTCAACCTCACCGAAGACCCGGAATTCAACCGCCCTGGACGGCTCGACGGCCTGCGCAACCTCATTTCGTCGCCGTCTGCGCCCGAGGACAGGCAGTTGAGCGTCCTGCGGCAGCTCGAAAAGCAGGTTACCGCGACCCGCGACGACGGCTCGTTCGTCGTCGTCCTTTCCGTATGGACGGGAGACGTCGACAAGTCGATCAAGCTGTCGAACGCGATCGTCTCGGCCTTCGAAGGCGAACTGTTCAAATCCTCCTCGGCCAGCGCCGGCCAGCTTGCAATCGGCCTCAACAGCCGGCTCGACGAACTGCGCCGCTCCGTCACGCAAGCCGAGGAGAAGGTCGAGCAGTTCAAGCGCCAGAACGACCTGCAATCGACGGCCGGCGAACTCACCAGCACCCGTATTTCCGGCGCGCTCGACACCCAGGTTCTCGACGCCCAGCAACGGCTGATTCAGGCCGATACTCGCTATAAGCAGCTGCAGGCGGCCTATGCCGACAGGCGGGTTGCGAACTCGGCTGTCTTCGACTCTGCCACCATGGTCACCCTGCGCGCCAGCTATAGCGCCTTGCAGCAGCAGATCAGCTCGATGACGCTCGTCTATGGCGCCCGCCACCCGCGCCTGGTCGCTCTGCAGTCTGAACTTGCCTCCGTCGATCGCGCGATCTCAGAGGAAGCTGCCCGTCTTCTCCAGTCCGCCAAGACCGACGTGGATCAGGCAAACAACG
Source organism: Neorhizobium sp. 05N33 (assembly GCF_056397445.1). Lineage (NCBI taxonomy): Bacteria > Pseudomonadati > Pseudomonadota > Alphaproteobacteria > Hyphomicrobiales > Rhizobiaceae > Neorhizobium > Neorhizobium sp. 05N33. The sequence goes on along the minus strand of NZ_JBFTNK010000003.1, from coordinate 92,788 downwards.
CTCTTCAGGAACTGCGCCGCAAGTCCGACGCTTCGCGCTCGACCGTGTTTACCGAAAACGACGCCCAGGTGCGCCTGCGCGAGCTTGAGCGGGATGCACGCTCCAAGGCAGCCGTCTACGAAACCTATCTGTCGCGAACGCACCAGATCAGCGAACGTCAGCAGATCGATACCAGCAATGTCCGGGTGATTTCGCCGCCGGTGCCGCCGCAATCGAAGAGCTGGCCTCCAAGCTCGCTGCTGCTGATGATCGGCGGCGCTTTCGCCGGCGCCGTTTTCGGCGTGCTGATGGCACTCACATTCGGTCTGTTCGGCCATATGCGCGAAGCCGGCCGCGAATTCGCCTGAAGCTTCTACTTCTTCGGAACCAGCGCCTCGTGCAGTTCCGGCAGCCACGACTTGGTGGTGGGGTCCCAGGGGCCGAATTCGTGCGACGCGAAATCCCAGTAGGCCCAGCTCATGCCGCGTTTCTCGACCTCTTCCCGGATGATGCGGGTATAGGTCACCCGGTCGGGATAATAGGCGAGCGAGTTGGAGCCGAATTCACCGACGAAAATCGGCCGATCGTTCTTTTTCCCCCATTCGACCGCCATGTCGAGAGGCGTCCTGATCTCCTCGATCTGCGCCTTTTCGCAGCAGGCCGTTCCGAGCCAGGGTCTGGATCCCTCGATCCAGCTTGCGCCCTGCATCGTGAACTTGAACGGGGCGTAGTTGTGTATGGTGACGATCAGGCGGCGGTCGTCGGCTGGGATTGCGAGCTTATTTAGCCCCCAGGCAGTGCTCCATTCCGCCGGATCGACAATCAGGAAGCGGTGGGGATTTGTCCTGCGGATCGCCGCAAGCGCCTGGGCGAGCAGCTCGTTCCAGACCTCCTCCGTTTTGCCGTGCGGTTCGTTGTAGATCTCAAACAGCACCTTGTCGTTGGGCAGGCTCTGGTATCGCCGTGCAAGCTGCTCCCAGATCGCCAGGAAACGCTCGCGGCTCTTCTCCACACCGATCGCGACCTCTTCCGCCTCCAGCGGATCGCCATCCATCTCGTGATAATGGTGGAAGTCGATGATGATGTTGAGGCCCCGGGACAGTGCGTTATTGATCGCAAAGTCAATGCGCTTCATGAAAGGCTCGTCGAGCTTGTAGGGCTCCGAGAGGGCCGCATGGCTGCTGAAACGGACCGGCAGCCGGATGGTCTGGAACCCGCCTTCTTTGACTGCGGCGAACAACTCGGTCGAAAGCCGCCCTCCCCAGGCGCCCTCACTCGGCGCCTCCAGCGTTCCCCCAAAATTGACCCCTCGCCCCAGCGCCTTGGCTTGATCGGCCGCGGTCAGTCCGGCGATTTCGGGCGCGCGGGCGTCCGAAAATGGTTTCAGCACGAAATTCTGCGCCTGCGCACCGGCAATCCCGAGCGCCATCAGCATCAGAGATCCGGCAAGCCGCGCGACCATCCTCAGCATTCAAGATCTCCAGTCGTCTGTAAAAGAGCGCCGTCGGATTGCTTCATGACGGGCAAAGTCCGGTTCGACGCAGGTAAGGTCAAGCAACCGGGCGGAAGTTTATCCGGTTATGATGAACGCCCGGAATATCACACGGCCGCACTTTCGCGTCGCGGCCCTTCCAAACCAGGCGCCCAATCGCTCTCGACGAACCTCGCAGCAGCCATTGCCGGGATATGGATGCTGGCGAGATTCGGCGGTTTCTGTTACGATTCGCGCGCGAAGAGAACGCGGCGGCGGGTGGATGGCGAGAGACACGGACGAAGTTGCGTCTTCTGGAAATTTTGGCGCAACGCTACTGTTTTGCTGTGTCGGGTGCTTCTACTGGATCACCCTGACGCCTTTCGTCGATACCAGCCTCAACCCTGCCCTGGCGAAGCCTGCTCTCTGGAGCCAGCTGCTCGCCTATATGCTGTTCCTGATCGTGGTTGTCTATGCGATGACCCCGAGGGTGCGGAGCGTCATCTTCCAGCCCCGCCTGCTGCTTGCGCTGGTATTCGGGTGGCTGTTTCTGACGGCGGCACTTTCCGTGGATCCTCTCGGGGCCGTGAGGCGGGTTCTGATCGCGCTGACCGTCTGCATCAGCGCCAGCGCATTTCTGATGCTGCCGAAGGGCGAAAACCAGTTTGCAAGGCTGGCCGGCGGCGGCGTGATGCTGATCGTCGGCCTTTGTTATTTCGGAGTACTGTTTCTCCCGAGCCTCGCCATCCATCAGCTGACCGATTTTCTCGAGCCCCAGCACGCGGGGCGCTGGAAGGGAATTTACGTCCAGAAGAACGAGACGGGCGTCGTCATGGCGCTCTCCTGCTTCGTCGGCATCTACCTGATGTCGGCCTGGTCGCGCATCGTCGGACTGCTCCTGATCGCGGCAAGCTGCCTGTTCCTGCTGAAGACCGGCGCCAAGACTTCGACCGCAATGCTGCCGGGCATCTTCCTCCTCAGCATTTTCTTCGAGCGCTGGCGATGGATCCGCGTTCCCGTGGTCTTCGGCGGGGTCGGCCTGCTCAACCTGGCCACCGTCGGCGTGTCCACCATCGCGCCGCTGCGGGAGATCGTCGCGGCAACGGGTATCGACACCACCTATACGGCACGCGCCGATATCTGGCGGCTGGCGCTCGATGCTATTGCACAGCATCCGATCACCGGTTATGGCTTCGGCTCGTTCTGGGGCGCAGAGAGCCTCGTCAACAGCGATATGCGCACCTTGAATTGGGCCGTGCGCGCGGTGGATGCCCACAATGCCTATGTCGATGCCGCCATGAACGCCGGCATACCGGGATTGATATTGATGGTGATATGGGTCTTGGCTACTCCCCTTAAAAATCTGGCGGCAATCGACGCCGCAAAGAATTTCACGCCGCTCACGAGGCTTTTTTTGAGGATCTGGCTTTTCTCGATCTTTCTGGCTTGCCTCGAAAGCATCTTCCTCGCACGGTCGGGACCGATCTGGTTCACGATGATGGTTGCCATGTTCGGCCTTGGCTACCAGGCGCGCTACCGCATCATAGCCTCCAGGAAGGCGGAGCCTGCGTATGGACCAGCGTACGCCTGAAATGTCTGAGCAAGCACCTGCAAAACAACGGCGAACCTCAGTCTTCGGCATCGAGTTCTCCACCTGGGACGCCGGCAGGATCGTCGATGCCATCGTCACTGAACCGGTTCCTGCCGGAGAAGGCCTGCGGCTGCTGGTGACCGCCAACCTCGATCACATCGTGCAGCTGAACAGGAATGCCGCCTTCAAGGCCGCCTACGACAAGGCCTGGTTGACAACTGTCGACGGAGCTCCCGTCTTCCTCTATGCGCGGCTGCGTGGGCTCGACGTCCCCGGCCGCATCACCGGCGCCGATCTGTTTCCCGAGATCATCGAGCGCCTGAAGCCGGGCATACACCGGCCCCTGCTTTTATGCTCGAGCGAAACCACCGCTGCTATCCTGGATGAAAAACTGCGCGCGCTCGGCTTTTCCGAACACGTCATCGTCACGGCACCGCCGGCCTTCGAGCGGAACGAGGTGTTTGGCCGGGAATTGGTGTCCAAGCTCCGGGAAAACCGGGTGACCCATATCTTCTTCGGCATCGGTGCCCCGAAGTCCGAGATCTGGATGGACAGGCACCGCGCCGATCTTCCCGATTGCTACGGCTTCGGTTTTGGCGCCGGGCTCGACTTCTATGCCGGCGTCAAATCGCGTGCTCCGGTCTTCCTGCGGAAAGCTGGGCTGGAATTCCTCTGGCGCGTGGCGACCGAACCGCGCCGCCTGGCACGACGATATTTCGTCACGTCCTGGGCGTTCTGCTGGGCCGTCTACAAGGATCTGACGAGCGACCGCCCGGACACGGATAAGACCCGTTAGGCGACCCCAATCCGCTTCAGCGTATCGATCACGGTCTCGACCTTGATGCCGCGCCGGCGCACCTTGTCGACCACTTGCGAGAAGAAAGCCGGCGAACAGCCGATATTCGTCGGGTCTTCACGCACGTCGTGGGTATAGAAGATCAGCCAGCCGCAGCGCCGCTCGACGTCGTCCAGCATCCTGTCGATCGACGCTGAGTTGTTGCTGCAGTCATAGAGTTCCTGCGCTTTCAGATGGGCAAGGTCGATGAGGCCGGAATTGGTGCCGACCTTGATGCCCCGCAGGCCCGGATAGTGGTGCATCAGCGCCAGCTTGGATGGAACCGAAATCATCCCGAAAGGATAAGCGAATGAAACCGGCTTTGCGGAGCCGACGATCCGGGCGATTTCCTCGTCGTTTCGTGTAACGTCGGCCATCAGGTCGCGACGCGGCGTTTTCTGAACATTGATATGGCCATGCGTGTGGCCGCCGATCTCGTGTCCCCGGTCCGAAAGCGTCGCGACCATCTCCTCATCGACGATCAGCTGGCCGTTTTCGACGCGCTGCATCAGGCCGCTCGCGAGATAGAACGTGCCGAGCATGCCCGCATCCTCAAGAGCGGGCGCCGCATTTTCGAAGACCGAGACAGGAAAGTCGTCGAACGTGAAAGCAACGACAGGCGCATCCAGCTTCAACAGGTGCGGGCGAAAATAGACGTGCCGCCCGATCTTGCGGGATACGCCTGCCAGTATCTCCGAACCGGACATTTCCCAGAGTTTCGGCTTTTTCATCTACCCCCATCCATTGCAATCGGATCTCCCAGAGCCTGAAAACATAACCTCAAATACTTACGGTTGTCTCAACCTCAGGCACCGCAGAAATGGCACTTCCCGCGATCCCTGCTGCCTGAAGAAGATGGATGAACCTTTCGGCCGATTTCTCGACGCTGAACTCCGCGGCGCGGGCCTGGAGAACCGCGCTTTCCGGCGGCTGTTCGAGCGTCATCGCCATGGCCTGTGCAAGTGCGGTCGCGTCACCGACCGGCACCAACTGCCCAAGCCTGCCGCCTTGCAGTATCTCGCGCGGACCGTAAGGCGCATCCGTCGCGACGACGGGCACGCCGCAGGCCAGAGCCTCGATCAGTGCGTTCCCCAGTCCCTCGTGCGAGGAGGACGATACGAAAATCGAAGCCTGCGATACGACTGACAACGGGTCCGGATTGTGTCCTGGCAGGCTGACATCCGCCGACAGGTTCCTGGCTTCGATCAGAGCTTCGAGATTGCCGCGCTCATCACCTTCTCCGATGATCGTCAACCGCGCGGCCCGCGTCCGCCTGAGCTGCGCGAAGGCCTCGATCAGCGTCGCGTATCCTTTTTCCGGAGAGAGCCTGCCGACCGAAACGATGAGGCCGGGCTCCGGTGAGCGGCCAAGTTGTTCGATCCGCTGCCGCATCTGCGGTGTCAGAACGGCATTGGTTCCAAGATTGGCGACCTTCGCCGCCGGCACTCCAAAACGGTCGATGAGATCGTTTCGCGCACCCGCCGTCAGCGTCAGCACGAGATCGGCGCGCGGATAGGCCAACCGGATCAGCCTGTAGGCCAGCCGGTTCTGCCAGTAGGGATCACCTGTTCGTGCCTGCAGGGGGCTCGCCACCTCCCGCAAGACGATCGACGGCCGCGTTTCCTTCGCAAGCCCTCGGGAGGCAAGGATCACCAGAACATTCGCCGCCGCCTCGGAAGACACCAGCGCCCTGGGGCGCCCCGTGACCAACAACCGTCTCAATGCAGCCGGCGCGAAGGCAAGGCGCAATTTGCGGCCATTGCCGAGATCGATGACGGGCACGTCAGGGCGAATCAGATCCCGCAAGGGACCCGAACTCTGAAGCGTGACGATTGCGCTCGGAAATCCCTGAGCCTGCAATTCGTTCGCCAGCAGGATGGCGTCACGCTGAGCACCGCCGCCATCGAAACCACGAACGAGAAAACAGATCCGGGCTGCGATCGGATCAACAATCCGAGAGCTATTCATAATCATCACATGCCCTATGATTATTGCGTTTGTTCCTGCTAAGGAAGGATCTGCATCACTCCCGGCAACGATCCGGCCTACCCTAGAGGGTTAGCGGTTAATTCTGACCAAATGCATATTATTGGGCGACGAAATTGAGCGATAGACATGCCTCGGTGTATTTAGCCTCGCGGGCGACCTCGGCCATCATCAATCTCGTGTCGGTTTCCATCTTCACGCGCATGACCAGCGCCGACGTTTACGGCCAGTACATTGTCGGATTTTCGATCTGCATGATGGTCTACAGCCTCGGCGTCCAGTGGATCGTATTCGCGCATTTCGGACGATACGACGCGAGGGAAGCTGATCGGCTCGCCGGTGCGCTGCTGCTGGTTTCAGGGGTCGTGATGCTGCCGGCGGTCGGCGCCATATACCTCTTCTACCTGTTTGGGACGTTGCATGCCGATGTCGCGGCCAGCAGCAGCTTGCTGGTGGTTTGCTTCACCTTGTATTTTGTCGCAGTCGAAATCAGCCGCGCCCACCTTCTTGTCCGGCTCGTTGCCATCGCGACCATCGCCCGCAGCGTCTTCTCCCTGATATTCGGTTGCATCGCAGTTCTTGAATTCGAGACGCCCGGCGCGCTGCTGGCAGGCGTAGGGCTGGGTTACGCCCTGGGTTCCGTGCCGGTTTTCCGGCATTTCAGCCGCACCATATGGGCGTCCGGCTTCGTCTGGCCGCGGAGCAGCGACGTGCGGCGGATGTGGCGCTACGGATGGCCGCTTGCCATAGCCTTCGGCGCTTCCGCAGCCGCCATGAATGTCGACCGGCTGCTCCTGGCAGGCCTCTATAATACCAGCACCGTCGCGCCTTATGGGACCGTGCTCGACCTCATGAAGCAGACCTTCCTGGTCCTGGCCGAGGCGATCAGCGCGGGATATATTTCAAGCGCCAAGAACCTTCACACCGAGGGAAAGGGTTCGGACGCGCGCCATACCCTCAAGCGCGCCTTCATTACCCAGTGCTATATCGTCATTTTCGGCACGGTATCCTTCATCCTGCTCGGCGACGTCGTCTTTGCGGTCCTGCTGGCTCCGAGCTATCTGCCGGTCGTCACGCAGATCATGCCGATCCTGCTCGTCGCAAATGCGCTTCTCGTCATGCGTTCCCACTATTTCGGCCAGGTGATTTATTTCAGCGGGACAACGAACCTGGAACTGGTCGCGTCCGTCGCAATGCTGGCGGTCACCGGTACGCTGAGCTACCTGCTGATCCCTTCCTATGCCGCAATGGGCGCCGCCATTGCCTTCACGCTCGGGCAGGCGGCGGCGCTGTTGATCTGCCTGGTCTACGCGTCCGGAAACCTGCGCATGCCTCTCGACCTGCCGCGGGGCAGCCTGCTGCTAGCGCTGGGCATAGCTCTGGTGGCCGTCGGCAAGGGTGTCCAGCTCGTGGCGGGGGAGCCGGCTGCAAGCGCCGTCAACTTCGTGCTGATCGGCATCGCCAGCGCCTATATCGCCCTGCGCTGGAACCTGTTCGATGCCCGTTCGCTGCTTCAGCGTTTTTATCCGCGGCGGGGCTAGCCGGCCTCGGAGCGCAGGAAATTCGTATACCGCTCCAGCATCAGCTCCCGGCTGTGATGCTCGCGATGCAATCGCGCGAAATCGCCGCGAAGCTGCGCGTCCGGATAATTCGCGGCGAGGTCTTTGACCGCATCGGCAAGACCGGTCGCATCGCAGGGCGGATGGAACCGCGTCATGGATGCGTTTTCATGACCGTTGCCGATGCAAAGCACCTCGCGCAGAACCGGGAGATCGGACGCAACAACGGGTAAACCAGCCATCGAAGCCTCGACCCCTGCAAGGCCGAAAGTCTCCCAGATCGAGGGAAACACATAGATATTGCCGGCTCCCAGGATGTCACCGAGCTCATCCCGATCAATGGAGCCCACCAGATGGACACGCTCAGCCACATCGAGGGCGCACGCCTTGTCTTCAAGCGCCATGCGGTTGGGGCCATCGCCGGCGATGATCAGGTACATTCCCGGCAGCAGCCGGAGCGCCTCCACCAATACGCCATGATCTTTCTGATCCACCAGCCTCCCAGTCGCGACCAGCACGAATGCGTCCGGCGGAATGGAAAGGCGCTGCCGCCAGTCGACCGCTGCACGCGCTGGCGGAATGGGATCGACACCGTGCGGGATCAGAATGAACCGCCGCCGGTAGACCGCAGGCCATTTGCCGAACGAAGCGCTGGTCGATACGGAATTGGATACGAAATGGGTAAAGATTCCCGTCGAGCCGAACAGCCAGTCGAGCGCTTTCCAATGCCGGCGAATACCCTCGGGCGCTGCGGTATGATGGGCAGCGCGCACAGGCACACGGCCGAGAAAGCCGAGGAATCCGCCGAAGACGGAGGCTGCCGCCTGATAGGTGAATATCGCGTCGTACTTTCGGGAGAGGATGGACCATCCGAGGTGCGCAAGATTGCGAAGCGTGGCGACCGTCCCATGACCGGTATCGAGAGGCAGGGTCTGCACGTCGAAACCGCGGGCATGCAATCCGGTTTCGACCATTTGCACAAGTGTCCGCACGCCACCCATCTTGTCATGGGTGACGAGTTGGAGGATCCGCATCCCCGAAGGATTTAGCGTATCGGCAGCTTCTGGAAAAGCGGAGCTGAATTCGTGCCTCATGACCGGAACCTAGGGCTGAAATCTTAAAATCTGTGAAGAGAGATCATTCACATTCCTCCTATCCGATTTTTCGCGGATCAAAAACTCTCCTGCGCGGTTTTGCCTGATGAGCAAAACAGAAACAGGAGGCAGATCTCATGGCCAATGCCAGTTCGAAACGGATGGGCGCAGGAACGCAGGGAAAAAGCAGCGGCAACGGCGCCATGACGGACATCGACAAGAGGACTCTTCCTGAAAACAAAGTGCTGTCAAACCGCGACAAGGCGCAGCATTCGAGGGAACGCGGACTGGACAGCAAAATGGTACAGACCGAGCAGTTTCACGATCACGAGGCGAATCATCTCAGCGACTGAATAAGCGCCTACATTCATGACTGCTTGAGAAAGGATCTTGAGCCTCAGCAGAGGGCGCCATTCGGCTTTCCGCCCTTGCAAAGTGGAAGAGAAGTAGTAGTCTTTAGCTATCACCGGCATAGGAGAAATAGCGCGCTGGCGACTGGAAGACAGGAAACGCTTTCGCCACCTTTTGGGAGGCTGAAAATATGAACGCAGCAATCCTGACCAATACTTTCGAACCGACGGAATTGGCATTCCTTCAACGCTTGTTCGACAAAATCTGTGCAGAGCGCGGACTTGTCGGCGGCAGCCTTGCCGCAAACAATCTCGCAGCGCAGATGATTCAGCTTTATCAACAGGGTGTGCGCGATCCACGAGATCTGCAGGTCTATCTGGACCCGGATGCACCCATAAGAACCTGATATTTCGTGCCAGCCGCAACCGCCGCGGCTGGCCCCTATTCCGCTTCAGCGCTTCACGCTATCTCTTGGCCATCAGGTCCCGCTCGTCCCGCATCAGGAATACGCGGGTGATGGCATCGAGATTGGCTTCCAGCCAGTTCGCCATTGCGATCTCTTCGCCCAGAATACGTTCGAAGACGGTCTTTGCTTCCATTTCATCGAGTTCGTCGGCCGCTGCAATCAGAACCTTGTAGCTGGCGATCTCCATGTGTTCGAAGGCATAACTTGCCATCGCTCCCTTGACCACCTCGTCACTGGTCAACATGCCGCCGACGCCCTGCGCTTTGGCCGCCAGCTTGGCCGCCATGTCCTTGAGTGCCAATGCGCTGCCGGTTCCGGAAAATTGATCCAGAAGCGCCTTCAGCGCCTGGGCGTGCTTCTCCGTCTCGTGCAGATGCTGGACAATCCTTGCCTTGAGGTCCGGATAGCTTTCGATCCGCTTGGATTGAGCGGAGAGCGTGATGATTGCCTGCTCCTCCATGGCATGCGCCGCACGCAGCCAGGCGAGGAAGTTGTCTCGGGCATGGGTCATTCGCTTCTCCTCGCAAATCGGTTGCCACCAGAACGCGGACGAATGGCAAGATGGCAGGATTCAACCCCTGAAAGCATCCGAAGTTCCTCTTCGCTTCAACGCGTTGGAACATTTGCCCCTATCTGCGAATTGTCCGGCGATAACTTCACCAGCACAGAGGCAAGATCATGTCACGCGAGACGAGGGCAAATTCGATCATCGGAGGCATTATTATAGTGCTCCTCTTGATGGCTGTCGGCTATTATTTCACCGGCACGTCGGATAATACGGCGCAGGCGCCGACACCTCCGGCGACCAACGACACCGCGCAGAAGCCGGCACCAGCACCGGCTCCCGGCACGGATCCGACGAGCACCGGCTCCACCAACCGGTAGGGCAATTCGCGAGGAACAATCGCCATGCCGGGCGGTTGTGGAATGAGTAACAGGGAGTTTTCCATGATACCCGATCCTCGCGAACCCAGCGAACGGCCGCCTATGCCGGCCCCTGTTTGGAAACCGGAACCCCCGATCGGCGAACCGGAACCGGACCGGCTGCCGGACGAGACGCCGCTGCCCAATCCGGATGAAAACCCCAATCCGCCAGTTTATATGCCGCCCGGCAGCCTGGCTTTCAGTTGAAGAGGTACCGGCGCCGTAAGCGCCGGCAGATCGACCATGAACATCCATAGCCATACGCATTCAGACCGTAGAGAAATGCAGAGCGAGAACAGCCAGAGACACCTGGCGGGCGGGCTTTGGAAACTGCTGATCGCCGCAATTCTCATCCTCCTCGGGCTCATCGTCGCGATGGAGGTATTGGGAGACAGCAACAACGGTTTCGTTGCCCCCAATCCAGCTCAGCAGACCGTTCTCGAATAACGCCTCACCTTGCATCCATCCGGGTCGGCACATGAACTCAACCTTGGAACAAAGGATAAAATCCGCGCGTTCATCTGTCATCCTATGACGAGGTGGCGCAGGTGGACGCAACGACGCAATCACTCCCGACCCTAAAAACGTCATTCGCGTTCGACCCAATCATCCGACCGGGCCGCAACGCGTGGCGCAGCGCGAGGGCAAAAAAACTCGCCTTCCTGATCGATGCCGACGATTATTACCGCCGACTGGATCAGGTGCTTAGACAGGCGGAACGTTCGGTCTTCATCATCGGCTGGGATTTCAATCCCGACATTCTCCTTCGTCCCCGCGGTCCGGACGGAGAGACCCTCGGCGCGCTACTGCACAGGATGGTCGAGGAAAAACCTTCGCTTGAAATCCGCATCCTGGTCTGGGGCATGGGCCCGGTCTACTCCGGCAAGAGCCTGAAGATGTTCGGCAGGATGGGCTGGAACGATCATCCGCGCATTTTCCTGCATTTCGACTTCGATCATCCGCTGCGCGCCAGCCATCACCAGAAAATCGTCGTGATCGACGACGGCACAGCCTTCCTCGGCGGCATCGACCTGACCGCCCGTCGCTGGGACGACCGCAGCCACGCAATAGTCAACCCGCTTCGCCGGGCTCCGGACGGAGCCGCCTATGGCCCTGTCCACGACATGCAAGCGATCGTGACCGGTGATACGGCAAAGCTGATCGGCGATGTCGCCCGCCGCCGGTGGAAGAAGGCGACCCGAGAAACGCTTGCACCACTTGATACGCACAGCGCGCCTCCCTGGCCAGCAGACCTGGAGCCGGCGTTGACCGACTGCAACACCGGTCTGGCGCTGACTGAAGCATGGAAATGGAAGGGCCGCCGCGGCCACCGCGAGGCGATCCGGCTGACCCACGACGCGCTGAAGGCAGCAAAAAGCCACCTCTATATCGAAACCCAGTATCTCGCCTCCTTCGGCGTGGCGCGGACGCTTGCCAGACAGTTGAGGAAAGCAGACGGCCCCGAAATCCTCGTGATCGTCACGCGCGAATCCCATGGCTTCCTGGAAAAGCTGATGATGGGCCACAACCGCAACCGGCTGATCCGCCGCCTGAAGCGCGCGGATCGTTATGGACGGCTGCGGGTTTTCTATGCCGTGGTTTCCGACGGCGACGGCAGGGAGCAGGAGATCATCGTTCACTCGAAACTGATCATCGTCGACGACCGGTTCGTGCGCGTCGGCTCTTCCAATCTCAACAATCGCTCGGAAGGCCTGGACACGGAGGCGGACCTTGCGATCGAAACCTCTCAACCGGCGGGCCGGCGGGCGATTGCTGCACTCCGCAACGAGCTGATCGCCGAACATCTCGACGCTCAACCGGCGGAAGTCACGCGGATCATCGCGGAAACCGGCTCCATGCTGGCGGCCGTCGATCGGCTGAACGTCAAGCCGCGTGGCTTGCGGAGCTACGACGTCGATACGGACAAAGGCGAAACGGAATCTCTGGTCGGCACAGGGATCATCGATCCGAAACAGCCCTTCTGGCCGATACCGGAAATCAAGGCCGGTTTCCGGCGGCTTTTCGCCCGCCTGTCACATTACCGTCTGCTCTAGGAACCTGCCGCCCCGATGACGATAATAGGCCTCGGTGACGAGCAGCGTCGGCACACCGACCGTGAGCGGCACGAAAAAATAGAGCACGCGGAAGGCGACCAGTGCACCGATCGACGCGGATGTCGGCAGGATCCCGAGCATGGTCGCCTCCAGCACGCCGAGCCCGCCCGGCACATGGCTGATCAGCGCGGCCAGGTTGGCGGTGACGTAGGCGCTTGCCACATCCAGGTAACCGGCATCGGTAAAGCTCGCCAGAAGCTGCTGGATGGACGCCGTAACGCAGGCGAAGTTCAGCGTGCCGATGACGATCTGGCCGAGGGCGAGCTGTATCGCCGGCGGTTCGAAACGCCAGCTGCGCACGACAAGAGGACGGCGCACGAGGGCGCAGATCAGCAGATAGGCGGCAGGACCCGCCAGGCAGAGAAGACCGGTCGCCAGCCGCGCCGGTCGGTCGAGGCCCAGCAGGTCCGCCGCGTCGCCGGGTTGGAGCAGCAACGCCAGTCCGGCGAGCGTTCCAAGACCGAGGCCGACGGTCACCCCGCAGAACACGATGACCTTGGCGATATCCTCTCCAGTCAGGCCCCAGCGCGTGTAGAACCGGTAGCGCACGGCGCCGCTGCTCAGCGCGGAAAGCCCGACATTGTGACCGATCGACAGAGCCGTGAAGGACGCGAGCGAGGTCTGGCGCAAGAGAAGCGGCTTGCCCGCATACCGCACGGCAAGCGCATCGAACCCGCCGAGGCAAAGATAGGAAAGGATGACGAAAAAGAAGGCAGTCGCCAGCCGCAAACCGGCGATCGACCGGACCGATTCCTCGATCTCGTCGACCGTGTAGCGACCGAGACTGCGATAGACGAGGAAGGCCGCCAGGCAGATCGCAACGCCGAGCAGAAACTTGAGCAGATGGCGTCTGGCGATCATGGTCCCTCTCGTAAACGGCTGTATAACAATGGGAACGAAACCGGGCCCGAGGTGTTCCCAGCGCCATGACGGATCAGATATTGCCAGCCGAGGCCGGCCGCGCCCCGGCCCAGCCTTTGAAGACAAGGCATCGCCTGAAAATCCTGAGCTATAATGTGCATAGCTGCATCGGTACCGATCGCCGGCTCGACCCCGCCCGGGTGGCCGAGGTCATCGCAGCCCTGGAACCGGATATCATCGGATTGCAGGAACTGGATGTCGGCCGCAGCCGTACCGGCGGGATAGACCAGGCGCATACGATTGCGTCTCTTCTACGGATGGAATTCCATTTCCACGCTGCACTCAACGTCGCCGAAGAGCGTTATGGCGATGCGATCCTGACGGCCCTTCCGGCAAGAATGGTCAAGGGTGCCGGCCTGCCCTCGCATGGCGAGCAGCGCGGCGCCGTCTGGGTGGAAATAGACGTCGGCGAGCACAAGCTGCAGGTCTTCAATACCCATCTCGGCCTGCTGGGCGGCGACCGGATGCGCCAGATCGGCGAGATCCTCGGGCCGTCCTGGATGGGAGCCCCGGATTGCCAAGGCAAGCCGAAGATCCTGATCGGCGATTTCAACGCCACTCCCGTGACCGCGACCTACAAAGCCGTCGCCCGCCAGATGGCGGACGCGCCGCTTGTGAGCGGGGGAGGGCCCAAGCCCACTTTCCCATCGCGTCTGCCGCTCCTGAGGATAGACCACGTCTTCGTCTCCAGCGAAGTTACGCCCATCGCCACGCAGGTCGTGTCGACCCCGCTTTCCCGCCGGGCCTCCGATCATCTGCCGCTTCTGGTCACTGTCGAGCTCTGATCCTCAATGGCTCAGGGTGCGGCTGAGCCGGTGAGCCTCCTTCAGAAGGCGCACCACGTCCTGGTCGGTCGTCTCCCTGAAGTCGCTGTAGTGCAGGCTGACCGCTTCCAGGCGGTCCGGAGCCGACAGGCATACGATGTCGTCCACCTCTTCCTGCAAGGATTCCAGCAATTGACGCGGCGCGACCGGCACTGCGATCCGGATCGACGCGACACCCATGTCCTTCAGCGCATGGATGCCGGCGCGGATCGAAACTCCGTTCGCAATCCCGTCATCGACAAGAATGACGTCGCGTCCCGTGTGATCATGCTCGCTCGGCTCGTCCTCGCCGAAATACATTCGGTGGCGCCGTTCGATTTCGGCAAGCTGATGTTCGCGCTCGGCCGCGAGATAGCCTGGCGGCACATGGAAACGACGGGCGGCGTCTTCGTCGACGATCACGTGCGGCTCCCGCCCATCGACGACAGCGCCGATGCCATATTCGGGATGACCGGGCGCGCCGATCTTGCGGACGATAAGGAGATCGAGCGGCAGGCCGAGCCGCTGGGCGACTTCGAAGGCCACGGGCACGCCGCCACGCGGTAGCGCCATCAGGATCGGATCGGGCGGCAGCGTCGCCTGCATGGCTTCCGCCAATTGCCTTCCGGCATCCTCTCGATCGACAAAGGTTGGGCTTAGACCGAACATGTCATCCTCCCAGGATGGTGCGGTGACATCTGCCACCGCACTTGGTTCTTCTGCCAGCCCGACCGTAACATATCACCGGGCAGGCGTCCGACAACCGCGAGGATGGGGTTTGGGTTCCGTGCTCTCCAAAAGAGTCAGGAGCGCTTGCCTTTGTGGTGTTCGCTTTCCTGGTTGCGGCCGCGGATGATCGATGGGTCGTTATGGAGCGAAACTTCCGCGGTGCGCATGTCCAGGTTATCGCCGCGACGGAATGCATCCTTGGCCGCTTCGCTCCGTCGCAGGTCGGGGCCGGGATCGAAATCCTTGGGCGCATTGGCGGTATTTTCCCGCTTTTCGATGACGTTACGTTGTTGCTGATGGGTCTTATTGCCTTGCATGGTCTATCCTCCTTGAGAGGTCATTTGTTCGAGCGGCCGCGTTGGTTGGGATCGACGCCGCCGAAACGGGTCGTGTCGTTGCCGACATCACCTTCCTCGGTATTGTCGCCGGCGATCTCGTCGGCGCCGGTGAAGCGGTTCAACCCTTTCGACTGGCCGATACCGGGATCCTCCTTGAGATCGGCATCGCTGGGCTTGCGGGTCTTGAAATGTTTGGATGTGGACATGACCGTCCTCCTTGGCTCCGGGACCGCGGTCTGGCCGCGGCCTCAGTGTTTCGTGCTGGACACGAATTTGTTGAACCGGCTGGTTTTACCGGCTTCCGTTTCTTCCTGGAAAAGGAAGACGAGCTTGTTCTCATCGAAGATCGAGAAGAAGTCGTCCCATGCGATTTCCTCCAGGGATTCTTCCGGCTTCCCGAAATCGACGCGCAGAATGCCGCCTTCCTTGGCGCCCTTCACCCGGGCCGGATGGCCGCCGCGTTCCTCGATCCATTGCCGGATTTCCTTGTGATCGGTGGTTTCTACGGCTTTGCTCATGGTGCGTTTCTCCTTTCCATACCTGCTTGTCGAACCGGGACCGCCACCGAAGGTTCCGCGCCAAAACAAGCGAAGGGGGAACAAAACTCATGATCATGGGTTCACCGCGAGTCGGACGCATGACCTCCACGCGGCCGACATTGTCATAAGTACCCTCCCCAACTTGGCGCTTCCCCTCACCGGGAAGCGCCTTTTCGTTCACTGCGGCGGTTCAACGCAGGGCCGCGGCATCCGGGCGCGCGGCATTGATGCGCATTGATCTCTTGACGCCCCCCGCCGATTGTCATCCGATGAGATGGATGGGCTTCCGGCCCCCGCCAGAAAAGGGATGACGCCATGTTCGAGACCTTCGACGCGACGCTGCTGGCGCGCATGCAGTTCGCCTTCACGGTCTCGTTCCACATCATTTTTCCCGCGTTTTCGATCGGGCTGGCGAGTTATCTCGCGGTGCTGGAAGGTCTTTGGCTGTGGAAGAAACAGGTCGTCTATCTGGAGCTGTTCGACTTCTGGAAGACGATTTTTGCGCTCGCCTTCGGCATGGGCGTCGTCTCCGGTATCGTCATGTCCTATCAGTTCGGCACGAACTGGAGCGTGTTCTCCGACAAGGTCGGCCCGATCATCGGCCCGCTGATGGGCTACGAAGTGCTCTCGGCATTTTTCCTGGAGGCAGGCTTCCTCGGCATCATGCTGTTCGGCCGCAATCGCGTCGGCCCCGGCCTGCATTTCTTCGCCACCTTGATGGTCGCGGTCGGCACCTTGATCTCGGCAACCTGGATCCTTTCCGCCAACTCCTGGATGCAGACTCCGCAAGGTTTTGCGATGAACGACAAGGGTCAGTTCATCCCCGCCGACTGGTGGGCAGTCATCTTCAACCCATCCTTCCCCTATCGCCTTGTCCACATGGTGCTTGCCGCCTATCTGACCACCGCCCTCGTGGTCGGCGCGGTCGGCGGCCTGCATCTTCTGCGGCGCACCGCCCCCTTGCGCGCCGGCACGATGTTCTCGATGGCGATGTGGATGCTGACGATTGTCGCCCCGATCCAGATCTTTGCCGGCGACCAGCACGGTCTCAACACGCTGGAGCACCAGCCGGTCAAGGTCATGGCGATGGAAGGCCATTACCAGAGCCATCCGGACGGCGCGCCGCTGATCCTCTTCGGCCTGCCGAACCAGGCCGAACAACGGATCGACTACGCAATCGAGGTCCCGAAGCTCTCGAGCCTCATCCTGAAACACAGCCTCGATGCACCGCTCAAGGGCCTCGACACTGTACCGCGCGAATTGCAGCCGCCGGTGCCAATCGTGTTCTGGTCCTTCCGCATCATGGTCGGCCTCGGCTTCGCGATGCTGGGCCTCGGGCTCTGGAGCCTGTACTGTCGATGGAGGGGTAGCCTCTACACCTCCGAATGGCTGCACCGTGCTGCGATGGTCATGGGGCCTGCCGGCTTCGTCGCCGTGCTCGCCGGCTGGGTGACAACCGAGGTCGGCCGCCAGCCTTATACCGTCTACGGCCACCTGCTGACCGCAAATTCCGTCTCGCCGATCGCGGCAGCAGCCGTGGGCTCCTCGCTGGTCGCCTTCATTATCGTCTATTTCCTCGTCTTCGGCGCCGGTACCTTTTACATCCTGCGGCTGATGTCCCGCCTGCCGCGCGATCCGAGCGGCGACCTCGGCGAAGGCCCGATCCGAACCGCCGGCATCAATCCCGGCCCGCAAACCCCGGCACTTCAGGCAGGAGCCCGTCATGGCCATTGACCTTCCCTTCATCTGGGCGGCCATCATCGCCTTCGCAGTGCTTGCCTATGTCATCCTCGACGGGTTCGACCTCGGCGTCGGCATTCTCTTCCCACTGTTTCCGGAAAAGCGCCATCGCGACGTAATGATGAACAGCGTCGCGCCCGTTTGGGACGGCAACGAGACCTGGCTTGTCCTCGGCGGCGGCGGGCTGATGGCGGTCTTTCCGCTCGCCTATGCGACGATCCTGCCGGCACTCTACGCACCTATCATCGCCATGCTGATCGGGCTGATCTTTCGAGGCGTCGCCTTCGAATACCGCTGGCGCACCGGCCGGGCACAATATCTCTGGAACTGGGCCTTTGCCGGCGGCTCGTTCATGGCGGCGTTGGCTCAAGGGATCGCGCTTGGCGCGCTGGTGCAGGGCATTCCGGTTGCAAACCGCGCCTATTCCGGCGGCTGGTGGGATTGGCTGACCCCGTTTTCGATCGCCACCGGCCTTGCAGTCGTGATCGGCTACGCACTGCTCGGCTCGACCTGGCTGGTGATGAAAACGACGGGCGACCTTCGCGACAAGGCCCGCAGCCTTTCCTATATCGCAGCGCTCGCGACACTCGCCGCCATGGCGATCTTCAGCCTCTGGACGCCGTTTCTCGAACCGCTCTATCTGAAACGCTGGTTCTCCTGGCCGACCGCGATCTTCAGCGTCATCGTGCCCCTGCTGGTTCTCGGATGCTTCTGGCTTCTGCTCACGGGCCTGAAAAACAACCGCGACAGCCGGCCTTTCCTTGCGGCGCTCGGCCTTTTCATACTTGGCTACGCAGGCATCGGCATCAGCTTCTATCCCTATATCGTGCCGACATCCGTGACGATCTGGGATGCGGCGGCGCCCGACGAGAGCCTCGGCTTCCTGCTGGTCGGCGCGCTGATCCTGGTGCCGCTGATCCTTGCCTATACGAGCTACGCCTATTGGGTTTTCCGCGGCAAGGTCGATCCGGAAGAGGGTTATCACTGATGGCCGGCGGCGAAACCTTCAGGCGGCTCGCCTGGTTCGTCGGCCTTTGGGTGGCCGGAGTCGCAACTGTCGGCGCCGTCGGCCTGATCATCAAATTCTGGCTCGGCGCCTAACGCCGTGTCAGCGCCACCACATAACGCGCCGGTTCCGTGCCTGGATTGAAGAAGACGCAATCGGCAGGCGAGCCGAGCAGAAGGCAATCACCGTCGGTGAGATGATGCATCACCGTCCCCTCCTGGAAATCGAGCCGGCCCGAAAGTACCCAGATCTGCTGGTGCTGGAAGGCGAAGGCGGATGCCGGATAAGGCACGCGCACACCTGGAGGCAGCGAAACATCCAGAAGCTCCAACGGGGAATTCGCTGGAGAGACGGCGCGTCGCGTATAACCTGTCTCTGGATCGGTCCAGACCGGCTGTTCCGCCTGCAGCGCAACGCGCTCCTGCGCCCGCTCGGCAAGCGCCAGCAGAACTGAGAGCGGCAGACCGAAAGCGCCCGAAAGCCGGCCGAGCACGGTTGCCGTGGGGCTCGCCTCGCTGCGCTCTATCTTGCTGATCATCGCCTTGGAGACGCCCGAGCGTTCGGCAAGCTCGGCGAGCGACCAGCCCCGCGCCTCCCGCTCGATCTTCAGCCGCATGGCAATCGCCTGGACCGGATCATTTTCAGCCTGTTGCAAGCGGCTTGCCTTTCAACAATCGTCTTCTATAGTGGACGATAGCATCGTATAAGAGACGTGCCTTGTCCGCAATGAGGAATTCAAGGGGAAGATCGTGACGCGCGAAATCCGTTTCAACGCCTTCGACATGAACTGCGTCGGCCACATCCAGCAGGGGCTCTGGGCGCATCCGCGGGACCAGTCGCATCGCTATACGCAGCTGCGATACTGGACGGACTATGCGAAAAGGCTGGAAGCGGGCCTGTTCGACGGCATATTCCTCGCCGACGTTCTCGGCGTCAACGACGTCTTCGGCGGCAGCAATGCGGCGGCGCTGAGGGGTGCGGTACAGGTGCCGGTCAACGATCCGCTGCTGCTGGTGCCGGCCATGGCCGCCGTCACCGAACATCTCTCATTTGGCGTTACCGCCAACCTGACCCACGAACCGCCTTTCGTCTTCGCGCGCCGCATGTCGACGCTCGATCACCTGACGGGCGGCCGGATCGGCTGGAACATCGTCACCGGTTATCTCGACAGCGCCGCCAAGGCGATCGGCCTCGATGGCATGGCGGCCCATGACGACCGCTACGACCTCGCCGACGAGTACATGGAGATCATGTACCGGCTGTGGGAAGGAAGCTGGGAAGACGACGCCGTGGTCTTCGACCGGGCAAATCACGTCTATGCCGACCCGGCCAAGGTCCGCAAGGTCCACCACCGCGGCAAGCAATACGGCATCGAGGCGATCCATCTCTGCGAACCCTCGCCGCAGCGTACGCCGGTTCTCTACCAGGCCGGATCCTCGACCCGCGGCCGGCAATTCGCCGCCACCCATGCCGAATGCGTCTTCGTCAACGGCCAGAAGACTGAAGGCGTCAAGGGCATCGTCGACGACATCAGGGCCCGCGCCGTCGAATACGGCCGCAGCGCGGAGGACATCAAAGTTTTTGTCGGCGCCACGATCGTTACCGCCCGCACCGAAAAGCAAGCGCGGGAAAAATTCGAGGATTATCGCGCCTATGCAAGCTCCGAAGGTGCGCTCGTGCATGCCGCCGGCTCGCTCGGCATCGACTTCGCGAAATACGATCTCGACGAACCGATCGAGACCGGCAAGAGCTCGGCGATCGTCTCGAATGTCGAGGCGATGACCCGCACCGCCGGGCCGCAATGGACCAAGCGCAAGCTGCTCGAACAGATGGTGCTCGGCAGCCGCCAGGCACCGATGATCGGCTCCGCCGAACAGATCGCTGACAACCTCGTCGCCTGGATGGATGAGGCCGGCGTCGACGGTTTCAACCTGTCGCGCACCGTCGTGCCGGAATGTTTTGACGATATCATCGAACTGGTGATCCCGATCCTGCAGGAACGCGGTCTCTACAAGACCAGCTATCGCGAAGGCACGTTCCGTGAAAAGCTGTTCGGAACGCCGCGCCTGCCGAGCCGGCATATCGCCGCCAGATATCGCACCATGGGATAAACCGATGAGCACCGCGACGACCCTGGAAACGCCAGCCGCAGGCCGCTGGTCGATGCTGGCGCTGCTGTGCCTCGCCGTCGTGCTCTCCTTCTCCTGCTGGTTTTCGGCAAACGCCATCGCGCCGGAGCTGAAACGCGTCTGGTCGCTGTCCGAAAGTGCCGCCGCCTGGCTCACAAACGGCGTGCAGATCGGCTTCGTGATCGGCGCTCTGGCCGCAAGCCTCTTCAACCTGCCGGACCTCATCCGCATGAACCGGCTGATGGCGGTTTCCGCCCTGCTTGCCGCGCTCTCCAATGCCGCCTTGGCTCTGGAACCCGGCCCGGCCAGTGCCATCCTCTGCCGCATGGTCACCGGTTTTGCGCTCGCCGGCGTCTATCCGCCGGCGCTGAAACTCGTTTCCACCTGGTTCATTTCCGGACGTGGCCTGGCGCTGGCCGGCGTCATCGGCGCGATCACCGCCGGTTCGTCGCTGCCGCATCTCTTTCGCGGCATGTCGTCGGCGGTCGACTGGCACAATGTCGTCCTCTCATCGAGCGGTGCGACGCTGGTCGGCGCCGTCGTTCTCCTCCTCTTCACCCGTGAAGGTCCCTATCCGTTCGGCAAGGCGCTGTTCGACCCGCGCCAGATCGGCCGGGTGCTGAAGGATCGCAACCTGCTGCTCGTCAACGGCGGTTATCTCGGCCATATGTGGGAACTTTATGCCATGTGGGCCTGGCTGCTCGCCTATCTGACCGCAGCCCTCGACAAGGGAGGAACCGGCATCAGCAGCGAAGCCTCGCTGCTCACCTTCATCGCCGTCGCATCAGGTGTATTCGGCTGTTTCGCCGGCGGCGTGCTCTCGGACCGTTTTGGCCGCACCGCCACCACCGCCGGCCTGATGATCGTCTCCGGCGCCTGCGCCTTGACCATCGGCTTCGTCTTCGACGGCCCCTTCTGGCTGCTGGCGCTGGTGGTGATCGTCTGGGGCATTTCGATCATCGGAGATTCGGCGCAGTTCTCCGCCGCCGTCACCGAGCTTGCAGACCGCAATTACATCGGCACGGCACTATCGCTGCAGATGGGCATGGGGTTCGCGCTGACCATTTTCATGATCTGGCTGATGCCGCATCTGGCCGCACTGCTGGGCGGGTGGCGGTGGACGTTCGTCTTGCTGGCGGTCGGGCCGATCTTCGGCGCCGCCTCGATGCTGATCCTGCGCGGTAGGCCGGAAGCCATCCGGCTTGCAGGCGGAAGGCGTTGATCTCAGGCGACGAGGCGACGGCCGGGCATCTCTTCCCGCTTCTGGCGATCGCGGGCGAGCCGTTCCGCACTGCGGGTCTTGAAGCCGCGTAACGCCGTCACCAGCCGTTCCACCGCATCGCGCAGGTCCGACGTCTGTTTCGACGTATCCAGCACCATGGCCGAATTTTCCTGGGTGAGCGAATCCATCCGGCTCAGAGCCCCGTTGACCTCATGCAGGCCTATCGACTGATGCGCCGCCTCGGTGGCGATCGTCTTGACGATGGTGTTGATGTCGTCGATGCGCGTGGTGATCTGGCTGAGCGCCGCACCGGCATTGTTGACGAGATCGACACCCGCCTGCACCTGCCGTGAACTGTCGGAGATCAGATCCTTGATTTCCTTGGCGGCATCGGCGCATCGCTGCGCCAGCGCCCGCACTTCCTGCGCCACGACAGCGAAACCGCGACCGGCTTCGCCGGCACGCGCCGCCTCGACGCCCGCATTGAGCGCCAGAAGATTGGTCTGGAAGGCGATCTCGTCGATGACGCCGATGATCTTGGAGATCTCGTCGGACGACCGTTCGATCTCGCCCATCGCCGCGACCGCCTGCTTGACGACCGGCCCAGAGGCGCGCGCCTCCGAGAGCGCCACGTCGACTGCCCCGGCGGCCTTGCTGGCGCCTTCGGCGGTGCCGGAAACGCTGTGGGTGAGCTGGTGCAGTGTCGCGGAACTCTCCTCCAGGCCCTGGGCCTGTTCCTCCGTCCGCCGGGCAAGATCCTTCGAGGCCTGGGAGATACCGTTGGTGCTGACGAGGATTTCCTCGCCGGCATGGCGCACGGTCGCCAATGTGCCGCGCAGCCTCTCGGCACTGCCGTTATAGCCTTCCGCCATCTTGACGAAGTTTTCAGGAAGAGCGGTGGAAAGCCGGCTCTCCAGATCGCCTGCGGCAAGGCCCTTCAGCACGTCGTCCAGAGCCTCGAGCGCAACTTCCTGCTCCTCGTCGGCGGCGCCCTTCGCCTCCTCGGCGTGGCGGCGCTGTTCTGCCTGTATCTCCAGATAGGCGGAGATCGAATAGTCAGTGTCGAGCATCGCCGCCTTGACCAGCGTCGCGACGTCCTTGGCGAGCTTTTCGGATTTGCCGCGCCCGAAACGGGACGGCCAGTTCTCGGCCATCACCTTGTGGATGAGGCTTTCCACGACCAGCGCCTGACTGCCGATATACCAGCGCGGATCGAGGCCAGAATGGGCATGCGCGGCGCCGACGGCCCACACACTTTCCACATAACGCTCGTCGTACTTGGCCTCGCCGACAACGTTCCAATGGCTCATCTGGCGCTTCTTGGCGCTTTCTACGTGAGCCTGGTTGGCGAAGAACTTGGCGGTGTCGGGTGTCGACTGGATCTTCTTGTAAAGCGCGCCGAGAGCCGTCGAAAGGCCGGCATTGATGGTCGGCGCGAGACGACGAAGCGTCGAGCGTGCCTCCTGGTCCAGACCGATAAAATCCAGGCGCTTTTGCAGTTCGCGTTTTTCTTCAGCCGACGACATTATGATCCCCCAATCCGCCGCGGTCACCACCCAGCATGGGGTGTGTCGGTTCCATATTGTGAAGGCTAAGGTGTAGGATCTCTTAATAACGCCCCCAAAAACTGATAGAAAGTTACAATTTGCGACGTATTTTCGCCGACCATACGACGCAGATGCGGCGGACGCTCAAGGAATTTGCTTGCGCGAATTATTCGAGCGTATAATAAGCCCTGACGCCGTGCGAAGAACGGCCTGCCCGTTCCTCAGGAGATGCCCCCCGTGAACCGCCGCACCTACCATAGGGCAAGCGAGGCCGAGCGGCGCGAGGACCTGATTGCCGCGACGCTCGATTGCATTGCCGAGTTCGGCATCCAGGGCGCGACGGTCCGTCAGATCGCCATGCGCGCCGGCGTCACCGGCGGGCTGATCCGGCACTATTTCAGCAGCAAGGACCAGATGCTGCAGGCGGCCTATCGCAAGGTGATGGCCGGCATGACCGAGGCGGCGGTTGCTGCCGCGATCGAGGGCGAGACGGCGCGCTCGCGCCTGCGCCGCTTCATCGTCGCCAACGTGACGCCGCCGGTGACCGACCCGCGCACGCTGTCGCTCTGGGCCGCCTTCATCAGCCATATCCAGATCGACCAGAGCTTCGCCGCCATCCACCGCGAGAACTACCTCTCCTTCCTTGAGGCGCTGGAGACGCTGCTGTCCGCCTTCTTCGTCGAGGAGAAGCGGGCTCTGAGCCCCGCCCAATGCCGCACCTATGCGATCGGGGTCAACGCGCTCGTCGACGGTCTCTGGCTGGAGGGAACGCTTGCGGCCGATACGTTTGCGGAACACGAACTCGCAGAAAATGCCCTGATCTCCGTGGAAGCGCTGCTGCGCCTGCAGCCCGGCGAGCTTTCAGCCGAACAACGATAAGAAAAGGAACCACCGATGCGTTATGCCTCGATCACCGACCGCCTCGCCCATCTCGGCTCCGGCCGCTGGGCACTCCACCTGACCGCCCGCCGCATGCAGGCATCGGGCGAGGACATCATCGAACTCACCATCGGCGAGCCGGACGTCAAGCCGGACAAGGCCCTGCTCGATGAGGCAGCGCGCGCCATGTATGCCGGCCGCACCCGTTATTCCAATGGCCGCGGCGAGCCGCCGGTGCTGAAGGCGCTGGTGGAAAAGTATTCGAAACGCCGGCCAGGTGTCACGGAGCGCAATTTCCTCTGTTTCCCCGGCACCCAGACCGCTCTCTATGCCGTCATGACCGGTCTCGTCGAAGCCGGCGACGGCGTGCTCGTCGGCGATCCGCTCTATGCCACCTATGAAGGCGTCATCCAGTCCACCGGCGCGCACATGATCCCCGTGCCGCTGCGTCCGGAAAAGAAATTCCACCTGCAGGCCGAGGACCTCGAACGGGCGATCACGCCGGAGGCCCGCGTGCTCCTTCTCAACACGCCGCACAACCCGACCGGCGCGGTGCTGACTGCCGCGGAAATCGCCGCCATCGGCGACGTCTGCCGCAAGCATGACCTCTGGATCGTTTCGGACGAGGTCTATGAGCAGTTGATCTTCGAAGGCACGCCCTTCGCCTCGCCCTTCGACATTCCGGCACTGGCCGAACGTACCATCGCGGTCTCGTCGATCTCGAAATCCCATGCTGCCCCCGGCTTCCGCAGCGGCTGGGCCGCCGGCCCCGAAGAGTTCTGTGAAAGACTGCTGCCGGTGTCCGAAACCATGCTGTTCGGCGTGCAGCCCTTCATCTCCGACATGACCGCCATGGCGCTGTCGCAGCATTTCGACACCGCCGACGTGATGCGGGAAAATTATCGCCGCCGTGCCACCATCGTCGAAAAGGCCTTTGCCGGCAGCAATCTCGTCAAGCCGATGCCGCCGGAAGGAGGCATGTTTGTCCTGCTCGACGTGACCGCCACCGGCCTCAACGGCGAGGAATTCGCCTGGGAACTGCTGCGCGAGGAGAAGGTCGCCGTCATGCCCGGCACCTCCTTCGGCGCCCAGGCCGCAGGCTTCCTGCGCATCTCGCTGACGGTCCCGGACGATGCAGTTGCAACCGCCATGCACCGTATCGCCGACCTCGCTGGCCGCATCGCGTCCACTGGCAGAGACCGCGCGACAACCCCGATGGCGTGAGCGAAGTTCCCGATTGAAATCCATGAACGAGACGGGCTATGCTCGCTTCGGTTGATTTGAAAAACTGCCCATCGGAGGAGCGCAACATGCCCCATGTTATTGTCAAAATGGTCGAGGGCCGCTCCGAAGAGCAGAAGCAGGCACTGACGGCTGAGGTGACCAAGGCGGTCATGACCGCTCTTGGCTCTGCCGAGAGTTCCGTGTCGGTCGCAATCCAGGACTTTCCGAGGGACGCCTGGACGGACAAGGTCTACGTGCCGGATATCCAGGGGCAGCCGGAGCTTGTCTACAAAAAGCCCGGCTACGATCCCTTCAAGTAGTCGGCTGATCCTGGAAAATTGGCCGCCTCCTCCGCTGGCGGCTCCCAGCCAAAGACGCTGCGGCCGCCCCATTCGTGCGACTGGCGGAATTCGCCGGCGACGATCTCCTTGAGGTCCGGGCCGGTCACATATCGTTCCATCTGCCGGGCCTGGTCGTCGAGCCGCTTCAGCGCCTGCAGCTCCTCCTCGCGGCCGAGCCGGGCCTTGCCGACGGCAGACTTCATCACCTTGATCGTCTCGTCATAAACCTTCAGCGGCACCGGAAACGGATGCCGGTCCTTGCCGCCATGGGCGAGCGAGAAGCGCGCCGGATCGGAAAACCGGCAGGGCGTGCCATGCACCACCTCGGCGACCATGGCCAAAGCCTTGACCGTCCGCGCGCCGACACCCGGCATCAGCAGCAGGTTCTCGAAATCCTCCGGGCCGCGATCTGCCGCCGCCGCCAGCGTGCCATGCAGCCGCCTCATGTTGACGTCCTCCTCGCGGACATCGTGATGCGCCGGCATGATCAGATGCGGCAGCATCGGCTGCGCTAGCTCCTTCAACTTGCGCGCCGGCTCGATGGCAATCACCTCGCGGATGATGCGGTCCGGCCCGAGCGTCGCAAGCAGATCGAGCTGGCCCTTTCGGGAGGCTTCGGCACGGTGGTCGGCGAGATTGACGATCTCGCCCTGCCCGCGGCCTTCGATCGCCGCATGCGGAGAATCGACGAAGCTTTTCAAGCCCTCCGAGATCCAGTGGTAACGCCGCGCCTGGCGCTTGTCGCCGTTCATGCCCTGTTGCACCACCACCCATTTGCCATCGTCTGTGACGATGAACCCGTGCAGGTAAAGATCGAACCCGTCCTGCACCGCGGCGCTGTCCACCTTGGCGACCAGACGGCTGGTCGTCGCAAGGCCGCTGCCGTCGATGCCGACGCGGTTGCCGATCGCGATCAGTTCCTCCGGCGTCTTGCGGGAGTTCTGCCCACGGCCGCCGCAGACATGGATGCCGAGTTCGCCGGCCATCGGCGTCAGCCCGCGCTTGAGCGCGCCGAGAACGCTGGTGGTGATGCCGGAAGAGTGCCAGTCCATGCCCATGACGCAGCCGAACGACTGGAACCAGAAGGGATGCGCCAGCCGCCGGAGCAGTTCGTCGCGGCCGTATTCGATAACGATCGCCTGGGTGATGACCGCGCCGAGCTTGGTCATGCGCTCGCCGAGCCACCGGGGAACCCGGCCACCGTGAAGCGGGAGATCGGCGCTGCCTGCTCTTTGAACCATGCTCCGCTTATATACGGGCGCTGATGCTCACGATAGGGAAAAGTTCTGCAAACGTTCTCGCAACAGCCCGATCGTCGGCACGTCGGCATTGGCAAAGGCGAAGCGCAGGTAATCCTGCCGGCTCTCGCCGAAATAAGCGCCGGGAATGCAGATGATGCCGGCCTGCTTTGCAAGCTTTTCCGCCACTTCCGCCGAACTTCTGCCCGGGAAGGGATGCCGCACGAAGGCGAAATAGGCGCCTATGGCATCGAGCTTCCAGTCGTTGACGAAGCGCATCACCGCCTTCAGCGCATCGGCACGGCGGCCGATCTCCTGGCGGTTCTCCTCGCGCCAATCGGCGAGAAGCGGCAGCGCCTTGGCAACGGCGGCCTGAGCGGCGCGCGGCGCGCAGATCTGCAGATTGTCCATGATCTTGGCGATCTGTTCGACCGCGACCGGGCCGGCAGTGATCGCCCCGAGCCGGTGGCCGGGGATGCAGAAGGATTTCGAAAAGCTGTAGAGGCTGATCAGCGTATCTTCCCAGCCGTCGAGGCTGAACAGCGTGTGCGGTGCCTGGTCCGCGACGGCTAAAAAGTCGCGATAGGTCTCGTCGAGGATCAGCCAGATGCCCTTGTTCCGGCAGAACCTGAAGATCGCTTCGAGCAACGATGGCGGATAGATCGCGCCGGTGGGGTTGTTGGGCGATACAAGCGCCAGTGCCTTGACGTCGCCGGTGATCGCCGCTTCGAGCCCGACGAGATCCGGCAGGAAACCGTTCGCTGCATCGCATGCGACGAAAGCTGTCTTGATGCCCATCATCGCCAACGTCGTTTCGTGGTTGAAATAGAAGGGCTCGGTCATCAGCACCGTATTGCCGGGACCAGCGACGGTCATTGCCGCGCAGACGAAGGCTTGGTTGCAGCCCGACGTGATGTGGATGTTCCTGAGCCCGATGCCCGCGCCATAAACCTCCGAGACATGCGCCGCATAGGCTGTCCGAAGTTCCGCCTCGCCCTCGATCGGCCCATAGCCGGTGAAGGCTTTTGAGGAGCCGGTCTCGCCGAGCAGGTTCAGCATGTCCGGATGGGCCGGATAGCCGGGTACGGCCTGAGAGAGGTCGATCAGCGGACCCCGGGACCCGTCATAGGCACGCCCCCAGGCGGCGACGGAGGGAACGGGTGGAGGGCTGAGCTTTTCGATAAGCGGATTGAAGGCAGGCATGATCTTCCGAGAACAGGATTTTCCGAACAGGCGATTGATTGCCTTTCTTGTTTATCAGATTATCGGGCGACGCAAGGAGAACCGGATATGGCCGACGAGATTGAGCCCGAGGATTCGAAGCTCACCATCACCAAGCGGAAATGGGCGGAACAAGGCAAGTTCCTGACCGGCCGGATCACCAGGCCGGAAACCGACCGCCTGCCGCCGGGCCAGCACCTGGTCAAGAACTGGCCGGTGCTCGATCTCGGCCAGCAGCCGCAGGTCTCGGCCGAGCGCTGGAAACTCGACGTGCGTGGCCTCGTCAACAACCGCAGGACCTTGGACTGGGCGGCCTTCCAGGCTCTGCCGCAGACCGAGATGCGCTCCGACATCCATTGCGTGACCACCTGGTCGCGCTATGACAACAACTGGAAAGGTGTTTCGACACACGACTTCCTCGATCTCGTCGACCCGCAGGACGAGGCGGTTGCCGTCATGCTGACCAGCTATGACGGCTATACGACCAACCTGCTGCTTTCGGATTTCGCCTCGCCGGACGCGATCATCGTCACCGAGTGGGAAGGCAAGCCGCTCACCGAGGAACATGGTGGGCCGGTGCGGCTGGTGGTGCCGCACCTCTATTTCTGGAAGAGCGCCAAATGGCTCAACCGCATCGAGTTCCTCGACAAGGATCAGGCCGGCTTCTGGGAGAAGAACGGCTACCATATGCGCGGCGATCCCTGGTCCGAGGAGCGTTATTCGGACGACTAACCGAACTGGACGAGGTTGAGCGCCGGCAGCGGGCCACCGGGGAACTGCGCCAGCTTGGCGCCTACCGCAAGCGGCCCGAGATCGATGCCGAAGAAACCGAGCTTGTCGATCAGCCCCGCAACTTCCGACTTCGAGGCCGCATCGTCACCGGAATAGAACAGCACACGCTTGCCGCCTTCAGAAGAAGGATCGGCCTCGAGCAGTTTGGCCAGCAGATGGTTGAAGGCCTTAACAACTCGGGCGCCCGGCACCAGATTTGAAACGATCTCGCTGGAAAGGCGGCCATTGAGTTCAGCCGGCTTGAACAGCGGCGCTTCGATCGGGTTGTTTGCATCGATGACGATCCGGCCGTTCCAGGCCGGCAGGCCGGCAAGGGCCGCCGGCAGCTTCGACCATGGAACCGCGATCAGCACCATATCCGCACTTGCTGCCTCTTCGATCGTGCCGGCGGAAATCCAGGGCGACAGCTCGGCCGTCAGTGTTTCGAGCGAGGCCGGGCCGCGGCTGTTGGCGATGGTGGCGCGCACGCCGTTTCTTGCAAGAGTGCGGGCGAAGGCTGCGCCGATATTGCCGGCGCCGATAATACCGATGGTCATGATTGCGATACTCCAGTGGTTTCGATGGCGGGAATATCGCCTCTGGATTGGCGCTTGATTAGCCGGTAATAATGCCAATCATCTTCAAGCAACCGTTGAGAATGACCCGCGGTGGAAAGTCTCGCCAATCTCGAATCTTTCATGCGCAGCGCCGAACTTGGCGGTTTCTCGGCTGCGGCCAGACGGTTGGCACTGACACCCGCGGCCGTGAGCCGCAACGTGGCGATGCTCGAAAGGAACCTCGGCACCCGCCTCCTCCATCGCAGCACGCGAAGGCTGACGCTGACGGAAGCGGGCGAACGTTTTCTGTCGGAGATCCGCGACCACGTCGAGGCGCTGCAGACCGCGATCGCCGGCGCCTCGTCGGAAAGCGCAGAACCGGCCGGTGTGCTGAAAGTCAGCATGAGCCCGCATTTCGGAACAGGGTATATCCTGCCGCTGCTGCCGGAGTTCATGGCGCGTTACCCGCTGATCCGTCCGGACTGGTCCTTCGAAAACCGGCAGGTCGATCTGATCGCCGAGGGATATGACGCAGCGATCGGCGGTGGGTTTGAGCTGACGCCCGGCGCGATCGCCCGGGTGCTGGCGCCGGCCCATATCGTGCTGGTCGCTTCACCTGCCTACATGAAGGATAGGCCGATGCCGGCCCATCCGGCGGACCTTGCGAACCTCGACGGCATTCATATGCGTTCTTCCAATACCGGCCGTATCCGACAATGGGTGATGCGAAATGCCGGCGGCGACGAAGTGCCGGCGGCACTGCGGGAAAAGATGGTGCTCAACGACCCAGCCGCCATTGCCCACGCAGCAAGCCTCGGCCTTGGCGTTGCGATGATCGCGATGCCGGATGCCTTATCGTATATGGAGAGCGGTACGCTCGTCCGCCTGCTGCCCGACTGGTATGCGGATATCGGGCCGATCTCGATCTATTACGCCAGCAAGACGCTGCTGCCGGCAAAAACCCGCGTCTTTATCGACTTCGTGGTCGAGCATTTCCGGAAGGAACGTCTGGCCGAACGTTTTGCCGGCAGCCTCGGGGCATCCAACATGCCGAAGCGAAAATAGGCGCACCCGACTGACGCCGGATGCGCGGATCGATCAGATCAGCTTTTCGAGCGTGATCGGCAGGTCGCGGACGCGTTTGCCGGTTGCGTGGAACACCGCGTTGGCGATCGCCGGCGCGACGCCGACGATGCCGACTTCACCGACGCCCTTGCCGCCCAGCGCCGAGGCGCCGTAGTCGGGAATGCCAACCGAGATCACCTCGATATGCGGCACGTCCGCATTGGTCGGCACCAGATAGTCGCCCATGTTGTTGTTGACGGTGCGGCCGTTGCGCTGGTCGACGAGGCCTTCCTCGAGGAGAGCCTGGCCGATGCCCATGATGATGCCGCCCCGCCACTGGCTTTCCACCAGCCGGGGATTATAAAGCCGGCCGCAATCGAAGGCCGAGACGATGCGGGACACCCGCACCGTCCCAAAATCCTCGTCCACCCGTACTTCGGCGAAATGGGCGCACCAGCTATGCATGGAATATTCGCCCATGGTCGGCCCCTGGACCTTTACCATGCTCGTCCAGGCCTGATGCTGCTCCTGGGCCGTGGCACCTTCCGGCAGCGTATTCCTCAGTATCTCGATCTCGTCGCGACCGAGCGTCGCCATCAGTTCCGAAAGCGTGAGCGACGGACCTTGGTCGCGGGGAACGGCAATGCGGCCGCCGCTGAAGGTCAGCGTATTGGCCCCGGTATCGCGCAGCGGCGATTTTTCGTCGTTGAGCGCCAGTCCGATCAGTTCGTCGCGGGCCGCCGTCGCCGCCTTGTGTACGGCACCGAGGATCGAGCCCGCCAGCATCGAGCCGCCGGCAATCGCCGAGCCCGGCAGCCGGGAATCGCCAAGATGCACCTCGACCTGGTCGACGGGAATGCCGAACACTTCGGCCACCGTCTGGGCAAGGATCGTATAGGTGCCCTGCCCCATGTCGATCGCACCGCTGACGACCTCGACACGACCGTTGCGCAGGATGCGGATCATCGCCTCGCTCGGCGCCTGGATGACCGGGAACGTGCCGCAGCCGATGCCCCAACCGATGAGCTGGTTGCCGTCGCGCATCGAGCGTGGTTCATGGCTGCGCCTCGACCAGCCAAAGGCTTCCGCGCCTTCGGTCAGCGCTTCGCGCAGCCGGCGTGTCGACCAGGGTTTGCCCGACTGGTAGTCGTGGTCGGCATAGTTTTTCAGCCGCAGTTCGAGCGGGTCCATGCCGAGCTTGTAGGCGAGTTCCTCCATCGCGCTTTCGATGCCGAAGGCGCTAGGGTTCTTTCCCGGGCCGCGCAACGCACCCGGAGTGACGGTGTTGACCGGCACGACCCGGTGCTGCGACGAAAAGTTCTCGACCTTGTAGAGGATCGGCGTTGCGGCACCGGTCTGCTCAGGCCAATCCGCATAGGTGGAGGTCTCGCTGGCGCCGCGATGGACGATAGCCTGCAAGATGCCGTCTTCTGTCGCGCCGATCTTGATCCGCTGGCGTGTCGCGGCGCGACCGCCATAGTTGGTGAAATTCTGCTGTCGCGTGAGCGCAAGCTTGACCGGCCGGCCGAGCTTCCTGGACGCGAAAGCCGCCACCGCGCCATGGGCGAGCGCCGCCCCCTTGGAGCCAAACCCGCCGCCGATGAACGGCGAGATCAGGCGGACGTTTTCGTAAGGAATGCCGAACCATTCGGAATAGCTGCGCGCCATACCGTGAGACCACTGGCTCGGCTCCCAGACAGTGATCCGGTCGCCATCCCACTTCACGGTCAGCCCATGCGGCTCCATGGCGACGTGATATTCACGCGGCGTCGAATATTCGCCTTCGATCTGAACTGGCGCGGCCGCAAGTGCGGCCTCGGCATCACCCCATCCGGCGGTAAGATTGTCCATCACCTTGCCTTCGCCGGCCGCCGTATCGTTGAAGCTCGCGACATGCGGCGCCTTCTCATAGGTGATGCAGATCAGCCTTGCCGCCTCGACCGCCTGTTCGCGGCTTTCCGCGACGACTGCGGCGATCGACTGGCCATTGTACTGCACCTGCCGCGGCAGCGGATAATACGGCTGGTTATCGGGGCGATTGCCACCCCAGTCGGAGGCAACCAGAAGACCCATGTCGTCATCCGGCGTCAGCACCATCAGCACGCCCGGGGCCGCAAGCGCCTTTTCCGCATCGACCGATATGACGCGACCGGCCGGGATCGTGCTCTGCACGAGAATAGCATAGACAAGGCCTTCGGCCGGATATTCCAGCGCATAGGTCGCACCACCGGTGACCTTCAGATTGCCTTCGAAGCGTGTTTGACGACCGCCGACAGTCCCGTCTGAGGCATCGCCGTGTTTGCGGGGTTCCATGATGGTCATACGAGACCTCCAACTTTCAGGATGGCGCGGGCGACAACGCGCGGCGCAAGTTCGATCTTGTAGTGATTGGCGCCATGCGAAACGGCACCTTCCATGGCGAGCCGGCTCGCCGCCTCGACGGTTTCCGCGCTGAGCACCTTGCCGACCAGCGCCTGTTCGACGTTGCGAGCCCGCCACGGCTTGGTGGCGACGCCGCCCAGAGCGACGCGGATATCGCGAACCGTCTTGCCGTCCGCTTCGAATTCCAGCCCGACTGCGGCACTCGCCGCCGCAAACTCGTAGGACTGGCGGTCGCGAACCTTGAGATAGGTAGAGTTCTTCGCCGCCGCCGAGGCCGGAATGGTGATCGCGGTGATCATCTCGCCGCGCTGCAACGCGGTTTCCCGCTCCGGCGTATTGCCCGGCGTCAGGAAAAAGTCGTCGACCGACACCGTCCGGCCCCCGAGATCGACCACGGCGTCGAAGGCGGCGAGCGCGACTGCGAGGTCACCCGGATAGGTGGCGATGCAGGCATCGCTGGTGCCGAGGACAGCGTGGTTGCGGGTGACGCCGCCAAGCGCCGAACAGCCGGAGCCGGGATTGCGTTTGTGGCAGGCCGGAAACACGTCCGGCTCGCGGAAATACGAACAGCGTGTCCGCTGCAACAGGTTGCCGCCGATCGTCGCCATGTTGCGGAGTTGGGCGGAGGCCGCCAGCGACAGCGATTCCGAAACCGCCGGGAAAGCGGCGCGGATGCCTGCGTGATCTGCAACCGCGCCCATCTTGGCAAGCGCACCGATCGTGGCGCCGCCGGCATCGAGGGTGATCCCGCCGAGCCCGGAAAGGTGGGTGATGTCGATGACGGTTTCCGGCTCCATCACGCCGCATTTGGCGAGATCGAGAAGCGTCGTGCCACCGGCAAGCAGCGCTGAACCGGCCTGGAGCGCCGCCTGCCGGGCTTCATCGGCGGACGAGGCGCGGAGATAGGAAAAGTCTCTCATCACGCCATCTCCGCCGCTTCGCGCACCGCCGCGACGATGCTGTTATAGGCTCCGCACCGACAGAGATTGCCGGACATGTATTCGCGGATTTCCTCGTCGGATCCCGCATGGCCTTCGCGGATGCAGGCGACTGCCGACATGATCTGGCCGGGCGTGCAATAGCCGCATTGGAACGCGTCATGCTCCACGAAAGCCGCCTGAACGGGGTGCAGTTCGCCGTTTTCAGCGGCGATCCCCTCGATCGTGGTGATCTGCCGGCCTTCGACCTGGGCTGCGAGCGTCAGACAGGAAAGCACACGGCTACCGTCGACATGACAGGTGCAGGCGCCGCATTGCCCCTGGTCGCAGCCCTTCTTGGTGCCGGTCAGCGCGAGATGTTCGCGCAGCGCATCGAGCAGCGTGACACGCGGTTCGACATCGAGGTCGTACCGCCCCCCGTTGATATCGAGCGAAAGATGGATGGTTCGTGTCATGGATCAAGCTCCTGCCATTGTCACGAGAATGAGAACTTTAAAGCCTGGGACGGACTGGCCAACTGGCTGCGATGCCCTAGATGATGTTCGGCGAGAGAAGCACCGGCACATTTCGGCATGACATCCGTCCCCCTCTGGACTAAGAAGTGGAAGGCACTCCAGATAAACGGAGGCGCCTCCGTTTAAACTAGTGGCTTACGGATTTTCGTCAAGCCCTCATTTGCCTGGAGCAATATTTTGGCCTCGGCCGAGCCGAAGACGACATCGCCCGCATCGACCAAGCTTCGCGCCGATGCCCGCCGTAACCGCGACAGGCTGATCGAGGTGGCGGCCGCAGCCTTTGCGGAAAATGGCGTCGAGACCTCGCTGGAAGATATAGCACGCCAGGCTTGTGTCGGCATCGGCACCCTTTACCGGCATTTCCCGAGCCGCGAGCATCTCGTGGAAG
Organism: Neorhizobium sp. 05N33; assembly: GCF_056397445.1. Taxonomy (NCBI): domain Bacteria; kingdom Pseudomonadati; phylum Pseudomonadota; class Alphaproteobacteria; order Hyphomicrobiales; family Rhizobiaceae; genus Neorhizobium; species Neorhizobium sp. 05N33. Next base: position 57,925 of record NZ_JBFTNK010000003.1, on the reverse strand, counting down.
TGGTCTATCGACGCGAACTCGAAAGCCTCGCCACGGCTGCCACCGAACTTGCCCAAAAACATCCGCCGGATGTGGCGCTCGAGGAATGGATGCGTCGTTTCGTGGGCTACATCGCCACCAAGCGCGGCATGGCCAACAGCCTGCGCATTCTCATGACATCGAACTCCTCCCTTTTTTCCGAGGGCTCGGGCCTGATCCGCGGCGCTTTGGAAAGCCTGTTGAAGACCGCCGGCGACAAGGGATGTATCCGCAGTGACATCGAGACAAGCGATCTCCTGCACGCGCTGTCGAGTATCTATTCGATTCCGGAATCGCCCGAGTGGCGTGAACGGTCGCATCGCCTGATCGGCCTGTTGATGGACGGCCTTCGGACCCGCCGATAACACCCGCTCAATGCCTCGGATCTGCTCGGAAACGGCCCGTCGGATAGGCTAGATTTCGCATCCCGTTTGAACGGAAAATCAAGCAATCCTCGATTGACAGGTATCCTGTTACTACGCCGGCCCGATTCCAATATTATCGTTATAAAATAAACGGATAGCACAGGTATATTTTCGAACTTTTAGCGCCGAAAATCATCAAAAATCGTTGTACAATATCAAAATTCAATCTGTCGTTAAAGAGTTTGACCTTAATCTTCCGGCAACCGCGTGACCGCCATCCGGTGTAGCGCAAGAGCCGGTATGAGACCGGTTCTCTTCCCACACTGCCAGATATCAGATCTGCGCGTGAAAACGCGTTGCCTCATTCGAGGCTTCACCAATCCGGAGCCGAACCTCATGTCCCGTCTCTCCATTCGCAGCTCGCTCATCGCCGTCTTCGGCGCGATTGCAGCTCTCGTCGCCGTTCTCGCCTGGGCGGCCATATCCTCGCTCTCCAACGTCGCCGGCAATCTCAATACGATTTCCGAGAATTCGATGCCGAGCGTTCAGGCTTCGAAGAATATCGAGACGGCCATTCTCGGAATGACGGTCGCCTATATGGGCCATCTGACCACCACTTCGGACTTCGGCATGGAATCGGCGGAAAAGCTGATCGCCCAGCAATCCGATGCGCTGAAGGTCGCTCTCAACGCCTACAGGCCGCTGATTTCCAGCGATCAGGAAAAGCAGATCATCGACCAGATCCAGGCCGGCATCGACAAATACATCCTGAACGGCCAGAAGATGCTGGACTTCTCCCGCAAGGCTTCGGACGCCCGCGCCCGTGTCGAGATGGAAAAGATGCGCATCACCATCCAGCCAGCGATGGAAGCCGTTACCAAGCTGGTCAAGTCGAACACGGATGAGGCGGCCGTCGAAACCGCAAAGGCGAAGACGACCTATTCGACCGCGCTCACCACGATGGAAATCATCCTCGGCGTCGTTTTCCTGCTGATCGTCGGCGCCGCCGTCTACGTGTTGTCCGGTATCGCCCGTCCGATCCAGCGCATCACCGCTTCGATGAGCGGTCTTGCCGCAGGTGACACCGCCACCGAAATCCCCTTCGCCGGCCGCAAGGACGAAGTCGGCGCCATGGCCGGCGCCGTCGAAGTGTTCCGCCAGGCCGCGATCTCCAACAGGCAGCTTCAGGAACAGGCCGAGGACGCCCGCGCCCACGCCGAAGCCGACCGTATTCGCCTCCAGGAAGAGGCGGAAGCCTCGGCCCAGGCCCGCCTGCACGAAGCGACCTCCGGCCTTGCCGCCGGCCTGCGTCGCCTTGCCTCCGGTGACCTCGCCTTCCAGCTCAACGAGCCTTTTGCTCCGGATTTCGAAGCGCTGCGCGAAGACCTGAACTCCGCCGTGTCCCGTCTCGGCGCCGCACTCTCGGAAGTCGCCGGCTCGGCCCAGTCGATCGACAGCGGCTCGCGTGAAGTCAGCCAGAGCGCCGACGACCTTTCCAAGCGGACTGAACAGCAGGCAGCCTCGCTTGAAGAGACCGCCGCAGCCCTCGACGAAATCACCGTCAACGTCTCGAACTCTTCCAAACGTGCGGACGAGGCGAAGTCCATCGCGCTGCAGGCAAATTCGAGCGCCGCCCAGTCGGGGGCCGTGGTCGCCAACGCCGTCGACGCGATGCAGCGCATCGAGCAGTCGTCCAGCCAGATCTCCAACATCATCGGCGTCATCGACGAGATCGCCTTCCAGACTAATCTGTTGGCGCTGAATGCCGGCGTCGAAGCGGCCCGTGCCGGTGATGCCGGCAAGGGTTTTGCGGTTGTCGCCCAGGAAGTCCGCGAACTCGCCCAGCGTTCCGCGAGCGCCGCCAAGGAGATCAAGGACCTCATCCGCAAGTCGGGCGCCGAGGTTCAGAACGGCGTCAAGCTGGTGCGCGAGACCGGCGACGCGCTGAAGACGATCGAAAGCCACGTCGTCACCATCAACGAGCATATCAGTGCGATCGCCACCGCCGCCCGCGAACAGTCGGTCGGACTTGCCGAAGTCAATTCGGCCGTCAACCAGATGGACCAGGTGACACAGCAAAACGCTGCAATGGTCGAGGAAACCAATGCCGCCGGCGCCAATCTCGCCTCGGAAAGCACGAAGCTGCGCGATCTCCTCACCCGCTTCAAGCTCTCCGAGGGCGGTCAGCGTTCCGGAATGCAGCAGCGGCCTGCCTACGGCTCCGCTCCAGTTCCGGTCGGCCGCAACGCCGTCCCGCAGGAATCGCCGGCCCGCCGCCTTGCGCAGCGCGTCAGCAAATCCTTCGGCAGCGCCGCGGCTGCAGCAAGCACGGAATCGCAGTGGACCGAATTCTGATCCGCTGATCGAAGCTCAGCTTTAACTGTCGCTCTTCGACGGCCCGGCCTCTGCCATCTGGCGCAGAAGCCGGGCCGTTTCGTCATTGGCGGGAAAGAAGGATTCGACCGCCAGTTCCGACAGCGTCACATCGACCGGGGTTCCGAAAACCGTCGTCGTCGAGATGAAGGATAACAGCCCCGCCTCAGTCCGCAGATCCATCGGCACGGCGATACCCGCATAGTCATGTTTCGCCGCCGCTTTCGGCGTATCTTCCGGCACCGGATAGCCGGAAAGCTCTTCCAGCAATGCCCTGAGAACGCGGTCACCGGTCGCGGCGATCTGCTGGCGGAGCCGTTCGAGCAGGTGACTGCGCCACTCGAAAAGATTGGCAATGTGAGGCGCAAGGCCCTGCGGATGCAGGCTGAGCCGCAGCACGTTGACCGGACCCTCGATCAGCGACCGGTCGCCGACATCCGCAAGTAGCGGCGCCACCGCGGCATTGGCGGCCACCAGGGTCCAGTGCCGGTCGACCGCCAGTGCCGGGAACGGCTCGTGGCCCTTCAGCACCATATCGATCGCCCGCCGCGCCGGCTGGAGTGCCGGATCGTCCAGCTTGCGCTCGGCAAACACCGGCGCAAAACCGGCGGCGAGCAGCATCGGATTGCGCTCGCGGAGCGGCACCTCAAGCCGCTCCGCGAGATGCAGCAGCATGTCGCGGCTGGGGGCCGCCCGCCCGCTTTCGAGGAAGCTCAGATGACGCTGCGAGATTTCAGCCTCCAGCGCCAGATCAAGCTGGCTCATGCGCCGGCGGCGGCGCCATTCGCGCAGGAAATCACCGAGGGGGCGGGCGGGTGCGAGAGTCGTCATGCGGCAGCGGGAACCTGATCGAGGAAACCGCAGACCGACTTCAGCCGGCCGTTTTCCAGGACGGCGAAATCCGTGCCCTTGATCAGCGCCTCGCCATCCACGGGGCCGAGCCCCCAGGAAAAGCGCAGGTTGTCGTCGTAACCGTCGGGCGTACCGAGCAACGTGAAGCGGAAACCCGGAAACCGCGCCTGGACGCCTTCAACCAGGCGATCGACACCCTCATGGCCTTCGCCACGCATCAGCGGATCGACGTAAAGCCCGTCTTCCGCCCAGGTCTCGGCGATCATCGCCTTGCGGCGAACGGCATCCGTCTCGTTCCAGATGGCGAGATAACGTTCGGCATTGGTGTTCGCATCGGTCATGTCATTTCTCCTTGAGATCGCCCTGCTGGTTGCAGGCAGAGCGAACATGCCGGAGCGGCTGCATCGTCTCAATTACGCGGCAGGTAATAACTATCGCGCCGAAAGCGCAAGTCTCGCGCCGAGCACCACGAAGGCGCCAGCGAAGATACGGCGCATCCAGGCAAGAATATTCGGCCGCGAGATGACGTGGTTCCGAACCGAGGCGGCAAACAGGCCGTAGACGACGAAGACGCCGAAGGTCATCAGCATGAAGACGAGGCTGAGTTCGGTCATCCGCAGAACCGGCGCGGCTTCGTCATGGGCGACGAACTGCGGCAGGAAAGCGAAGAAGAAGATCGACAGTTTCGGGTTGAGCAGATTGGCAAGGATAGCCGAGACGATGACTTGGCCAACGGATTTCGGCGTCTTGTCCGCCTCCACCGTCAGCGCCCCCTTTTCCTTCAGAACCTGCCAGGCCATGAACAGCAGATAGGCGACACCAAGATATTTGATGATTTCGAAGGCCAATGCGCTGGCATGCAGCAGCGCCGCAAGGCCCGAGACCGCCGCAATCATGTGCGGCAGGATGCCGAGCGTACAGCCGAGCGCGGCAACGAGGCTTGCTCGCGCGCCTCGCGACAGGCCGGCGGCGAGCGTGATGAGCACGCCGGTACCGGGCGATGCGACGACGATAAAGGAGGTAATCAGGAATTCCGGGCTCATGGGGCGATCCTCTCAAGATGTTTTCCCACAGCTACCGAAGAGCGATGCACCGATCTTGAATGAAATTGCAGGCGAGCGATTGCCTGGATGCGGCGGCGAACCTATCGTCGCGCCATCTGATTGCGGACTCGACCTCATGACCTACGACGACATCGACATCGGCTATGACGTACCGGCCGCCATCGGCGACACGATCGCCGACATCCAGACGCCGGCGCTGATTATCGATCTCGATGCCTTCGAGCGGAATGTCGCGCGGATGAAGGATCACGCCGGGACGATGGGGGTGCGGCTTCGCCCGCATGCCAAGACCCACAAGTCCGCGGATGTCGCGCTCTACCAGATCGCCAACGGCGGCGCCGTCGGCATCTGCTGCCAGAAAGTATCCGAAGCGGAAGCGCTGGTGCGCGGCGGCGTCACCGACGTGCTCGTCGCCAACGAGGTGGCCGATCCGAAGAAGATCGACCGGCTGGCGCGGCTCGCAAGGAGCGCCCGTGTCTCCGTGTGCGTCGACGATCCCGCCGTCGTTGCGACACTTTCGGAAGCGGCGGCCCTGCATGGCGTCACGCTCGACGTCCTGGTGGAGATCGATTGCGGCGCGCGCCGCTGCGGCGTGTTGCCCGGCGAGCCAGCCGTCGAACTCGCAAAGACGGTCGCCGCCGCGCCGAGCCTCGCCTTCGCCGGCATCCAGGCCTATCACGGCAGCGCCCAGCATATCTACGATCCGGTGGAGCGCCGCGCCGCGATCGACAAGGCGATCGACATGGCGCGAGAGACGGCGGGCCTGCTGCGCGATGCGGGGCTGGAGCCGAAGATCATCACCGGGGCGGGAACAGGCACCCACGATCTCGAAGGTGCCTCCGGCGTTTATAACGAAATCCAGCCTGGTTCCTACATCTTCATGGATGAGGATTACTCCCGCGTCCGCTCGACCGAAGGCAATGGCACGATCGGCGGTTTCGAACACGCGCTGTTCGTGCTGACCTCGATCATGAGCAAGCCTGCCTCCGGCCGCGCCATCTGCGATGCGGGCCTCAAGGCACACTCGATCGACAGCGGCCTGCCGACGGTGTTCGAACGACCCGCTCTCAAGTTCGCCAGCGCTTCGGACGAACACGGCAAGATCGAAGACCCGCAGGATACGCTGAAGCTCAACGATCGTCTGCGCCTCGTGCCGGGCCATTGCGACCCGACCTGCAATCTCTACGACTGGTATGTCTGCGTCCGCAACGGCCGTGTCGAGGCGCTCTGGCCGGTCACCGCCCGAGGCAAGCTCTACTAGAAACGGTGGATGCGCAGGCCCAGCACCTTTTCCGAGATGACCACCACCGCCATCGTCAGCACGATCGAGCAGGTCGAGACGGCCGCCGCTTCCGGGGTGAAGTTGGTTCGCAGGTAATCGAACAGCTGGATCGGCAGCGTCGACATGCCGACGCCCTTCAGCATGAAGGAGATGGTGAAGACGTCGAACGAGATGATGAAGGCGAACAGGCAGCCGCCGATGACGCCCGGCTTGATCAGCGGCAGCATGATCCGCCGGAAACGGGTGAACCGCCCTGCCCCGAGGCTCTGCGCCGCAAGGCTCCATGCCGGATCATAGCTTTCCATCGAGGCCGAGACGTTGATGAACACGAAGGGCAGCGTGATCAGCACGTGACCGACGATCATGCCGACCAGGTTCTGCGTGCCGAGCCCGACCGAATAGACGAAGAACAGCAGTGAGATCGCCGTCAGCACTTCCGGCAGCAGCAGCGGCGCCAGCATGGCGACCCGCACCGTTTCCTTGAGCTTGCCGGCATGGGTCACGTAGAACATCGCCGCCATCGTGCCGATGATGCCGGAAATCACCATGGTCAGCGTCGCGATCCATAGCGAGGTGCGGATCGCCCGCATGAACACCTCGTTGTTGAAGAACACCAGATACCAGCGGAAGGAAAGCCCCTGCGGCGGGAAGGTAAGGAAGGCCCCGGCATTGAAGGAAGCGATCACCACGACCGCGATCGGCGCCAGCAGGAAAGCGTAGATGATCAGGCAATAGACGGTGAAAAACGGTTTCGACATGTCTCTATGCCTTCCATTTCATGACGGTCAGCCGTCCGAAGATGACGACGAAGATCGCACCGGTCACCGACAGCATCAGCGCCAGCGCCGAACCGAACGGCCACTGGAACGTGTCGATCAGCGCATCCACCACCGTCACCGCCATGGTTTTCACGCGCAAGCCGCCGATCAGCGACGGCGTCACATAGGCGCTGAGCGACAGGACGAAGACGAGGATGCAGCCGGCCTGGATACCCGGCAGTGACAGCGGCAGGGTGATGCGCCGGAAGGAGGTGACCTTCGACGCCCCCAGCGACCGGGCCGCCGCTTCGAGCGACGGATCGATGCCCTGGATGGCACTCATGATCGGCAGGATCATGAAGGGCAGAAAGACATGCACCAGCGCGATGATGATGCCGAGCGCATTGTACATCAGCGGCAGCGGTCCATCGATCAGCCCCCAGCCAGTCAGGGTGCGGTTGATGATGCCGTTATTGCCGAGCAGGATCGTCCAGCCATAACTGCGGATGACGATGCCGACGAGCAGCGGCGAGAGCACCAGCGCATAACCCAGCGCGCGAAAGGTCGAAGCGCCGCGCGCCAGCTGCCAGGCGACGGGATAACCGAGAACCAGGCAGATGAAGGTCGTCAGGAAGCCGATCCACAGCGTGTTGATCACCTGTTGGACATAGAAGAAGTCCGAGAAGAACTTGCCGTAATTGCCAAGCGTGAAGCCCGGCCCATAGGGCGTGCCCTGCCCCGGCATACGGAAGCTCATGACGACGATATTGAGATAGGGCAGCACGAGGAACACGCCGAGCAGGATCGCGGCAGGCGCGATCAGCAGCAGCGGTCCGAACCTTTTCCTGGGCGGGACAATCATGCCACGGTCCCTAGCGGCCAGAAGCGATCGGACGGCGCATGCACCAGCACTTGTTCGCCATCGGCAAACCGGGTGCGTGGAAACGTCTGGACGTTGACGACAGCGCCGGTCGCAAGCTCCAGCCGGTAGTCGACGAGACTGCCGGAATAATAGCTGGAGAGAACCTTTGCCGGCGCGCCGGTCGCACCCGAATTAATCGGCAGCAGCTCGACCGCTTCCGGACGCAGAGCCAGCATCAGCTCGGCACCATCGGCGAAATCTCCGCTGACCGGCACGTCGCCGAAGGCAGTCGATACGACGCGGTTGCCGACCTTGCCGCGAATGATATTCACCTGCCCGACGAACTCGGCGACTTCCAGATTGGCGGGCCGCTCGTAGATATCCGATGGCGTGCCGATCTGGGCGATGCGGCCGCCGAACATCACGACGACCCGGTCGGACATGGTCATCGCCTCGGCCTGGTCGTGGGTGACGTAGACCGTGGTAATACCGACGCGGCGCTGCAGATCGCGGATGAAGACACGCATCTCCTCGCGCAGCTTGGCGTCGAGATTGGCGAGCGGTTCGTCGAGCAGCAGGATCTTCGGCTCGATGACCAAAGCGCGCGCAAGCGCCACGCGCTGCTGCTGGCCGCCGGAAAGCTGGCGCGGATAACGCTCCGAATAACCGGTAAGCTGCACCATATCCAGCACCTTGGCGATGCGGGTGCGGATCTCGTCCTTTGGAAGCTTCCGCATCTCGAGCCCGAATGCGAGGTTCTTTTCGACCGTCATATGCGGAAAGAGGGCATAGTTCTGGAAGACCATGCCGATATCGCGCTTTTCGACCGGCACATGCACCACGTCGCGCCCGTCGAAGCGGATTGCGCCTTCGGTCGCATCCTCGAAACCGGCGATCATCTTCAGCGTCGTCGTCTTGCCGCAACCGGAAGGTCCGAGCAGCGAGATGAACTCGCCCTCGGCTATCCTGATCGAAATGCTGTTGACCGCGGGACCCTGCCCATAGTCCTTGGTCAGCTTTTCGATGCTAACCTCTGTCATGAAATTCCACTTTCCATTTGAAGAGCCGGACCCCGAAAAAGCCGATCATGGCCTGCCCTCATGGCAGGCCATGATCGCAGTTGGGGAAATCACTTGATGGTCTTCGCCCAGCGTTCGGCGAGCTCGCCCTGCTTTTCGTTGACGAAGTTCCAGTCCCAGGTGAGGATCTTGTCCATGTCCGCGCCGGAAACCGGCACGTCGACCTTGAGATCGGCCGGCACGATCACCTTGGAATTGGTCGGCGAGATGAAGAACTCCTTCATCATCATCCCCTGCACTTCCGGCGACAGCAGGAAATTGGCGTACTGGTAGGCCAGTTCCTTTTCCGGAGCATTGGCAAGGATGTTGATGGTCTGGTCGAACATGAACATCCCTTCCTCCGGGATGATGCAGTCGACCGGCAGGCCCTGGCGGCGCAGGCGAGCGATCTCGCCGAAGTCGAAGGGTGCGACGACAATTTCGCCGGAGGCAAGGCCCGTCGACATGTTGAAGTCCACCTGGATCACCGAGCCGAGCTTCTGGAGAGCCGCGAAACCGGCATCGACATCATACTGGTCCTTGCCGAAGATCTTCGAAAACAGCAGCAATTCCATCTTGCCGGCGCTGTTGGCGAAGTTGTAGAGGCCGATTTTGCCCTTGAACTCCGGATTGTTCCAGAGATCCTTCCAGGACTTCGGCTTGGTCTTCACGAGGTCCGTGCGGTAGCCGATGCCGATCGGCGAAACGGCGCCGATCGCACCCCAGCCATCGGTCTTCTTGGCGAGCGGATAGAGGTCGGCGTAGTTCGGCAGCTTGGTGAGGTCGAGCTTTTCGAAAAAGCCTTCCTTGCGCAGGCCGGAGGCAAAAACCTCGTTGGTCATCACCATTGAATAGGGCGGCTTGGCAGCGCCCGCCGCACGCAGGTTGGCGCCCCAGACACGGCCGTTGCCGACGTCGAGCGTCACTGCGACGCCGGTCTGCTTGGTGAAGGCGGGACCGACGGTCGAACGCCAGTACTGTTCCCACACCCCGCCGAGCGTCGGCACGACCAACGTCTTCTGCTGCGCCCGCGCCGGAAGGCCAAAAAGTCCCGCCGCAGTGAGCGCACTCATTCCGGCAAGCGTTTGCCGCCTTGTCAAATCCATCATGTTCAGTTCCCCTTGTTGCGGTCTTTCGAGACCTTGCTGTGCCGGCGGTTCTCCGCTTCTGCGCACGAAATTGGTCGGTGATCAGCCTTTCGAAAAAGCCTGCTTCGTCTTCAGGTCGATATAGTCGCCATACGTGATCGGCTCATATTTGGCACCACCCTTTACGAACGGGGCCAGGCACTCGATCACCGTATCCTTCGACGGATTGAGGAAGAACGGGATCGATTGACGGCGGGCAGTACCCTTGAAACCGGTCGGTGGATTGGCAACGCGGTGCGGCGTCGAGACCCATTCGTCATTCGTCCAGCGCATGAAGGCATCGGCGATGTTGATCACATAGGCGCCCTCGATCGACGGCGCGTCCAGCCAGTCGCCGTTGCGGTTGCGCACCTGCAGCCCACCGGCCGAGGCCTCCGAGCGCAGGATCGTCATGAAGCCGTAGTCGGTATGCACGCCGGCACGCATCTGGCCCGGCAGCGGCGATTCGTCCTGTTCCGGATAGTTGATGACGCGCAACGCCGAGAGATGGTTTTCGAAGGAAGGTTCGAAATAGTCCTGGTCGAGCCCGATCGCCTGGCAGAAGATGCGCCGCATGTGCTTGGCGAGGGTTTCCATTTCCTTGAAATAATCGCGGAACGCCTGCTCCAGTCCGTCCGGCCTGTCCGGCCAAGTGTCGCCGGGAAGGTTCTCGCCAAAATTCAGGCTTTCCTTGTAGTCGCCGGGCGTCTTGATGCCGAGCGTGGCTGCAAGCGCCTCTTCGGCGATCGGCGAAAAGGCGACGCCGCCCATAACGCCGGCGCCGCGGCCCTGGGTCTTCTTCCAGTCCTGCGGGTAATCAAAGAAGGCGCGGGCGAGATTGTAGAGCCTCGACGTCACCTCGGGCGAAACACCATGGCCGGTCACGAGAAAGAAGCCCGTGTCGCGGCAGGCCGTTTCGATCGTCTTCACGACGGCGGCAGCGCCTGCCTCGTTGCGGATGAAGGGGCCGACATCCACCACCGGAATGCCGGGAGCGGCATCATGGGATGACGCAGGATTGGCGCTCGTTAAGGACATGCCTTCCTCCAATTCACATCTGACAAACAGATGTTGACAAAAACATCTGTTGTTGTCCATATCAAAATGAACGAAGTTGCAATGCGGTTCTCGACCCAAGGACGATCGACGAAACATGGATGACCTTGCGCCACAGGAAGCGGCCGTCCTGGCAATCATCAAGGACAACCCGTTCGCGGGCCAGCAGGAGATCGCCACCATGCTCGGGCTGGCGCGATCGACGGTCGCTGCCCACATCGTCCAGTTGATGCAGAAGGGTTACATCCTCGGCCGCGGGTATGTGATGCCCGCCGAAACCCGCGCAGTCTGCATCGGCGGCGCCGTGCTCGACCGCAAATACCGCGCCAAGCAGGAATTCGTCTTCGAGACTTCGAACCCGGTCGACGGCGTCCGCAGCCTCGGCGGCGTTGCCCGCAACGTCGCTGAAAACCTCGCCCTTCTCGGCACCACAACCAGTTTCGTGTCGATCGTCGGCGACGACGAAGGCGGCCGGGCGGTGGTGAAGCACATGCGCGATCGCGGCATCGATGTCAGCCAGATCATCACCACCACTGAGCGCCCGACGGCGGAATATGCCGCTATCCTCGACACCAAGGGCGATCTTGTGCTCGGCATTGCCGACATGAGCATTTTCGACTTGCTGCTGCCGAGCCATATCGAGCGCATCTGGCCACATCTCGCCGCTGCAAGCTGGGTGTTTTCCGACTGCAACCTGCCTGCCGAAACGCTGGCCGCCCTCATCGCCAAGCGCCAGGGCGCCCGTTTCCGGCTGGCGATTGACGCCGTCTCGACGCCCAAGGCCGCGCGCCTGCCGAAAGATCTCACCGGCGTCGATCTGCTGTTCATGAACATTGACGAAGCAAACGCGGTCCTCGGGCGCCATGCGCACGAGACGATCGACGACGCCAAGGACGCAGCGCTTGCCCTGCAGGCGGCCGGTGCGCGCGAAGCGGTCGTCACCATGGGTCCGCGCGGCATTGCGATCGCCGGCACCGAGGGCGCCCGCACCTTCCCGGCAGTCCATGCCCGGCCGGTCGATATCACCGGCGCAGGGGATGCGATGATCGCCGGCACGCTGCACCGGATCCTGCACGGCGAGGACACCTACAATGCAGCCCGCACCGGTGCGCTGCTCGGCACGCTGACCACCGAAAGCACCGCAAGCGTCCATACGGACCTGTCCGAACGCTTCCTGGAAGCCAATATGCACCGATTGGCCGGCTGACCTTCGGCTGGCCGAAAACGATTTAAGGAATACCGAAAATGGCCCTCATCAAACCGAAGCTGAGCCGTGAAGTGGCCGAAACGATCGCAGCCGGCGGCCCGGTCGTGGCGCTGGAATCGACGATCATCACCCATGGCATGCCCTACCCGGCCAATCTCGAAACCGCACTCGGCGTCGAGGCGGTGATCCGCGAGAACGGCGCGATCCCGGCGACAATCGCCGTCGTCAACGGCGAGCTGCGCGTCGGCCTCGAACATAGCGAACTGGAAGAACTGGCCCAGGCCAAGGGCGTTGTGAAGGCATCCGGCCGCGACCTCGCCGTCGCCATGGTACGCGGCCAGTCTGCCGGCACGACGGTTTCCGCCACCATGCTGATGGCCGATCTCGCCGGCATCGACATTTTCGCGACCGGCGGCGTCGGCGGTGTACACCGCGGCGCCGAACAGACCTTCGACATCTCCGCCGACCTGACTGAGCTCGGCCGCACCAAAACCGCGGTCGTCTGCGCCGGCGTCAAGTCGATCCTCGATATCGCCAAGACGCTGGAATATCTCGAAACCCAGCGAGTTCCGATCATCGCTTACGGCACTGACGATTTCCCGGCCTTTTTCACCCGCAAGAGCGGTTTCAAGGCCGACCACCGGCTCGATACGGCCGAAGAGATTGCCAGGGCCATGTATCTGCACCACCAGCTCGGCACCGGCACAGGTCTCTTGATCGCCAACCCGATCCCGGAAACGGCAGCCCTGACACCGGAATTCATCGACGGCACGATCTCGGACGCCGTGCGCGAGGCGGAAGAGCGCGGCATTGGCCGCAAGGAGCTGACGCCTTTCCTGCTCGCCCGTATCAACGAGCTTTCCAAGGGCGAGAGCCTCAAGGCCAATATCGAACTGGTGAGGAACAACGCGCGTCTCGCCGCGAAGATGGCCGTCGCCTACGCGGCGCTGAAGAAGGCCGGCAAATAGTTCAAGAACAAGGGGAACTGCCCATGAACCAGCAAATGAACGGCTACGAGACGATCCTTTACGAGAAGGATTTGACCGACAAGTTCGCGACGATCACCATCAATCGCCCTGACAAGATGAACGCGATGAACAAGACGGTGATCCGCGAGATCGACGCGGCGGTTGCCGCAGCCGCCGCCGATCCGGACGTCAATGCGCTCGTCATCACCGGCACCGGGCGCGCCTTCTCCTCCGGCTACGACCTCCAGGGCGGCGATTTCGATGTCGACATCGATTTCTGGCGCGAAGACATGTCGGAAAATGCCGAGGCGCTGCTCAACATCTGGCGCGCCCCGATCCCGGTTATCGCCTCGGTCAACGGTTACGCCCTTGCAGGCGCACTTGAGCTGATGATGTGCTGCGATCTGGCGATCGCTGCCGACAACGCCAAGTTCGGCGAACCGGAAGTGCGCCACAATTCCGGCCCGCCGGCGCTGATGATGCCCTGGCTGCTCGCCACCCGCGACGTGCGCTGGCTGATGTTCACCGGCGACATGGTGGATGCGCAAGAGGCGCTGCGGATGCACCTGATCAACAAGGTGGTGCCGGCCGACCAGCTCAAGGAAAAGACCGAGAACCTCGCTCGCAAGCTTGCCCGCATGCCGGTGCCGGCGCTGAGATACACCAAGGCCTCGATCAACAACCAGCAGATGGTCGCCGGGCTGATGCCGTCGTTCCAGTACAATATCGAAGCGATTGCCGCCCTCCACGTCACCCGGCAGGGCCGCGAGTGGATGGCAAATCTCGCCAAGATGTCGCTGAAGGAATATCTCGCCTTCCGTGACGACCCCTTCAAGGGCCTCGACTGAGGTTTTGGCCATGGCGGCCAACACGCCCATGGACCCAAAAGCAGCGATGCGAGCCTTGATGGCGCCACGCTCCGTCGCAGTCGTCGGCGCCACTGAGCGCGCCGATGCCTCCTCCAGCTACGTGATGAAGAACCTGATACGCTTCGGCTATCAGGGACAGATCATCCCGGTGCATCCGAAGGCCGGGACGATCTTCGGGCTTCCCGCCTCGCCCTCCCTCTCGGCGCTGACCAATGCACCCGATGTCGCGGTGATCGGGATCGCCGCCGACAAGGTGATTGCGGCCCTCGAAGAGGCCGGCAGCACCGGCGTCAAGGCGGCGGTCGTGCTGGCCTCCGGTTTCGCGGAACTCGACGAGGCCGGCCGCGAGCGCCAGCGGCAACTGGTCGAGATCGCGGAGCGCTACGGCATGGCGATCTGCGGCCCGAACTGCCTTGGCCTCTTCAACCTTGGCTCCGGCGCCGCCCTCTATTCCTCCAGCCTCTCGACCAATCTCGAAAAGGGCCGCTTCGCCATCCTCTCCCATTCCGGCGCCAGTGCGATCGCGCTCGGCAATACCGGCCGGTTCGGCCTCAGCCACATCGTCTCCTCCGGCAACAGCGCCGCGACCGACATTCCCGACTATCTCGAATTCCTGGCGACGGATGACCAAACCAGTGTCGTTGGCATCGTCCTCGAAGCCATCCGCGAGCCGGAGAAACTCGCGGCCGCGATGGAGAAGATGCATGCGGCCAACAAGCCGGTGATCGCCCTTCGCGCCGGCCGATCCGAACGCGGCGCCCAGGCGACCGCCGCCCATACCGGTTCGCTCGCCGGCAGCAACGACGCCTACCGCGCCTTCTTCCGCAGGACCGGCATTATCGAAGTGCCGGACATGGACGGCTTCATGGAAACGGCGACGCTCTGCCTGGACCTGAAGGACCGGCCCTCCAAGCCCGGCGTCGCCATCGTCGGCGTCTCCGGCGGCGGCGTCGCGCATGTTTCGGATATCGCAGATGAGGTCGGCATTTTCTTGCCCGACCTGCACCCCGGAGCGGTCGCACGGATAAAGGCCCTGCTGCCGCCCTTTGCCACACCCCAGAACCCGCTCGACACGACTGGCGTCGTCTTCGCGGACGGCAAGATCTACCGCGATGTCCTGCACGCGCTCGCCGACGATGCTTCGGTCGGCCTGATCGTCGCCACGCAGGACGCACCCGTTGGCCTCGACGATTTCTGCGCTTCCGAATATCTCGGCATCGCCGAAGCGGTTTCCGATTATGCCGGGACGGGCAAGGTGCCGGTCGTATTCATGAGCAACCTCTCCTCCGGCCATCACCCGGATGTCGAGGCCAAGCTTTCGACGGTGCCGGTGCTGCGCGGTACGAAAAGCGCGCTGGCAGCCGTCCGCAGCCTGATCACTCAAAGCCGCCTCGTCTCCTGGTCCGGCAAGATAACCACGACAAAGAAAAATCTCCCCACCGGCATTTTGACCGAGCGAGAGGCCAAGCAACTGCTTGGCGCCGAGGGCCTGCCGGTCCCCCGCGAACAACTCGTCACCAGCGCCGACGCCGCCGCGGAAGCAGCTCGGAAACTTGGCTTCCCGGTCGTCATGAAGATCGAGTCGCCGGATATCCTGCACAAGACCGAAGCCGGCGGCGTGAAGCTCGGCATCGGCTTGGAGAGCGAAGCTCGCGCCGCCTTCGACGCCATCATCGCAGGCGCCCGTGCCTACGCCCCGAATGCGGATCTGCGCGGCGTGTCGGTACAGGAAATGGTGACGGGCGGCGTCGAGGCACTGGTCGGACTCGTGCGCCACGAACCCTTCGGTTTCGGCCTCGTGGTCGGCATCGGCGGGGTGCTGGTGGAATTGGTGAAGGACAGCGCCTTCGACCTCCTGCCGATCGACCTTGTCCGCGCTGATGCAATGATCGGCGAAACGAAACTGGCATCGCTGCTGGAAGGCTATCGCGGCGCGCCGAAGGCGGATCGCAGGGCGCTCGCCGATCTGCTGGTCAGGCTCTCCGAGTTCGCTGCGCAATACGGGGACGATATCGAAGCTATCGATCTCAATCCGGTAGCGGTCTTGCCCGAGGGCAAAGGCGTGCGCATCCTCGACGCGCTGATCATCCCACGAAAGGGCGGCTGATCAGACCAGCCGCAGCTTCGGCGGAGCCGCATTCTCCGCGCGTCCGAACCATGCCAGCCGCTCGGTCAGCAACGCATAAAAACCGTCGGCATCGACGTCGCGCATGAACATCGCGTTCTTCGGCCGGCCGGAAACGCCCCACCAGTCGGCGACCGTCATGCCCTTGGTGAGTTCCGACTCCGTCTCGATCTCCACATTGCAGAGCCGGCCGGAATAAAGCTCCGGCTTTACGAGATAGGCAATCACGTTCGGATCGTGCAGCGGCCCGCCGTCGCTGCCATATTTCGCCACGTCGAAGCGCTCGAAATAATCGAGCCACCCGACCACGGCGTCAGAAAGCGGTGTGCCGATCGCCTGGATCGCGGCAACGCGGGCGCGGCTTGTCAGCGTCTTGTGGGTGACGTCGAGCGGCATCATCACGATCGGCGCGCCTGAGCCAAACACCACGGCAGCTGCCGGCGGATCGACATAGATGTTGAATTCCGCGGCCGGCGTGATGTTGCCGCCTTCGAACAATCCGCCGCCCATCAGCACGATTTGCCTGATACGGCCGGCGATCTCAGGCGTCCGGGTCAGCGCCTTGCCGAGGTCGGTGAGCGGGCCGAGCGTGCAGACGGTCACGGTGCCTTCCGGCTCGCTCAACAGCGTCTCGATGATGAAATCGACACCATGCTGTTCCTGAAGCGGCATGGTCGGCTCGGGCAGGTCGGCGCCATCGAGCCCGGTCGCACCATGCACGTGTTCGGCGGTGACAAGCGGCCCGGTCATCGGTTGGCTGCAGCCGGCGAATACCTTGATGTCGGGACGGCCGGCCAGTTCGCAGATCTTGCGGATGTTCTTCGTCGTCAGCGACAACGGCACGTTGCCGGCGGCTGCGACGATCCCCAGCACTTCGATTTCCGGACTGGCGAGCGCCAGCAGAATGGCCAGCGCGTCGTCCTGGCCGGGATCGGTGTCGATGATGATCTTTTCTGCCATACGGAAAACTCTCAGGAACGATGACTGTTACGCGACATGGACGAGCGGCTCCCTCGCCCGCCATTTCGCAAGGAGATCGGTTTTGCGCTTTTCATAGCGCTGGACGGCGGCCAGTTTGACATGGCCGAAACCACGAACCATGTCCGGCAGGCCGGCAAGCTCGACGGCAAGCGCATGATTGGCGGTATCGAGCCCGGCGGAAAGCTCGGTCACCAGACCGAAATAGTCCGCGATCAGCTGCCGTTCCATCCGCCGCTCGGCCGTGCGGCCAAAGGGATCGAAGGACGTGCCGCGCAGGAATTTCAGTTTTTCCAGAACCCCGAAGACGGGGCGGATCCAAGCGCCAAAGGCGATCTTGGCCGGATGGCCGGTGCGCTGGTCGATCTTGGCGATCATCGGCGGCGCAAGATGATGCTTGATCTTGAAATCACCTTCGAACTGCTCGGCAAGCTTCTTTTCAAAGCTCCGGTCCCGATGCAGCCGGGCGACCTCGTATTCGTCCTTGTAGGCCATCAGCTTGAAGGCGTTTTTCGCCACCGCCTCGGCAAAACCGGTCATGCCGCGCAGCTGCGCCTCGGCTGATTTCACGACATCCACGAGAGCGGCATAACGCGCCGCATAGGCCGCATTCTGGTAGCCCGTGAGGAAGGCGGTGCGACGCGCGACGATTTCTTCCAGCGTCTCGGCCTTCGGCTCCGACTTGGTGAGGCCCGCCGCACGCGCAACGGCCTCCACATCCACCGCCGCCCGACGCCCCCAGCCGAAGGCGGCGCGGTTCATGGCAATGCCGGTGCCGTTGAGCTCGATCGCCCTGTCGATCGCGGCAAGGCTGATCGGCACCAGCCCGCGCTGCCAGGCATGACCCAGCAGGAACATGTTCGCAGCAATCGCGTCGCCCAGCAGCGCGGTTGCCATATCCGTCGCGGCGACCGTCTCGACGGCATCTTCACCTGCGGCACGGCGCAGAGACTTCAGCGTCGCCTCCTGACGGAAATCGATCGTCGTATCCTTCACGAAGGATGCCGTCGGCGCGAAATGGTCGTCGATGACAGCGCGCGTCTTGTTCTTCGCAAACGAGGCGAGCGAATTCTTCTGCGCGGCGACAACGATATCGAAGCCGAGCACGAGGTCGCTTTCACCGGGGCCGACCCGCACGGCATTGATCTGCGCCGGGTCCTTCGCCAGCCGGATATGCGAGACGACCGAACCGTTCTTCTGGGCAAGGCCGGTCTGGTCGAGCGTTACCAGAGCCAGACCATCAAGAAGCGCCGCTTGAGCTAGAATGGCGCTGACCGTGATGACGCCGGTGCCGCCGATGCCGGCGAGCAGCATGCTGTAGGGCGTCTCGAAAGTCGCTGTGAAAGTGGGCAGCGGTAGGTCTTCGGTCTTCACCCCCTTCGACTTCGCCGCCGGTTTGCGAATGCTGCCGCCCTCGACGGTGACGAAGCTCGGACAGAAGCCCTTGATACAGGAAAGATCGGTATTGCAGCTCGACTGGTTGATGCGGCGCTTGCGGCCGAATTCGGTTTCCTGCGGCTCGATCGAGATGCAGTTGGAAACGGCGGAACAGTCGCCGCAGCCTTCGCAGACCAGCTCGTTGATGAAGGCGCGCTTGTCCGAGACCGGATAGGCGCCGCGCTTGCGGCGGCGGCGCTTTTCCGCGGCGCAGACCTGATCGTAGACCAGCACGGTGACGCCAGGAATATCGCGCAGCTCGCGCTGCACGGCGTCGAGTTCGTCGCGGTGATGGATGGAAACCTGACGCGGCAGATTACCCTGCCAGACCTCCGGCCGCTCGGCGACCACCACGACGCGCGCCGCACCTTCCGCCAACATCTGCCCGACAATACCAGGCACGGTAACGTCGCCGTCATGCTTCTGGCCACCGGTCATGGCGACCGCGTCGTTATAGAGGATCTTGTAGGTGGCGTTGACTCGTGCCGCGATCCCGGCGCGAATGGCGAGCAGGCCGGAATGGAAATAGGTGCCGTCACCCATGTTGACGAAGATGTGCTTCTCGTCGGTGAAGGGCGACAGGCCGATCCAAGAACCGCCCTCGCCACCCATCTGGGTGAAGGTCGAGGTGTTGCGGTCCTCGTTGCCGATGATCATCATGTGGCAGCCGATGCCGGTCGAGGCGCGGCTTCCCTCCGGCAGGCGGGTCGAGACGCTGTGCGGACAGCCGGAGCAGAAATAGGCTTCGCGCTTCAGGGCGGTCGCCTCGACGCCCATGGCGATCGACATTTCTTCGATGAACCGCGCCTTGGCCTGCAGTGCCTCGTCGAGATAATCGAGCCGGGAAAGGATGGCCTTGGCGACCGACAATGTGCCGATCTCGCCGATCGCCTGCAGCAGCGTCGCGCCGTTCTCACCGGCCTTGCCGAACACGCGGGGACGCCGCTCTGTGGTCAGGTTGAAGAGCTGTGTCTTGATCTGGTCTTCGAGGATCGAGCGTTTCTCCTCGACCACGAGTAGTTCGTCGACGCGGGAGGCGAAATCCGCGATCCCCTGCGGCTCCAGCGGCCAGACCATCCCGACCTTGTAGAGCGCGATACCAAGTTCCGCCGCGCGGGCTTCGTTGATGCCGAGCAGCGCCAGAGCGCCCAGAAGGTCGAGCCAGGACTTGCCGGTCGAGACGATCCCGAGACGAGCCCGGCCCGTGGCCCCCCAGATGGCACGGTCCAGCCTGTTGGCGCGGGCAAAAGCCTGAACGGCGAGCATCTTGCGCTCGAGCCGCAGCTCCATCGCATGCGGCCCGTCCGGCCAGCGCAGCGACAGGCCATCCGGCGCGAAGGTCTCGTCGGGGAAAACGATCTGCGGCCTCTCCGGATCGAGATCGACGGTCGCCGAACATTCGACGATCTCGGTCTGGCATTTGAAGCCGATCCAGGCGCCGGAATAGCGGCTCATCGCAAAACCGAGCAGGCCGTATTCGATATATTCGCCGACGCCGGCCGGCGACAGCAGCGGCACCATGGCCGAAATCAGGTTGTGCTCGCTCTGGTGCGGCAGCGTCGAGGAAACGGCGCCGTGGTCGTCACCGACCAGCAGCAGCACGCCGCCGTTCGGGTTGGTGCCGATCGCATTGGCGTGGCGGATCACATCCATGCTGCGGTCGACGCCCGGCCCCTTGCCGTACCACATGCCGAACACGCCGTCGTATCGTGAGCCCTCAAACATGCCGGTCTGCTGCGTGCCCCACACGGCGGTCGCCGCCATGTCCTCGTTGAGACCCGGATGGAATTTTACATGCGCGGCATCGAGAAACTTTTTCGCGCGCGCCATCTCGCGGTCGAAACCGGCAAGCGGCGAACCGCGGTAGCCAGAAACATAACCGGCCGTATTGAGCCCCCGCGCCAGATCCCGCTCACGCTGAATCATCGGCAGGCGCACCAGCGCCTGTGTGCCCGACACCAGGATACGGCCCTTTTCCAGCGTATAACGGTCGTCGAGGCTGACCTTGCTATCCGAGAGGTTCATATCCGGCGCGGTATGGATTGACATCTAGACCCGCTCCGCCTGCTGCAAAGACACCGGCGCCTCGAAGACCCGGCCGCGGTTGAGAATGTAATTCGGGTCGAAGGCAGTCTTCAGCCGGCGCATCGTGGCGATCTCGGCTTCGCTGCGGGCGTATTTCAGGTATTTCACCTTGTCGGTGCCGATCCCGTGTTCGGCGGAAACCCCGCCGCCGACCGCCTCGATGCCAGAAAATATCGCTTCGGCGACCTTTTTCTCATGATGGCTGAACATGCAGTAATGCAGGTTGCCGTCGCCCAGATGGCCGAAAATATAGGTGCGCGCATCCGGATCAATCTCGTCGACGGCGAGCGCTGCCCTGTCGAGGAATTCCTGCATGCGGGAAAGCGGCACGGAAATATCGAAGCCGATCGTCACTCCATTGCCGAACAGGTAGTCATTGATGCCGTCGCGAATGCCCCACAGCCCGTTGAACTCGCGCAATGAGTTGGAGAGTACCACGTCCGTGGCAAGCCCATCCTCCAACGCAGCGGCAAGCGCCGCCTCGAAATGTTCGTTGTCCTGATCCGGCGCTTGGCCGTGGATTTCGACCATCGCATACATGCCCGCCCCTTTTTCGACGGGAGGACGGATCCCCATGTAGTCGACGGTGCCTTCGTAGACATTCGGAAAGATTGCCTCGAAGGCAGAGATGAGGCCGGAGAGTTCGACCCGCAGCCGCGCCAGCAGATCCTGCGCCGCCTTCAGCGATGGCAGGGCGATGAAGGCGTTGCGCTCGATCTGCGGTTTCGGATGCAGTTTCAGGCAGGCGCGGGTGACGATCCCGATCGTGCCTTCGGTGCCGATGAACAGCGGGTTGAGGTCGTAGCCGGAATTGTCCTTGGGCAGGCCCTTCAGCGAGGAGAGGATCGTTCCGTCCGGCAGCACCGCTTCCAGCCCCATGACCTGCGCCCGATACATGCCGTAACGCAGAACCCGGATGCCGCCGGCATTGGTGCCGATATTGCCGCCGACCGTAGCCGTGCCGCGCGCACCGATATCGACGCCGAAGAACAGGCCGACATCGCTTGCCGCCTGCTGCACGACTTGCAGCGGCGTGCCAGCCTTGACGATCATCGTCTGGGCCGCGACGTCGGTCGACTCGATGCCGGTCATCCGTTCCAGCGAGATGGAGACTTCGCCCTCGACCGGCCTGGAGGAACCGGATAGCCCGGTGCGGCCGCCCTGCACGACGATCGGCTGGCGGAGTTCGTTGGCGGCGGAAAGAATGGCGGAAACGTCTTCGGTATTGCGCGGACGCAGAACGGCCGCAGGTCGTGCACCTCGAGCCGTCGCATCGGCGGCATAACCATCCGAAATCGCATCGCCGGTGAGGATCGCAGCGGCGTCAAGCCGGCTTTCGAGGCTGGAGAGAAGATGGGCCACGCGATCGAAGGACAAGGTGCTCTCCTCCGCGATGCCTGCTTCGCTACCCTGCGCTCCAGCATCGCCGAATGCGATTGCGCCCATTCTCTCATTCCCCTTGTTTCTTGGGGGCGAGGTTATTCCCATTCCCCTATTTGTCAAACCTATATTTAAAAAGCAGTAGCCTTTTCACCGCTCCCATGGCATCACTATAGCCAGGAGACTGGTCCCAGGAATATGCGGATCAGGATACGCGGGGAAGGATGACATGATCCTCAAATACGACGAGGTTGTCCGCACGGGCATCGCCAGGCAAGTGTCCGACAACATCCGCTCGGCGATAATGGACGGCCGGCTGAAGATCGACGAACGCCTGCCGACCGAGGAAGAACTTGCCCGAAGTTTCGGCATTTCCCGCCCGACGGTGCGGGAGGCCTTGAAACGCCTCGCCGCCCAAAATCTCATTCATTCCAAACGCGGCCCAACCGGCGGCAATTTCGTCAAGCGGCCGGATCCGGAAGGTCTTTCCAAGGCGATTACCGGCGCCGCCACCCTGCTGGTCGGCATCGGCGCCTTCGACATCGAAGAGATCATCACCGCCAGGCTCGAGACGGAAGCCGTCTGCTGCCGGCTGGCCGCCGCAAACCGCAGCGAAGCCGATCTCGCTGCGATGGAAGCGGAGATCGCGGTACAGCTCGACGAGGCTGTTAGCGACGAGGATTTCTGCGCTTCGGACGTGCGTTTCCATAGAGCACTGGTGGAATCGACCGGCAACGGCCCGCTGAAACTGATGATGTACACCGTCATCGAGGCCTTCATTCCGATCACAAACATGATCGTCTTCCGGGTCCGCGAACGCCGCCACGTCGCCTCGCTGCACCAGGAAATCGTCGACGCGGTGCGCAGTCGCGAGGATGCCAGGGCCGCCGATGCGCTGGCGCGGCTGCTCGCCTATGTGCGCGAAAGTTATTCCGCCGTGCTCGACGCGCGTGCCAGGCGGGACGCCACTGCACAGGCCTCCGCTTAAAAACCAACATCGCCACGATATCGGGAGAGAGACATGACCGAGACCTTCACCGCCATGGTGATCGATGCCGTCGACGGCAAGCCGAAAGGCGCCTTCAGAGAGATCTCGATCGCCGATCTGCCCGATAATGACGTGCTGGTCGAGATCGCCTATTCGACGTTGAACTACAAGGACGGGCTGGCGATCTCCGGCAAAGGCCGTATCGCCCGCCGCATGCCAATGATCGGCGGCATCGACCTCTCCGGCACCGTCGTCGAATCCCGCTCGCCGGAATGGAAGACCGGCGACAAGGTCGTGCTGAACGGCTGGGGCCTTTCCGAAACCGAATGGGGCGCCTTCGGCCGCTACCAGCGCGTCAAGCCGGAATGGCTGATCCGCCTGCCTGATGCTTTTTCGATGGAACAGGCGATGGCAATCGGCACCGCAGGTTATACCGCAGCGCTCTGCGTCGATGCGCTGGAAAAATGGGATTCGATCAAGCCCGGTGAGGGCGAAGTGCTGGTGACGGGTGCCGCCGGTGGCGTCGGCTCGGTGGCAATCGCGCTGCTGGCAGCCCGTGGCTACAACGTCACCGCCTCCACCGGCCGTCCGGAAACGCACGATTACCTCGCCTCGCTCGGAGCTTCCAACTTCATCGATCGCGCCGTGCTTGGTGAAAAAGGCGGCCCGCTGCAGAAGGAGCGCTGGACCGGCGGCGTCGACAGCGTTGGTTCGACCACGCTCGTCAACGCGCTTTCCCAGACGATGCGCGGCTGCGCCATCGCCGCCTGCGGCCTTGCCGGCGGCGCCGACCTTCCGGGAACCGTCCTGCCCCATATCCTGCGCGCCGTGACGCTGATCGGCGTCGACAGCGTCATCGCCACCCGCGAACAGCGGCTGTCGGCATGGGCGCGGCTCGCCCGCGATCTCGATCCCGCCAAGCTTTCGGAAATCACCACGACGGAACCGATGTCCAACCTGCCGCAACTCGCCGAGGATATTATTGCGGGGAAAATCCGCGGGCGTGTGGTGATCGACGTGACGAAGTAGAAAAAGGTATACCAGAGGCGGCTTTCCATTCGCGGGCCAGAGGCGGTAGAGATATCTCCGGCAGAAAATTGCATGGCGTGGGAGAGTGGTTTTGAGCAGTGATCACGAGGTCTTCACCGGTCGCCGGGAAGACATAAGACTTGTTACCGGCCAGGGCGCATATACCGCAGACAAGGTGCTGGATAACCAGCTCTACGCAGCATTCTTGAGAGCCGACCAGCCGCATGCGCGCATCGTTTCGATCGATGTCGAGGCCGCGCTCGCCGCACCGGGCGTCCATATCGTGCTGACCGGCAAGGATGCGCTCGAAGCGAACCTGATCGCCCCCGGGCCGCTGGTGTCCTTCCCCGGCGTTGATGGCATGAAGATCAAGGCACCACATCGCTATGCTCTGTCGACCGACCGCGTCCGTTTCGTCGGCGAACCGGTTGCCATGGTCGTGGCCGACAGTGCCGAAGCGGCTGCAGATGCGGTCGAGCTGATCGCGGTCGACTACGAGGACCTGCCGGCGATCGTCGACCCGGAGGCTGCGCTGGAAAACGGCGCGCCGCAGCTTTTCGACGAGGTGCCGGGCAACCTCGTTTTCCTGCACGGTTTCGGCGACAGGGCGACAGCCGATGAAGCCTTCGCCAAGGCCGCGCATATCTCGACGCTGACGGTCGAGTCGCAGCGCGTCGCCGCCAACCCCCTCGAACTCAAATCCTTCATGGCGGCGTACGACGCCGAGACGGAGATCTTCGACGTCTATTCCGCCAGCCAGGGCACGGGCCTTGCCGATGGTCTTGCCCGCTTCACCGGCCATCCGCCGGAAAAGGTGCGGCACCACATGGGCGATGTCGGCGGCAGCTTCGGCATCCGTGGCGCACCCTATCCGGAATATGCGGCGATCATGCTTGCCGCAAAGAAGCTCTGTCGACCGGTACGCTGGACCGCCAGCCGCACCGAAAGCTTCCTTGCCGATTATCACGGCCGCGCCGTCCGGTTCACCGGGGAGATGGCGCTCAGCGAAGCCGGCGAATTCCTCGGCATAAGGATGAACGTCGTCTGCGATCTCGGCGCCTACCATTCGCCGGCCGGAGCCTTGATCAACGTGCTGAACCCGATGCTGACCGGCACCGGCTGCTACCGCATTCCCGCTATCTTCGGGCTCAACCGCCTCGCCTTCACCAATACCTCGCCGATCGCCGCCTATCGCGGCGCGGGCCGTCCGGATATCAACTATTTCGTCGAGCGGCTGGTGGATCAGGCCGCCACCGATCTCGGCATGGACCGGATCGAAATCCGCCGGAAAAACCTGATCCCCGACGACGCCTATCCCTACACGACACCGACCACGGTCTACGACAGCGGCGGCTATGTCGCGATGCTGGAAGAGGCCGTATCGGTTTCCGATTGGAACGGTTTCGAAGCCCGCCGGAAACAGTCCGAGAAACGCGGCCATCTGCGCGGCATCGGCATGGGCGTCTTCGTCGAACCGTCCGGCGGCGGCCATATGCCGGAAGAAACCGAGATCCGCTTCGAGGCGCACGGCACGCTGACGCTCTACACGCTGTCCGGTTCCGCGGGCCAGGGCCACGAGACTGTGCTGCCACGGTTGGTCGCCAGGGAACTGGGCATCGACGAGAACCTGATCAACCTGCGCGCCAACAGCGTCCATGCGCCCCACAAGCTCAAGGGCGCCGGCACGATGGGATCGCGGACCATGGCCTCCCACGGTGTCTCGCTGACGATCACCTCCCGCGAGGTGGTGAAGAAGGGCCTGAAGTTGGCCGCTGAGACTCTAGAAGCGTCCGAAACCGATATCGAGTTCGATCACGGCCATTACAAGGTGGCCGGCACCAACATGTCGATCTCGCTCCTGGAACTCGCCGCCCGCAACGTCACGCCGGAGGGCAATGCGCTCAACACGCTGGCGTCGATCCAGCCGGAGCGCAATTTCCCCGGCGGCGTGCATGTCGCCGAAGTGGAGATCGACCCCAATACCGGCGACACGAAAGTCACCTCCTACATCGGCGTCGACGATGCCGGCCACGTCATCAATCACACGCTTCTCGAAGGCCAGATGCATGGCGGTCTTGCCCAAGGCGCGGGCCAGGTGTTTGGCGAGCATATCGTTTATGATCGCGACAGCGGCCAGATGCTGACTGCCAGCTTCATGGATTATTTCATGCCGCGGGCCGACTTCATGCCGACGCCGCGGTTCTTCGACCTGCCGGCCCCCTCGCCCACCAATGTGCTCGGCGTCAAGGGCGGCGGCGAAGCGGGCACGACAGGGGCGCTGCCGACGCTGATGAACGCCGTCCTGGATGCGCTCCGGTCTGCCGGCGTCAAGGATTTTGATATGCCCGCAACGCCCTCCAGGATCTGGGAGGCCCTCAAGGCAGCCAGGGAGGGCGCTCGATAAGTCTCTGGTCCGCGCGCGCTGTTCGCCTATCCTGTTCGTGGATTGCCTGTACGCCTTGCGGGACGTTAGAAGTCCTTTCAGCGAAATGGAACGCAAGGCGTCGACGCAATGACACTGGACGACATCACCAACACCGTCATCAACCGAGCCAAAGATAGCCGGCGTTTCATCGTTGCGGTCGCCGGCCCGCCGGGCGGCGGAAAATCCACGCTCGCCGATGCCCTGCACGAAGCCCTGCTGGCGCGCGGCGAACTGGCCGAAGTCCTGCCGATGGACGGCTTCCACATGGATAACGGTATCCTGGAAGCCCGCGGCCTGTTGCCCCGCAAGGGAGCACCGCAGACTTTCGATGTTCGCGGTTTTGCCGACATCCTCAAGGCGGTGCGGCAGGGAGACGAGGAGGTACTGGTGCCGGTCTTCGATCGATCGCGCGAGATCGCCATCGCCTCGGCCCGCCCGATCTCGCCCGATACTCATATCGTGCTCGCGGAAGGCAATTATTTGCTGATCAACGAAACGCCCTGGTCACGACTTGCCGAGATGTTCGACTTCACCATTTTTGTCGGTCCCTCGGAAGAGGTGCTCCGCGAGCGGCTCAGGGCACGCTGGGTCCATTATGGGCTTGATGAAGCCGCGATCGCCTGGAAACTCGATGGCAATGACCTGCCGAATGGCCGCTATATCCTCACCCGCTCGCGGCCGGCCGACATCAGGCTCGAAAGCTTCTGACACCTGTTGCGGACAATGCCGGACTAGAGGGCCACTCCCGTTTCGCGGTCGAAGACATGCACCTGTTCGGCCGGGATGTTGGCTTCAAATCGCGCGCCGTAGCGGGCCGGATATTCGCCGTCGACGATGGCGACGACCGGGTGGCCGGCGAGGTCGAAGATGATATGGGTCTGTGCGCCGGTCGGCTCGACCAGCAACGTCTGCCCGGCAAGCGCAGTACCCCCGACGCCGGGGCTCAGATGCTCCGGACGCAAGCCGACCTTGATCGCCTGGCCACGCTTCACCTTGCGATCCGGCGCGATGCGGATCGCGGTTCCGTCGCCAAGGCGCGCGGACGGTTCGCCGCCATCACCGTCCACGGTGCCGTCGAGAAGGTTCATCGCCGGAGAACCGATGAAGGCGGCAACGAAGAGGTTGACCGGCTTCTTGTAAAGTTCCATCGGCGTGCCCTCCTGCTCCACCTTTCCCTGGTTCAGCACGACGATCCGGTCGGCGAGTGTCATCGCCTCGATCTGGTCGTGGGTGACGTAGATCGACGTCGTCCCGACCTTCTGGTGCAGCTGCTTGATCTCGGCGCGCATCTGCACACGCAGTTTGGCGTCGAGATTGGAAAGCGGCTCGTCGAACAGGAAGACGGCCGGGTTGCGGACGATCGCCCGGCCCATGGCGACGCGCTGACGCTGGCCGCCGGAAAGTTGCGCCGGCTTGCGGTCGAGAAGCGGCATCAGGTCGAGCATGCGGGCGGCTTCGGCGACGCGTTCGGCAATCACCGGCTTCGGGGTGCCGGAAAGGCGCAGGTTGAAGCCCATGTTCTCGGCGACCGTCATATGCGGATAAAGCGCATAGGACTGGAACACCATGGCGATGTTGCGCTCGCGCGGGGTCAGCTCGTTGACCACCGCGTTGTCGATAATGACCTCACCGGCAGTGATTTCCTCAAGCCCGGCAATCATCCGCAACAGCGTCGATTTTCCGCAGCCGGAAGGGCCGACCAGAGCGACGAACTCGCCGTCTTCGATCGCCAGCGACACGCCATGGATGACCGGGAGTGCCCCATAGGCCTTGCGGACTTGTCTGAGTTCGACGGATGCCATGCGAGTTACTCCGGGTCGGGGCTCAGGACTTCACCGCACCGGCGGTCAGACCGGCGATGATGTGCTTCTGGGCCAGGAAGAAGGCGATGATGGTTGGCAGGATGGTGAGCGTGATGAAGGCCAGCACCAGCTGCCATTCGGTGCTGAATTCGCCCCGATAGATCATGATGCCGAGCGGCCAGGGGTAACGGCTCTCGGAATTCAGCATGATCAGCGGCACGATATAACTGTTCCAGCTGCTGACGAAGGAGATGATGCCGACGGTGGCGATGATCGGCCGCGACAGCGGCAGCGTGATGTGCCAGAAGAATCGCATGTATCCGCAGCCGTCGACGAAGGCCGCGTCGAAGAGCTCGGATGGCAAATTGCGGAAGTAGTTTCGGAACAGCATGATGCTCATGCCCATGCCGAACGCCACCTGCGGCAGCACCACGCCCCAATATGTATCGATGAGCCCCAGATCGCGGATGCGGATGTAGAGCGGCAGGATGGCCGTCGCTGCCGGGAACATCAGCCCGATCAGGAAATAGTTGACCAGATAATCGGTGCCGAAGAAGCGGATATGTGCGAAGCAGAAGGCTGCCATGGCACCGAAGGTCAATGTCAGGAACACCGTCAACAGGGCGATGATCAGCGAATTGCTCATCTGCAGCCAATAGCGCTTGCTGATGATGATGTCGGTGTAGTTCGACCACTGCCATTCCGTCGGCAGGCCGAAAGGATTACCGCGCAGTTCGCCGAGGGTCTTGAAGCCGCCGAGCGCAGTGCTGATGAGCGGCACCACCACGATTGCCGCCACGATGATCAGCGATATGTACATATAGACCTGCGTACCGGCGCGGATCCGCTGGCCGGACGTCGGCGCGCTGGCGGCATCGATGGGCTGTGCTGTCGAGATATCAGTCATTGCGCATGAACACCCGCTTGTAGCTGAAGGCGAGCGTCACGCAGATCACGAACAGCACCACGCCGACGGCGCTGCCGAACCCGACCTGCATGCGGGTCACCCCGAAATTGTAGAGGAACGTCACCATCGTCTGCGTCGAGTTCGACGGACCGCCGCCGGTGAGCGGCATGATCATGTCGAAAAGCTGCAGCGAACCGACGACCGCGAAGAAGACGGAGAGGCGCACGGTGGAGCCGAGCAGCGGCAGCGTCACGAGCCGGAATTTCTGGAAACCGGTCGCACCGTCGATGTCAGCCGCTTCCAGCACGCTCTTATCGATCGCCTGCAGGCCGGCGATGAAGAGCATCATGTGAAAACCGAAATACTTCCAGACGATGACGCCCAATATCGCGTACATTGCCAGGTCGCGGTCGGCGAGCCAGAAGGGTGGTTCGACGCCAATGAAATGCGAGATACCGGCGACGAGACCGAAATCCCCGTCATAAACGAAACGCCAGATCATCCCTGCTGCAACATCCGCAAGCACGTAGGGCAGGAAGAAGATCAGCCGGAAGAACAGCGCACCCCTGATCCGGCTGGAGATCATCGTCGCCAGCCAGAGCGCCAGAGGCACCTGCACGCAGAGCGAGGCGAGAACGATCAGGCCGTTATTGATCAGGGCCTGGGTGAAGGCACTATTGCGGAAAATGAGCTGATAATTGCGCCAGCCGACCCATTGCGTCGGGCTGCCATAGCCGTTCCAGTTATAGAAGGAATACCAGGCGGCCTCGCCCATGGGCAGGATGACCAGCACCGTGAACAGAAGAAGCGCCGGCGGCAGGAACAGGATCAGCACCGGCCACTTGCTGTTGGCAAGAGACCGCTTGCGGCGCCGCGCTACCACAAGTGTATTCCCGGAAGGGATGGCATTGGCAGACATCAGCATATCGCTCATCGATTTTCGAGCCTTTCGGGCTGCGAGACGCCGTCAGGCGAGGACGGGAACCGGCGCTCCCAGGGTTGCTGGAACCTTAGGGGAGCGGGAGCGCCGGCGCTGCGCTTACTTTCGTTCGAGGGAGTAGGCGTCCTCGATCTGCTGCGCCGCGGCAGCAGGCTTCATGCTGCCGGAGACCACTTCGACGCTGACGTCGTTGACGATCGCACCGACATTGGGACCGAGATCCTGGTCGAGGAAGTTCTGGTGCCAGGTTTCCTTGCCAAGAGCTTCGGCAACTTCCTTCACCAGCGGTTTGGAGATCGCTTCGCTCGCACCCTTGGCAACGGGCATGATCAGCGTATCCCTGGCGAGAAGCTTCTGTACGTCGGCGCTTGCCATGTAACGGAGGAATTCCTCGGTTTCAGGCGGCGCATTCTTGGTGACCGCCCATCCGTTGAGACCTCCGAAACTGTCGGTGGTCACACCAGCCCCTCCGCTGACGACGGGGAACGGGAAGCGACCGATATTGTCGTCGGCAAGGCCTTTGCGGCTCGTCGAATTCGACGCCTGGGTCGAGGGCGTATTTTCGAAGCTCAGAATGAGCGCGGCACGGCCATCGCCGAATGTCGCAAGCGCGTCGTTCCAGGTCGCACCCAGATAGCCATTCTGGAATGGCTCAAGCTTGCCAAGCTCGGCCATGCGTTCGCCGGCCTTAACGAAAGGCTTGCCGGCGAAGCCGTCGTTCTTGCCGGCCTTGGCGTCGGCAAAGCCCTTTTGCCCCGCTTCGCGCATAGCGAGATAGCTCCAGTAGAAATGCAGGGGCCACTTGTCCCGCCCGCCGCCAGCGATCGGCGTCACGCCGGCCTGTTTCAGCGTTTTGACAGCGCCAAGGAAATCGTCCCAGGTCGCGATCTTCGAGGCGTCGACGCCGGCCTTCTTGAATAGTTCCTTGTTGTAATAGAAGGAAACGAGGCCGGTCCTAACGGGCGAAGCCCAGACCTTGCCGTCAAAGGTCAGGCCATCGACGGCGGAGGCATTGATCGACTTGCGCCATTCCCCCCCGTTCGCGTCGATCGCCGCATTGATTGGCCGCAGCGTGCCGGTCTCGGACTGCGCCTTGAGGACGCCGCCGCCCCAGGTATAAAAGATACTTGGCGCGTCTTTCGATTGCAGAAGCGTCGGCAGCTTCGCCTTGAAGGCCTGGTTTTCCAGAAATTGCATCTCGACCTTGACGCCGGGATGCTTGGCCTCGAAATCCCTGGCGATCTGGTTCCAGACCGTGATGTTCGCCGGCACCTGCTCGACATGCATCCAGCGAATGACGCTGTCCGCTGCAGCGACGCTGGCCGTAAACAGCCCACCCGCGAGAGCAACAGCGGTCGCGGAAATCAGACGCATCCTGTAGTATCTGTTGGACATTGAAGGCGCTCCTCCCAAAGCTTTATTCCTGTATCCGAATTAAATAATCGGCAAGCCCAACGCATCTGTCAATAGCCCTGCACGAGATTGGCCGATTTTGGCAAAAAATGCGCCATTCTCTGCTTTTACCTATTGCATGCCGCACAAAATCGGCTCTAGAACAAAGCGAATTTAATTTGCACCTCGAATTAAATAGCAGTTCGGTGCAGAAGCCGACGAGTGCGCAGAACAGATGAAAACCGCCGATCCGGAACTCATGCGTGCGATGAATCGCCTCAGCGTGCTGGATACGATCCGGCGGCGCGGTCCCATCTCCCGTGTCGAAATTTCCGAGCGCACGGAACTCTCCACGACCACCGTTTCCGCCATCACCGCTTCCCTGCTCGATGATGGGCTGATCCTGACCCGCCACGAAGGTGATATCCGCAACGAGGCGGTGCGCGGCCGGCCGCGCGTCATGCTGGAGGTCAATCCGGATGCCGCCCGCGTCGTCGGCGCCAAGATCGCCGCAAGCCGCATGGTCTTCGTCGTCACGAATTTCCGCGGCGACGTGCTCTCCAAGCTCACCCTGCCGATCCGGATCGACCGCCAGCCGATCGCAGTCATCGCAGATCTCGTCGAAGACGGCGTGCGCCGCTGTGTCGTCGATGCCGGCCTGTCGCTGGAGGATGTCGACAGCGTCTGCCTGGGGCTTCCGGGCGTCATCGAACACCGTACCGGGCATGTCCGTTCAAGCCCGATCTTTCGCGAGATCAACATCGATTTTGCGACCGAAATGTCGACGCGCCTCTCGACGCCGACCATCGTCGAGAGTGACGCACATGCCATCACGCTCGGCCATCACTGGTTCGGCAAGGCCCGCGATCTGCAGGATATGGTCCTGATCTCGCTCGAACAGACGCTTGGTCTCGGCGTGCTGCATGGCAACCGGCTTTTCCGCGGTGCCGGCGGCCTCAGCCACAATCTCGGCGATCTCGTGCTCGGCACCGGTCCGCAAGGCATCGTGCGGCTTTCGAGCCAGGCGGGCGAGAGCGCCATCCTCGGCGAGCAGCAGGCGGACGGACGTTTTGCCGAAGCAGTGAGGCTCGGCCGCGGCATGACCCATGTCCAGGCGCTCATCCAGGCCGACGACGACCGGCTGATCGCCGCGGCCGTTCGCGCCGGCGAGGCCGTCGGGCTGACGATAGCCAATATCGTGACGCTGTTTGCGCCACCACGGGTCATCCTCGTCGGCTCGTCACTGGCGCTCGGCGAACCGTTCCTGAACAGCCTGCGCGATGCCTATGCACTCGCCATTCCGCCGTCGCTGAAAGGCGTCAGCGAACTCGTCTTTGACGATTCTACGGATGATTTCTGGGCGCAGGGAGCGGCGGCCGTAGCACTTTACGAACTTTACGAATCGCCCTGGAGCACCACCGGGCCGGCGCTCTGACGCGCCAAGCTTCAGCATTCATCGGGAGGAAACAATGGACAAAGTCGGTATCGGCATCATCGGATGCGGCAATATTTCGGGCGCCTATCTGAAGGCGATGACATCCGCTTTTCCGATCCTCGATATCCGCGGGTTGGGCGATCTCAACCGCGATCTGGCCGAGGCGAAAGCCTCCGAATTCAACCTCCGGGCCCGTACGGTCGACGAATTGCTCGCCGATCCGAAGGTCGAGATCATCGTCAACCTGACGATCCCCAAGGCGCATGTCGCCGTCGGGCTGCAGGCGCTCGACGCGGGCAAGCACACCTATTCTGAAAAGCCTCTCGGGATTAATTTCGCGGAAGGGAAAAAATTGGCGGAGGCCGCAAAGGCCAAGGGCCTGCGCATCGGCGCTGCCCCCGACACCTTCCTCGGCGGCGGCCACCAGACCGCCCGAGAACTGATCGACCAGGGCGTCATCGGCCTGCCCGTCGGCGGCACCGCGACTTTCATGTGCCCCGGCCACGAGCGCTGGCACCCGAACCCGGCCTTCTATTACGAGGTCGGCGGCGGTCCGATGCTCGACATGGGTCCCTATTACATCACCGACCTCGTCAACCTGCTCGGCCCCGTGTCGCAGGTGGCGGGTTTCGCGGTGACGCCCCGCAAGGAGCGCATCATCACCAGCGAGCCGCGCAACGGCGAGCGCATTCCGGTACATGTTCCGACCCATGTGGCCGGTGTCATGGCCTTTGCGAACGGCGCGGTCGTGCAGATCGGCATGAGCTTCGACGTCGCCGGCCACAAACATGTGCCGCTCGAAGTCTACGGCACCGAGGGTACACTGATCGTACCGGACCCGAACCGCTTCGCCGGTCCGGTCGATTACCTGAAGAAGGGCGGCCAGTTCGAGGATCAGCCCGTGACCCTGCCCTATGCGGACGGCAACTATCGCTCGATCGGCGTTGCGGACCTGGCTTACGCGATCCGCTCCAACCGCCCGCACCGAGCGAACGGCGATCTGGCGCTGCATGTGCTGGAGGTCATGGAGGCTTTCCATACGGCCTCCGCCGAAGGGCGCACGATCAAGATCACCACGGCCACGGAGCGCCCTGCTCCGCTGTCGGAATCGCTTGTTGACGGCCAGCTAGCGAAATAATTCTGGAGGAAGACTAAAATGCGTGAAGCACTCATCGTTTGGGGCGGCTGGAGCGGCCACGAACCGCAGGAATGTGCCGAAATCATCAAGGACATGCTCGAAGAAGACGGTTTCAAGGTCTATCTCGAGCATTCGACGGAGGCTTTCGCCGATCCCTCGATCCATGACCTCAGCCTTATCGTGCCGATCATGACGATGTCGAAAATCGAGAAGGAAGAAGTGAAGAACCTCGCTGCGGCCGTCCAGAACGGCGTCGGCATCGCCGGTTATCACGGCGGCGCCGGCGACGCGTTCCGCGAGTCGGTCGACTACCAATTCATCATCGGCGGCCAGTGGGTCGCCCATCCCGGCAATATCATCGATTATACGGTCAACATCACGAGGCCCGACGACCCGCTGATGGAGGGTATCGCCGATTTCCCCTACACGTCCGAGCAATATTACATGCATGTCGACCCCTCGAACGAGGTGCTGGCGACGACGACGTTTACCGGCGACCATGCCTATTGGATCGACGGCGTCGTCATGCCGGTCGTCTGGAAGCGGAAATACGGCGAGGGCCGCGTCTTCTATTCCTCCCTCGGCCACCAGGCCAAGGAATTCGACGTGCCGCAAATGAAGACGATCTTCCGCCGCGGTGCCAACTGGGCGGCGCGGTGAGGCGGAATTGACGACCGTGCGGCACACCAATCTCCCCCCTTGTGGGGGAGATGCCCGGCAGGGCAGAGGGGGGTGCTGCGGGCACTCTTCTGCAGTTGAGTTCGCTGCACCGCCGCCCTCTGTCACCTCCGGTGACATCTCCCACAAAGGGGGAGATTGGGAATTTACCGCAGCGCCTCACATTTCCCTCAACGCCGCAAACATCTCCGCAAAAGCCGCATCCGTCCGATAAAAGACCGGCGGACAACCGATCGGCGACGCAACCGTCACCTCTTCCCCACCTGTATATTCGACCCCGTTCCACACATGCACCCAGCGCGTGCCTTCCGGCAGATAGACGCTCCGCACCTCCTGCGCCGCATGCCAGACCGGTGCCACCAGCAATTCCGGGCCGTAAAGATAGGCATCCTGAATGGCATAGGTCTTCGGGTCATGCTCGTGATGCAGGAAGAGCGGCCGCTGCACCGGCAGGCCACGGGCGGCGGCTTCCTTGGACAGCGTCTTCAGGTACTGCGCCAGATGCACGTAGATCCGCGTCATCCGGGCGAAATGCTCCAGCACTTCCGGGTCCTGGTCGATCTGGATATTGTCGCGCGGACGGTTGCCCTCGTGGCTGCGCATGACCGGTGTGAAGGCCGCCATCTCGGCCCAGCGCATCAGCAGTTCCGGGGTGCGGACATTGCCGAACAGGCTCGTATAACCGCCGATATCGGAATGGTGATAGGCGTTTCCGAGCAGGCCTGACGAAAGCGCGGCGCACATCACCGTGACCAGCCCGTCATGGCGCGAGAAGTCCACCGACTGGTCGCCACCCCACAACAGCGGGCAATGTTTCTGCACGCCGGTAAAGCCGGCCCGCATGAAGAACAGCGCCTCGCCCGTCTTGCCGCGGCTGGCGATCGCCTTGGCGTTGACTTCGGCCCAGAGGGTCGGCCAGGCGTTGTGCATCAGCTTGGCATCGATGCCGTTCGCAAGTTCCACATCGATCGGCAGGTATTCGCCGAAATCGGCCATCCAGCCGGTCAGGCCGAAATCCAGCATGCGGCGGCCGATGACCTCTTCGGCGAACCAGTCGGCCGCTTCCCGATTGGTGAAATCAACGACGCCGCAATCGAACTCGCCGAAATCGACGATCGCCGTGCGGCCGAGCTGATCCTTGGCGAAATAACCCGCGGCTTCCGCTTCCGGAAACAGCGAGCCGTCGACGCAGAGATAGGGATTGACGTAACCGAGGAAGCGGATGCCCTCGCCGTTCAGCTCGGCGATGCGCTGGCGCAAGTCCGGATAACGCTCGTCATTCGCCTGCCAGTCCCAGAACAGCCGCGATCCGAACGAGGTCTGGCGAAGCCCGACCCAATCCTCGCACCAGAGACCGGAGACCTGCACGCCGGCATTGCGCATCTTTTCCAGCCGCTCGAAGGAATTGACGCCGTCCTTGAGGCCAATGATCGCGCCTTTGTAGACCCAGTCCGGCAGTTCCGGCTGCCGCCCGAACCGCAGAGACAGGGCCTCGACCAACTCGGCGAAATTCGGCGCGGCAAACAGCTCGATCCGCTCCGGCACCGCCCAGGTTTCGATCTCGTGAAAGGTCTTGCGCCGGAAATCGAAGACGGAATAGGCGGTCGTCTCCACATGCAGCGCATAGCGCGCCGAGGAAATATAGGTCGGCTGCGGGTAGTTGGTATTGTAATAGTCGCCGCCCGCCTTGTCCTTCAGGTCGGACTTGAAGGTGATCTCGCTCGTCTTGTCGCGACCGACGCCGGGCTCCGAGGTCCAGAGCGGAAAGCGGCGTCCGCGCATGTCGAAATAGGACATCTGCTCGCCGCCGCCCCAGACATGCTCGTCGTTGTCCGCATGGATTCGGATCCAGAAGCGGTTGATCGTCTCGTCCAATGACCGGAAATGCACGGCGGTTTCCGAGACCGTCAGCTCCAGCCGCGGCGCCCGGCCCTCGGCCTCCGAGAGGCTGACCACATTGCCGGCGACCTCCGCATGGCGCAGGGCGCTGCGCTCGACGATGTAATCCTCGACCTCGAAATTGCCGCGGTACATGTCCATTCGCTCCTGCCCATGGCCGACGAATATGCAGGGCGAGGCAGCGCTGTGCCGCAGGATGCTGCGGCCATTCAGCGATATGGAAAAACCGTCTTGTGTCGTTTCGAATTTCATCTTGTCGGTACTCGATTGTTGTCTACCGCAGCCGCGATACGTATCGCGCCACGGAATGGTCGAACCATGTGCGGGAAACCTCGGCCACGGCGCCGTCCTGTGCCTGGCTCACCCGCAGCACATGGGGGATCGGCGCGCCCGGCTTCTGGCCGAAGGCCGGTGGCGCCCAATCGGGCACGGTGTCGAGGTCGATCTTGTCTTCCGCCCGGACGATCCAAAGACCGAGCCGCGTGCGGTAGTAGAGATAAAGCGATTCCGACAGGTCTTCCGGGGTGATCGCCGCCACATAGGAACCGTCGAGCCAGATCTCCTCGAGCGCCGCGACCTTGCCCGACAGCCGACGAATGCGGCGGATGCGATGCCCTTCCGGCGAAAAGCCGAACCTCGGCAAGTCCTTGGGTTTGTCGAGCCGCATCACGTCGAGCAATTCCGCGGTCGGCAGACCGCCGCCCTGGATCAGTTCCAGCCGGAACATCGCATAAACGCTCTTCGGATCACTGATCGCCCGGACATAGTTGCCGGATCCCTGCACCCGCTCCAGCAGCCCGCGGTTCTGCAGTTCCGCCAGCGCCTTGCGCAACGTGCCGACCGCAATGCCGAGCTGCACTGCCATGTCGCGCTCGGGCGCCAGCTTCTCGCCGTCGACAAGCCGACCGGCCGCGATATCGCGAACCAGAAGTTCGGCGATTTGCAGATAGATCGGCAGGCTGCCCGGATAACTGTCCATAAGCCGTTCCCCCTCCCTGAGGAATGACGCATTCAAATTGATACACTATTGATTTACACGAACGCGGATGATATTCAAGTCCCAGGAGTCGAGGAGAATTTTGATGACCGTCGTGCCCATAACAT
This sequence comes from Neorhizobium sp. 05N33, assembly GCF_056397445.1. Lineage (NCBI taxonomy): Bacteria > Pseudomonadati > Pseudomonadota > Alphaproteobacteria > Hyphomicrobiales > Rhizobiaceae > Neorhizobium > Neorhizobium sp. 05N33. The sequence continues at coordinate 20,324 of NZ_JBFTNK010000003.1, read as the reverse complement.
CACAGGATCTCGATGCCGCCGAGGTATCCTGGTTCGCCGCCCTGTGCTCAGACGACTACGCCTATCTCGGCGCCCCGGATGACGCGTTGAAGTCCAGCTGGGAACATTGCTCCGACATCGTCCAGCGCGCCGAGACGCTCGGTTTCCGCAACATCCTCTGCCCCTCGTCCTATCAGGTCGGCCAGGACACGCTGAGCTTCGCCGCAGCCGCCTCGCAAATCACAAACCGGATCAATCTGTTGGCTGCCATCCGCTGCGGCGAGATGCAGCCGATCATGCTCGCCCGCACGGTCGCCACGCTCGACCACATGCTGAAGGGCCGGCTGACGCTCAACGTCATCAGCTCCGATTTCCCCGGCGAAGTCGCCGACAGCGCCTTTCGGTATCGCCGCAGCCATGAGGTCGTGCAGATCCTGCGCCAGGCCTGGACCCGCGACACGATCGACCACGAGGGCGAGGTCTACAATTTCAAGGGTATCACCACCGAGCCCGCACGCCCCTACCAGCAGAACGGCGGCCCGCTTCTCTATTTCGGCGGCTATTCGCCGGATGCGCTGGAGCTCTGCGGCGCCCAATGCGACGTCTACCTGATGTGGCCGGAAACCAGGGACCAGTTGGCCGAACGCATGAAGGCCGTCCATGCCCGCGCCGCCGCCCATGGCCGGACGCTGGACTACGGCCTGCGCGTCCACATGATCGTCCGCGACACGGAAAAGGAGGCCCGCGAATATGCGGAACACCTCGTCTCCAAGCTGGACGACGAATACGGCCAGTTGATCCGCAGCCGCGCCCATGACAGCACCTCGCTCGGCGTTTCGCATCAGGCGAAGGCCCGCGAACTCGCCGACAAGTTCGGCTACGTCGAACCTCACCTCTGGACCGGCATCGGTCGGGCTCGCTCCGGCTGCGGCGCAGCACTTGTCGGCTCCGCCGACCAGGTGCTTTCGGAAATCGAGACCTACAAAAAGATGGGCATCCGGGCCTTCATCTTTTCGGGCTACCCGCATCTCGACGAGGCGGAACATTTCGGCCAGAAAGTCTTGCCCGAGCTCAAGACCTGTTCGCTGCCGCATGCCTATGGCCGCGTGCCGGCCGAGACACCCCCAACGCCGCTCGGCAACGGGAGACGACACTGATGGCCCCTCATCACCTAGACCGCATTCAACTTTCGCCCGATCTCCAGCTCAGCCGCCTCGTTTATGGCATGTGGCGGATCGGCGACGATGCTGATACCTCGCCGAAACATGTTCAGGCGAAGATCGAAGCCTGCCTGGCGCAGGGCATCACCACCATGGACCAGGCCGATATCTATGGCGGCTATACGGCGGAAGCGATTTTGGGCGGGGCGCTGAAGGCCTCGCCTTCGCTGCGCGACAAAATCGAGATCGTCACCAAATGCGGCATCGTCGCGCCGGCTGGCCGCCACTCCGCCGTCCGCGGCAAGCACTACGATACGAGCGCTGCCCATATCACCGCCTCGGTCGAGGCCTCGCTGCGTGACATGGCGACGGACTATATCGATCTGCTGCTGATCCACCGGCCCGACCCGTTGATGGATCCGGACGAAACCGGCCCGGCGCTCGATGCACTGGTCGTATCCGGCAAGGTGCGTGCCGTCGGCGTCTCGAATTTCCGCCCCCGGGATTTCTCGCTGCTGCAATCCTCCATGGAAGCCGAACTCGTCACCAACCAGATCGAGATCAGCCTCCTCGCTGCCGAGGTATTCACCAATGGCGATCTTGCCTATCTGCAGGAGCGCAATATCGCGCCGATGGCCTGGTCACCGCTCGCCCGCGGCGGCATTTTCAAACCCGAACACCAGCCTTTGATGGCCGTGCTGGAACGGGTGGCGGCAGAACAAGGCGTCGATCCGTCGGCTGTGGCGCTCGCCTGGCTGCTGCATCACCCGGCAAACATTCTTCCGATCATCGGAACCAACAATATCGCGCGCATCGCGACGAGCGCGGACGCCTTGAAGGTTACCATCGATCGGCAGACCTGGTTCGAACTCTACACAGCCGCAACCGGAAAGCAGGTGCCATGATGATCACTGCTGACACCGCAAGCATATCCAGCGAACAGATCTTCGTTCCGGATGCATCGACCGCGCGGCATTATCGCAACGCGCTCGGGGCGTTCACGACCGGTGTGACTGTGGTGACGGCAACAACGCCGGATGGCCCGATCGGCATGACGGTCAACAGCTTCACCTCGGTGTCGCTCGATCCGCCGCTCGTTCTCTGGTCGCCGGCAAAGAGCTCGTCTCGTCATGGCGCCTTCACGGCGGCGAACCATTTCGCCATCCATGTGCTCAGCGCCGACCAGGATCTGCTCAGCGCCCGGTTCACCCGCGGCGGTCTCGGCTTTGAGGAGCTTTGCTGGAACCTGAACCGTGAAGGCGTGCCGGTCATACCCGGCACGCTCGCCCGTTTCGAATGCGAGCTGTCCTCGATGCACGATGCCGGCGATCATACGCTGATCCTCGGCCGCGTGTTGCGCGCAGCCCACCGCGAAGGCGATCCGCTGTGTTTCTCTCGCGGCACTTTCGGCCGTTTCGCGAGCACCACCAGCCAGTAAACATTAAAATCCGGCACGGGAAATATTGACCCGCGGGCGCGGTTGGGCCAAGTCAGTTTTGCGACAAACCAGCAGGACCGACAGGGCAATCCATGACAATCATCAGACCGGAGATCAGCGCCCGCGCCGCAGCAGCGCCCCGCAGCGGCATTGGCGAGATCGTCACCTATGCCCGAGGCCGCGAAAACCTGATGCCGCTCTGGATCGGCGAAGGTGACCTGCCGACGCCCGATTTCATCACCCGCGCCGCCAGCGAAGCCCTGCTCGCCGGCGAAACCTTCTACACCTGGACGCAGGGTATCCCGGCGCTCCGCGAATCGATCGTGCGTTATTACCAGCGGCACTACGGACGGGACCTGTCGGTCGACAACATCTATGTCACCGGCTCCGGCATGCAGTCGATCGTGCTCGCCATCCAGACCGTCGCCTCCGCCGGCGACGAAATCGTTTACCTCTCTCCTGCCTGGCCGAATGTCGTCAACGCCATCGGTGTTTCGGAAGCCAAGCCGGTGACCGTCGAACTCGACTTTACCGACGGTCGCTGGGCGCTCGATATCGACCGGCTGGAGGCAGCGATCACACCGAAGACCAGCGCCCTCTTCATCAACTCGCCGTCCAACCCGACCGGCTGGACCGCGACGCATGACGACCTCAAGGCCGTCCTCGAACTCGCCCGCAAGCACGGCCTGTGGATCGTCGCCGACGAGATCTACGGCCTCTATTATTTCGAAGGCGCCCGCGCGCCGTCTTTCATGGACATCATGGAGCCGGAAGACCGAATCATCTTTGCGAATTCCTTCTCGAAGAACTGGTGCATGACCGGCTGGCGGGTCGGCTGGATGGTCGCGCCCGCTGAAATCGGCCAGACGCTGACCAACCTCATCCAGTATTCGACATCCGGCGTCGCCCAGTTCATGCAGAAGGGCGCGATTGCCGCCCTCGAACAGGGCGACGACTTCGTCCGCACCAATATCGAACGGGCGCGGAAATCCCGCGACATCCTCTGCGACGCGCTGATTGCCACCAACCGGGTGGAAACGCTGAAACCGGCGGGCGCACTTTATGCCTTCCTGAAGATCGACGGTGTCACCGACAGCCGCGGGGAGGCGTTCAGGATCGTCGACAAGACCGGCGTCGGATTGGCGCCGGGAACCGCCTTCGGCCCGGGCGGACAAGGCTTCATGCGCGCCTGTTTCCTGCGCGATCCGTTGCAGGTCGAGGATGCCGCGAACCGGCTCAGCGACTATATCCGCAGCCGGTAATCCGCCGGAGCCATCGATCCGGGTGCCACATGACCAGAATTCTATTGATCCTTGCCGTCACTCTGGCGAGCTTCGGCCCCATCCGTGCCGAGGATGCTGAAGTCGAAGCCTGGGCCAAGGAAAAATGCGTCCGCTACGAGCGCGCCTGGAACCGGGCCAAGGATTTCATTGGGCTCGAGAGCGTTAGCGCCGAGTTCATCAAAGGCAACGAAAAGTTCATCGCCGATGGCTGTTCGAGCGGTGCGGACGTCTGCCCGCGCTCGCCCAAGGAGATCGAGCTCGCCAATGCGCTGACCATGGCGGCGATGAATTTCGGCACCGCGAGCAGTTTCCTGCCCTTCATCTGCCGCCAGCGGTAAGGGCTGCCGGCGATCAGTCCCCGAAATCCTCGGCTGTGGCGGAACGGCCGCCGGCAATGATCTCGCGTTTGCCGACATGGTTGGCGGGGCCGACCAAGCCTTCCTGCTCCATTCGCTCCACCAAAGAGGCGGCGCGGTTGTAGCCGACCGAAAGGCGACGCTGGATATAGGAGGTCGAGCACTTGCGGTCCTTCATGACCACCTTGACGGCCTTGTCGTACAGTTCGTCGCTGTCGTCTCCGCCCATCGCGCTCTTGTCGAACACGGCTTCCTGGCTCGAAACGTCCTCGTCTTCCTCGGCGTCTTCATCCTCGGTAACCGTGCCGAGATAATCCGGCCGGCCTTGGGTCTTCAGGTGGCGGACCACCAGTTCGACTTCGGCATCCGAAACGAACGGGCCGTGGACGCGGGAAATCCGCCCGCCACCCGCCATATGCAGCATGTCGCCCTGGCCGAGCAGGTGTTCCGCGCCCTGTTCGCCGAGAATGGTGCGGCTGTCGATTTTCGACGTTACCTGGAAGGAGATGCGGGTGGGGAAATTCGCTTTGATCGTGCCGGTGATGACGTCGACCGAGGGACGCTGGGTCGCCATAATCAGGTGGATGCCGGCAGCGCGCGCCATCTGCGCCAGCCGCTGGATCGCACCTTCGATATCCTTGCCGGCGACCATCATCAGGTCGGCCATCTCATCGACGATGACGACGATGTAAGGCATGGGGGAGAGATCCATCTCCTGCTCTTCGTAGAGGATCTCGCCTGTCTGCCGGTCGAAGCCCGCCTGGACGCTGACAGAAATGACCTCGCCTTTTTCGCGGGCGCTTGCGGCGCGCTGATTGTAGCCGTCGATATTGCGCACGCCCAGGCGCGACATCTTCTTGTAGCGATCCTCCATCTCGCGAACCGCCCATTTCAGCGCCAGGACGGCTTTCTTGGGATCGGTCACGACAGGGGTCAAAAGGTGCGGAATGCCGTCATAGACGGAAAGCTCCAGCATCTTCGGGTCGATCATGATCAGCCGGCATTCCTCCGGCCGCAGCCGGTAGAGAAGCGACAGGATCATTGTGTTGATGGCAACCGACTTGCCCGAGCCGGTGGTGCCGGCGACAAGCAGATGCGGCATCTTGGCGAGTTCGGCGATAACAGGTTCGCCGCCGATCGTCTTGCCGAGGCAGAGCGCCAGCCGATGCTTGGTCTCCCAATAGTCCTCGCACTCGATCAGTTCGCGGAAATAGACGGTTTCGCGCGTCGCGTTCGGCAGTTCGATGCCGATGACGTTGCGGCCGGGTACCACGGCGACGCGGGCGGACAGCGCCGACATCGACCGGGCGATATCGTCCGCAAGGCCGATGACCCGCGAAGATTTGACACCGGGCGCCGGCTCGAATTCGTAAAGCGTCACGACCGGACCCGGCCGCACATCGATGATCTCGCCGCGAATGCCGAAATCCTCGAGAATGCTTTCGAGCAGGCCGGCGCTCTGCTGCAGGGCATCCGGCTGCATGGCCTGGCCACGCTCGCCCTGCGGCTCCTGCAACAGCGAGATCGGCGGGAACTCATATTCCGCTTCCGCCGGCCGCACGGTCCGCGGACGTGCGATCTCGGGTTGGACGGGAGCCGGTTGCAGGGCAACAGGCTCCGCGGCCATGACCGGCGCGGATACAGGTACCTGCTGCGCGACAGGGGCAGGCACGGGTGCGACGACGACCGGTGTCTTGGTTTTCGCCACGCGCTGCGGAGCGGGCTGAACCGGTCCGGGCGTCTTGACCGGCTCCGGTCTCGGAGACGGCGCGACGACCACGGTCCTGGCTGCCGTCCTGCGCGGCACTTCGCGATAGAGATCCGTGACCGGGGCGCCGGGTTGCGCCACGACGATCGGCAACACCTGCGATTCGACCGGTCGGGCTTCGTCCTCAACGACATTTGGCCCTTCGAGCTCGAACGGCATCGCGTCCCAGAAGGCGAAATCGGAGATCGCGATGTCCTGGCGCGGCGCCACGAGAGGTGTCGCCTTCTGAACCGGTTCGGGCCGCGTTACGATCACCGAATGCGTTTCCGGCACGTGATAACGCATCGTCGCGGCAAGCTGCTGCAGGCCTGCGATCTGTTCGAGGGGGGCGGCGGACGGCTGATAGGTTGCCGGAGAATCATGAGTGGCAGCTGTCAGGAACACTTCGGACGGAATCACTTCGATCTCTTCGGCAACAGGCATATTGACCGGCCCCTCAGGAGCCTGTCCGGCATTCGCCTTGCGGGCGAGCACGCTTTCGGGCGTGCGGGTGAATCGCACGTTCGGCGCCAGCCGGAAAGCCGCCTGCCAAGGCGCCTGCTCCAGAACCGGTTGATTGAAATCCGCGAGGCTCTGCGCGGGACGAGGCTGCTGCGCCGCGTCGACGGCATCGTCTTCGGCGTTAGGGAGGTCAGAACTCTGGGGATGATTATTGCGTGAGAACTGCATGACAACCAGACGAGATACGGGAACGGCACATTCTCACAGGAAGTAGAAAATAAAGGTTAACCGGTTCTTTCCACGCGATGGATGATGGCACGATTTGATTAGCGGATTAGCAGGCTTGCCAAGATTGCTGCGCTGCGTCATTCCTATAAGGATGCCGGCACCCGATCTCACCATTCTGGTTATCGATGAAAATGCCATCCGCGCTTCCATTATCGAGGAAGGGCTGCGGGAGGCTGGGCATAGCAAAGTCACGGTCATCCACGAGGTCCAGGGCGTCGCGCGCATCATCGAAACGTTGAAGCCGGACGTTATCGTCATCGATATCGAGAACCCCAACCGCGACATGATGGAGCATCTGTTCCAACTGACCCGCACCGTCAGCCGGCCGATCGCCATGTTCGTCGACCGTTCCGATACGGCCCTGATCGAAGCGGCGATGGATGCGGGCGTCTCGGCCTATGTGGTCGACGGGCTGAAGAAGGAGCGCGTCAAGGCGATCCTCGACATGGCGGTCAGCCGCTTCAACGCCTTCAGCCGGCTTCAGCGGGAACTCGCGGAGGCGAAGTCGGCGCTCGAGGAACGCAAGGTGATCGAACGCGCCAAGGGTATCCTCATGAAGATGCGCGGCCTTTCCGAAGAGGATGCCTTCGCTCTGCTGCGCCAGACGGCGATGAACGAAAAGAAGAAGATATCGGATATCGCCCAGAGCGTTGTGACTGCCGCGGGCTTGTTGATGTGATGATGTCGAGTACCGAAATGTCCGGGAGAAAGCCGGAGTGAACATGATGACCAAGACCGACCGATCCGGAAGCAATCTCGGCGCCCCTGCCCGCGCCGACGGTGAAGGGCCCAAAGTCCTGCGAGCCGGCTTTATTCCGCTGGTGGATGCATCCGTGCTGATCGCCGCCGCCGAATTCGGCTTTGCCGCGAAGGAAGGACTGACGCTCGATCTGGTCAAGGACGTTTCCTGGGCCAATGTCCGCGACCGCCTCGCCTTCCGCCAGTTCGACATCGCCCACATGCTGTCGCCGATGCCCGTCGCCTCGATGCTCGGCCTCGGCTCCAACCCCTCGCCGACTATCACGCCGTTTTCGCTCGGCCGCGGCGGCAATGCCATCACGCTCTCGACCCGCCTCTTCGACCGGATGCGCGAGACGGCCGGTCTTTCCGAGACTGCGGGCGCGCTGGAAAATGCCCAGGCCCTGGCAACCGTGATCCGCAGCATGAAGGCCAATGCCGAGACCCTGCCGACGCTCGGCATGACCTATCCGTTCTCTTCGCACAATTACGAATTCCGCTACTGGCTCGCCGCCGGCGGCATCGATCCGGACCGTGACGTCAAGCTTGTCGTCGTTCCGCCACCGCTGACATCGGATGCGCTGGCAGCCGGCGCTATCGACGGTTTCTGCGTCGGTGCTCCATGGAACATGGTCGCCTCCGAACGCGGTGTCGGCCGCATCGTCGCCGCCAAGCAGGACATCTGGCCGTCGGCACCGGAAAAGGTGATCGCCATGCGGCCGGAATGGGCCGAAAGCCACCCCGAAACCGTTTCCCGGCTCATCGTCGCGCTCGATGCCGCAGCCCGCTGGTGCGACAAGGCGGAAAACCATGATGCGCTGGCGGAAGTCCTGGCCGGACCCCGCTTCATCGGCGCCCCGGTCAATATCATCCGTCACGTATTGTCCGGCGAATTCAGCCTCGACGCCAAGGGCAACCGCCGCGTCATCGCCGACTATTTCACCTTCCATCGCGGCTTTGCGAACTACCCGCGGCCAAGCCACGCATTATGGCTCTACAGCCAGATGATCCGCTGGGGTCAGGTAGGGTTCAGCGAGGGAGGTTTGGCCGCCGCTGCCGCAGCCTATCGTCCCGATCTCTATCGGACCGCGCTCGGCATCGGACCGACGCAACCCGACATCGGCGTCGAAGGCGACCGGGATGGCGACCGCTTTATGGACGGCCATGTCTTCGACCCTTCCGAGATGGCGACCTATGTCGAAAATTTCGCCGTCAGCAGCTCTCTCGCAATCCCCGCCGACCGCGACGAGGTCTGATCTTCCGAGATGTGCTGCACAGCAATTGCGCGCATTCAATTTAGCAACCGCACAAAAATATTGCAGTCGCACAGATTGCCGACAATTTAAGCCAAAAGTTTCATAGAAGAAATTCATTTCATTTTCAATGGCCTAGAGGATTACATTGGACTTGGCACGCCGCTTGCTTCTTCATAATCGCCCCAGTCAATGGCGATTGGAGCAGATAAGCGCGCGATAAGCGCTTCCAGAGACATCGACGTCGCAAGGTTTTTGCTGCCCGGAAACTCCTCCCAGTTTCCGCAGGCGCAATCTCCAAGCGGCGTTTTTTTGTGCCTGAATTCCTAAGAACCAGCAGAGGGAACCTGCGCATGACCAAGATTTCGAAGACTGGGATTTTGACGAGCGGCATCACCCGCCGCAGCCTGATCAAGACCACAGCCACTGTCGCCCTCGTCGGCGCCGTCAAGACCGCATTCCCGTCCGGCGCCTTCGCAGCCGGGGCCGGCCCGGAAGTCAAAGGCATCAAGCTCGGCTACATCGCGCTCACCGACGCCGCCCCGCTGGTCATCGCCAAGGAAAAGGGTTTCTTCGACAAGCACGGCCTCCCCGATGTCGACGTCGCCAAGCAGGCTTCCTGGGGTGCGACCCGCGACAACCTCGTGCTTGGCGGTGCCGCCAACGGCATCGACGGCGCCCATATCCTCTCGCCGCTCCCCTACCTGATGCACACCGGCAAGGTGACCCAGAACAACAAGCCGGTGCCGATGGCGATCCTCGCCCGCCTCAACCTCGACAGCCAGGGCATTTCGGTCGCCAAGGAATATGCCGAGACCGGCGTACAGCTCGACGCCTCCAAGCTGAAGGCGGCGTTCGACAAGAAGAAGGCCGAAGGCAAGGAAATCAAGGCCGCCATGACCTTCCCGGGCGGCACCCATGACCTCTGGATCCGCTACTGGCTCGCCGCCGGCGGCATCGACCCCAACAAGGACGTCTCGACCATCGTCGTGCCGCCGCCGCAGATGGTGGCGAATATGAAGGTCGGCAACATGGACGTCTTCTGTGTCGGCGAACCCTGGAACGAGCAGCTCGTCAACCAGGGCATCGGCTTCACCGCCGCCACCACCGGCGAACTCTGGAAGGGCCATCCGGAAAAGGCGCTCGGCCTGCGCGCCGAATGGATCGAAAAGAACCCGAACGCCGCCAAGGCTTTGCTGATGGCTGTCATGGAGGCCCAGCAATGGTGCGAAAGCATGGACAACAAGGCGGAGATGGCCGAAATCCTCGGGCGCCGCCAGTGGTTCAACGTGCCGCCGAAGGACGTCCTCGGACGCCTGAAGGGCGATATCAACTATGGCAACGGCCGCATGGTTCCGGGCACCGACCTGTACATGAAGTTCTGGAAGGACGGCGCGTCCTATCCGTTCAAGAGCCATGACACCTGGTTCATGGCCGAGAACATCCGCTGGGGTTACCTTCCGGGCAATACCGACATCAAGGCGCTGGTCAACCAGGTGAACCGCGAGGACATCTGGCGCGATGCCGCCAAGGATCTCGGTGTCGCGGCAGCCGACATCCCGGCTTCCTCCTCGCGCGGAAAAGAAACCTTCTTCGACGGCAAGATCTTCGATCCGGAAAACCCCTCGGCCTATCTCGACAGCCTTTCGATCAAGGCGGCGTCCTGATTTCCCCACCTCCGGCGCGTGGACGCACGCGCCGGCCTTTTCCCCTTCTAAGGAGCGCGCAGATGTCCGCCCTGGCAAAAAAAGAAAATGTTTCCGCAGTCGCCACCGCAAAGCCGGCAGCAACTATCGTCCCCTTTTCCGGCAAGCCCGTATCGAGGATCGATTTCAAGCAGATCGGCATGACGACACTGCGCAACGTCGTGCCGCCGGTTATCGTGCTGGCGCTGATCCTGCTCGTCTGGCAAGTCCTCTGTTCGGCGCCGAATGCCTCGCTTCCTTCGCCGCATGTCGTCTGGCAGCAAAGTTATGACCTGATCGTCTCGCCATTCTTCTACAACGGTTCGCAGGATATCGGCCTGGGGCTGCGCGTCCTCGTGTCGCTGCAGCGCGTCGCCTATGGCTTCGGTCTTGCGTCTGTAGCCGGGGTATTGATCGGCGCGATCATCGGCCAATCCGTCTGGGCTATGCGCGGGCTCGACCCGATCTTCCAGGTGCTGCGCACCGTGCCGCCACTCGCCTGGCTGCCGCTGTCGCTCGCCGCCTTCCAGGACTCGAACCCCTCTGCGATCTTCGTGATCTTCATCACCTCGATCTGGCCTGTCATCATCAACACCGCCGTCGGCGTGCGCAACATCCCGCAGGATTACCGCAACGTCGCGCAGGTGCTGCGGCTGAACCAGATCGAATTCTTCTTCAAGATCATGCTGCCGTCGGCCGCCCCGTACATCTTCACCGGCCTCAGGATCGGAATCGGCCTCTCGTGGCTGGCGATCGTCGCCGCCGAGATGCTGACCGGCGGCGTCGGCATCGGCTTCTTCATCTGGGATGCGTGGAACTCTTCGCGCCTGCCCGACATCATCGTCGCGCTGGCCTATATCGGCGTCGTCGGCTTCGCCCTCGACAAGCTGGTTTCCGCGCTCGGCAAGATCATCACCCGCGGCGCTTCGGCAAACTGAGGAGCGGACCATGAACGCCTATCTGAAGCTCGACCATATCGACAAACATTTTGACCGCGGCGGCAATCGTGCCGAAGTTCTGAAGGATATCAACCTGACGATCTCCAAGGCCGAGTTCGTTTCGATCATCGGCCATTCCGGCTGCGGCAAGTCCACGCTCCTCAACCTCATCGCCGGTCTGACACCCGTCTCGGCAGGTGCTGTCCTGCTCGAAAATCGTGAGGTCAACGCACCGGGGCCGGAACGCGCCGTCGTTTTCCAGAACCATTCGCTGCTGCCCTGGCTGACGGTCTACGAAAACGTCAACCTCGCCGTCTCAAAGGTCTTCGGCCGCACCAAGAGCCGGACCGAACGGCACGAATGGGTCATGGCCAATCTGGACCTCGTGCAGATGGCCCATGCCAAGGACAAGCGCCCATCCGAGATTTCGGGCGGCATGAAGCAGCGCGTCGGCATTGCCCGGGCACTCGCCATGGAACCGAAGATCCTGCTGCTCGACGAGCCCTTCGGCGCGCTGGACGCGCTGACTCGTGCCCACCTGCAGGACGCGGTCATGGAGATCCATTCGCGGCTCGGCAACACGATGGTGATGATCACCCACGATGTCGACGAGGCCGTTTTGCTTTCCGACCGCATCGTAATGATGACGAACGGCCCGGCCGCCAAGATCGGCGAGGTGCTCGACGTGCCGATCCCCCGACCGCGCAACCGCATCGAGCTTGCTTCCGACCGTACGTATCTCAAGTGCCGCGAGGCAGTGCTGAAATTCCTCTACGAACGCCACCGCTTCGTTGAAGCCGCGGAGTAAAAACCATGACAGAAAAACTCATCATCATCGGCAATGGCATGGCGCCGGGACGCATGCTGGAACACCTCTTCGAACAGGCGCCCGGCCGCTACGACGTCACGATCTTCAACGCCGAACCACGCGTCAACTACGACCGCATCATGCTCTCGCCGGTGCTTTCCGGCGAAAAGAGCTTCGAGCAGATCGTCATCCATGGCGACGGCTGGTACATCGACCACGGCATCACGCTCTACAAGGGCCACAAGATCGTCGCGATCGACCGGGCGGCGAAGACCGTTACCTCCGATCACGGCGTCACTGAAAGCTACGACAAGCTGGTGATCGCCACCGGCTCGGTGCCGTTCATCATCCCGGTACCGGGCAAGGACCTGCCGGGCGTCATCACTTATCGCGACCTCGACGACGTCCAGGCCATGCTTCTCGCCGCCCAGTCGCGTGAAAAGGCGATCGTCATCGGTGGCGGTCTGCTCGGTCTCGAAGCGGCAGCCGGTCTTGCCCAGCGCGGCATGGACGTGACCGTGCTGCACGTGATGCCGACGCTGATGGAGCGCCAGCTCGATCCGGCCGCCGGTTACCTGCTGCAGAAGGCCGTCGAGGAACGCGGCATCAAGGTAATCTGCAAGGCCAATACCAAACAGATCATCGGCAATGGCAAGGTCGAGGGCGTCGAACTCGACAACGGCACGATCATCCCGGCGACGCTGGTGGTCATGGCCGTCGGCATCCGCCCGAGCGCCGGCCTCGCCAAGGAAGCAGGCCTTGCGGTCAATCGCGGCATCGTCGTCGATGCGGGAATGCAGACGTCTGACGGCGACATCTATTCCATCGGCGAATGCGCCGAAGTGGGCGGCATGGTCTATGGCCTCGTCGCACCGCTCTACGAAATGGCCCGCATCGCGGCATCGCATCTGGCAGGCGATACGAAGCCGGCCTTCGTGCATTCCGACACGCCCACCAAACTCAAGGTCACCGGCATCGACCTCTATTCGCTCGGCGACTTCGCCGATGGTGACGATCGGCAGGAAATCGTGCTGCGCGATGCTACCGCCGGCATCTACAAGCGCCTCGTCCTGAAGGACAACCGCATCATCGGCACGGTTCTTTACGGCGAGACCTCAGACGGCGCCTGGTTTAACGACCTGAAGAAGAAGGCGACCGATATCACGGAGATGCGCGATACGCTGATCTTCGGCCAGGCCTACCAGGGAGGGTCCCCGCTGGACCCTATGGCGGCCGTTGCAGCCTTGCCGGATGATGCGGAAATCTGCGGCTGCAACGGCGTCTGCAAGGGCAAGATCACCTCGACCATTACCGCCAAGGGCCTGACATCGCTCGACGATGTGCGCGCCCACACCAAGGCTTCCGCCTCCTGCGGCACCTGCACCGGCCTCGTCGAACAGCTGATGGCTCTGACGCTTGGCGATGCCTACAATCCGAAGGCCGTGCAACCGATGTGCACCTGCACCGAGCTCGGCCATGACGACGTCCGCCGCCTGATCAAGGCGAAGGGCCTGAAGACCATCCCGGCGGTCATGCAGGAACTGGAATGGAAGACCTCCTGCGGCTGCGCTAAATGCCGCCCGGCGCTCAACTATTATCTCGTCTGCGACTGGCCGGATGAATATGCCGACGATTACCAGTCGCGCTACATCAACGAACGCGTCCACGCCAACATCCAGAAGGACGGCACCTATTCCGTCGTGCCGCGGATGTGGGGCGGCGTCACCAATTCGCAGGAATTGAGGGCGATCGCCGACGTCGTCGACAAGTTCGAGATCCCGATGGTGAAGGTCACCGGCGGCCAGCGTATCGACCTTCTCGGCATCGAGAAGGAAGACCTGCCTGCCGTCTGGGCCGATCTCGGCAAGGCCGGCTTCATCTCCGGCCAGGCCTATGCCAAGGGCCTGCGCACCGTGAAGACCTGCGTCGGCTCCGATTGGTGCCGCTTCGGCACGCAGGATTCGACCGGCCTCGGCATCCGCATCGAGAAATTCATGTGGGGCTCCTGGACACCGGCCAAGCTGAAGCTGGCCGTCTCGGGGTGTCCGCGCAACTGTGCGGAAGCGACCTGCAAGGACATCGGCGTCATCTGCGTGGACTCGGGCTTCGAGATCCATTTCGCAGGCGCCGCGGGCCTCGACATCAAGGGCACCGAAGTGCTCGGCCTGGTGAAGACCGAGGAGGAGGCGCTCGAATACATCGTCGCACTCACGCAGATGTACCGCGAACAGGGCCGTTACCTCGAGCGCATCTACAAGTGGGCGAAGCGCATCGGCCTCGAGGAAATCCGCCGGCAGATCATGACCGATACGGAGAAGCGCCAGGCCTATTACGAGCGCTTTGTCTTCTCCCAGAAATTCGCCCAGGTCGATCCCTGGTCGGAGCGCGTCTCCGGCAAGGACAAACACGAGTTCCGGCCGATGGCGACGGTCGGTTACTCGCATGCAGCCGAGTGAGGAGATGGACATGAACTGGATCGCGATCGGCAAGCTGACCGACATTCCGCTCCGCGGCGCGCGTTGCGTGAAGACCCCGCAAGGCAAGATTGGCGTATTCCGCACCGCCGAAAACCAGGTCTTCGCCATCGAAGATCATTGCCCTCACAAGGGAGGGCCGCTGAGCCAGGGCATCGTGCACGGCACCTCGGTGACGTGTCCGCTGCACAACTGGGTGATCTCGCTCGAAACCGGCAAGGCGCTCGGCGCCGACGAAGGTTCGGTCCGGACCATCCGGCTCGAACTGCGCGGCGAAGACATTTTCATGGCACTCGAAGAACAGCTGGCCGCAGCCGAATAATCGGCGCGGCCATTTCAAACGACTACGCTCTAGGGAGACGAGAAAAAAATGTCCTATGTCACACCAACGGAATTCGTGACGAAGATGATCGACGCCGGCGAGGCGAAGATCTTCATGTCTACGCGCGACACCCTGATCCGGGCTTTCATGGCGGGCGCAATCCTTGCGCTTTCCGCCGCCTTTGCCGTCACCATCACGGTGCAGACCGGCAATGCGCTTGCCGGCGCAATCCTCTTCCCGGTCGGCTTCTGCCTTCTCTATCTCATGGGCTTCGATCTTCTGACGGGCGTCTTTACGCTTTCACCGCTTGCCCTGATCGACAAGCGGCCGGGAGCGACCGCTGGTGGCGTTCTGCGTAACTGGACGCTCGTCTTCATCGGCAATTTCGCCGGCGCCTTCCTCGTTGCGGTGATGATGGCGATCATCTTCACCTTCGGTTTCAGCGAGGTGCCCAACGAGGTTGGCCAGAGAATCGGCCATATCGGCGAAGGCCGCACGCTCGGTTACGCGGCCCACGGCGCGGCCGGCATGCTGACGCTCTTCATCCGCGGCGTTCTCTGCAACTGGATGGTTTCGACCGGCGTCGTCGCCGCGATGATGTCGACCTCCGTGTCCGGCAAGGTCATCGGCATGTGGATGCCGATCATGCTGTTCTTCTACATGGGTTTCGAACATTCCATCGTGAACATGTTCCTGTTCCCCTCCGGCCTGCTGCTGGGCGGCAAGTTCTCGTTCATGGATTATCTGATCTGGAACGAAATCCCGACCGTCATCGGCAATCTTGTCGGCGGCCTCACCTTCGTCGGTCTGACGCTTTACTCGACCCATGGTCGCAAGAAGGGCAAGCAGAGCGCTCAGGCTGGCCATATCGGCAATCCTGCCGGCGTTCCGGCGGAGTGAACCGATGGGGGCGGGCCTTCTGGAAACGGAAATGCAGGCGGGTGGAAACACCACAAGGACGACCTGCCCCTATTGCGGCGTCGGCTGCGGCGTCATCGCCACGGTGGCGGACAACGGCGCCGTGACGGTCAAAGGCGAT
This sequence comes from Neorhizobium sp. 05N33, assembly GCF_056397445.1. Lineage (NCBI taxonomy): Bacteria > Pseudomonadati > Pseudomonadota > Alphaproteobacteria > Hyphomicrobiales > Rhizobiaceae > Neorhizobium > Neorhizobium sp. 05N33. Next base: position 4,354 of record NZ_JBFTNK010000003.1, on the reverse strand, counting down.
CCGGAACACCCGGCCAATTTCGGCCGGCTCTGTTCCAAGGGATCGGCGCTTGCCGAAACGATCGATCTCGAGGGGCGTGTCCTCTTCCCCGAGATCCTCGGCCGGCAGACGGATTGGGACGAGGCGCTCGATCTCGTCGCCGAAAAATTCTCGAAAACCATCGCCGAACACGGACCGGATTCTGTTGCCTTCTACGTCTCCGGCCAGTTGCTGACCGAAGACTATTACGTTGCCAACAAACTGATGAAGGGTTTCATCGGCTCGGCAAATATCGACACCAATTCCAGGCTTTGCATGTCTTCGTCCGTCGCCGGCCACCGCCGCGCTTTCGGATCCGATACCGTTCCCGGCACCTACGAGGACATCGAACTCGCCGATCTGGTCATCCTCACCGGCTCCAACCTCGCCTGGTGCCATCCGGTGATCTACCAGCGGCTCGCAGCAGCCAAGACCGCGCGGCCGGGCATGAAGATCGTCGTCATCGATCCGCGCCGGACGATGACCTGCGACATTGCCGACCTGCATCTGGGCATCCGGCCGGATGGCGACGTGGCGCTGTTCATGGGCCTGCTCGCCCATCTGGCGCAAAGCCCGGCGATCGACCAGAACTATATCGCCGCACATACGCAAGGATTTGGCGAAGCCTTTGCTGCCGCTGCCGCGCTTTCCTTCACCGAATTGATGGAGCGGACGGGCCTGCCGGCGATACAGCTTCGCGAGTTCTTTCACCTGTTCGAGACGACGGAAAAGGTCGTCACCTGCTATAGCCAGGGCGTCAACCAGTCGGCGTCGGGGACGGACAAGGTCAACGCCATCATCAACTGCCATCTGGCGACCGGCCGCATCGGCCGGCCGGGCACAGGACCCTTTTCGCTGACCGGCCAGCCGAATGCCATGGGCGGCCGCGAGGTCGGCGGTCTCGCCAACATGCTCGCCGCCCATATGGCGATCGAAAGCGCAGACGATCGCGACCGGGTGCAGCGTTTCTGGGCCTCGCCGCGGATCGCCGAAAAGCCGGGCCTGAAGGCCGTCGACATGTTCCGCGCTGTTGCCGACGGGCGGATCAAGGCGCTGTGGATCATGGCCACCAATCCGGTCGTTTCGATGCCGGATGCCGATGCGGTTGAGGCCGCCATCAAGGCCTGTCCTTTCGTAGTTGTCTCCGACATTCTTCGGGACACCGACACGGCCCGCCACACCCATGTCCTGCTGCCTTCGGTCGGCTGGGGCGAAAAGGACGGCACCGTCACCAATTCGGAACGCCGCATCTCCCGCCAGCGCTGGTTTCTCTCCGCGCCTGGTGAAGCCAAGGCCGATTGGTGGCAGATGGCAGAGGTCGGCCGACGCATGGGCTTTGACGGCTTCGATTATCAATCTGCGGCTGAGATCTTCGCCGAACATGCCGCACTTTCGGCCTTCGAGAACGACGGCAGCCGGGATTTCGATATCGGAGCGTGTGTCGAAATCGGCGAAGAGGGATACGATGCACTGACGCCGTTCCAATGGCCTGCTCCGCTGGGAGATACCCCCCTCTGGCCTGCCGGCCATCTCCCCCTCAAGGGGGGAGATCACAAGCGGCAGGATCGTCGCTTCCAAAGAAACGAGACGGCCTGCTCGACGGATGATTTTGGACAAAGAGTTGGCGCCCAGCCGATCTCCCCCCTTGAGGGGGAGATGGCCGGCAGGCCAGAGGGGGGCAGCGACAAGCGCTTCTTCGCCGATGGCGGCTTCTATCACCCAGATCGTAAGGCACGTTTCGTCCCCGTCCAGGCTCCCGAGACCGACCGTACCAACGAAAAATACCCGCTGACGCTGAATACCGGCCGCATCCGCGACCATTGGCACACGATGACGCGAACGGCGAAAAGCGCCAGGCTTTCCGGCCATATCGCCGAGCCCTTTGCGGAACTCCATCCACGCGATGCGATGGACCTCGGCATTCGCGGCGCCGGCCTGGTCGAACTCGAAAGCCCGCACGGCAAGGCAATCGTGCGGGCTCTGGTCACCGAACGCCAGGCCCGTGGAAACGTCTTCGTGCCGATGCACTGGAACGACCAGTTCGCCGCAAAAGCCCGCATCGATGCGCTGGTCGCACCCGTCACCGACCCGTTTTCCGGCCAACCAGCTTCGAAGAATGTCGCGATTGCCGCCCGGCCGTTCGCCGCTTGCTTCTATGGCTTTGCTGTTTCCGCCGTAAAACCCTTGAACCCGCAAGCGGATTATTGGGCGCTCGCCAAGGCCGATGGCGGCTGGCGGATCGAGCTGGCGTTCGCGGACCCGGTCGAGGACTGGGTGGCCTGGTGCCGGGCAGCATTCGGCATCCCGGCCGAGATCGAGCCGCTCGGTTATGCCGACCATCAGTCCGGCGACCTGCGCCTCGCCTTTTTCGACGGCGGAAAGCTGCTCGCCGCACTTTTCCTCGCGAACCAGCCGGTCGCCGTCGCGCGCAACTGGGCAATCGGCCAACTTGCCGCCGAACACGCCGACCTGCGCAAGCGCTTTGCGATCGTCGCCGGACGGCCCGGGGCCGACCAGCCCGATCCCGGCGCCACCGTCTGCTCCTGCTTTTCGGTCGGCGTCAACCGGATCATCGGCGCCGTGCGAGGCGGCTGCCACAGCGTCGAGGCCGTCGGAAAAGCAACCAATGCCGGCACCAATTGCGGCTCCTGCCGCGCTGAAATCAGGGGGATCATCGATGGATGTCTTGCAGCCGCCGCGGAATGAAGCATCTCCTGATCGTGGTGCCCGCATGGCGCCGCTTGCGAAGCTTCCGGTCTTCTGGGCGCTCGAAGGCAGGCCCGTCATCGTTGCCGGTGGGTCGGATGCGGCTGCCTGGAAAGCCGAGCTGCTTGCCGCCTGCGGCGCCAATGTGCATGTCTATGCGGATAGACTGTCCGAGACCTTCGAAAAGCTGATCGAACGCGGGGCGGAACATCCGCAGGGCCGCTTTATCCATCATCCGAAGGTGTGGGACCCTTCGATTTTCGAGGCCGCAGCGATTGCGATTGCGGATTGCGAGGATGAGGACGAGGCGCAGGCGTTTTTCAATGCTGCCCGCGCGGCCGGCGTGCCGGTCAATGTCATCGACAAACCCGCCTTCTGCCAGTTCCAGTTCGGTTCGATCGTCAACCGCTCACCGGTCGTCGTATCCATCTCGACCGATGGCGCCGCGCCGATCCTGGCGCAGGCGATCCGCCGCCGTATCGAAACCCTGCTGCCAGTCTCGTTGAAAAGCTGGGCGGAACTCGCCCAATCGCTCAGGGAAAAGATCAACGACCGCCTGGCGCCCGGCCCGCAGCGAAGAGCCTTCTGGGAACGTTTCGTGGACCGCGCCTTCGGCAGCGAACCGGGATCGGGCAGCGAAGCCGCTATCCTCGCCGATGCCGGCCGCGTCGCATCCTCGGCCCAGAAGGGCCGTGTCACCCTTGTCGGCGCCGGCCCCGGCGATGCCGAACTTCTGACGCTGAAGGCCGTGCGCGCCCTGCAGGCGGCCGACGTCATCCTGTTCGATGATCTCGTCTCCGACGAGGTGCTGGAGCTCGCACGCCGCGAGGCGAAACGCATGTTGGTGGGAAAACGCGGTGGCCGGGTAAGCTGCCGCCAGGAAGACATCAACGACATGCTGGTGAAGTTCGCCAAGGCGGGCAAACGCGTCGTCCGCCTGAAGTCCGGCGATCCGATGGTCTTTGGCCGGGCCGGCGAAGAGATCGCCTGCCTGGAACGAGAAGGCATCCCCGTCGACGTGGTGCCGGGCATCACTTCGGCGAGCGCCATGGCATCGCGGCTCGGCGTATCGCTCACCCATCGCGACCATGCGCAGGGCGTTCGTTTCGTCACCGGCCATTCGCGCAAAGGCGTACTGCCGGACAATCTGGACTGGAAAAGCCTCGCCGATCCGAAGACCACGACCATCTATTACATGGCGGGACGCACTGCGGGCGAGATCGTCAGCAAGCTGACGGACGCCGGCATGACGCACGACATGCCGGTCGTGATCGTCAGCGCAGTGACGCGGCCGAACGAGCAGCGCTGGGCAGGACAGCTGAGCGACATGGCAGCGGCCATGGCAGAGATCGGCATCGATGAACCCGTGCTGATCGGCATCGGCCACGTATTTCGCAAGGTCGATTTCGCCGACTGCACGCAGTGGAGCGGCCAGGCCGCAGCAAGCGCCTGACGGAAAAGGGGCGGTAAAAACCGCCCCTCCAGACTGCTGACAAACCCGTCGATATTTTCGGCGGGTTTTGTTTTTGTGGATTTGTTTTTCCGCCGGGAGGTCTTGGCGGGAGGCGCAGAAGGATGGGCTGGCTCATGCCGCGGCTGGTTTTGGTGTTTTGATGAGCGCCATTGCGAT